>CAVVDR010000007.1:0-125915 GCA_963746955.1 uncultured beta proteobacterium | reverse complement strand
AGGTGATTTCGTCCAGAAACAGGATCCCTTTCGCGCCATGGCGGTTGGCGTCCGGCAGGATGGAAGGCACCGCCCAGTCCACCGATTCCCCGGTGCGGAACGGAATGCCGCGCAAATCCGAGGGCTCCATCTGCGACAGGCGGATATCGATTACGGGTGCGCCGTGACGGGCCGCGGTTTGCGCCACCATCTGCGACTTGCCTACCCCGGGCGGGCCCCAGAGCATGACCGGTGTGTGGTGGCCTTCCTCGGTGCTGAGGAATTCGCGTTCCATGATGGCAATAAGTTGCGCCGGTCTCAATAAAGCTGGGGATGAAGGTTAGCGTGTATTAGTCGACAATTTTACTCTGGTTTAGGCAGGGGGCGAAGGTACGGCACCGCGTTCCAAACCAGCGGGGAGCCAACTCGGCTTACAATTCTGCGCACCCCTGTCCTGGAATGCAGACCCTGACAATCGTCACCCCCTTATCCCCTTCCGCTCGCAAGTTCATGCTGCAGACATCATTGCGACGAACACGCGAAAAGCAGTGAGTCAATGGCATTCTCTTTGTTCTCCGTGACCAGGGACTCCCAGTGTTGAAGCGACTGATTGTCTTCCTGCTGTTGGTGTTTGCCGGGGCGCTTGCCTCCGTCTGGCTGGTAATGGACGACAGACCGCTGGTGGAGCCGGTTTCCCGCATTACCCGGGATGACATGGTATGGGCCAAGGAATTGTTCCAGCGCCACGATCCGCGCAAAGGGTCGCCCGACACTGTGCAGACCCTGACGCTGTCGGAGGAAGAGGTCAACCGTTTGCTGAACTACGTGGTGGTGCTCAAGCCACTTTCCGGCATGAGCGTTGACCTGTCGCCGCAAAGCGCACAGATACAGGCCACTCTGAAGTTTCGCCCCAACGCATTCGGACGTTATCTGAATATCCTGGCCGAGATCAGGGAAGAAGACGGGAAGCTCAAGTTGACCAGCATGCGGGTCGGCGACGTGCCGTTTCCTTCCTGGCTGGCGGCGGGCGCGGCCTGGTTGGTCCAGAACCTGCTCAAGCGCGATGATGTCTATGCGTCCCTGGCCGATGCGGTGGAAAGCGTCAACCTGGGTGAAAACCAGCTGATCCTGGATTATCGCTGGCAGCCGGAACTGCTTACCCGTCTGGAACGCAGGAGTGTCAACCTGCTGGTATCCGAAGCCGACCGCGAACGATTACTCGATTACGCGGACCTGATCAGCAGGCAGATCCGAAGGCGCAAGACGGGCAGCAGGCTTGACCTGCCGCAACTGATGCGCCCTGTATTCGAACGGGTTCGCGAGCGTGGCGGCAACGCGTCAGCGGAGAACCGCGCCGCCCTCATGGCCTTGGGTGCCTATGTCAGCGGCATCAGCATGAGAAAACTGTTGACCGATTCCGGGCGCACCACGCGGCGCGCGCCGGATGTCGCATTGACCCTGTACAAGCGGCAGGACTGGCCCCAGCATTATCTGATTGCCGCCGCGCTGTCGGTATCCGCCGGCAGCCGCCTTGCCAACATCATCGGCTTGGCCAAGGAAGAGGACGATACCAAATCCGGCTCGGGTTTCAGCTTTACCGATCTGGCTGTGGACAAGGCAGGCGCACGGCTGGGAGAACTTTCGCAAGGAAACGAGGCCGCGCGGATTCAGGCCCTGCTCGCAGCGGCCGACACGGATGCCGCCTTGTGTCCACCCGTTGCCGACCTGCCCGAATTCCTCGGGGAGGAGGAATTCACCCAGCGGTTCGGCAAGGTTGGCAGCCCTGCCTACAGGAAGGTCATCGCGGAAATTGACCGCCGGTTGGCCCGCCACCCCCTGCTGGGACTCAGCAAGTAGAAACATAAGAATCTGCTAAAATACCCGGTTTTCCCGCTCCGGGTAGGCCCCATGTCCCGCAAACTTCGCAACATCGCTATCATCGCCCATGTGGACCACGGCAAGACCACGCTGGTGGACCAGCTTCTCAGGCAGTCCGGCACGTTCCGCGACAACCAGCAGGTGGACGAGCGGGTGATGGACAGCAATGACCTGGAGAGGGAGCGCGGCATCACCATCCTGGCCAAGAACACCGCCATCAACTACGGCGAATACCACATCAACATCGTTGACACGCCGGGCCATGCCGACTTCGGCGGCGAGGTGGAACGGGTGTTGGGTATGGTGGACGGCGTGCTGTTGTTGGTCGACGCGGTCGAAGGCCCGATGCCGCAGACCCGCTTCGTCACCAAGAAGGCATTAGCCCTCGGCCTGCGTCCGATCGTAGTGGTCAACAAGGTGGACCGCCCCGGCGCGCGGCCCGATTATGCGATCAACTCCACCTTCGATCTGTTCGACAAACTGGGCGCGACCGACGACCAGCTTGATTTTCCCATTGTCTATGCCTCGGGCCTCAATGGCTGGGCCTGCATGGACATCAAGGACGCGCCGTCGTCCGGGGGTTCGGCGGCAGACATGGAGCCTCTGTTTCAAACCGTGTTGTCGCATGTGCCGGCACCCGTCGGAGATCCCAACGCGCCGCTGCAATTGCAGATTGCCGCGCTCGACTATTCCAGCTATGTGGGCCGCATCGGCGTGGGCCGCATCCGCAACGGCCGCATCAAACCTGGCCAGGTGGTAGCGATTGCAGCCGGACCCGATGGCGAGGTCAAGACCGGCCGCATCAACCAGGTGCTGGGTTTTCAGGGTCTCGAGCGCATCCTGGTGGACAGCGCCGAAGCCGGCGACATCGTGCTGGTCAACGGGCTGGAAGAAATCGGCATCGGGGTGACGCTGACAGACCGGGAAAATCCCCACCCGCTGCCGATGCTCAAGGTGGACGAGCCGACACTCACCATGAACTTCCAGGTCAACACTTCTCCGCTCGCGGGCACCGAGGGCAAGTTCGTCACCAGCCGCCAGATCCGCGACCGGCTCAACAAGGAGTTGCTGACCAATGTGGCGCTGAAGGTGGAAGAGACCGGCGATGCCGATGTGTTCGTCGTGGCCGGCCGCGGTGAATTGCACCTCACCATCCTGCTGGAAAACATGCGGCGCGAAGGTTTCGAGCTGGCGGTGTCCAAACCGCGCGTGGTGTTCAAGGAAATCAACGGCGAGAGACACGAACCCTACGAAGTTCTCACCGTCGATGTGGACGAGGCAAACCAGGGTACGGTGATGGAAGAACTGGGCCGCCGCCGCGGCGATCTGCAGGACATGCAGCCGGACGGTCACGGCCGGGTGCGCATCGAATATCGAATTCCCGCGCGTGGCCTGATCGGATTTCAGGGCGACTTCATGACCATGACCCGGGGCACCGGCATGATGTCCCACGTGTTCGATGAATACGGTTCTCTCAAAGCCGATCTGCCGGGCCGCCACAACGGCGTGCTGATCTCGCAGGAGCATGGCGAGGCGGTGGCCTATGCATTGTGGAACCTGGAAGACCGCGGCCGCATGTTCGTCAGCCCGGGAGACAAGCTCTACGAAGGCATGATCATCGGCATCCACAGCCGCGACAACGATCTGGTGGTCAACCCGATCAAGGGCAAGAAGCTCACCAACGTGCGCGCATCCGGCACCGATGAGGCGGTGCGTCTGACGCCGCCCATCCGGCTCACGCTGGAGTCGGCGGTCGAGTTCATCGACGACGATGAACTGGTCGAAATCACCCCGAAGTCCATCCGTCTTCGCAAGCGCCATCTGCAGGATCACGAGCGCCGGCGGGCGGTGCGGGAAAGCGCCTGAACCGTCTTTCTTGCGGGGGCTGCAGAAATTCGCGGCCCGGTAGCCTGCGGCAGCAGCTACGGGCATAACCCGACTGGTTATTGCGGTGAATTGGCCAGCATGGGGGTGGAAATATCGGCGACGACGGCAAGGACATACTGTCTGTCTTTGTCGCTGAAGGGAGTCAGGCTGATCTGCACGCGAAATGTGCTGCCGTTCTTGCGCCGTGCACTCAACTCGCGCCGCATGCTCATGGGCCGTGCGACCGGTTCACGCATGTAGGCTGAACGCAGTTCGGCGTGATGGTCAATTGCGGCCGTGGGCAACAGGACTTCCACCGGCTGGCCCAGCAGTTCATCGGCGTCATAGCCAAACATGCCCTCGAGCGCGGGATTGGCCAGCACGATATGACCCAAGGTATCAGCCACCAGCAGGCCGTTGACATCCGCGGTCACCACCATGCGATAGCGTTCCTGCGCTTCGCTCACGCGTTGGGCGGCTACCGCTTCGGCCTGCGCTTTGGCTGCCGTTACCTTGGCCTGGTTGCGGCCGGACACGGCAAACGCGAGCCAGGCGGCAAGGAAGGCGATAATCGCGATTACGATCAGCGAGACGGTGGTGATCGGTTTCCAGACGTTGTCACGAATCAGCGCCAGCTGGTTGGCAGGGAGATGGGAGATGATCAGCCACCGTGGCATATCCTTGATGTCGCGGTTGTCTTCTACTTTGAGGGGATAGACGCTGCTCCAGGTCCAAAGTCCATCATCCAATTCGATCTGATCCGTGGGTCGGCTGGAAATGATCTTCCAGGCCGCGGGGAAACGCGTACCCAGCGTTTCGGAACGATGGAACATGAAACCCCATTCATCGGCTGTGATTGGGCTCCTCAGCCAGTATCCCGCCTTGTTTACCAGCATGACGTGATCGCGCTTGTTGCTCATGCTCTCGGTGAAATCATCAAGCAGGTGATTTGCGGCGACATTGATGATCAGGATGCCCCGCGGCTGACCCTTGGCGTCCCGGACGGGGGTGGCGAGCCGCAGCATGGGCTTGTAGGGAACTTCAACTTGCCCGTGCTCGACGTTGAGGTCGAGTGGGGAGATATAAACTTGCCCGGGCGTGAGCCGCGTGGTGTCCTTGAAGTAGTCCCGATCAGCTTTGTTCTGGAGCTGTTCCTTCGGTACCCGTACGGGATGTCCGGCCACATTGTTCACACGCACCCGTTCAGCGCCCGTTTCATCGATCCATCGGACCTGGTCATACATCGGGTTATATGAGACCAGGGACGCGAAAGCCTTCTCCATTGATTCCGTGGCAGTGCTGCCGGGACTGTTGATGGCCTGACGCACCGCATCCTCGTTGGCAAGTGCGCGCAGATGTTGCAGCGGTACCTGCAATTCACCATCCAGGCGCCGGACACCCAATACGATGTTGTTGATCTCGTCAGCCTGAATCAGGCCCAGTTCCCCCTCAATCCGGTCATGCGCCACATACCAGGCACAGGCAAGGATCAGCAGGGCTGCAGAGACAAACAAGACGAAGAACAGGCGGAAGGGAAACGCCGCTCGGGTGTCCCTGACCTTTGTGGTCAAGGTGCCGTCCTTGACGTCCAGATTAGGCATAGTCCGATTCCTTCATGTTTGGCATGGTGAGTTTAGATTGGATGGAGTTTGGTTATTGGGGTTACATGGATCAAACCCGGTTTGCTTCTGAAGAGGCCAGCAGTGCAAGCTTCTTGTGTGCCTCAGGGGCGGAGATTCAGTGGAGAATCGGCTTAGTAAACGGCGGGCATTCGGCGTCCATTATTCACTAACAGTTTCCATTCGTACAGCCCCAGCCCCAGCAGGATCAGCCCCGCCCCGGCGGCAATATTCAGCGTCAGGTGCTCGGCGTTCAGGGCCATGCCCAGGAACAGCGCAGTCACTGGCGTGATCAGCGTGATGAGCGCCACGCGCCCGGCGTCCAGTTGCCTGATCAGGTAGTAGTAAAGCGAAAACCCGATCGCCGAACCGAACACTCCCAGGTACAGCATGGCCAGGGCGGCGCGGACCTGCACCTGCGCAGGCCACGTGCCAAGTAACAACAGGCTCAGGCCAGACAGGGGAACGGTGACGGCCAGTGCGCCCGTAGTTTGGGCCATGGCAGGAATTTCCGCTTGCAGGCGTTTGACCGCAACGAGGCCCCAGGCTTGAAGCGTGACTGCCAGCAAAACGGCACCGATACCCCAATGTCCGGCCGATCCCGATCTGATACTGCCGCCGAAGATGACGACCAATCCGGCCAGCCCGAGCGCCATGCCCAGGAGCTTGAGCAGGGTGAATGCGTCTTCACGCAGCCACAGCCAGGCGAAGAGCCCGGTCAGTATCGGGCTTAGTCCAAACACCACGGAGATGAGTCCGGAAGGAATGAACTGCGCGCCCCAGTAAGTGCACAGCATCGAGGCCCAGATGCTGACCCCCGCATAGACATAGGATTTGCGCGCATTCAGGTCGAGGGGCAGCCGCATGCGCTTCACCAGCAGCCACTGTCCGCACACCGCCAGGCCTATGGCCATGCGCACAAACAAGGGCACGGTGAAATGCACGCCCTGGCCACTCCAGACTATGCCCAGCGGGGTGGTGGACCAGATCGCCACGACGCCCAGATAGGCGCTGCCGACGGAAGGTGAACGGGTTGTTTGTACTTGCATGGGGTACGTCTAATAAGGGCAACAAAAAAGCCACGGTGCTTGCGGCAGCGTGGCTCCGTCGATGGACAACGTTGTCGTCTAGCCGGTTCCACGCAGCGCAGGCGTCACTCGCCACATCAGGCGAATCGGAAACTTGCAGGAACGGATCGGCGAATTCATATGGGGATTCTGCGGGCCGGCCGGCCGGCCGTCAAGCCGGGGATATAATTCCTCCATGAGCTTGATCGACATTGTGTTGCTGGCGAGCCTCGTCCTTTTCCTGCTGGTCATGATCTGGCTAGCGATCAGGCTCGCTGAGATGCAGCGCCAGCAGCAGGGCTTGCCAGAGCTGCTCAATGCTGGCCTGGAAGCCCGCCACCGCGACATGCTGAAAGATCTGCATGAGGGACTGAGCCGGGAAGGAAGCCGCACCCAGTCCGGGCTGCAGGCCTTGCAGCAGGAACAGGCCAAGTCGCAGACCCAGTTTCTCGATGCCACGCTCAAGACCTTTGCCGAGCAGGGCAAGCAGCAGCAGGAATTGATGCAGAACACGATGAAGAATGCCGCCCTGCAATTGACCGCCACCATCGAAGCGCTGGCCAAAACGGTGGATGGGCGGCTGGGCGAAATCTCCGGCAAGGTGGCGGAGCGTCTCGACGCGGGATTCAAGAATACCAACGAAACCTTCGCCAAGGTCATGGAGCGGCTTGCCACCATCGACGAGGCGCAGAAGAAGATCGACGGGCTTACCACCAATGTCGTGAGCCTGCAGGAGATACTCGGCGACAAACGTTCGCGCGGCGCATTTGGCGAAGTTCAACTGGAAGCTCTGGTGCGCAACATCCTGCCGCCCACCGCCTACGCGTTCCAGCAAACCCTGTCGAACGGCAGCCGGGTGGATTGCCTGCTGACGCTGCCGGAGCCTACCGGCAAGGTCGCAGTGGACTCCAAATTTCCTCTGGAAAATTTCGGCCGCATGTTTGACCGCGAATTGGCCGAGCTGGAGCGCAACCAGTCCGCCAGGGCATTCAAGGCGGACGTGAAAAGGCATGTGGATGACATTGCGTCCAAGTACATCATCGAACATGAAACCAGCGATGGCGCGGTGATGTTCGTCCCGGCCGAGGCGGTGTTTGCGGAAATTCATGCCTATCATCAGGATCTGGTGGAATACGCTCTCTCCCGCCGGGTCTGGATCGTATCGCCGACCACCATGATGGCAGTGCTGAACACGGCGCGGGCGGTGATCAAGGATGTGGAAACCCGCCGTCAGGTTCACATCATCAAGGACGCCTTGTCCAAACTGGGCCGGGATTTCAATCTGTTTGACGACCGGCTGCAAAAGCTGGCCACCCATATCCGCCAGGCCCACGAAGACACTGAAAAGATCCAGATCAGCGGCCAAAAGCTGTCCCAGCACTTCAAGCGAATCGAGTCCGTGGATTTGGAGCACATGAAAAGCGCGCAGCCCGTCCTGCCGGATGATGAATGACAGGGTGGGGAGACTGGCATCGACGTCGCATTCTCAAGCGGGTCAGTTTCGATGCGGATGTCTGGCGCGCCGCCCTGGCGGCACCGCTGTATGCCGGGCTCAATACGGCGGAACGCGCCCGTCTGCATGACCTTGCCCGCTTGTTCATTGCGGAAAAAATCTTTAGCGGCGCGGCCGGGTTTGCGATGGACGAAATCACCCGGCTTCGCATCGCTGCACAGGCGGCGCTGCTGCTGATGAATCTGGACCTCGATAGCTATGCGGGCTGGAAGGAGATCATCGTCTATCCCAATGAGTTTGTGCCGCGGCGCGAATACAGGGATGAGAGCGGCGTGGTGCATGAGCTTCGTTACCCGCTCCTGGGGGAGGCCTGGCAGGGCGGGCCGCTGATTCTCTCGGCTGCGGACGTGGACAGCTCGCTGCGGCCGGATGGGTCCAACGTGGTCATACACGAGCTGGCGCATAAACTCGATATGCAGGATGGACACGCCGATGGGCTGCCACCTTTGCATAGAGAGATGAGGGTGAAGGATTGGGCGGACGCCTTCAAGCCGGCCTACGAAGATCTTCGCCGTCAGGTGGCACAGGGGATTCCAACGGTAATCGACCCTTACGCAGCGACTTCCCCGGCAGAGTTCTTTGCGGTGCTGACTGAGGTATTTTTCGAGGGCCCCGCTATACTGGCGACCGTTTACCCGGCGGTCTATGCCCAGATGAAAGCCTATTACCGCCAAGATCCCCTGCGCCGGCTGCCACCAGATCAGGAGAGCCGCCTTTAGCCCATGCGCGCGCCATGAAACATCATGACACCCTCATCTTCGATACCGACTACGAGCATTTTGAAAGCAAAGTCATCGAAGCCTCCAAGAGCACCCCGATCCTGGTGGATTTCTGGGCTGACTGGTGTCCGCCCTGCACCATGCTTACGCCCATACTCGAGCGAGTGGCGCATTCATACAAAGGGAAGTTTCTGCTGGCCAAGGTGGAGGTGGACGAAGGCCATAACATGAAGCTGGCCGGCAAATTCGGCATGCGCGGATTTCCTACCGTCCTGTTGTTCAAGGATGGCGAGGAGAAGGGCCGCTGGCACAGCGCCAAGCCGGAGCACTTCGTGCGTCACTTTCTGGCCGGGCACGGCGTAACGGAATGAAGCTTGCCGATCGCCTGGAAGCCATTGCGCCCTTCCATGTGATGGCCATCCTGGCCCGAGCCAAAGAGCTTGAGGCGCAAGGCAGGGATATCATCCACCTGGAAATTGGCGAGCCCGATTTCCCAACGCCTGAGCCCATCCTGCGGGCGGCAATGACTGCCCTGCGAGATGGCGACGTGCACTACACGCCGGCCCTTGGCTTGCCCGCACTGCGCAACGCGATCGCCGATTACTACCGTGAGCGCTTTGCGGTGAGCATATCTGCCTCCCGGATTGCGGTGACGCCGGGCGCATCCGGCGCCCTGCTTCTGGCTGCGGGTGCTTTGCTTAACCCCGGGGATGCAATCCTGATGGCCGATCCGGGCTATCCCTGCAACCGGCACTTCGCACGGTTTGTAAATGCCGATCCGGTGTCAATTCCGGTCGGACCGGATAGCGCATTTCAACTCACTGGCCGCCTGGTAAGGGAGCATTGGACGGATAAGACGCGGGCCGTGCTGCTGGCCTCCCCCTCCAATCCCACCGGCACGCTGGCACAGGATGGCGAAGTGCGAGCAATTGCCCAACTGTGCGCAGATCGTGATGCCACGCTGATTGTGGATGAGATATACCACGGTCTCGTTTATGAATGCTCGCCCCAGACTGCGCTCGCCTGTTCCGGCAAGGTCTGGGTGCTGAACAGCTTTTCCAAATACTTTCACATGACCGGCTGGCGGTTAGGCTGGCTCGTGGCGCCTGACGAGGCGATGGAAGCGATTGAGCGGCTGGCGCAGAATCTGTTTCTGGCTGCGTCAACTCCGGCCCAGCATGCGGCCCTGGCAGCATTTGGACCGGCAACCTTGGCAATCCTGGAAGCGCGTCGGCTGGAACTGAAGGCGCGGCGCGATTATCTGGCGCCTGCCCTGCAGGCTTTGGGTTTCGGCCTGCCGGTGATGGCGCAAGGGGCATTTTACCTGTATGCGGATATCAGCCGGATTGCACAGTCAGGGATCTGGGACAGCTATGATTTTTCCGCGCGGCTGCTCGATGAGGCGGGCGTTGCGGTCACGCCCGGGCTTGATTTCGGCAGCTACCAGGCGGAACGATTCGTGCGCTTTGCCTACACGACTTCGCGGGACAGACTGGAACAGGCAATTGGGCGAATCGCAACGTTTCTGCGCGCTTGAATCGAGAAACGGAAACAAAAAAAGCCGGCCAGGGCCGGCTTTCAGCTTGCCGGAAGACTTAGTTCTTCTTTTCTTCAGCAGGAGCAGCGGGGGCCATGCCGCCTTCGGGAGCGGGAGCAGCCGGAGCGGCACCCTCAGCAGGAGCGGCAGGGGCCATTCCACCCTCAGGAGCAGGAGCTGGAGCAGCTTCAGGAGCCGGAGCCGGAGCAGCAGCTTCGGGTGCCGGCGCAGGAGCAGCTTCTTCTTTTTTGCCGCAAGCAGTCAACGAAATGGCCAGCAGAGCGGCCAGCAGAACGGAGTATTTCATCTATTTTCCCTTAACAAAATAATGGACTCACCCACACCAAGATCGGCCAATGACTCAAATCCAACCGACGGGCGGATTCTAGCAAAACTGCAAAAGAAAGCCAGTCTCCCCTTATTTCATGGTGGTGGGGCGCCTGGTTGTTGTTTTCGGACAACAGGCGGCCGGCGCATCTGGAATCATCACTCGCTGATGATCACACAGCTAATTTCCTCCCGGTCATGGAACAACTGCCGCGCCCCGAGTCGGGTGGCGCGCTCGAGGCGCTCGAGTCTGGCGGACAGGTGCTCGATGCACGCGCGGGTTTCTTCGTAGCGCCGTTTCATGGGAAGTTTCAGGTTGAAGATCGCATTGCGGCAATCGCCGCGCTCAAACCAGCGGCCGACGAGATCAGCAATCCGGGCCGGTTTGTCGACCACGTCACACACCAGCCAGTCCACCGGGCGGCGCGGGCGGAAGGTGAAAGCATCTGCCCGCACGTGCTCGACAAAGCCGGTGTCCAGCACGGATCGCGCCATGGTCCCGTTGTCCACCGCCAGCACCCGGATACCGAGGCTGGCCAGTTGCCAGGTCCAGCCCCCGGGCGCTGCGCCCAGATCGACGGCCCGTTGCCCGGCGCGGAGTTTTTCCTGTTCCGCAGAGGTGAGTAATTCGCTGATGGCTTCCGCCAGTTTCAGGGTCGAGCGCGAGGGTGCCTGACGCGGCATCCTGAGGCGGGGGATGCCCATCGGCCAGTTGCTGCTGTTGCCGGGATGGGAATAGCCGACGTAGGCGGTGCTGGAATCGAGAAAGTAAACATGCAGCCGGGGCGAGATCCTGCTTTCCCTGAGCAGGCCGGCCTGCTCCAGGGCGCGCTTCAAATGGGGCTCGAACTTGCGGCAAAAGCCCAGGGTTTCCTTGGCGTCATTGGTGTCCGCAGTTTCCAGCCAGAGTGCAGAGAAGTTCGAACGCCAGTTGCGTGCGGCAACAAGCAGCGGCGTCGCCCGGTCTCCGATCGGCAAATCGCCATGGGGCCCGGTTACGAAAACCATCTGGCGGGAAAACATCAACGTGGAGAATGCCAGCCGCTTCTGCAGTACCTCAAACCCGGCTTGCTCGCTTGGGTAAAACAGCACGTAGCCGGTGTCCGTTCCGGCCTTGCACCAACCGGCCACGCCCAGTTGCCCGGCGGCATGGGTGATATCCTGCGCGCATTCCTTCTCGAATCCTGCGCGGCAATACAGCAGCAGGCCGGCAGTCATGCGCTAGGGTCGATCATGCTCGAGGGTGAAGCGCGCCAGGGCCCGATCCCAAAATGCGCCGGTGTATGCAAGCAGGTCGGTTTCGAACACGAATTGGTCTGACGTCCTGGGCGACAGGTTCACGTGCTCGTTCGAGCGGTTGCCACCCGAACAGTCATAGGCGATCAAATATAGATTGGGCCAATGGGCGCTCGCCACTTCAGCCCCACGATTGTTGAACAGGTCCGCCTGCCAGGGAGAAAGAACTGGCAACGGATCTTCCACCCGCAACGACAAGATAGCGTCGGCGCCGGTGTCGCGGCACACAGCCTGATGTCGCGGCCACGGTGCCTGGTCGCGATTGAATTGGTCCGGCAGCGATGGGTCGGTCAACTCGATCACGCGCGTGTCTGACCCGGCGTTGAGCAGGTAAGCATGGACAACTGCGAGCATCTTTTGCCGGTAGCCTGCGGGATTCTCGCCGAGCCAGAATGACCAGTACGCCTCAGGCCTGGCGGACGCCGCCAGCGCCACGATTCCGGGGCGGCTGGCCCATGCGGGCAGGGCCGCGAGGAAGAGACAGGATGCGATGAACTTCTTCATGGGCCGGAGTATGGAAACGCGATCGCGCGTCGACGTGGCGGTACTAATAAGACCGGATTGATTGGGTCGCCGTTCCTCAGTCGGTGAATTCCAGCCTTTCCTGTACCGCTTCCAGGGCCTTGGCGGCGCAGTCTTCGTCCTTGTCGCTGCTGGGGGCACCGGAGACTCCTATCGCGCCGATCAGACTGCCGCCCGCCTGAATGGGCAGCCCACCGTCGATGAGTATCAAGCCGTGAATGTGGTCAAGTTCAGTCCGGATATCCGCCCTGGCGCTGCGGAGGTCGCCGCTGGAAATGCCGGACATGATGGACGTGCCCGCCTTGCGTTCGGATATCTCCAGCGTGTAGGGCGCGGCCAGGGTGTCGCGCAGTGCCGCCTGAATGTTGCCTGCCCGGTCAAGTACCACGGCGGAAATGTTGTAGCCGGAACGGCGGCACGCTTCGACTGCCTTCATGGCGATGTCGCGGGCCAACTCCAGACTGATCTGTTTGACCGGGATCATGTCGGGCTGATTCGCCAGGGCGGGCGCGGCAAACAGGCAAAGGGACAGCAGCAGTTTCTTCATGTCACCGCCATGCACCCAGAATGGCACCCATGAGTGCATATTGGCAAGCGCGATAGCCGGACTGAATGACAATGAGGCGCAGAGGGATGCCGGCAAACAGGCTGTCCGAATAGAGGTTCAACCCGTAGACACCCAGGCCGACGCCCACCCCAGCTAACGCACCACCCATGGCGGAGCCTACTCCGGCGCGGGCCAGGATGACAGCCAGTACCCAGGCTGAAATCAGGCAGGTGATCAGGGTCAGGCCCATGGCCTTTGCCGGGCTTCCGAGTTGTTCTTTGGTCTTGCCCAAGGCAGCCATCCAGCTGTTGCCGAATACGGGCGGTGCATACCAGATTGCGCCCAATACATATCCTGCGGCGGTGGCGGCGCCGACCCCTGCGGGCTTGACCATTACGTTGAGATCCATGCTCTGTCCTTGGCGTTGTGGAAATCCGCCACACTCTAGGCGCGAAAAGATGGAGTGGCAATAGAGGCTTCAGTAATGACGAATGGGGCTTGCCTTGGAGCATGTCCGGCAGCAACTCGACAAGTTGCTTATGTTGGAAGCGGCATCGCGGACGGCGCGCGTAGTTAAGCCGTGAGCGTACTTGAGCAAGACCGCTGCGACGTGTGTTACTGAGGTAAGGATTGGGTTCGTCGTCGATCGCCTCTCCAGTCTCGGTCGCAAGCACGGTGCAGGCTTGAGCGGCGGCGGCTTCAATGCGCTTTGCGGGGAGCGCGGATTGCGCGCTTTTTTTAGGAGTCGGTTCCAATCTGGCCTGTGGCTCAGGAAGGTTATCGTTGTGAGTACCCAGCGACTTCCGAAGCTGCGCCTTTGGGTCGAGCTGCTTGGTGTGCGGACGAAACTTGGTGGGCGTACGAGGCTCATCCGTCGCACGATATGCCTGGTTCGAGAGCAGAGTGGGGCGTTAGCAGCGCTCGAAGAATGAAGAAGCTCCCAAGTCCAACTTGGAAAAGGCCTTGATCCGAATCGAGAAGGTGAGGAGTGGCTTTCTCTCCTCGCCCCGTTTAGGGGGCGAGGGTTAGGGGATGAGTGGCAGGAGCTCAGATAAAGAAGGTCTCCATGCCCATCGGTTTGCCAACCCGGTCCCAAACATAGTAGGTCTTGCCCTGATCTTGCGGCTGCTCGGGCTGGGCAAGCTCTGGTTGCGGCGTACTGGATACGGATTCCACAACTGGCTGGCTGGGTTCGGCGGTGGGCGTGTTCGCCCAGGCCAATCCGGACAAGCCGGCTACCAGCAGCACGGTCAGGGTGGAAAGTTGAATCATCTTCACGGTGGTTCCCCTAGTCATCCTGGCACTCAGTTGAGGGTTCCGGTGGTGGTCAACACCGGCCGGGCCTGTTCGAAAGCGGATTCGGTTCGGATGCGCCGCTCTACCATGCTTGCATCCAGTAATGCCAGAAGCCGGCTGACTCCGCGGAAAATTTCCTCCTGTGACAGGGGCGTGCGGCAACTCACTTCCAGTGCATTCCAAAGGTAGGCCGGCTGCTGGTCTTTTTCGAACAGACGCTCGCAGGCGGCCTTGATGTTCTCTCCCTGACGCACCTTCTGGGGGCTGGCGGGTAGTTTCAACAGGTCCTCCATCTGGAAACCGAGGATTTCATTCTCGATCGCGGCGGACAGGCGGTTGTCGCTGCGGCCCACTGCGTCCAGCGCCTGCCGGCCAAATTCCTGCGCCTTGGCAGAGTCGGGATCCGCGATGCTGTGAGTCAGGCTGGCCCAGTGCAGCAGCCTGGGGCGTTCCGGATGCCCTTCAGCCAGAGAGCCCACCAGGTAAGCCGCCAGAGCTTGGGCGCTCTCGTCCTTGCCGGCGCTCATCAGGTCATACAGCGCCTTGACCGTGGGAGGACAGGGTTCCAACAAGGTGACATGGGCCCGGATCCACAAATCCCGCTCAATGTCCTTGAGCCGGCCCTGGTTGTGCTCGGCAATAGCCTTGGCCGAGCGCGGGTTTTCCCAGTTCTGTACCGTAGTCACGGATACGCTGGCCATGGCCGCCAAGGCTTCCTGCGACAGCGCGTATCGGCGGCGCAGGGCGTAAATCCAGTCAGCTTCAAACTCCCGCTGATTGGTGTAGTGGCGGGGCGGATTGGGCTGGCGGGTGTAATCGCGCCATTTGTTCTGCAGGTAGGCCATGTGAACTCCTGTTAGGCAGCTCGAGTTGCAAGTTTAGTCATTGGCAACGGAATTGTCACCAACCAGGTTGGTTTCGCTTCCGCAACCGTCGCATGAGTAAGCGGTCCAGGACTGGGAATCTTGAGACCAACCGGGTTGGGGTGGCCTGGTTGGCGTTCGGGCTGTCCTAAGCAGCCTGCAACTGCCGGGCCAGATCGCGGCGGTACTGGCGCAGGCTTTTTACGTTGGGAAACTCCACGCCCAGCAGGGTCGCGAGCTTGGCCAGAATGATGGACATGACTCGGCGCTCATGCTGGTCGGTGAAGTTGATCTGGCTTTCCAGCCAGCGTTCCAGCCATTCCGGCTCCGGTAACCGGCTTTGAACCGTATCGCGCGGGAAGAGGCTGGCGTTGACATGCAGATTGGTCGGATGCACGGGCTTGCTGCTGCGCGCCGCACCCGCCATCAGCACGCCAATCTTGGCAAAGGCCAGCCGGGCCACGTCCCCAGCCTGCTGCACCGCTCTCTCCATATACCCGTAATACGCGCCTGCATGGCGCGCCTCGTCAGCTGCGATCAATTGGTAAATCTGCTTGATAACCGGTTCGGTATGCCAGTCGGCAGCCCGCAAGTACCACCGTGTCAAACGGATTTCGCCGCCAAAGTGCAGCATCAGCGTTTCCAGCGGCGGCGCCTGGTCAAATTCAAACCGCACCTGATGCAGTTCCTCTTCGCTGGGTACCAGATCGGGTCGGAAGCGGCGCAGGTACTCCATCAACACCAGCGAATGCTTTTGCTCTTCATAGAACCAGATCGACATGAAGGCGGAAAAGTCGCTGTCATGCCGGTTGTCGCGTAGAAACATTTCGGTGGCAGGCAGCGCAGACCATTCGGTGATCGCGTTCATCTTGATGGTCAATGCCTGCTCGTCGGTAAGCAGCGCGGAATCAAAGCCGGCCCAGCTGACGTCCGACTCCATGCTCCAGCGCGCTCTTTCCAATTTGCTGTAAAGGCCGGGATAGAGCACAGGCTGTTGTCCTAAGGGTGTGTTAACAAGAATTAGACCTGAGTGTCATGGGCATGACAACCAGCGGCCAACGAATACCGGTACGGCAAGCGCAACCGGGTTGGCCCACCCGGTATCCCCACCAGGTTGGAACCCGGTTGCTTATCCCGCGGGCGATGAAGACATAAGCTGCGAACACCTACCCCTCAACGCGAAGGAGACTGTCATGCACATCAATTCATCCCCCCTCAATTTTCCCATGGTCCTGGTGGCTGCCGCCAGTCTGTTGGGCGCACTCTATACGACCACCCCTGCCCACGCACGCGATCTGGTCGGAAACCAGATTACCGCCAGGGCCCAGCCTGCGCGCAATACCGGTGTCGCCACGGCTTCGGCGAAAAAGTCTTCCACGCGGCTGGCTAAGTCGCAGGCGACAAACATGAACGAGGCCGTTGCCTCCAGCATGCTGACGTCGCATGGCGAGGGGACCGACGCCGCGCGCAAGGCCGAATTCGCCCGGCGTCTGTTCTGGGTGATGCTGAGCATGCGCTGATCGCTTGCGCTTAGAACTGGAAGGCATCGCGGTAGAAGAACACGAAGCGCCCGGAGTCGATATTGATCATGAGCCGGGCGCCATGGTTCAGGCCATAGTCCACATAGCCGGGCGTGGCCGAAGCCTGGTGGCATTCGCTCACGTGCTGGGGCGCTTCGAAATTCCGGTCTCGGTCATACCAGGACAGAAGCATGGGTTCTTCAAGGCGCGCAGTGGCCTCCATCCGTGCCAGTTCCATGGCTGCTCGATAATCGCTTGGTCGAGGCTCAGGGCACAGATCAACAATGCTTACGCCGGAGAAATCCGGAGGCACTGGCAGTGGACACGCAGCCGCGCTGTCTTCGTCCATCAGAAACGTTCTCCTTGCGCCAGATAGCGCCACTGGCCTTCCGGCAAGGCGCCCAGTGTGACGCGGCCGATGCGTACCCGTTTGAGGCCCAACACCTTCAGGCTGACCAGTTCACACATGCGGCGGATCTGGCGCTTCTTGCCTTGCTGCAGAATGAAGCGCAACTGATCGTCATTCACCCAGCTGACCCGCGCGGGCTTGAGGGCCTGGCCATCCAGTTCCAGGCCATGGTTCAACAGTTGCAGCCCCCGGTCTGACAAGCTGCCCGCTACCCGCACCAGATATTCCTTTTCCACCGGACTGTTCTCACCGATCAACTGTTTGGCGATGCGGCCAACCTGGGTCAACACCAGCAGGCCCTGCGAATCGATATCGAGCCGGCCGGCGGGCGCCAGGCCCTTGATCTGGCTGGGATGGAAACGGGTGGGCGACCTGTCTTGCGTCCATCTGGAGGTCTTGTTGACCAGGGATACGGCAGGGCGGTAGCCGTCCTCCGGCAACCCAGACACATAACCGACCGGCTTGTTGAGCAGGATGGTGACGCGCTCCTGCTGGTGGGCCTGGGCGGCCCGATTGAGCGTGATCGTCTGGTTGGGGTAGATCTTGGTGCCCAGCTCGCTGATCTGTGCGCCGTCCACATACACCCAGCCTTGTTCGATGTAGGCATCCGCCTCCCGCCGCGAACACAGCCCCAGCTCCGACATGCGTTTGGACAGGCGGACTTTTTCCATGGGTCAGGATGCTGAGCCATGCCGGGTCAGGCTGCCAAAGGCGCCTGGAGTCCCGAGACCCTCAGCTACAATCCTTCGCCACGGGTATTCTGGCGCCGCTGCGCTGCAACGCAGGGCCGGGCGACTTGCCGGCCGCGCTGCGCAGCGGCTGCTTGCCTGCCGGACGAGCAGATGCGTTGTTTCCTGGCGGTACGGGCTTGGCCGCCTTGAACGGCCCCTGACCCGGCCGGCCCGGCCTGGCCTGCGCTGGCGCATTTCCCCGCACAGAGCCTTGAGGGCGAGCCCCTTGCCGCTGCTGAATCGGCTGCGCCCGCGCATTGGGGTCGGGCTCAAATCCGGCAACCGATCCTATAGGCAGGCTGCGTTTGATCAGTCGTTCGATATCCTTAAGCAGTCTGTGCTCGTCCACGCACACCAGGGATACGGCTTCCCCGGAAGCGCCGGCGCGGCCGGTTCGACCAATGCGGTGCACGTAGTCTTCCGGCACGCTGGGCAATTCGTAGTTGACCACGTGAGGCAAATCGATGATATCGATGCCGCGCGCGGCAATGTCAGTCGCCACCAGAACCTGCAAGTCGCCGGTCTTGAATTCCTTCAGCGCACGGGTGCGGGCCGCCTGGCTCTTGTTGCCGTGGATCGCCAGCGCCTTGATGCCGTCCTTCACCAGTTGTTCCGCCAGTCGATTGGCGCCATGCTTGGTGCGGGTGAACACCAGCACCTGAAACCAGTTGCGGTGGCGAATCAAATAAGCGAGCAGTTCCCGCTTGCGCTCACGGTCCACCGGATAGACCGTATGTGCCACGTTGTCTGCGGGGGCATTGGGTTGGGCCACCTCGATCAATACCGGGATTATTCAGCAGGCCAGCCGCCAGTTGCTTGATCTCATCGGAGAAGGTGGCGGAGAACAGCAGATTCTGCCGCTGCCTGGGCAACAGCGCGAGGATCTTTTTGATGTCGCGGATGAACCCCATGTCCAGCATGCGGTCGGCTTCGTCCAGCACCAGTATCTGGACCTGCGACAGGTCCACGGTCTTTTGCTGCACATGGTCGAGCAGCCGGCCGGGGGTGGCCACCAGAATGTCCACCCGGCTTCTCAGGCGGCTGATCTGGGGGTTGATATTGACCCCGCCAAATATAACCATGGAAGTAAGTTTCATATGCGTGCCATAAGCCCGCACACTCTCTTCCACTTGGGCCGCCAGCTCGCGGGTCGGGGTCAGGATCAGCGATCGAATGGGCGGCTTGCCGCTGGACGGACCCTTGACAGACTTATCGGCCAGGCGCTGGAGGATGGGCAGAACAAAGCCGGCGGTCTTGCCGGTCCCCGTTTGTGCCCGGGCCATCAAGTCGCCGCCGGACAAGACCGCCGGGATAGCCTGGACCTGGATGGGTGTAGGTAGGGTATAGCCGCGCTCGGTAACGGCACGCACGATTTCATCGGCCAGGCCGAGAGAAGAGAAAGACATGGAGAACCTTAAAAGTGTCGGCCTGCCGCCTCGATCAACAAGGCGCCAGTCTCAGGCAGAGGAGTGGGAAGAAACTGGAAGTGCGCAGCAAGACTGGAACCACCGCGCAAACAGGCTGCATTATGACTGAAACGGGGCATCCGGGAAAGCGCAACGGATGCTTGCGAATCATGCCCGCAAGCATCGAGGTCGCCAAAGCATCTTCAGTGCTGGTTCCAGCCCAAGTGGTGGGCACGCGGCTGGGTGAACCTGCAGTGCGGCGCGTCGCCAAACAGGTCACGCAGATAGCGGGTCTCCACATGGATAAGGCGTTCGTGGTCGCCGGCTTCCAAATAGATATCGGGCTTGGCCATGAGTGCGTCATCCCACACCATCTCGACGCCCCAGGCAGGCGGAAGTCCAGGCACCACGCCTGACTCACAGTCAGTGAACAGTTGCCGGACCATCTTTTCTTCCGCCAGGTTGAGCTCGCTGCTGTAATCCTGGCTGAGCTTGCCGAGGCGAAGTTCCTTGTCTGCCGGAATCATTGCCACCATGTAGCAGTCCTCACCTTCGAGCAACACGCCTTTGGCGATGCGCGATGCGTCGATATTGGCCGCGCGTGCTGTTTCCATGCTGGTCTGGCTGTGCGGATGCGCAACGACATCGAAAGGGATGAGATGCTTATCCAGATATCGTTCTATCTTGTGCAAGGCTTTCATCGGGAACCCCCTTTTCTGACAGGTTTGCCTGATCTCACTATAGTTCAGGTAGTCCGGGATACATCACTGTCCCGAACTTCAAGAACATGACAGGGAGATTGCCGTGAACAAAACGGCCGGGTGGGTTTTGCTGACTGTGGGGCTGATTCTGGGGCCCGGATATTTCATCTACACGCGGTTCTATACCGGCAGGGAGATCACCGAACTGCCTCTGACCTTGCAGCCGATTTCTGATCGGCGTGCGCAGGCCCTCGCAAAGTTCGATCTGCTGCCCGTAATGGGGCCGATAACGCTGACCATCAATCTCACGGCAACTCACGGGCCCACGCTTTCCCCGCCCAAAAGGCCACGCAATCGGTATCAGGCCCGCGTCGTTTTGAACGGCGAAACCGTGTTAACTCATACGTTCTCCGTGCAGGCAATACAGGTTGAGGCGACGCCTGCCGAGGTGTTCAAAGTGGCTTTGCCGGTGATGACGAACCCTGCCCCAGGCGAATATGAATTGGAGTTGATACAGGAGGGCCAAGCAGAACTGGAAATCAAACAGGCGTCAGTGCAGGTGCGGGCCGGGGTAACGGAGGTTAATCCCGCGGTCCTGGCAGTGGGTATAGGCCTCCTGCTGGCGGGGGCAGTCATCATACCGCTTGCGCCATAGAAGTTTCGTCCCGCGCGAGCCGGCCGCTGGCGACATTCGCGAACGGTCACACTTCCCGCCTTTAGCGCCCGGCGCCGCTCCCCGTTTGTGGCGGCCGCCGCCTCAGGCTGCGTACAGGTTCAGGCTTCGTCGCGTCGGCGGCTGGCGGCGTTCGCGGGCGCTCCGATCCCCGCTGCGTGGGGCCCCTCTCCGCTGCTTACGCTGCCACCTTCGGCAACCGATGCAACGCGGCTTCGATCTCGTGCTCGGGATAGGCGTAGTCCTGAAGCTTGCCGGCGAAGTAGGCGTCATACGAAGCCATGTCGAAGTGGCCGTGACCGGAGAGGTTGAAGAACAGGGTCTTGGGGTCGCCGCTGTGCTTGCAGCGCAGGGCCTCGTCGATACAGGCGCGAATGGCATGGCTGGACTCAGGTGCCGGGATGATGCCTTCCGTGCGGGCGAACTGCACGCCGGCATCGAAGGTGGCCAGTTGCGGCACCGCAATCGCTTCGATCAGGCCTTCCTTGTAGAGCTGCGAAACCAGGGGCGAATCGCCGTGATAGCGCAGCCCGCCGGCATGGATTCCGGGAGGCACGAAGTCGTGCCCCAAGGTGTACATCAACATCAGTGGCGTGAGGCCCGCAGTGTCACCGAAGTCGTAGGCATAGTGGCCGCGCGTCAGGGTGGGGCAGGAGGCTGGCTCCACCGCGACCAGGCGCACTTTCCTGCCGGCAGCCTTGTCGGCGAAGAAGGGGAAGGCCGCGCCGGAGAAATTGGAACCGCCGCCACAGGCCGCAAAGATCATGTCAGGGTAGTCGCCCACTTTCTCGAACTGCTTCTTCGCCTCCAGGCCGATGACGGACTGGTGAATGCAGACGTGGTTGAGCACTGACCCCAGCGCATAGTTGGTATCGGGACGGCCGGCGGCTTCCTCCACCGCCTCTGAAATGGCAATCCCCAAGCTGCCGGGACAATCCGGATCCTCGGCCAGAATCTTGCGGCCGGATTCCGTCATGTCGGTCGGCGAGGCGAACACTTCGGCGCCCCAGGTTTGCATCATGGAGCGACGGAAGGGCTTCTGATCGTAGCTTACCTTCACCATGTAGACCCGCACCTCGATGCCATACATCTGGCCGGCCAGAGCCAGGCTGGAGCCCCACTGGCCGGCACCGGTCTCGGTTGCAAGGCGTTTGACCCCAGCCTGGGCGTTGTAATAGGCCTGGGCGATGGCGGTATTGACCTTGTGCGAGCCGGCGGGCGAAACGCCTTCGTACTTGTAATAGATTTTCGCCGGCGTGCCCAAGGCTGCTTCCAGGCGATGGGCGCGAAACAGGGGCGACGGCCGGTACAGGCGCCAGGCTTCGCGCACGGGCTCGGGGATAGGGATCCAGCGCTCGGATGAAACTTCCTGCTCGATCAGAGCCATGGGGAAAATGGCCGCCAGGGCCTCCGGCCCGACGGGCTTGCCGTCCGGCCCCAAAGGCGGCGCCGGCCGATTGGGCATGTCCGCCACCACGTTGTACCAGTGAGTGGGGATGTCTTTTTCGTCGAGCAGGATCTTGGTTGCGGTCATCGTGATCTCCTGATTTGCGCGGATTCTTTTCGCGGGACAAGTCGCAATGCTAGCAGGCCCGAGCAAGGTACAGACTGGCCAGGCGTGATTCTCTTGTGCCCAGTCAAAGCTCTAGCCGCCCAACATGGGCAACCGCGTTGGGGTCGTCTTTCCACACCGCCGGATCGGCATCCACATAGCATTCGATCATCATGCCGTCCGGGTCGTTGAAGTAAAGCGACTGGCTGACGCGGTGATCGGATTGTCCCGTGAGCGGTACGCCCATGGCGGCCAGATGATCGCGAAATGCGCGCAGTTCATCCAGGCTGTCGCCTACCTTGAACGCAAGGTGATACAGACCCACGCCATGATCGATCACGCCCGGCGCGCTGGATCCGACTTCCATCAGTCCCAGATCATGGTGGTTCTCGCCGCAACTGAAGAACACCATGGCATTGCGGTAACGCGCGACTTCCTTGAGTCCCAGCGCGTCGCGGTAGAACGGCACCGAGCGTTCCAGGCTGCGAACCTTGATGACGGCGTGGCCCAGTTTCAGGGCGCGAGCTGACATGGCGGTCTCCTCAAAAATGCACTGGCTTTACGCGGTATTGCCCAGCAGACGAACTTCGCGCTGTGGAAACGGGATGCTGATGCCGCGCGCACGCAAGGTTTCCACCATGGCCTTGTTCAGTTCGCCAATTGCCGCGGCATAGTCATCCACCTTCACCCAGGGCCGCACCCCGATGTTGACCGAGGAATCTGCCAGCGCGCTTATCTGGATCAATGCGGCGGGATCCTGCAACACCCGAACGTTGGCGCTCAGCGTCTCCTGGATGGAAGCCAGGGCCTTGTTCAGGTCGGTATCATAGGCGACCGACACACTTAGGCCCAATTGCCGGAGTTCGCCGTAGTTGTGCAGGATCTCACCGGCGATCTTGCGATTGGGGATGACGATGCGCGACAAGTCCAGATGGCTGAGCGTGGTGGAAAACAGGGTGATCTTTTCGACCGTCCCTTCCTCGTTGGCGATGGAGATGTATTCGCCCACCTTGAAGGGCCGGATGAAAATGATGGTGAACCCCGCCGCCAGGTTGGACAGCACGCCCTGCATGGCCAGGGCGACGCCCGCGCCCGCCACGCCGAGGCCGGCAATGAGGGGCAGCAATTCCACCCCGAGGTTCTGCAAGGCCATGACGAGAAACAGGACCAGCACCATGAGCCTCGTAATGCGCACCAGCAGTTGACGCACGGTGACGTCCAGATTCAGTTTGATCAGCATGCGATCCAAAAGACCACCGACCCAGCGCCCGACATAGAAGCCTGCGACCAGGATCAACAGCGCGACGATCAATTTGGGCCCAAACTTGATGGCGAGATCGATCAGAGTGGATTTGGCTTGCGCGAGGGCGGAGAATTGTTCGCTCATGAATTATCCTGTCGGCATCGGGATGGATAGTGAAATACTAAACTGTTAGGGTCGGAGCCGGGTCACAATGTTCCACGCCTGAGCGGCGAGAATGGGGAAAACCATGAATGATCTGCATCATCTGAACGAAATCGGCCAAAGCATCTGGCTGGATAACCTATCGCGCGACCTGCTGCAAACCGGGCGCTTGCAGGAACTGGTCAGCAAAGGCGTCAGCGGTTTGACCTCCAACCCCAGCATTTTTGCAAAGGCCATCGTGGGCAGCGAGCGCTACCGCGAGGACCTGGCGCGGGCCAAAGCCATGGACGCCTCGCCGCAGACGCGGCTGGAGTCCCTGCTGATTCCGGACATCCAGGCTGCCTGCGACCTGTTTCTGCCGGTGTTTGACAAGAGCCGTGGTGATGACGGTTATGTGAGCCTGGAGGTCAGCCCCGATCTAGCCAACGATACCCGGGCCACGGTGGAACAAGCCAAACATTTGCGGCAGGCGGTTGACCGGCCCAATGTCCTTATCAAGGTGCCGGGCACGGCCGCGGGCCAGGAAGCCCTGGAAGTCCTCATCGAACAGGGTATCAATGTGAACGTCACCCTGCTCTTTTCAGTGCGCCAGACGCTGCGTACCTTCGAAGCCTATATCCGCGGCCTGAAAAAGCGCCACGACCAGGGGCTGCCGCTTGATCGCATCAAGGCGGTGGCCAGCCTGTTCCTGTCGCGGGTGGACAGTCACGCAGACAAGCGCCTCGATGTTCTGGGTACGCAGCCAGCCTTGGCCCTGCGCGGAAAACTGGCGCTGGCGACCGCCAAGCTGGCCTATGAACGCTATCTGGAATTGTTTCACGGCCCGCATTTTGCCGACCTGGCGTCTGCCGGAGCGCGGCCCCAGTACCTCCTGTGGGCCAGCACCAGCACCAAGAATCCAGCCTATCCGGACTTGCTGTATGTCGAGCCACTGGAAGGGCCGGAAACCATCAATACCGTGCCGGATGCCACGCTGGACGCGTTTCTGGGACACGGTCATGCCCATGCAAGCCTGCTGGACCCGCAGCACTCGGCGCGCGAGGCCTGGCTGGAGGCGGAAAAGCTGGGCATTTCTCCGGATCAGGTCGGAGACCTCCTGCAGGACGAAGGGCTGAAACTGTTCAGCCAGAGCTATGGGGAGTTGCTGGCCCTGGTCAGATAAAGAGCGAGGGGCTGCTCGCCGGGATCACAGGCGATCATGCCGACTCCGGACCAGACGATCACCGCGCAGACGGTTCCCTAAGCTCGCTGCGTCAGCGCGGCCACGAGTTGAAACAGGAATCCGACAAACAAGAGGGCGGGCGCCATGCGCGACAGTACACGCTGGCTTTTCCAAACGCGCACGCGTTGAACAGATGGATTTCCGAGCAATTCAACAAACCGCTCCCCCTTTTCGGTGAATCGTGGGCTGCGAGGCGGAAAGACGTACATCAGTGCGGCGCCCAATGTCACAAAACATAGACCGGTTACGTTAAGCCACCAGGCAGTCGACATTTTATTTCCAACCGCTATCGCGTAATGCGTACGTGCCCGTGAGGTGTCCTGGCAAACGCGCCCGGGGCATGGCTGCTTGATTCATGGCTGGGGCTTCAGGTCTTATGTGCAATTGGGTGATGATAATGCGGACGAATTTGTTTGGTCTGGTATCCGTTCAAGTTCTTCAACAGCCGTCATCCTTCTTATGCCCATGGTCAGCCTGGCGACCTGCAGTAGATAAATGGTAGCAGCGACCTGTCGCCCGTGCCAATAGCTGGCATGTGGGTGCATTGGAATGCACAAGGTCATCAGTCTTGCTGTCGGATTTGTCTTGGGTCGGCGCTACGTTGTCCAAGCCCAAGCCGGGCGACTACCGGCTGCGCGTAGCGGGAGTGGGGTAGAGGATGTCGAAGGTCCGGCCAGCCAGGCGGTGGTCGAGCAGGTCAAACCGCGAAAACCGTCGTGGCTGGCGCCGTTTCCCTTCTTGATGAATTTCTGAACGCGCGATCTCTTGTGGGTGTGGGCGACGGAGGGGCGAACATCCCCAAATGCAATCTGGACTTCATGGAAACGGTGGGCGATCGGCCTTTGCTGCCGCTGGCGATCTGCCCAAGAGGTGGTCGGTGCTTTGGATTGAGCGCCGCTCGCGAAGAACTTCATATGGCGCTTTTGACCCCGGGGCGGACTTTGCATTTGAGCGTTAAACTTAGACGACGTTTGCCAATAAAGGGACTTCATGGCCAATCTTACAGAAATATTCCCTGATCCAGACTTGCTGCTTATGCTTGCGCCAGAGGATCTCGCGCCAGTGGTTCTCAGCTTAGCAAAAGACGCACAACAGAATGGGGTGGTTCACCCCCAGGCAATTTTCCAACAGGTGCACGGTCCGAATAACGACCACAGTAAGGGATACGCTCAAAACAAGAAGCAAGCCGCGGAGACCGCGCTGAATCATGCATGGAATTGGTTGCAAAGGAATGGCCTAGTTATTCCACAAGCCGGAACAAACGGTAACAACGGTTGGCATGAACTCACGCCGCAAGGGGCGAAAATCGCGGCAGACGGCAATTTCGAATCCTTTAAGCAAGCAGCAGCTTTTCCCAAGGCGTTACTTCATCCGGCCATTGCTGATCGTGTGTGGCTTTGCCTAGCCCGTGGTGAGTACGACACTGCGGTGTTCGAGGCGCTAAGAACCATCGAAATACGCGTGCGCGCCGCAGGGCAATTCGCCATGACTGACTTCGGCGTGGAACTAATGCGGAAGGCCTTCGACCCCACCGACGGACCGTTGACCAATCAGCAAGAACCACAGCCTGAGCGACTAGCGCTATCCCATCTGTTTGCCGGCGCAATTGGCTATTACAAGAATTCCCAGTCCCATCGCTCAGTAAATGTAGATGCTGCAGCGGCACGCGAGGTTGCAGTTCTCGCTTCCCATTTGCTCAGAATTGTCGACGAAAGGACACCACAGCATTAGCGGGTGTAGACGGTAACCCGAGGTGTCCGTCGCCCCCACTCAATTTCCAACTCGAATCAGGTCGCTAGCCGAGTCATGCGACTTACCTTAGCTGTGAAAGCCAGTTTTGGAGGCGACCGGCTTCTCCCGGGCAAACGAACCATTACTTCCTTAAGCAGAGGACAAGCAACACGGTGTCAGCTCGGCGACAATTGGCCGCCGTTCCCGCCTGCTGCGCCATGTGAGTTATGACACCGTCTAGGTTCTCGACGAGCCGGTGAAAGAGCGGCTCATCCGACGTGAGGGCAAGCCGAGTCCATACCTTGGCCGCTTGGCCGCCCTTAGTGGATTCCGCGATGAACCCGACCAACGGCTCGATATTGGCAAATCGCAGTGGTTCGCCGGGGTTTCGAACGGTGCCGACGGTCCGCACCTGTTCAGCTGCGGCTGTAGCTTGTACTTCCGGCGCTGCCATCGTCTCCTCCTACTACTTCACGTAACTATGGCATGGGCCGGCCGGCGATGCCAGGGACGATTGTGGCAAGCTCACTAATCTGATCGGCCAGTCGATGCCCGCTGTGTTGGCGTCGCCCCGCACAGGTAATCGGCCTTCAATGGTCGAAAGCGCAATGCCAGGTTTGCCGGGAGTGGCCGTTCAAAAGGGAAGCGCCAACTACGTCTTTGGAAAATCGCCTGTGGCCGGTTCGGCCGAACAAGAGACGCACCTGACACTGAAGCCGTTCCTCCTTGACTCTTCAACGCGGGTCAATCACTCGTCAGCGCCGGCTGGCAACCGGGGCCAATCTCCCTTTGACCACCACCCTGGTTTCATCCAGCGGCTTGTTCTCTTCATCCAGCAGCACAATGGTGTGCGCGCCTGGAACGGGCTGCCAGTGCAGGCTGCCATCCGCGTCGGCGCTCGCGGCTTCGTTGTCCACCTGCCAGATCAGGTCGGGCCGCGATGGTCTGGCCGCGAAGCGAATGATCTGCCGGCCCGCCGGGATATCCGGATCGAGCGCGAGAATGGCGCCGTTGCCCGGGCCGGTGATGCGCGGATGCGCGGCTTCGATTGAAGGCAGGGCCACCAGGCTCATCTCCGTGCCGGGCAGGAAGCCTTCGCGCCGGGGCGGCTCGACGGCAGGTTCGTAGCGCACGCGTTGCAGCACGATTCCGCGGGGCTGATGCGGCGGGCGGCTGATCGCGGTTTCGTGCAGCCGGTTCATGACGGCCTGCCATACCGGCGCCGCACCGCTGACGCCCGAGACATCGTGCATGGGCTCGCCCGAGGCATTGCCCACCCACACGCCCACGGTGTAACGATCAGAAAATCCGACGCACCAGTTGTCGCGCATGTCCTTGCTGGTGCCGGTCTTGACCGCGGCCCAGCCGTGCGTCGTGAGCGCATTGTCGAAGCCGAAGGTCAGCGCGCGCGCTTCGGGGTCGGACAGGATGTTGCCGATGATCCAGCCCACGGCAGGGGAAAAGACTCGGCGCTGGTTTGCGGTTACGCGCTTGCTCAAATCCCCCTCACCCCTGGGTCCTCTCCCCCTCGAAAGGCGGAGAGGGGAGTAGCTGCCGCCATTGGCCAGGGTGCGGTAGGCATTGGTCAAATCGAACAGCGTCACTTCGGCGCCGCCCAGTGCCAGCGAATAGCCGTAGAAGTCGGCATCCCGATCCAGCGTGGAGAAACCCAACCGTTTCAGCCGGGTGTAGAAGGCTTCCGGTCCGAGCAGCACCAGGGTGCGCACCGCCGGCACGTTGAGTGACGAACCCAGTGCAGTGCGCAGCGATACCCAGCCCTTGTAATCGTGCTCATAGTCTTGCGGCAGGTACTGTCCGCCTGGGGTTTCGAGGGATAGCGGCGAGTCGTCCAGCAGGGACGCCGCAGTGAGCTGCCGGCGCTCGATGGCGAGGCCATAGAGAAAAGGCTTGAGCGTGGAGCCGGGCAGGCGAGGTGCGCGCACGCCGTCGACTTCCGGGGCATCCGAGGTGGCGTAGCTGGAGCCGACGTAGGCCAGCACTTCGCCGCTGCGATTGTCGAGCACGATCACCGCGCCGTCCTCCACGTTCCGGTCCTTGAGATCGGCGAGGTGTTGCTGCAGGGTGGTCAACACAAAGTCTTGCAGGTGTGCATCGAGGCTGGTCCTGATGCTCTGTCCCGGCTGCTTCAACAGTTGCCGGGCGAGATGCGGCGCAAGCTGGTGGTCGAGCGGGATGCGCGGGCGCACCACCAGCGTGGACCATGCGAGCGAGGTGATGGTCCTGCACGCAGGGCGTGGTGGGGACAGTTTGGCGGCGACATCGCAGGCCCGCCCGGCTACCTTGGCAGGCGCCGCGTTGGGGCCGCGCAGCAGCGCCGCGAGCAGGCTGGCCTCGGCCTTGTTGAGGCCGGAGGGGTGCTTCTGGAACAACCCCCATGAGGCGGCGCCGATGCCGGACAGCTCGCCGCGGAACTGCACGCGGTTGAGATACGCTTCAAGGATCTGCGCCTTGCTCCAGCTCTTCTCCAGTTCGCGCGCCGCCTGCATCTGATGCCATTTCTGCGCCACGCTGCGACCATCGCCGTGCCGCTCCAGTGCGGGATCCAGCATCCCCACAAGCTGCATGGTCAGGGTGGAAGCGCCGCGCGGGCTGTCGCTCAACAGGCGGTCCCACGCCGCGCCCAGCACTGCTTCCCAGTCCACGCCGTGGTGTTCATAGAAGCGCTTGTCCTCGGAGGCGATCAGGGCTTCCTGCATGGCGGGAGACAGGGCTTCAAGTTTGACCCAGGGCAGGCGGCGCACCGACTCATCGATGCGCATGGTCTGCAGAAGGTGGCCATGACGGTCAAGGAGCCAGGCTTCGGATGGCCGATGCTGAGCCTTGACGGCCTCGAAGCTGAGTGAGGCGCAAGCCGTTGCGCTGGCGGCCAGCCCAAGCGCAAACAGGCACCCTGCCAACGCTCGCCTCATGGCTTGACCACCATCTCGTCCACCGGCAGCTCGCCGAACAGCTCCGGCGCGTACATGGCTTCCACCCGGGTGGGTGGCATCTGGAACCGGCCATCGTTGTTGAGCCGCACGGTGTATTGCACGCTGAACTGGCCTTTCGGCACCCAGGTGTAATAGGCGCGGAAGCTGTCGTGCCGGCGTTCCTCGTATGCGGGCCAGACCCAGCCTTCGCGTTTTTCGCCGCCCGACAGGATGGCCGAGTCGCGTCCCAGCCCGGTGCCGAGTATGGTCGCGCCGGACGGGATGGGATCCATCAGCGCCACCCAGCCCATGTCGGTCTGGGCATCGACGTTCAGGGTCACGCGATAGACATCGCCCCGATGCCAGGCCTTTGGTGACTGCGCATCGATGGGCGTGACGCTGCGTTCGATGCGGTAGCCGGCGTTCAGCGCCTGTTTGAGCGGAATGGCGGCAAAACTCGATACGGTGACCCAGGGTCTGCCCTGGCCCGTATGTTCCAGTTTGAGCACCGCCGGCTGATCGCTCCAGGGCAACAGGGTTTGGGCTTCGGGCTTGTCCCAGGTAGTGGCGAAGAAGTTCCCCGCAAGTTCGGCGCTGGTCTTGCCGCTCACCGGCACGGCCTCGTGCAGCGCGGAGAACTTCTTCAGCGCCAGCACGCCCCAGGCATTCGCCACCGTGGTGTGCCAGCGGCCTTGCTGCAGCCTCGACAGGGTTCCGCGCACCAGCCGGCCGATGTCGTCTTTCCATTCGGGGTCGTCATTCGCGGCCAGCAGCAGGCGGCTGGCGTTGACGTCGCCATTCCACATCAGCCACCACCAGGCATCGGTGCGCTCGGTGGAAAATGTCATGACCGTGCCGGAAAAATTCAGCCGGCTCCTCAGGATCGTCGTCGCTTCCTTGATCCGGGCCTCGCGCTCGGGCAGGCTGGCCACGCGCTGGTGCAGGGCGATCCAGTCCAGCAGGGTGGTGGTGGGCCACAGATTGGGCGTGATGCTGAAACTGCCCAGCCAGTTCGCGTCGATCTGGATCTTGTCCGGATAACGCGACAGCGCTTCCATTGCGGCAATCTTGCGCACCGCCAGGTCCGCGGTGTTCAGCGCCGAGCCGCGCACCACGCGGCCCTGGATGAAATTGCTCAGGCCCTGGATCATGCGCCCGAGCGCGTCGTCCGGAATGCTGTAACCGGCCTCCCTCGCAATGCTCAGCAGGTACGCCGTCAACGTGTCGCTGCCTTCCCGCAGATCGGTCCAGTACTTGGCCAGCCCGTCGCGGTCGAGGTAGAGCGGCAGGCGCTGCGCGACATGATTCCATTGCGCTTCATCCTGCAGGGCGATGGCCACCGACGCCTGCTGTTCGAGGCAAGTCCATGGGTAGTGGGCCATGTAATCGCGCAAGTCCGGCAGGCCATCGGCCAATCGGGCCTGAAGCTTCAAACCGACGCCGCCGCGGCCAGGTACGGCGTCGGCGGGAATCTGCGTGGCCATGGACAGCGGCTTGTCGAGCTGCAGCAGCGTCGCCTGAAACGTTCGCACCGGGACGGCTTCGATCACGCTTTGCGTCAGCTTCATGCGATCGATGGCGTCGCCACCGATTTCCGTAGCCGTGACCTGCCAGGTCAGTTGGTGGATGCCCAGTGGGACACGTAGCGGGAAAGCGATCTCTTTCGCTTGCCCGGCATTCAGCTCCACGGTTTGCGGGGCCGGATCGGGCAGTCCAGTGAGGGTGGGTTTCAGTTCAACTTTCATCGCATGGTCGGCGCTGTTGCGCACTGTGAAATAAGCCGACAACACATCGCCTTCGCGCACCACCGGGGCGAGGCCGGATTGCACGATCAGATCCTGCCGGGTCTGGATGCGCGCTTCTCCGGTGCCGAAGCGGCCCACGTTGACGCTCGCCACCGCGACGACGCGAAAGCCGGTGAGGCTGTCATTGAGCGGAAAGCTCAGGTCCGCTTCGCCCTTGTCGTCGAGCTTGATGCGCGCCTGCCAGTACACCCGCGTATCGAACAGTTCGCGCACCGATTGCCGGCCGCCGCCGCCGCCGTGCGGCACTGCCTTGCGCCCGTAATGGCGCTTGCCGACCACCTGCATCTGCGCGGTGCTGGTTTCCACTTCGATGCCGCGCCGGGCCATCATCGCATCCAGCAGTTTCCATGAGTCATTGGGCTGCAACTCCAGCAGGCCTTCATCGATGACCGCCACGGCGGCCTCGCCATTTTTCGCCGGACTGCCATCCGGACGGGTGACGCGGATGTGCGCCTTGACCGTTTCGCGGACGCGGTACACCGGCTTGTCGGTAGTAACTTTTACGTCCAGCGCATGGCCGGACCAGCCGGTGGCGATTTCGGTTTCGCCCATGCGAAAGGCCGGCTTGCCCAGGTCCACCATCGCGGTCGGCGCAACATCGGCGATGCGGCCGCGGACGGCCAGTGCGCTGACAAAGATGTTCGGCCCGTAATTGGGCTTCATCGGCACCTCGATCACCGGCTGGTCGCGCTTCACTTCGGTCACCCAGGCATCCAGCACGCCCTCGCGCTCCACCGTCACCAGCACGGTGGCGGAGGCAAACGGCATGGCCATGCGCAGCTTTGCGGTGTCGCCGATTTCATAGCGGCGCTTTTCGGGGACCAGATCCATGCGGTCATTGTCGGAAGCGTTGATCCAGCCATCGCCGCCCGGCACCCAGGTGTCGGCGTGGGCGACCGAATCATTGCCGGCGGCGTCCTTCGCCCGCGCCTGCAGGATGAGGTCGCCGGTGGCAGGCGATTTAAGCGTGCAGCCGAGACGGCCCAGGTCGTCGGTCTTGCCCGAGCAGGCATCGGCGACCTTGCTGACCTCGCGCCCATGCGCATACGCATAGAAGCCGCCGATCAGGCGCTTGCGGTAGGAATACCAGTCGCGCCTGAGGATTTCGGTTTTCACCTCCACACCCGCGGCAGGCTTGCCGTGGATGTCCACGGCCTGGACCACGAACTTGAGTCCGTCCTTGGACAGCACCCAGGAATCCGGCTTGACCGCCAGCAGCACCGCGGAAGGATAGAGCGGGATGCGGGTGGCGGAAGTCAGGGTTTCGCCGTTTGCGTCGCGATATTCAAGCTCGGCCAGCAGGTCGCGCGGCGTTGCGCTTTTCGGCAGTTCGGTAATGTCTGCGCGCGCGGCGCCGCCCGCATCCAGCTTGAAAGCCTGCGTCTTGATGGCCTGCGTGTTCGGCGTGGCATTGTCTTCCTCATCCACGTCGTAGCTGCCGATGTGCCAGTCCTCGCCTTCATCTTCGCGCCCGGCTTTGACCGCGCCATTGGCGAACGCGAAACCTTCATAACCGGCGAAACTCAGGGTCTTGTCCTGCAACTGGCCGCGCAGTTTGACCGGCGCGAAACTCGCCGCTCCGCCTGACAGGTAACTGAGCGCCACATCCACGCTGAGTCTGGACGGATTGACCATCGCTTCCCCCGGGCCGCTGAGCGTGGCGCGCATGCTGGGCACCCGGTAGGCCGCGACGCGGAATGAGCCCGCATCGAGACGCTCGTCGTTGCGGCCCCTCAAGCTGTGCGGAATCAGGATTTCGTACTGACCCTGCTTGGCTTCCTTGGGTATCGCATAGCTGAGTTCGGCGATGCCCGCCGAATCCCATTTCACCGGCAACCTGATCTCATCCTGGCTTCCGTTATGCTGCAGGATGATTTCGCTGGATAGCCTGGATCTGTCCACGAAAGCAAAGCCCGTTGCGGATTTCCTGCGCACGATCAGCTTCATGTCCACGCTTTCTCCGGCGCCCAACAGGCTTCGGTCCAGGATGGCATGGGCGATATAGGGGCCTCGCCAGCGGTTGTTATAAAGATTGAAGCGCCAGCTTGAAATGCCTTCGTTCCAGTTTGACAGGACAAAGGAGAAATCACCGTCCTTGTATGCCGTGACGTAATACTGCCGGTCCCAGGTGTTCAGGCAGCCGGGCAGCGTATTGACATCCGGCAGCTCTTCCGCGATGCGCAACAATCCGTTTCTGTCCGTTTTGCCTTGCGCGTGTATGGCCCCGCCGCAATCGCGTACGGCGACATCGACGCCTTCCACCGGCCTGCCGCTATCCAGCGCGCTCACCCAGACCAGTGAAGATTCGCGTCCCAGCTTGAAATGCACCGCCAGGTTGGTGACCAGCGCGGTGGCGCGTACGTGATAGGGCTGTTGTTTCGCCATCAGGGCTTCGCCCAGGCGCGGGCTGGCGACTTCAAGCACATGGAAGCCCGCTGTCTTGAGGGGAATGCCGATCACTTCCGTCTCGCGCTCCGGGAGCGGCTTGGGCAGTGGAAAGGCCTGAATCTTGTGCTGTGGCCCGAATATCGATGTTTCCGCGCCATAGCGGGTGATCGGCCGGTAACCGAGCTTGTCGTCGAATTCGCCATAGTCGTTGGTGGACATGTCGCGTATGCGTTTCATCCAGGCGATGACTTCCAGCGGCTTTTGCGTCACCAGTTCCTTGGCACTCAACACCGCATGGCTCTGGGTCAGCGGGCTGACGGCGCGCAGGGTGAGCGGTAGCATGGGGTCGGCGTTCTTTTCCACTATGCCGAAGTCCGCAGCAAATTTGGCCAGGGGCGGAGCCAGATCGGTCTTGACGCTGAGCGGGAATTTGCCCGCGTTGGCGAGCGGCCGGCCTGCGTCATCCTTGAAGCCTTTGGGCAGCCTTAGCGTGAGTGCGGCAGCCTCGGGAAACGGGCTCTTGAATTCGAGCTGCTGGGTGAATCCGCTTTTGCGATCGTCGGCGCTGATTTGCGGCCGCCAGGTTCTTCCCCCACCCGCCAGCGCAATTCGCCGCGCCTTGTCGATCGCGACCGGTGCGGTAAACGCGAGCTGCATGGGCAGGATGGGCAGGCACGGCGCTTTCGCATTGGTCTTCTCGCAGCTCAGCTTCGCGGTAAACGCCGGGCGCGTCTTGAAGGCCAGCGTTTGCAGGGTCGAAACCGGCACGCCGCTGGCGGATTCGATGCCGGGTTCCCAGACCAGGGACACCTTGGCGTCCTGCGGCAGGCTGCGGGCGCACTGCAACACCGCCACCGGAGCGTCGGGCTGGCTCGCCTGGCGCATGAGCTTTTCCTGAACCGTGCCGCCCGGCAGCGTGAGGCTGAACAGGCGCGTGCCTTGCCGGTCCAGGATTTCCAGATACTGGTTAAAGAAATTGCCACTGTGCGCCAGCACCGTCTGGCGGGTCTTCGCATCCACCAAACGCGCAGGAATCTTCTCGGCGATGCCATCGGCCACGCACCAGACCCGGTTGTTCAGGCTTTCAGGCTTGAGCGGCGCGTCGAGGCCCAGCACGAAGATCTGATTTTCATCGATGCCTTCGTTGCCTTCCTCCGGCTCGGACGCAAGGATCGCGGGGCCCCCGGTGCTGAACTGGAATGACTGGGCATCGAGCGCCACGCCATTGAGAGTCTTGACGCCCGGCTTGAGCGTGAAGCTGCAGCGTACCCCGGCCGGCAGATCGCGTTCAAAGTCATAGGCCCAGTTCCTGCCGTCCACCCAGTGGCCGCCGCCTTTTTCCTTGCAGTCGATATCGAAGGGTTCGGGCAGCCTGGGGTCGCCCAGCGGCACCATCTCGTCGGTGAATCGCACCGATACCTGGCGTATGCCTTTGACTTCGCCCTGTGGAGAAAAGGACTCGATGCCTGCGGCATGCGCGAGGCTGACCATTGCCAGCCCAAGCAGTAAGATTCGTATCATGCTGTCTCCCCAAATATGCCCTGTGTTGTTCGGGCTTCATGCGCTTGAGCGCTCCGTCGTAAACCGCGAATTCCTCGAAGTCCGAGAGGATGGATAATTGCAGCCCGGCCGACCAGGCGTAGCGACGCAACTGGTAGGCGGGGGCAATGTCCTGCTTGATGGATACCGATGGTTTCTTCGCTTCGAGAAAGAACAGCCGCCGGCCGCCGATGCGGAAGCTGTAGTCGGGCGCCTTGGTGGTGCCGCCGACCTTGACGGCATCTTCGTGCACGACTTCGCGGAAGCTCTCCGCGTAGCCGGCGCGGTTGTCCACGTCCCAGCCCAGCAGCGTGAACAGGGGGTCGAGAAAATCGCGCCGCAGTTGGGTTTCGTTGTATTGGCCGCGCTTGTAGTCATCAAGCTGCTCGCGGAAGCGGGCGACGAGCTCGATGAGTCGGGTCGGGGCGGGCATGGGCGTTTTGCTCTGGGTCAGGTTTGCCGGGTCATGCGTCTGTAAGCCTGGCCACATCGTCGATTAAGCCGGAGACAACGGCGCATAACTCGGCGACGACGCTTTCCTCCACATCGAGAAATCCTTCGTATTCAGCGTTATAAGCGCTGGTGAAGCGGCCTTCCAGGGAAAGCTTGCTCAGCCCGGCATCGCTCAGGCGTGTTCGCGCCATCGCCAGCATGCGCCTGACTTCCGCATCGCTGCGCGGCTCGGGTTTGATCTGCCCTATACGGGCCAGGTTATCCAGCGCGGCCAGGCTCACGGATAGTTCCAATCAGCGGCACTATGGGTTGCGCGAGTATGCGGTTAATGAAGGAATCGGGCTCTGCAAGACGGCTCTCGAATTCCCTGAGCGTATAACAGGTGGGATTGATTTTGCGGCCAAGCTGCGTTTCCAGCGGTATCAACACATCAAGTACGTCCGCAAGCCGCAGTTGTTTGCCGACGAGCATGAGGTCGATATCGCTCTGTGCGGTGTCGGTTTGCCTGGCCACGGAGCCATAGATCCATGCGGCTTGCAAGTGCGACGCCAACGGTTGCAGAGCTTCGCGTAGCATGGGCTCGATCCCCAGGGTTTTGCGGATGAGTGCGACTAATTCTTGGAAGACCGGGCTTTGCGGATTGACCTGGAATCGGCGCTGGTTACCTACGCGCTCGGCATTCACCAGTCCAGCCTCGGCCAGCCGGTTAAGCTCACGCTGCAAGGAGGCGCTGCCGAGCCCGGTCAGTCGGCGCAATTCGCTTAGATGGAAACTTCGCTCGGGTTGGCCGAATAACCAGCGCAGAACACGAGCCTGGCTGTCAGTAAAAAGAGCGCTCGCGATTGACATGTCCAGACTCTAGCATGAACATGCCATAAATTGGCATGTTGGCAATGATATTCCTGCTAGATTTCGACTTGCGTACCCAATTCGATCACGCGGTTGGGCGGAATATTGAAGAACTGCATTGCCGATTCCGCGCTACGCGACATCCAGGCAAACAGGTGTTCCCGCCACAAAGCCATGCCTGGCAACTGGCTCGGCAGGATGGTTTCCCGGTTGAGGAAGAATGAGGTCTCCATCATGTAGAACGTCAGCCCGTGGGCGCCGCACAGTTCGAGAGCCCGGGGAATATCCGGTTCATCCTTGAAGCCGTATCGCACAATGACCCGCCAGGTACCCTGCCCCAGATCGTTGATCTGGACGCGCTCATGCTCGGGAACATTGGGGATTTCCTCGGTGAGCACGGTCAGAAACACCACTCGTTCATGCAGCACCTTGTTGTGCAGCAGGTTGTGAAACAGGGCGTGCGGAACGGTCATGCGGCTGGTGGTGAGGAACACCGCCGTCCCCGGCACCCGGGTGGGCGGGTATTCCAGGAGTTGCTTGAGGAAGGGCTCGAGCGCCAGGTCTTCGGTGGTTTGTCTCGCCAGCAAGAGTTCACGACCCTTCTTCCAGGACGACAGCACGGTGAACATGGCCACGCCGATCACCAGCGGGAACCAGCCTCCATGAGGAATCTTGGGCACGTTGGCGGCAAAGAAAGTCAAGTCGACGCAAAGAAACACGCTGGCGAGCGCGGCAACTCCCCAGATGTTCCTGTTCCATATCGCATAGGCGACGAGAGAAGCGAGCAGGGTATCGATCGCCATGGTGCCGGTAACGGCAATGCCATACGCGGCTGCGAGGTTGGAAGAGTTGCGCAGGACCAATACCAGTGAAGCGACGCCCACCGCCAGCATGGCGTTGACGAAGGGAATATAGACCTGACCGATTTCACTTTGTGAAGTGTGCAGCACCCGCATGCGCGGCAAATAACCCAGTTGTATGGCTTGCCGCGTGATGGAAAAAGCGCCGGAAATGACAGCCTGTGAAGCAATGACAGTGGCCGCGGTCGCCAGGACAATCAGCGGAAACAGGGCCCAGCTCGGCGCCAGGAAATAAAACGGATTCTCCATGGCCTTGGGATTGCCCAGGATCAACGCCCCCTGGCCAAAATAATTAAGCAGCAGGGCGGGCAGGGTGAGGCTGCTCCAGGCGATGCGAATTGCCTGTTTGCCGAAATGCCCCATGTCGGCATACAAGGCTTCGGCTCCGGTGACCGCCAGCACCACCGAGCCCAGGGCGAGGAAACCGGCAATCCCGTTATGAGTAAAAAAGTGCAGGCCATATAAGGGGTTGAGGGCAATCAGCACGTGCGGCATATGGATAATCTGCGCCAGGCCCATGATCCCCAGGACGATGAACCACAAAATCATGATGGGGCCGAAAAATATTCCCACCCCTGCGGTTCCCCAGCGCTGGATTACAAACAGGCCGACCAGCACGGCGAGTGCAAGCGGAATCACGAAATCGGCAAGTCGGGGAGTGGCGATTTGCAGGCCTTCCATGGCGGAAAGCACTGAAATGGCCGGGGTGATGATCCCGTCGCCATAAAACAGGGCCGCACCGAAGATGCCCATGGAAAGGAATACCAACTTGAGCCTCGGGTACTTGTAAACCGCCTGCCGGGTGAGGGCGATCAGCGCCATGATGCCGCCTTCGCCCCGGTTGTCCGCACGCATGATGAACACTATGTATTTCAGCGACACCACCAGGATCAGGGACCAGAAGACCAGGGACAACATGCCCAGCACGTTAATGGTGTCGAGGGTAATGCCGTGCGCCGGGTTGAGAATCTCCTTGACCGCATAAAGCGGGCTGGTGCCAATGTCGCCGAAAACGACGCCCACGGCGCCCACCACCAGAGTGGGCAGCGCGGTCTTGTTGTCCTGGTTCATTTGTTTGATCTATTCTGTCGAATGGCTACACAGCCGCCGCACGCAGCTCGAAACGATTGCGGGACCCCGGTAAATCAGGCCGGTGTATATCTGCACCAGTTTTGCTCCGGCGAAGATCTTCTCTTCCGCATCGTTGGCCGACAGTATGCCCCCTACGCCGATAATAGGCACTTCGTTCTGCAGTGTGGCGTAGAGCCGACGAATCAGGGCGGTGGATTTTCCGCGCAAAGGTTTGCCGGACAGACCGCCCGTTTCCTGCCCATGGCCCAGATGCTCCACCCGGTCGCGGTCCAGCGTCGTATTGGTGGCAATCACGCCATCCATGCGGTGCCGGCGCAGCAGAGTGGAAATGGCGCTGATCTGATCGTCGTTCAGATCGGGCGCAATTTTCAGCGCAATGGGAACATAGCGGCCGTGGATGTCGGCCAGTTGCTGCTGGCGGCCCTTGAGGGCAGCCAGCAGCGCATCCAGGGCATCCGCGCCCTGCAGATCGCGCAGGTTTTCCGTGTTGGGGGATGAGATGTTTACCGCCACATAGCCGGCATGCGCATAAACCGCCGACAGGCACGTCAGGTAATCGTCGGCTGCGCGGGCCATGGGCGTAGCAGCGTTCTTGCCGATGTTGATGCCGAGTATGCCGCGATATTTTGCCTGCCTGACGTTCTCCACCAGGGCATGAACACCCTGGTTGTTGAATCCCATTCGATTGATGATGGCGTTGGCGTCCCGCAAGCGGAATAGACGGGGTTTGGGATTGCCTGTCTGGGGTCGGGGGGTGACGGTGCCGATTTCAACAAAGCCGAAGCCCAGCGTTGCAAGGGCGTCAATGTGCTCGCCATTCTTGTCCATTCCAGCGGCCAGGCCCACCGGGTTGGGGAAGGTCAGCCCCATCACTTGTGTGGGACAACTGGGCAGATCGGCAGCCTGCCTCAGCAGCCTGAATCTATGCGCCTTGTCCAGCGCCGCGAGACTGAAAGTGTGAGCGGTCTCCGGCTTAAGCGCGAACAGCAGCGGGCGAAAGAAGGAATAGAGCATGCGGCATTATAAGGCGTGAGGCGCTCCCCTTGCCCTCCGAAGGTCTATGTGGCCGGCGGATTCCGGTCGACACGGGCACTCGTGGCGCTGCCGATCTTCGGGCACTCGGCTGGTGTTTGGATAGCGGGGCGGGCGTCGCACTGCGGCAATCTCGAATATTTCCGTCGGGACGCAAACCTCAGGCCTGATGTACCTCGCCGACGGGCAGTCCCTTTGCCTTGTACACGGTGACGCGGTTCCTGCCGTCGCTCTTGCTCATGTACATCGCCTCGTCGGCCATCTTCAGGACGTCGTTGAGATTGTCTCCGTGATCCGGGAAGGAGGCGATGCCGATGCTCACCGTCGTTCTGACTTTTTTCCCCTTCATCGCGAGCGGGGTCGATTCGATGTCGTGGCGGACTCGATTCGCAACCTGGACTGCGCCGCCGCTGGGCGTCTCGGGCAACAGGACGACAAATTCGTCACCGCCGTAGCGCACCAAGAAGTCGGCGTCGCGCAGTTGGCTCTGGATGCACTGTACGGTCAGCTTGAGCAGGCGATTGCCGGCGTCGTGACCGTAGGCGTCGTTCACCGTCTTAAGGCTGTCGGAGTCTATCATCAGCACGCTGAGCGGGCGCGCGTAGCGAAGAGCCTGCTTGAAAACCTGTTCGGAAATCGTGGTGAAGGCGCGCCGGTTGTATATGCCGGTCAGCTCGTCCGTCTCCGAAAGGGACCTGATCTGCGTCAAAGCACGCCGGATGTCGGCCGAGAGCATGGTTGTGATATAGGCAACCAGAACCACGGGAGCGAGCTGCGCTGCGAATACGCTTGTGTACGACGAAAGCGTCAGCATCCGGTTGCGTTCGGGATAGCCCAGCCACAGGTAGCACGTCGTGATCAAAAGTATCTCCAGAAATGTGGCCGATTTTCCGAGTGCCAAGGCGCTGGCGATGATGACGAGCAGGTAAAGATTGATCAGCGGACTCTCCAGCCGGCCCGTGTACGTGAGCACCCAGGTGATGAATACGATCATGACCCAGGTCTCAAGAGCGATCTTCCAGTGCGTTTCCTTGCGGTAGAAATTGAGATAATGGAATCCCAGCACGAAGGCCGCGAAGAAACACGTGGCCAACGAGACGGCGGCGGACGACTCGTGATCCGTAATGAGTACGCGCTGGTATAGCAGAACCACGGCCAGCAGCAGCCACTCGATTTCGGCCAGGGTGCGTGAAAACCCACGCAGTTCCTCCGGCGACATGCTGGGGTCAAATATCAGATCGCTTCGCACTATGATGTCCTTTCCCGGGCATCGATCGGATGGGAACCTTCGCCTCGCGCACGGCGAAGCCCAATTAAGGGTGCCGAGAGGGTCCGCCGGCGTCACATGAATCTTTATTCTTATGCGGCTATTGCGCAATTGTGAAATTCTCCGCGGATCCATGCTAAGCGAAAAACCTTGAGAACAGAAGATTTCGCCGCATCACGCCTTGCATCCATCGCTTTCGCGCAGCAACGCAGGCGTGAAATCAGTGTTAACACGCCCTAGAACATCTCCTCTTCCAGCGTTCGATAAACGAAGTTGGCATTGATGCGGTGGTTAAGGTCATACAGCGGCCAATCCTTGAATTCCGGCAAGTCGGCATGGGCAACGGCGTCCTGCATGGATTCGCCCTGATTGAGCGAGGCGCGAATCTTTTCGGTGAGGCTGTCCACATAGCGGCGCGTCTTGGCGACCATGTCGAATGGGGCGGTTTGGGGCGCGCCGTGACCGGGAATCATCAGAAGCACAGAGGGGAAAGTCTTGGTCATCCAGTCCTGCATGGCGTCGATTTCTGCCAGGTTGCCATCGCCGATATAGGTTACGCGGCCATTGAAGGCCAGGTCGGATATCCACAGGATGCGATCTTCCTTCTGCCACATCAGTAAGTCGCCATGGGAGTGATGATGCCCGACATCGTAGATCTCGAAGGTCTTGCCGCCGAACCTGAGGCTGATATGGGCCGGATTGCCGCCGCCGATGAGGATATCGGGTACCACGGCATGAAAGTCCTGCATCTCGCGCGGCAGAAAGACCTTGCGGTAGGCAACCGAGCGTTCGATCGTACTGGAGTAAACGTAGTCCTCGGTGCCGGCGTGGCTGATGACCGTGACACCGGGCAGGGCCGCAAAGGCCGAGGCGCCATAGAAGTGATCCGGGTGAGCGTGGGTGATGACCAGGTAACGGATCGGCTTGCGCGTGACCTGACGGATGCTGGCAATCATTCGCCGCGCCAGTGCCGGGGTGCCGAGCGCATCGACCACCAGCACGCCGTCGGGCGTGACGACGAAGCCGGCATTGGCGTTGAAGCCCCGATTGTTACCGTCCACCTCGGCGATGTTGCCGAAGAAGAAGTAGGTATCCGGAGCGATCCTGAAATACGGCAGCGGTTTGCTGTCCGGATCCTCGGCGCGCACGACATAGACCGGCGGCCGCGGACTGTTGACCGCCTCTTTCGGCATGAACGCCTTGGCCGGGTCGGTGCCGAACTGCTGGCTGATATCGGCGCCCTCCAGCGGAGGAACATTGATCGGCACCAGCGTCGCGGCGGGCGCGGCAGTTGAAAGCAGCAAACTCAAGCCCAGCAGTAATGCGCGCATCGTGTTCTCCCGGCATTGTGAGACTCTGCATGAGCGCTCATCGCTAGGATAGTCCGAATCCCCGGCGGCAGCGCAACCCAATCGCTTGAGTGCCAGGGCTTTAATAGATTTCCCGCGTTTCCAGAAACCGCACGTCCGGGAAACGCTCTTCGGTCAACTGCAGATTGACACGGGTGGGCGCGAGATAGACATACTCGTTGGCGCCATCCAGCGCGACGTTGTAGCCGTATTTGTCGGTAAGCTGCTTGAGGTCGGTATCCGAACCGCGCAGCCAGCGGGCGGTCGAGTATTCGCAAGGTTCGAAAGCTACGTCCACGTCGTATTCATTTTCCAGGCGGTGGGCGACCACGTCAAATTGCAGGGTGCCGACCGCGCCCAGAATCAGATCGTTGTTGGCGAGCGGCCGGAACAACTGAGTGGCGCCTTCCTCGGCCAGTTGCTGCAGACCTTTCTGCAACTGCTTTGCCTTGAGCGGATTTCTGATCCGCGCTTTGCGAAAAAGCTCGGGTGCAAAGGAGGGGATGCCGGTGAACTTGAGCGTTTCGCCCTCGGAAAACGCTTCGCCCAAACGTATCGTCCCATGGTTGGGTATGCCGATGATATCGCCGGCGTAGGCTTCTTCCGCCGTATTGCGGTCCTGCGCCATGAAGGTGATGGCGTTGTTGACTGCGAAGGTCTTGCCGGTCGACACCTGTTTGATCTTCATGCCGCGGTCGAAACGGCCGGAGCACACGCGCAGGAAGGCAATGCGGTCGCGGTGGCGCGGGTCCATGTTGGCCTGAATCTTGAACACGAAGCCGGAAAATTTGTGTTCTTCCGGCTCGACTTCACGGGTATCGGTCGGGCGCGGCTTGGGTGCGGGCGAAAGATCGACGATCGCGTCCAGCAGCATCTGCACGCCGAAGTTGTTGACCGCGGAACCGAAGAATACCGGAGTCTGCTTGCCGGCGAGATAGGCCTCACGGTCGAATGCATGCGATGCGCCGCGCACCAGTTCCACTTCCTGGCGCAATTCGTCGGCCTGGCTTCCGATGCGCTCGTCGAGCCCTGGGTGGGCGAGGCCTTCGATGATTTCGCCGGCGCTCCTGTCGGCCCGCGGATCGAACGCCAGCAGGCGGTCGTCATACAGGTGATACACGCCGCGAAATGCCTTGCCCATGCCGATCGGCCAGGTCATTGGCGCGCACGGCATGTCGAGCACTGATTCGATTTCGTCCAGCAGATCGATGGGCGGCTTGCCCTCGCGGTCCAGCTTGTTGATGAAGGTGATGATGGGGGTGTCGCGCAGGCGGCAGACGTGGAGCAGCTTGATGGTTTGCGCCTCCACGCCGTTGACCGAGTCGATCACCATGACCGCAGAATCCACCGCGGTGAGTGTGCGGTAGGTGTCCTCGGAAAAATCCTCGTGCCCCGGAGTGTCCAGCAGGTTGATGATGTGCTGCCGATACGGAAACTGCATCACCGAGGAGGTGACCGAAATGCCGCGCTGCTTCTCCAGTTCCATCCAGTCCGAGGTGGCGTGGCGACTGGCCTTGCGCGCCCGCACTTCGCCCGCGACCTGGATGGCGCCGCCGTACCACAGCAGCTTCTCGGTCAGCGTGGTCTTGCCCGCGTCCGGATGGGAAATGATGGCAAACGTGCGGCGGCGGCCGATTTCGGTTTTGAGCGAGGACATGAAACAACGGCAGGAGACTTGCAATCAGGCATTTTACCTTAGCCGTCGGTGTCTTTTTCGATGGCAGCGCGAGTATCGGGTTAAGGATCTATTGATGTGCCTGCTTTTGACTAATAGTCAACGTGCGACCCGTTTGCTGCATGTTGAATTTGCCCAACGCATTCATCCCCAGCAATGCAAGCTCATCCATGTTGGGCATGATGGCGACATCCAGGTCGAACAAGCGGAAATTGCCAAACGTGACTTCCTTCGCACGAGTCATGCAACCATTTATCTTTCCATTGGCCGTGGCAAATTCAGCCGCCTCATCGCATCGCAGCCCGGCGCGTTTCGCCAGCTTGCCGGAGATGCTGACGACGCTGGCCCCGGTATCCAGCATGAACATGACCGGTTCGCCATTGATGTCGCCGCTGATGTGATAGTGCCCATCCTGCTGCCTTTGCAGCAGTACTGCGTTTGCGCTGATGACCTCCATTTCGGGCCGCGTGGCTTGCTTGTAGAGCAGGTAGCCAATCACGACGCAGCCAAGCGCGATTCCCAACCGGATGAAGGTTCGGCCGAGCAGATGATCGAGGTCGGGCGGATGATCAGTCGGCATTCACGCGTGCAACAGTTTTCTCTGGAACCCGTAAAACGCATGGGCGACGGCTATGGCCTCGGCCAGAGACAGGCACTGGGAAAATCGCGCGGCTGCCGGGGGATGTACAAAGCGAATGCCGGGCGCAAGGTCGAGTGAATAATGGTGGATCTCTTCACTGGTCTTGCTCAGTACGACCACGGCCTTGTCCAGTTCCTCCTGCATGGGGTTTCCCTGTGCGTCGATCCGGAGACTGATCGGCTGACCCGATACCGGGCAATGCGTTTCGATGACCCCTGCCGTGTTCAACATTCTGGGCAACGCCAGTGCATCCAGGGCAGAGAGGGCATACATGTCTTCATGGGGGAAGCGCACCGCGATGTCGGTAAGGACCGGGCAAAATGGCGCCGCACCGATGGCCTGTTCGTCTTCGGTGAGAAACAGGGCGTCCAGCGCGAGCAGCTCATCCAGTTCCTCGACATCGAAGCCGGCGGGCGCGGGGGCGCTGGCGGTCTGCATCCAGCGGGTCAGCACCGCCAGATAGGTTTCCCGCGTGCTGTCGCAGGCCTGTTTGCGGATGCGCTGTTCCACAGGCCAGGCGCGGTGCAGGGCCATCAAGGCGTGAAGGATCTTTTGCGAGTCGGCCGCGGGATAGGTCATGCAGCTTGTGGATCTCTCACGGCGAGCGGTCGATGAAATACAGGGCGAACAGCAGTCCGGCAGTGGAAAACAGGAGGTAGGGGCTACCAAACAGCCAGAACACCAGAGGAGTGGTGAAATAAAAGATCCGTGTGCCCATGCTGAAATAATTTCCCGCCCGGTCGAGGTATCGGCCCACCAGCTCCGGTGTCAGTTGCACAGGCCTCGCATCTATCGGCATGGTGACCATGTAGCCCACATGATTGAAGAATCGCACTGACACGGTAAAGCAGAAGAATGCGGCCAACAGGTCGATGACCAACAGGATCAGTTTGCCGATCCACAGGCTGGGATGCGCCGAACCCATGAAACTGAGGGCATGCCAGGTCTGCGCCAACTTGTCTGCCTGGCTGGCGAGCGACAGCACGCCCATGGTCAGCAACACTGCGGTGGAGGCCATGAAACTGGCGGCCATGGTGGAATTGCGCAGGGTCTGCACCCCCAGCACGGCGGGGTTGCGCATGACGCCCTTCGCCCAGTGCTGGCGGACGACAGAATTGAACAGGTGAACCGCATAATCCGGCTGACGCCGGGTGCGATGCCAGAGCACCAGGTGATAGACCGCCACCAGGGCCACACTGGCGACGAATACGAGCAGGTCATGCAGGTAGTAGGGAGAGTCGTTCATTGCACCCTGATTCTAGCAGTGGCTTGCCATTGGCAGATCGACCGGCCGACACGATCAACGCTTGCCAAGGCTGCCAAACAAGCCCCGTCCGCGAAAATACTGCATCCCCAGCCAGCCGCCATACAGTCCTCCCAGGCGCCGGTGACGACCAGGTGGGTCGCCGCGGCGGCGGCCACGCTCGGCAAACAGGTCAACAGATGCGCAGCTCGCCCCGCTTGCGCTCCGGTGCGGAGCTGAACAGCCCGATGGCAAACAGGTTCAGGCCAAGGTGCAGGGGGGCCGCGCAGAAAGGCGTAGCCGAGCAGTTGCCAGGAATGAAACGCGCCGGGGATATTGAGCGCCCACGAGCCGAATACGGTGGGTAGGCGCGGTGCCGCCGAAATCAGGCCCTGGCTTTGGAAGTGCGCCGCAAACGGGACAGAAGCCGGCGCGCCAGTTCGCCGAACATTTCGGTCTGGGTGGGGTGAGGAAAGATGGCGCGGGCCACTTGCTCCAAAGTCAGCCCGCCCGCAACCATCATCACGCCGGCGCCGATCAGGGTGTCGCAATGATCCGCGAGGAAATGCACGCCGATGATTTTGCCGCTGGCCCTGTCCGCCACCAGCTTGATCATGCCCTCGGTTTCGCCGGTGATCATGGCCTTGGCGTCGATGCTCATGGGCAGCTTGGCTTCTCCCGCATCGATGCCCTTGGCTTTTGCCTGCGCCAACGAAAGGCCGACAAAGCCGGCTTGGGGCCGGCTGAAGGTGACGCCGCAATCCAGATCCGGGTTGTACTCGACCTTGTGGCCCAGCAGGTTGTCGGCCGCGACCCGGCCCTGGCTGGCGGCAGTGTGCGCCAGCATGTAGCCGCCGATCACGTCGCCCACGGCATAGATGTGGGGCGCCGAAGTCTGGCCGCGGGCACTGACCTTGATCGCCGCGCCGTCCAGTTCCACCCCGGCCTTGTCGAGGCCGAGCCTGCCAGTGTCGGGCCGCTTGCCGGTAGCTATCAGCACCACGTCGCAGTCAAAGGTGTGGGCCTCGCCGGCGCTGTTCTTGTAGGCAATCTGCATGTTGCCGGGCGTGCCTGAGATGCCGTCGATGGCGGCGCCGGTGACCAGGCTGATTTCCTTTTCCAGCAGGCCGATGAGCGTCTTGGCGATTTCTTCCTCGACCTCGGCGAGGATTCGATCGCGCGCTTCCAGCATCAGAATTTCGCAGCCGAAGTCACGGAAGATTTGCGCCATTTCCACGCCGATGACGCCCCCGCCGATGATGCCCAATCGCTTTGGCGGGTTGGGCAGGTTCCAGATCGTGTCCGAGGTGACCACGCCGCCGCCGGCGAGATTTTCGCGCGCGCCGGGAATGGGCGGGACGAAAGGCGGTGCGCCGGTGGCAATCACCGCTGCACCGAAGCTCATGGTGCTGACGGCGCCGTCGGGCGCAGTGATCTTGAGGTTGTGAGCGTCGATGAATTCGCCGTAGCCTTCGATCACGTTGATCTTCATGCCCTTGTCGGTCTTGAGCGCCATTTCCCCGCGCGCCTGCTGTACTCCGCGGCGATGGTTTTCCACCTGGCCCCAATTCATTGACGGGCTTTGCGTGCCGCCGATGCCGATCAGGCCATCATGGCCGCGGTCGCGGATGCGGTCGGCCGCGGCGCGCCAGGCCTTCGATGGAATGCAGCCGCGCCACAGGCATTCGCCGCCGGGAAAGGGTTCGTTGTGCACCATGGCGACTTTCAGTCCGTGGTCGGCCAGGTCGCGCGCGCAGTCCTCGCCGCCGGGACCGCCGCCGATGATGACGACCGGATAGTCCCAGTTGCCTTCGGGGATGGGCGGCGCTTCCACCACTGCCGCGCCGGCGCCTTCCATCCAGGATTCAGGCGCCTCAATGGTCTGCTTGAGCTGCATCAGGTAGGACGCCACGTCGGCGCCGTTAAGCACCCGGTGATCGGCGGTGAGCGTGAATGGCGTGCCCTCCGGACCGCTGGCGGCGATTGCCAGGATGGCGGCAATGCCGGGCGTGGGAATGGCGGTGAAATGTGCGATCCCGAACATGCCCATGTTGGAGATGGTGAAGGTGGGATTGGCAAACTCAGCCGGCGCCAGCTTGCGCGCGCGTGCGCGCGGCACGAGGTCATTCCAGGACGCTTGCAGTTCTTCGAGCCCCTTGTGCTCGATGCCGTGCAGGATGGCCACGACCAGCCCGCCGTCAGCGGATTTCACCGCGACGCCGAAGTCGTGGTTGGACCGCTCCACCAGCTTGTCGACCGGCTGGTAGGCCCAGTTCACGCGCGGGAAGCCAGCCATGGCCACCGAGCAGGCCTTGGCGATTGCCACGGTGACCGACACCTTGCGTGCCTTCGCCGCGGCGGTGAGCTTGGCCGTATCGACGTTGACCGTGACATGGAAGGTGGGCAGGGTGAGCGAGGCGGTCATTGCGTGCGACACCGCTTTCTCCATGCTGGTCATCGCGCGGCCCTGGCCCGGCACATCGACCTGGGGCAGGGAATGTGCAACCTCGGCCATGGAGGGCCGGGCGCGCGCCACGTCCGCCGCGATGATTACCGCTTCCGGGCCGCTGCCGGCCAGCTTGCTCAGGTCCACGCCCGACTGTGCCGCCAGCCGCCGCGCATACGGGCTCGCCTGACGCCCGGCGGCAGGGCGTGGCGCAGGGGCGACTCTGACGCTGCCGGCGCTGGGGGCAGTCATGGACACGTTTGATCGGGCCGGTGCAGGCTTGGCAGCCCTTGCCTCGCCTGTGCCCGGTTTCAGGGGATGGGTCTCCTTGACCCGGTGATCCCCGCCGACCGTGACGCCGGTGCTGTTGACCTTGGCCGCATCGTTGACCACGAAGGCCATGGGGTGGCCCACCTCAATCACCGAACCGACATCAGCGAGGGGACCGGAGAGAAAACCGTCCTGAAACACTTCCACGTCCATGATGGCCTTGTCGGTTTCCACCGTCGCCACGATGTCGCCGCGCTTGATGGGGTCGCCGACACCCTTTTCCCAGGTCACTACCACGCCTTCGGTCATGGTGTCCGACAACTGGGGCATGATGACGGGCGTGCCGGCATGATGCGGAATCATTTCCGTCTGGGCTTTTTCTTCCACCAGCTCGTCTGCCGCGATGGCTACATCTCCCGGCGTGTCGGTGATGTAGGCGAGTGCTCCGCCAACCGGGATGGTGCTGCCCACTTCGGCCAGGGGACCGGCCAGAAAACCGGCCTTGAATACTTCCACGTCCATGATGGCCTTGTCGGTTTCCACCGTCGCCACGATGTCGCCGCGCTCGACCCGGTCACCGGGCTGTTTTTCCCAGGTCACCACCACGCCTTCGGTCATGGTGTCCGAAAGCTGGGGCATGCTTATGACGGAATGTTGGGACATGGTTTTTGCCTACTGGTGAAGGGGGAAGGGTAAAGGGTGAAGGGGGATACCCTCCCGGCAGGGTGGGTCACGCCAAAGGCGTGGGGTGGGTATCTCCCTTCCCCCTTCCTTCACAAACATTCTTACGCCTTGCCAAACAGCCGCAGCACCGCGCTCACCACGTCTTCATGATCAGGGATGGCGGCCATTTCCAGGTTGTGGTTGTAGGGTTGGGGCACCGTCGCGGCGTTGATCCGGATCGGGGCCGCATCCAGGTCAAAGAAGCATTCTTCGTTGATGATGGCGATGACTTCGGAGCCGACCGAAACCGGTGCCTCGTCCTCTCCCGCCACCACTGCGCGGTGGGTCTTGGCCACGGACTGGCGTATACCATTCCGGTCCAGCGGAGACAGACAGTACAGGTCCACCACTTCGGCCGAGATGCCGTACTGCTTGTCGAGTATCTCTGCCGCCTTCAGGCACCAGTGTAGAGAGACGTTGTAGCCGAACAGGCTGACGTCTGTGCCGGAACGGGTGACTTCGGAGCCTTCCAGTGGATGGAAGTATTCTGTGTCCGGTACGTCGCCCTTCATGTTGTACATCAGCTCGTGCTCGTTGATGTACACCGGGTCGTCGCAGCGCACCGCGGACTTGAGCAGGCCGTAGGCCTGTTTGGGACTGGATGGCGTGACCACGCGCAGGCCGGCGATCCCCATGAAGACCTTTTCCATGCGCGCCGAATGCTGCGCCCCGAGCTGGTGGGCGGTGCCGCCGGCGGAGCGGATCACCACTGGAGCGGCAAGCTGGCCGCCGGACATGTAGCGCACCTTGGCGGCGGAGTTGAACATCTGGTCCATCGCCAGCCAGGCGAAATTGACCGACATGATTTCGATGATGGGCCGCACGCCAAGGTAGGACGCGCCTATCCCCAGCCCGGTGTAGGAGTTTTCCGAAATCGGGGTGTCGATCACGCGCAGCGGACCGTACTTGTCATACAGGCCTTTGGTGGCCTTGTAGGTGCCGCCCGCCACGCCGATGTCCTCGCCCATGCAGATCACCAGAGGATCGCGGGCCATCTCTTCGTCATGGGCGCGCTGAATGGCTTCCCAGTACATCATTTCTGCCATGTTGTTTCCTTAAAGACGGTGTCGCGCAGTCGCCACGACCATTTGTCAGGCCTGGCCGGTCAGCCAGCGCCGCTGGGTGTCGCGCTCGGCAAATACGTATTTCTCCAGTTCCTCAGGCTTGGGCTCGGGAGATTCTTCGGCAAACCTGATGACCTCGTTTTCAATGTATTGGTCGACTTCCTTCTCGATCGCCTCATAGTCGGCCATGGTCATGGCTTTTTCGGCAATCAGGCGGTCGCGCAGGATGAAGATGGGATCGCGCTGCTTCCACATTTCTTCCTCTTCTCGGCTGCGATAGCCGCGCGAGTCGGACATGGAATGGCCGCGATAGCGGTAGGTCATCAGTTCCAGGAAGTAGGGGCCTTTGCGGGTGCGCACATGGTTGACTGCAAGCTTGGCTGCGTCATGCACCTTCTCGATATCCTGGCCGTCGGTTTCCGCCGCCTCGATGCCGTAGCCGCTCACCCGCTTGTGCTGGTGAACGACGGCGGTGGAGCGTTCAATGGCGGTGCCGATGCCGTAAAGGTTGTTCTCGCACACGAACAGCACTGGCAGACTCCACAGCGCGGCCATGTTCATGGTTTCGTGGAAGGTTCCCTGATTATTGGCCGCGTCGCCCAGGAAGCAGATGGCGATTTCGTCGCCGCCCTTGAGCTGGATGGCTTTCGCAATCCCGGCAGCGAGTGGAAAGGGACCGCCCACCAGCGCGTAGCCGCCCATGAAGTGATGCTCGGCGTCGAAGATGTGCATGGAACCGCCGCGACCTTTGGAGGAGCCGGTTTCCTTGCCATACAGTTCGGCCATCACCCGCTTGGGATCGGCGCCGCATTTTATCGCGTGGATGTGATCGCGGTAGCCGGTGATCACGTAGTCATAACCAGGCCGCGCCGCTTCCATCACTCCGTTGCAGCACGCCTCCTGTCCGGGATAGAGATGCAGGAAACCGCCGATCTTGCGTTCGATATAGGCCTGGTAGCAGCGCTCTTCGAAGCGGCGGTGGACCACCATTTCCCTCAGCACGCGTTTCTTGTCTTCCAGTTTCATGAATAGCCCTTCTGATACGGGAGCGGGGGTTTGAGCAAACGCGCTATTATCCCGGAAAGCTCGGGCCCCTTCAATGTATGAACTTCGTCTGGAATCTAAACATGGCAATTGCAATAACCGAAAAGAAAACCGATTTTTCCGCGAAAGATTTGTCCGTCTTCTCTCATGTGCTGGTCCTGATGCCCAAGGCCAAGACCCTGCCGTCCGTGCCCGGCCTGGATGCATTGAAGGCCGCGCTGAAGAGGCGCGAAGCCAAGATAGCGGAAATCGCCAAGTCGCCCGTCTCGGTCGAGATCGATGGAACATTGCTGGCCTATGCCATGGTCGATGGCCAGGCGCAGACATTCGAACGTCATACGCAGATCCGCAAAGCCTGGGAATGCCTGGCGTCCGAGAAGCCGGAATCCGCTGCGGTGGCCATTATCGGCGATGCGGATTTCCGCAAACAGACCGGGCACGATGCGGCCTACGTGCTCGCCGTCAATGCCCAACCCTTGCCGGCGCATAAATCCAAAGCCACCGCCAAGGCGCTAAAGAAAGCGGTGCTGTTTGGTGTTTCCGGTTGCGGCGTGAATGAGGCTCAGGCGATTGCCGAGGGCAACACGCTGACCCGCAGCCTGACCGTGCTGCCGCCCAACGAATTGACGCCGGGTGAATACCGCAAGCGCGTCAAGGCGCTGGCGAAAACCTACGGCTGGTCAGTCGAGGAATACGGTTTCGACAAGTTGAAGAAATTGGGCGCGGGCGCGTTCTGCGCGGTCGCTCAGGGCTCGCCCGCCAGGGATGCCGCAATCGTGCATGTCAGGTATCAGGGAGCTGGGATCAGGAATCAGAAAAAGACGAAGAAGATCGCCCTGGTGGGCAAGGGCATCTGCTTTGATACCGGCGGCCACAATCTGAAGCCCGCCAAATACATGCACGGCATGCACGAGGACATGAACGGCTCGGCCGTGGTGCTGGGCATCATGGCCGCAGCATCGAAACTGAAACTGCCGGTCGCAATCGACGGCTGGCTGGCCCTGGCCGAAAACCACATCAGCCCGCAGGCCTACCGACAGAACGAAGTGGTGAAGGCGCTCAACGGCACCACCATCGAAGTCATGCACACCGACGCCGAAGGCCGCATGGTGCTCGCAGATACGCTCACGCTGGCTTCACGCGGCAAGCCCGACCTCATTGCCGACTTCGCCACGCTCACCGGCAGCATGCACGCTGCGCTCGGCAGCCGCATGTCCGGCATCTTCGCTACTTCCAGCGAGCTAGCGCATCAGGCTTCGCGTGCCGCAACTGCCAGCGGCGAACGCCTGGTTGTGTTTCCTTACCCGCAGGATTACGACACCAGCCTTGATTCCACCATTGCCGATGTCAAGCAGTGCACTCTGGAAGGCGGGGCCGACCACATCCTGGCGACGCGTTTCCTGTCGCGCTTTGCCGGCGATGGCCCATGGCTGCACATGGACCTGTCCGCCAGCGCCTGCAAGGGCGGGCTGGGCGCGGTGTCGGGCGAGCAGACGGGGTTTGGGGTGGCGTGGGGGGTGGCGATGCTGGAGAGTTTGAAGTAGAGAAATTATTCCCTCTCCCCTCGCGGGAGAGGGCCAGGGTGAGGGGGTATTAAAATCATTTGGCCGGGGATTGCCCGGCGGCAAGTTACTTATCTTTTGCTTCGCAAGAGAAAAGTAAGCAAAGAAAAGGCGACCTCACATCCCCGGCCTTCGGCTCCCTCAGCCAGAGCCTGCCGGGCGGGCGGCGCAGAACTCGCCCCACATTTGTTTGATTCCAGATGTGAGCGGGGCTCGGACATGCTGGGCCGCATTGCTCCGCCCGCCAGTCTTCGGCGGGGATGAAGGGAGGAAATCAAAACCAAAATGTTTGTGACCAAGGTAATTCTGTTTGAAACGCGCGACTACATCTGACTCAGAGTTTCATGTTGAGAACCATTATGTCCCTGAGGTTTATCTCAAGCGCTTTTCTCAACAGGGTGGCAAGGTTTACGCTTATAGGACGCTGGTTTCACATCCCAATGTCCAGCTATGGAAGGCTGTGTCGCCAGGTGGTGTTGCATACCATCGGCATCTTTACACACGTATTGTAGGTGGGCGCGAGACCGACGAATTTGAAAAATGGTTGAGCAGGGAATTTGAAACCCCTGCTGAGAATGCGATTCAAAAAGCCACCACTGGCCACCGACTATCAAGAGACGATTGGATATCCTTGGCCCGTTTTCTTGCTGCACAAGATGTGCGCACTCCAGCACATTTTTTCAGGAGCAGACCGCGTTGGGAGGAAATGGCTTCGAAGCTTCTCAAAGATGAACTGCCGAAAGCGGTTAATGCCTATAGTCTGGCGGTTAAATCAGGGACAAAGCTACCCCAGTCAGTCGCGCCTAACAGCGACTATCTCCCTTTGCGTGTAAGCACTGAATTGGAACCGGGAGACGAATTTGGTAAGTTGAGGGCGGAGATAACTATAGGTCGGAGTTACTGGATTTATGAAATGCGACAGCTTCTGACAGGGGTCGTCGATATTCTGAATCAGAATCGCTGGACAATTCTTATGGCGCCTAAAGGCTATAAGTGGTTCACAAGCGATGCGCCTGTGGTCAAACTGAACTATCAAGCAAATGGCGAATATGATTTTGGTGGAGGATGGGGTAGCAATGGTACAGAGATATTTATGCCATTAAGCCCTTACCATATTTTGTATACTCAAATTGGTCATCGAGATATACCTTTACGTGGCACGAAGCTATCAATATCCAAATTTGAAGGTCTGCGTAGAATCATTGCTAGGCATGCGCATAGAATGATCATTTCGAGCCATGTAGAAAGTGAAGTTGAAAAATTACGTCTTAGAGTAGTCAGCCAAGAGCAGTATCAAAATGAGCAGGCGCAATGGGATAGATGGCATCAAGAACAGAGTAAAGCGGAACACCCAGTTCTGCCCTGATACGGTCAATGAAGATCGGGCATTCAACTCCTCTTCCCAATCAACTGCAAAAACTCCTGCCGGGTTCGGTCGTTGTCCCGAAACGCGCCCAGCATCATCGAGGTGATGGTCCACGAATTCTGTTTTTGCACGCCGCGCATCATCATGCAGAAGTGCTGGGCTTCGATGACGACGCCGACCCCCGCTGCGTTGGTGGCGGTCTGGATGGCTTCGGCAATCTGGGTGGTGAGCTGTTCCTGAATCTGCAGGCGGCGCGCATACATGTCGGAGATGCGCGCGATCTTTGACAGGCCGATCACTTTGCCCAGCGGCAGGTAGGCCACGTGCACTTTGCCAACGATCGGCAGCAGGTGGTGCTCGCACATTGAATAGAGTTCGATGTCCTTGACGATGACCATTTCGTTGTTGTCCGAATCGAACACGGCATCGTTGAGCAGATCTTCCAGCGATTGTGTATAGCCTTGCGTCAGGAATTCAAACGCGGCGGCGGCGCGGTCCGGCGTTTTAATCAGGCCGTTGCGCGTGACGTCTTCCCCGGCGCTCTGGATGAGCTGTCTGTACAGTTTGGCGGTGTCCATTGCTGTTGTCCTTGTTTGCAGATTTAAAGAGGCCGTTTTCAGATGATTACAGGGTCACAGCGTCAACAGCACTTCAAAGCCTTGCGCAGCCCGCCTCTCCGATTGCCATACAACTACGATTATCTCGGAAAAGGGAGCGAACCCTCCTCCCTGTTATCACTTTCGACGGCAAGCCATCCGGTCAGGTTCTCCACATCTTGCGAATCGCAAACCACAATACGCCCTGCGCCGGATTGTGAGCGGCGATGGATATGACGGAACTGCCGCCTCGATCTACTCGATGCGGCAGCGTCGATGCCCTGTCATGTCCTGTCGCCCCTGGCGCGTCAGGCATTGTGCTTGGTCGCCAGTCGACTGGTGAGGATGCGCGACAGGCCAGGCGCGCCGTCGTAGTCGAGTACCCGCAGCTTTTCGATATTGCGGGGGAGTGGTTCTTTCAGCCCCGCTCGCCGCACTGCCAGGACAGTACGGCCCAGCGCGTGGGCCATGCCGAGCTCGACGAGCACGTTGAGGTTCAATCCGGTGAGGTCGACCAGTACCACGTTCGCGCCGCAGATGTCGTCCCAGATTGCCTGAATGATTCGTCCCTCATCGGCCTCGTCGCCGCGCCGGTAGGCATAGCCGCGCGCGGTGCACGTGGCGCGCGCGGCGTCTCGGATCTTGTTCGACCACGGTTCCGAGAACGGCATGACGTGAAACACCGTTGGCTTCGCCTCATCCGGATAGCGGCCGGCCCATGCGGGGGAAATGGCCTGGAGGTCGCCAAGCCCCTGTTCGCGCAGAATCTGCTTGACGCTGCCGGCAAACCCGATGGCGTCGTCGATCTGCTGCACATCGAGCAGGCCCGCTGCCTCGAGCATGCGGCGGCGCGGATGGTCGCGTGTGATCCGCTCCAGGAACGCGAACGTCGCGGCAAGACCGGACGCGCCTGTCGTGCGCTGGCGCCCGTACCAGGCGCGATCGAGTGCGTCGGCCAGCAACGGCTTGTCGCTGCCGGCGTCGCCCGAGAGTTCGCACGGCGCGATATCCACGTCGAACGGCAGGACGTCATCCGGTCGCGTCACGACCACGACGGGCTTGCCGAGCGAGCAGGCGAGTCCGAGTTCGTAGGCCGTGGCCGCCAGCGCCGACGCTGCGGCAGCGTTGCTCCGGACCAGGCCCGGGCGATAGCCCCGCAGGTCGAACACGGCCACGTGAGACGAGCGCAATGCGTCCCAGCGTGCCTGGCCGTAGTACTGTCCGCGCGTGGATGGGATATCCAGCCGCATGCGCGTCGCCAGGGCGCGCACCGTCCCTTCGAGGTCGGCCGCTCCGGCGTAGAACAGCCCGTGGGGCGACGGCATCACCTCGGCGCACTGCCAAAGCGGTCGAACGAGCATGAGGTGCTCACGCTGGGCAAAGTCGTGCAGGCCCTGCGCCGTAACTCGCAGCATTTCGCGCTCGAAGGCGATGGCCGCCTCGTCTTCTGTGAGGTCCGCCACCTCCTGATGCGCGCGGGTCAGGTCGCCCAGCAGCTCGTGCATGCGCTCGGCAGTATGTTGCGGCGGCGACTGTGCGAGCTCGCGATAGAGAAACCCCTTCATGTCGGCGATGCAGGTCTCGAGCGTACGCGCTCGCGCATCCTCCGGCAGCCCATCGAGGCGGTTGGCAGCCCCAGGGGCAACATAGGCCTGCTGGAACTCCGCCATGAGCCCGCGAAACCGCTCCAGGAGCTTGGCCTTTTCAGCCGCCGGCACGTTCGGATCGCTGAGCGGCGCAACGAGGCCCTCCATCTTGTCGAGGAACCGCTCGTAGCTTGCCCGCCGTTCGGGCCGAATCTCGCCGCTTGTCAGCCCCTGCTCCAGTTGCGTGCGCAGCATCGCGATCGTTTCGAGTTCGCTCGCGTCATCAACCGAAGAGGCTTCCGTGCCCGCTTGCGCAGGCGTTTCTTCCGGTTCGGGCGGCGAATCGGCGGCCGCGGCTTGCGCGCGAGCTTGCGCCTCACGCAGTTGCCGTTCGCGTTCCTCCCAGACGAGATCAGACGCCCTGCCCACCCATTCGAAATAGGCTCGATAGTCGTGCAACTCGCGAAGGCGGGCGAGGAAAGCCGGATCGCGCTGGCCTGTCTGGAGGCGCGCGAGCATATAACTCATGCGGTCCTCCGCGAACCCGCCCCACGCCTTGTTCTCATTGGCCTCATGCCGGCGAATCTGTTCCTCCACGTTCGCTACCATTTGTGACACGTGCTCACGAAAGGTGCTGAAAACGCCCGGCGCGAGGTCGGCGAGGTAGGTGCTAAGCGCGGCGATGCGGCCGTCCTGATCCAGCTCGTGCCATCCGCCGACCAGTGCTAGGTCGTCGTCGAAGCTTCGCGCGGGTGCGGTGTCGACCAACGGGACAGGTGCGGCGGTCTCGCTTGGAACCCCTTGCGCAAGATTCTGGCGCGCGGCGTCGAGCGACTCGAGCAGTCCGTTCAGCAGCTTGCTCGTGCCGGGCTCCTTGGTGTTCTTCGCGAGCAATGCCAACGCGAGCTTGAGGCCGTTAAACCCTGCGTCAGACATGCCGCCAACGTAAGCGGCCAGTTGGCCTTTCGCTTCCTCCAACTGCATGCCGCGCAGGCGTTCTGCGAACTGCTGGTGTTGAAGATAGGTGGCCCCCGCGTCCAGCAACTTGCTCAGGCCCTGAAAGAGTCCTCCTGCCATCGCTGCTCCCATGAGTTGCATGTGCGGATGCGCGGAATAACCTCGACATCCCGGCAGCCGGTCTGGATCGTAACGCGCGCGGGGCGGTGGGCAAGCGAAAACAACAGGAAACGCAACGCGCTCTAAGAGAATAGGAAACTCAACCCGGTTTCGCAACGAGCCGGGCGGCAACCCGGGCGGGAAAGGACAATTGTCCGGTGGCGTTATTACCCAGTCCGAGCGCGCGCAGACGGGTGACAAGCGCTTTGATCGTCGTCGTCTCAAGGGCTGTCTGCAGGCCCTCTGCTAAAATTGCCGCATTATTGTTCCGGCCGCTACCCATCATGTCCGGCAGCACACTCGGCAAGCTTTTCTGCGTGACGGTTTTTGGCGAATCGCACGGCCCGGCCATCGGCTGCGTGGTGGATGGCTGCCCGCCGGGCCTGGAATTGCGCGAGGCCGACATCCAGCATGACCTGGACCGGCGCAAGCCCGGCACGTCGCGGCATGTCACGCAGCGCAAGGAATCGGACACGGTGGAAATCCTGTCCGGCCTCTTTGAGGGCCGAACTACCGGCACCCCCATTGCGCTGCTGATTCGTAACGAAGATCAGCGCGGCAAGGATTACGGCAACATCGCCGAGACCTTCCGCCCCGGCCATGCGGACTATACCTACACGCAGAAATACGGCCTGCGCGACTATCGCGGCGGCGGGCGATCGTCCGCGCGGTTGACGGCGCCCATCGTCGGCGCGGGAGCAATAGCGAAGAAGTGGCTCAAGGAAAGATACGGCGTGGCCATACGCGGCTACCTGTCTGCGCTTGGACCCTTCGATCTGCCTTTCGTGTCCTGGGATGAGGTCGATAACAATGTGTTCTTTTCCCCCGGCGCAGCCATCGTTCCGAAGCTGGAAACCTACATGGACAGCTTGCGCAAGTCCGGTGACTCGGTGGGCGCAAGAATTACCGTGGTGGCCGAGAATGTCCCGGTAGGCTTGGGCGAGCCACTGTATGAAAAGCTCGATGCCGACCTTGCCCATGCCTTGATGGGGCTCAATGCAGTGAAAGGTGTGGAGATTGGCGACGGGATGCTGAGCGCCCGGCAGAAGGGCACCGAACACCGGGACGAAATGACTCCGGCGGGATTCTTGAGCAATCACGCGGGTGGCATATTGGGCGGCATTTCCTCGGGCCAGCCCATCGTCGCTCACATCGCCATCAAGCCGACGTCTTCCATCCGCCTGCCCGGCCGCTCGGTCAATCTCAAAGGCGAGCCGACTCAAGTCGTCACCCACGGCCGTCACGATCCCTGCGTCGGCATCCGCGCCACCCCAATCGCGGAAGCGCTCATGGCCATCGTGATCATGGATCACGCCCTGCGTCACCGGGCGCAATGTGGGGACGTGGAAAGCGGGACGCCGGTGATTCCGGGCCAGATCTAGGCGCGAGGCGCGTACAGCCAGCCCCTGCGCACTAGGGCTTTCTCGATCTCCACGGCAACAAATACGACGGAAGACAGGGCCAGACACCAGCCCAGCTCAGCCAGGCTCAACGGCGTGGTCTTGAAAATGGGCTGAAGCAAGGGCATATACAGGACGGCCAGTTGCAGCACAAAGGTCAGCAGCACCGCGCCCAGCATGGCGGGGTTGCTGAACAAGCCGAGGCTGAACAGGGATTCGCGTTCGGAACGGATCGCCAGCACATGGCACATCTGCGACAGGGTCAATACCGTGAATACCATGCTTTGCCAGTGGGCGTCGCTTGCCTGCAGCGCCCAGGCCTGGACCAGGAGAGACAGCCCGCCGATCAACAGCCCCACCCACAGCGTGTGCTGCCAGATGCCGTGGGCGAACAGGCTTTCGCCCGGTGCGCGCGGGGCGCGCCGCATGATGTCGCGTTCCTCGGGCTCGACCGACAGGGCAAGGCCGGGTAGTCCGTCGGTGACGAGGTTCACCCACAGGATCTGGATCGGTTGCAAGGGGACCGGCAGGCCGAGAAAGGGGGCGAGGAACAACAGCCAGATCTCGCCTGAATTTCCGGTCAGCACGTATCGGACGAACTTGCGGATGTTGTCGAAAATGCGTCGACCTTCGCGCACCGCTGCAACAATGGTGGCGAAATTGTCATCGAGCAGCGTCATGTGCGCCGCTTCGCGCGCCACGTCGGTGCCGCCCTTGCCCATGGCGATGCCGATGTCCGCGCGCTTCAGGGCAGGGGCGTCGTTCACCCCATCGCCGGTCATGGCGACGAATTCGCCCTTGTCCTGCAGGGCCTGAACGATCTTGATCTTCTGCTCCGGGTCGATGCGCGCATAGACCCGAACCCGTTCGACCTCGCTTTCCAACTCCTTGAGCGTGAGGCGCGCCAGCTGGGTGCCGGTCAATACCTTGCCGCCTTCTTCAATGATGCCCAGCCGCCGAGCGATGGCGCGCGCGGTGGCGGGATGGTCGCCGGTGATCATGACCGGAATGATGCCGGCGGCCTTGCAGGCTGCGACCGCAACGGCCGCTTCGGGCCGGGGCGGATCGATCAGGGCGACGAGACCCAGGAACGTCAGGCTGGTTTCCAGCGTGTCGGCCGTGAGTTCATCCGGCACGGCAGGCACGTGACGCTGTGCGAAGGCCAGCATGCGCAGGCCTTGCCGGGCCAGTTCTTCCGCCGCATCGTGCAGCGCGGCTCGGTCGATCGGCCGAATACCCTGTGCCGAGAGCCGGTCCGTGCAATGCGGCAATACGGCCTCCGGCGCGCCCTTGACCAGCACCAGCACCTGAGCCTGGTCGGCATGAAGCGTGCTCATGCGGGCGCGCTTCGAATCGAAAGGGACTTCCGCGATTCGAGGCAGCAACTGGGTCAGGTCGCGCTTGTTCAACCCCGCGGCACCTGCCCCCACGAGCAGCGCAGTCTCGGTCGGGTCGCCAACCGGCGTGCCTTCCACATCCAGGGCTGCGTCATTGCAAAGCGCCATGGCCAGGCCCAGCTCGCGCCAGGGTGTTTGCTCGGTCGATGGAAGCGCCGATCGGCTTTCGCCATCTGCCAGCAGGCGATCGACCTGCATGCGATTGAGGGTCAGGGTGCCGGTCTTGTCGGAGCAGATGTAGGTGACCGAGCCGAGCGTCTCCACCGCGGGCAGGCGACGGATGAGCGCGTTTTGCCTGACCATGCGCGCAGCGCCCAAGGCAAGCGAAATGGTGACCACCGCAGGCAGGGCTTCCGGCATCGCTGCCACCGCCAGGCTCACGGCGGTGAGCAGCATGGCCAGCGGCGGCTCGCCTCGCACCCAGCCGACGACGAAGATGACCGTGCAGATCGCCAGCACCGCCAGCGCCAGCTTCTCGCCCAGCTTGCCCAGGCGTTTCTGCAAGGGAGTCTTGCCGGCTTCGGCGGACAGCAATGCGGCGATCCTGCCCAATTCCGTTCGCATGCCGGTAGCCACCACCAGGCCGCGCGCGCGGCCAAGCGTGACGATGGTGCCCTTGTAGGCCAGGTTGAGGCGGTCGCCCAATGGCAGGTCGGCCTGATCCAGCGACTCGACCCGCTTTTCGACCGGCTGGGATTCGCCGGTCAGCGCGGACTCGTTGATCTTCAGCGCGGCCAATTCGATCAGGCGCAAATCCGCCGGCACGATGTTGCCGGCTTCCAGTTCCACGATGTCGCCGGGAACCAGGGTGTCCGCATCGATCATTGCAGGGCGTCCGTCGCGGACGACGCGCGCCTTGGGATTGGCCATCTTTTTCAGCGCAGCCATCGCGCGCTCTGCCCGGTATTCCTGGACAAAGCCGATGGCGCCGTTCAGCACGACGATGACCACAATGGAGACCGTGTCCTGCGGCTCGCCGACGAAGCCGGCAATTACCGCCGCCGCGATCAGCACCAGGATCATGAAATCCGTGAATTGGGCTGCAAGCATGCTGAGCGGACGGCGCCTGCGCGCCTCCTGCAGAGCATTGGGGCCGAATTGCTCAAGTCGTGACAGGGCATCCGCTGCACGCAGCCCCTGACCCGGATCGCTGGCCAGACTGCGGATGGCCTGCTCCACATTCAGGCAGTGCCAGGCTAGGGATTGATCACCGCTAACAGGGGCCATGGTGGTGGGGCAACAAGCTATTCAGCACTTGGTCGCCGGAGGGCGGGAATATTTTGCACGGCAGGTTCAATTTGCTCGGCGATATTCAGGATAATGCACCAGCATGAATGACGTCCCCTACTGGCGCCTGTCTGGGTTCTACTTCTTCTATTTTGCTTTCGTTGGCGCCATGGCGCCCTTCTGGGGACTGTACCTCAAGTCGCTAGCGTTCAACGCGTTTCAGATCGGCGTACTGATGTCGCTGCTGCAGGGGATGCGCATCTTCGCGCCCAACATCTGGGGACACATTGCAGACCGCACCGGCAAGCGCGTGGCCATCGTGCAGATCGCGGCTCTGGGAAGCTTGCTGTGCTACGTCGGCGTGTTTTCTGGCGTGTCTTTTTGGTGGCTGTTCGTGGTGATGGCCGGAATGAGTTTCTTCTGGAGCGCTTCGCTGCCGCTGGTGGAGGCCACCACGCTGTCGCACCTGAAGACCAACACCCAGCACTACGGCAGGATCCGCTTGTGGGGCTCGATCGGTTTTATCGTGGTGGTGCTGGGGCTGGGCTACTGGTTCGATTACCGGCCGGTGGCCGATCTGCCTTGGGCGGTACTGGGATTCATCGCCGGCATCTTGCTGTTTGCGCGACGCATCCCTGAGGCGGAAATCGAGGTCCACACCACCGATCATCTGCCGGTTTGGGAAATCGTCCGCCGGCCGGAAGTCTGGTCCCTGCTCGTAGCCTGCTTTCTGATGGCGGCGGCGCACGGGCCGTACTACACCTTCTATTCCATCTATCTGGTCGATCATGGTTACGCCAAGTCCACCGTGGGCTGGTTGTGGGCGCTGGGCGTGTTGTGCGAGATCGGTGTATTCCTGTGGATGCCACGCATCTCGCAAGGCCTGCGTATGGAGACCGTCCTGCTGGCCACCTTTGCCTTTGCCGTGGTGCGCTTTCTGTTGATTGCCTGGGCGGTGAACAGCCTGCCGGCCCTGCTGTTTGCCCAGACCCTGCACGCGGCTACCTTTGGCGCCTTTCATTCTTCGGCGGTCGCCCTGATACACCGGCATTTCCGCGGGCGCCATCAGACGCGCGGCCAGGGTTTGTATAACAGCATGGCCTTCGGCGCCGGCGGGACGCTGGGCGGGCTCTATTCGGGCGCTGCCTGGGATGGCCTGGGTCCCCAGGCCACCTTCAGCATAGCGGCAGCCTGCGCCGGACTGGCATTCGTGCTGGTGGCATGGAAAAGCGGCCGGCTGGCGACATGAACCCCGGTGCGCCTTGACGGTCTGAGAGGGTATAATTTCAATCTTTTCCGCAGCTTAGGCAAGTTTCATGAGCGGCCGCACGCTTTACGACAAACTCTGGGATTCCCACGTGGTGGATACCGAAGCGGATGGCACCACGCTTCTGTACATCGACCGCCATCTGGTGCATGAAGTCACCAGTCCGCAGGCCTTCGAGGGCCTGAAGCTGGCCGGGCGCAGGCCGTGGCGGGCGGGAACGTCGGTGGCGGTGCCGGATCACAATGTGCCGACGACGGATCGCGCGCTTGGCATCGCCGATCCGGTATCGCGCCTGCAGGTGGAAACCCTGGACGCCAACTGCGCCGAGTACGGCATCATCGAATTCAGGATGAACGACATACGCCAGGGCATCGTGCATGTGATCGGCCCGGAAGAGGGGCTGACCCTGCCCGGCATGACGGTGGTATGCGGCGATTCGCATACCTCGACCCATGGGGCGTTCGGCGCGCTGGCGCAGGGCATCGGCACGTCGGAAGTCGAGCATGTGCTGGCCACCCAGTGCCTGGTGCAGAAGAAATCAAAGGCCATGCGCATTGTCGTGGAAGGCAAACTGGGAGAGGGTGTGACAGCCAAGGACGTGGCGCTCGCCATCATCGGCGAAATCGGCACCGCGGGTGGCACCGGCTACGCCGTTGAATTCGCCGGCTCTGCCATTCGCCGCCTGAGCATGGAAGGGCGCATGACGCTGTGCAACATGGCGATTGAGGCGGGTGCGCGCGCCGGCATGGTGGCGGTAGACGAAAAGACCATCGAATATGTCCGCGGCCGGCCTTTCGCGCCCAGGGGCGAATTGTGGGCCCAGGCGGTGGAATACTGGAAGTCGCTCGTATCCGATCCTGACGCGCAGTTCGATGCCGAAGTGGTGCTGGATGCTGCCAGGATCAAGCCCCAGGTAACCTGGGGAACGTCACCCGAGATGGTCGTCACCATCGACGGCAAGGTGCCCGATCCGGCGCATGCGCCCAGTGAAGTGAAAAAGCACGACTGGGAACGGGCGCTCAAATACATGGCGTTGGAACCGGGCACCCCGATTGCGCGGATTTATATCGACAAGGTATTCATCGGTTCCTGCACCAATTCACGCATCGAAGACTTGCGCGAGGCGGCTGCGGTGGTCAGGGGTCGGCGGAAGGCGGCAAGCGTAAAGCTGGCCATGGTGGTGCCGGGCTCCGGGCTGGTGAAAAAACAGGCCGAAGACGAAGGCCTGGACCAGATATTTCTCAAGGCCGGGTTTGAATGGCGCGAGCCAGGCTGCTCGATGTGTCTGGCGATGAATGCCGATCGGCTGGAGCCGGGCGAGCGGTGCGCCTCGACCTCCAACCGCAACTTCGAGGGCCGCCAGGGGGTAGGCGGTCGCACCCACCTTGTCAGTCCCGCCATGGCGGCTGCGGCCGGCATAGCCGGGCACTTTGTCGATGTCAGAACATTTTAGCCCGGCTTTGCAGTCGACGCTGACTTGCCCCCGGTGCGGGACCGCGACCGCCTGCGTCATGCCGCTTCATGCCTGCCAGGTACTTCTTGAGTGCCCGGCCTGCAAGGCGTTGCTGGAGCCCAAGCCGGGTGATTGCTGTGTTTTTTGTAGTTATGGGGACGTGCCCTGTCCCCCGGTGCAATTGAACAGGAGAAGTACATGCGTGTGTTGACAATCATTGTGGCCCTCGTCGGGCTTGTGAGTCTCTCAGCCTGCAATACCGTGCGCGGCATGGGTCAGGATATAGAAAACGCTGGCGCGGCCGTGAAAAACGCCGGCAGCAGATAAATGAAGGCCTTCACCCGTCATACCGGCCTGGTGGTGCCGCTTGACCGCGCCAACGTGGATACGGACGCGATCATCCCGAAGCAGTTTCTGAAATCAATCAAGCGCTCGGGATTCGGTCCCAACCTGTTTGATGAATGGCGATATCTTGACGCGGGCGAGCCGGGCAAGTCGAATCACGACCGTCCGCTCAATCCGGATTTCGTGATGAACCGGCCGCGCTACCAGGACGCCTCCGTGCTGCTGGCGCGAGAAAATTTCGGCTGCGGGTCGAGCCGCGAGCATGCGCCCTGGGCGCTGGAGGACTATGGCTTTCGCGCCATCATTGCGCCCAGCTTTGCCGATATCTTCTTCAACAACTGCTTCAAGAATGGGCTTTTGCCCATCGTGCTAGAGGCCGCCACGGTCGACCGGCTGTTCAAGGAATGCGAGGCGCATGAGGGTTACGCCCTGAACGTGGATCTGGACCAGCAGACCGTGACCACGCCCACCGGCGACGTGCTCAGCTTCAGCGTGGACGAAGGGCGCAAGAACCGGCTGCTTAACGGCCTGGACGACATCGCCCTCACGTTGTTGCAGGGCGACGAGATCAAGGCGTACGAAGAGCGGCGCAAAGTGGAAGCGCCGTGGCTGTTTGCTTGACCGCCAAGGACGCGAAATGCGCGAAGTTATTTCCTCATCTTTTGAACCCTTAGTGTAGCTTGCGGTGAAAAGTAGCCTATGAAGCTTGCAGTACTGCCCGGCGACGGCATCGGCCCGGAAATCGTGGCCCAAGCGGTGAAGGTATTGACGGCCCTGAAGTCGGACGGCATCAACATCGAAATGGAAGAGGCGCCGATCGGCGGTGCCGGCTATGACGCGGCGGGCGATCCGCTGCCGGAAGCCACGCTGACGCTCGCGCGGCAAGCCGATGCAGTGCTGCTGGGCGCGGTGGGCGGGCCGCAGTATGACGCGCTTGACCGGCCTCTGCGCCCGGAGCGCGGACTGCTGCGCATCCGCAAGGAACTCAATCTGTTTGCCAACCTGCGGCCCGCGCTGCTGTATCCCGAACTGGCCGCCGCCTCCAGCCTCAAGCCGGAAGTGGTGGCCGGACTGGACCTCATGATCGTACGCGAACTGACCGGCGATGTGTATTTCGGCCGGCCGCGCGGCATTGAAGTACGAAATGGCGAGCGCGTAGGCTTCAACACCATGCTCTACGCCGAATCCGAAATCCGGCGAGTGGCGCATGTCGCGTTTGGCATCGCCATGAAACGCGGCAGGAAACTGTGCTCGGTGGAAAAGGCCAATGTGCTGGAATGTTCCGAGCTTTGGAAAGAGGTAGTGATCGAGGTCGGCGGACAATATCCCGAGGTGGCGCTGTCCCATATGTACGTGGACAACGCCGCCATGCAACTGGTGCGCAATCCCAAACAGTTTGACGTGATCGTTACGGGTAACATCTTCGGTGACGTCCTTTCCGATGAGGCCTCCATGTTGTCCGGTTCCATCGGCATGCTGCCGTCGGCCTCCCTGGATCAGAACAACAAGGGCATGTATGAGCCCATCCACGGCTCGGCGCCGGACATTGCCGGAAGGAATCTGGCCAATCCGCTGGCCACCATATTGTCCGTCGGCATGATGTTTCGCTACACGCTCGGCGATCTGGCAACGGCTGAGCGCATCGACGACGCGGTTAAGAATGTGATTGCCCTGGGCTATCGCACTGGCGACATCTGGACCGAAGGCACGAAGAAGGTCTCATGCAGCGAAATGGGCGATGCAGTGGTGAAACAGCTCTGAGTTGACCGCAGGGTTCGCAGAGTGCGCGGAGTGAAATACGGCTTATTGTGCGAACGCTGCGCCAATACTGAACTTGGGAGAAAACACGATGATGAAGGTGGGTCTGATCGGGTGGCGCGGCATGGTGGGTTCCGTGCTGATGGGCCGGATGAAGGAAGAACGCGATTTCGATCTGGTTGATCCGGTGTTTTTCACCACTTCCAGCCCGGGCGGCAAGGGACCGGACATCGGCAGGGACGTGCCGGCGCTGAAGGACGCGCGTTCGGTCGATGAACTGAAGCGCATGGACGCCATCATTTCCTGCCAGGGGGGCGACTACACGACCGAAATTTACCCCAGGCTGCGGCAGGCCGGCTGGAAAGGCTATTGGATCGATGCTGCCTCCACCCTGCGCATGGAGAAGAGCGCCGTCATTATTCTGGATCCGGTGAACAAGCGGGTCATTCAGGACGCGTTGGCACGTGGCGGCAGGGACTTCATCGGCGGCAACTGCACCGTATCACTCATGCTGATGGCCCTGGGCGGGCTGTTCAAGGCCGATCTGGTGGAGTGGATCACGGCCATGACCTATCAGGCCGCGTCGGGCGCCGGTGCGCAAAATATGCGTGAGTTGCTGACCCAGATGGGGGAGTTGCACCGGGTTTCCAAGCTTCTGCTGGACGACCCCGCTTCAGCTATTCTCGACATCGACCGCGAAGTGGCAGGCACGCTGCGGGATGAAACCTTCCCAGACGAGAATTTCGGCGTTCCGCTGGCCGGTTCACTGATTCCCTGGATCGACAGGGACTTGGGCAACGGGCAGTCCAAGGAAGAGTGGAAAGGCATGGCGGAAACCAACAAGATCCTGGACAGGAGCGCCTCGCCGGTTCCCATCGACGGACTGTGCGTGCGGATAGGCGCGATGCGCTGCCATTCCCAGGCCTTGACTATCAAGCTAAAGAAGAATGTGCCAGTAGCGGAAGTAGAAGACCTGTGCGCGGCGCACAACGACTGGGTTAGAGTAGTGCCCAACGAGCGCGAGGCGTCCATGCATCAGTTGACTCCGGCGGCGGTCACCGGGACCCTTACCGTGCCGGTCGGACGGTTCCGTAAGCTGGCCATGGGGAGCGACTACCTGTCCGCCTTTACGGTGGGTGACCAGCTCCTGTGGGGGGCAGCAGAACCCCTGCGCCGGATGCTGCGTATCCTCCTGGAGCGCTGAATCATCTCCTGGAGCGTTGAGTCATCAGGTTTCTCCTTGGAAAAACTCGACAGGGCGCGGTTTTTGCTAAAGAATTGCGGATGTTGAGCCGTCAGAGTGGATGTTAAAGCTTCAACAGCCTTTTGAAGGACTATCCCGGGAGGAATTACAGGATGAAATTACGTCCCATCGCACGCCATTTGCTCGTAGGCGCAGTACTGATGGCCTTGCCCATGTGGGCAGGGGCAGCCGGTCTGGGAAAACTGACCGTGAATTCGGCCCTGGGGCAGCCCCTGTCAGCCGAAATCGACCTGATTGCCGCAGACAAGGCTGAGCTTGGCAGTATCAGCGCCAGCCTGGCCAGTACCCAAGCCTTCCAGGATGCGAAGATCGATTACGCACCCGCGTTGTCGAATCTGCGCTTTGTCGTGGAAAAGAACCTTAACGGCAAGGCGGTGCTGAAGGTGACCTCCACCAAGCCGGTGAACGATCCCTTCCTAGACATGTTGGTGGAGCTTGACTGGGCTTCCGGGCGCCTGGTTCGTGAATACACTCTGCTATTGGACCCCCCAGAGATGGCGTCAACGCAGACGATCGCGCCAGTCACGGTCCGTGCGCCGGTCGCCACCGCGCCTGAGTCTAAGACCAAGCCGGCTCCCAGCCCGGCGCCGACGGAAGTCTCGACGCCGATTCCCAGCAAGGCCGCCGCCGTCTCGGCGGGGAGACACGCGGGCGATTCCGCCAAACCCCAGCCCAAGCCAGCATCCGGCGAAGAAAAGTCCCGAGTGGCAAGAGAAAGAGTGGCAGCGCCTGCCGGCGCGACTGAAGGTCCGATCCGGGTCAAGCGAGGAGACACCCTGAGCAAGATTGCGCGGCGCGTGAAGCCCGGCGACGTGACACTTGAGCAGACCTTGCTGGGCTTGTTCCAGGCTAACAGCCGCGCCTTTGAAGGCAGCAATATGAACCGACTCAAGGCCGGAGCCAAGTTGAAAGTCCCGCCGGGCGACGAAATGGCCCTGGTCAGCGCGAAGAAGGCGCACGAGGAAATTCAGCTTCAGGCATCGGATTGGCAGGCCTACCGGCAAAAACTCGCCGAAGGCGTTGCAAGGGCTCCGGAAAAGCCTGCGGAGAAAGAACAGATCAGCGCCGGAAAGATTACCACCAAAGTGGAGGACAAGTCGCATCCCAAGGCCGGCGAACCCAGGGATGTGTTAAAGCTGTCCAAGGTTGCGACACCGCCAGCCTCTGCAGTCGCCGCCACTGCCCAGGCTGAAGTGGCCAAGAAGCAGGCCATGGAAAATGCCATGGCGGAGGACGCGGCCGCCAAAGCCAAGGCCCAGAAAGAGGCAAGTGATCGCGCAGCCATGCTGGAGAAGCAGATCCAGGACATGCAGAAGCTGGTAGATGAGAAGAACAAGAAGCAGGAAGCGGAAAAACTCGCCGCGGCAGATCAAACCATGCTTGCGAAGCCCAACAAGCCCGCCCCTGCACCGGTCGTTGGGGCCCCGACGGAAAGCCCCAGCTGGACGGACACATTCAGGAACAACCCGCTTTACATGCTGGGCGGGGGCGCAGTGCTCCTGTTGGGCAGCGCCTTGTGGTGGATGATGGCTGGCCCCCGTCGCAAGAAGCCGATCAGCACCTTTGACGACAGCATCATGACCGGGAGCGACATCAAGCCCAATGTCGTCGGGGGTGTGTCGGCATCCGGCGGCGCGGTGAATACCGGTGATACCTCGTTCCTGACTGACTTCAGCCAGGCAGGGATGGGAAATATTGATACCCACGACGTGGATCCCATCGCGGAAGCCGAGGTCTATATGGCCTATGGCCGCGATGCGCAGGCTGAGGAAATCCTCAAGGAAGCGCTCAACAAATCCCCGGATCGACACGAAATTCGAATCAAGTTGCTGGAAATTTACGCCGCGCGCAAGAACGTCAGCGCGTTTGACAAGGTCGCCGGCGAATTGCATGCAGCCCTCGGCGAAGAAGAATCGCCGATTTGGCAAAAGGCGGCAGAGATGGGCCGTGCGCTGGACCCCAGCAATCCACTTTACGGAGGCAAGCCCGCGGAGTTCGAAGGGATGCCAGAAGCCGAGGTTCCGGGCGCGGCAACTGCGGGCGCAGCCGCCGAGTCGACGGCGCTTGAGTCATCCCCGCCGGAATCAGTGCCCGCTGAGGAATCTCCCGAAGCGATGGCGTTCGAGAGCGCAGGTCAGGTCCTGAATTTTGATAGCCATATGGACACCATGAGCGGCAATGTGGCCACGCCGGAAGAAGAGACTAATGAATTGGCCAACACGCTGGCGGAATTGAACCTTGATGTTTCCAATCTGGACATCAAGCCGGAAACAGAGGAAAAGCACAGCGTCGATATGGAGTCGAATCTGGGCGCCGACGAAGATGAGCACAAACTGGATTTCAGCAGCCTCGATTTGAACTTGAATGAGGACATGCCCGATGAGGATATGGACGAGGTAACCACCAAGCTTGATCTGGCCCGCGCCTATTTGGAAATGGGAGACAAGGAAGGCGCCCGGGAAATCCTGCAGGAAGTGATCGCCGAAGGCAACTCAAACCAACAAGCCAGCGCCCGTAGCATGCTCGGTACGCTGTAAGACTTTACAAGCGCCTTACCCCACGCCATAGTTCCAGCTATGGCGCTTTCATCCTTCAACCGCCGGGTCCTGCACCCGGCGGTTTCCATTTTGTGCTGGCTCATTTACGCCTTGACCGTGGAATGGGCAAAGAGCTATGTCCTTGCAGGACTCGCCGTTCTGACTGCGCTGACGTGCGTCGGCCAGGCAGAAACGCGCTCGGCCTTCCTTCGCCTGCTTAAACGCAGTCGCTGGCTGTTCCTGTCTTTGGCCGCAGTCTATGCCTGGACCATGCCCGGAACCTGGATCTGGCCGCAATTGGGGGGACTTGGCCCCAGTTGGGAAGGGCTCGCCCTGGGCGGCGAACGCGTCATCCGCCTCGCCTTGCTGCTGGCGGCACTAGCCTTGCTGCTGCATAAGATATCGCGGGATGATCTGGTCTACGGGCTTTATGTGCTGGCCTGGCCCTTCGCCAAGCTCGGTTTTGATCGGCGGGCCTTCGCAGTGCGACTGGCACTCGCGATGGAGTGGACCAGGTCGTCCAGGCATGGCGCCAGGACAGGAATTGGCAATGCCCTGCAATCGGCGCTGCGGGAACCGCAAGCAGGGCCGGACGAGATTGCCATTCAGTGCCGTGCGCTGACCTGGTCCGATGGCGTAGCCATGCTAACCATGCTGTTGCTGTTCGGGGCAAGCCTTTGATCCGCGTCGCCATCGGCCTGGAATATGACGGCCGGAACTTCTGCGGCTGGCAGTCTCAAACCGCGGATTGCGGGGTGCAGGATGCGATTGAGCGGGCGGCCGCGGAAATTGCCGGCCACCCGGTTTCCGTCATTGCGGCGGGCCGCACGGACACCGGGGTTCATGCCAGTTGCCAGGTGGCGCATTTTGATACCCAAGCGGAGCGTCCGTCGACCGCCTGGGTGAGGGGGGTCAACAGCCATTTGCCGGACGGGATAGCCGTCCTCTGGTCGAGGACGATGGCCGAGGATTTTCATGCCCGGTTCGCGGTGGAGGAGCGCGGCTATCGGTATATCCTGCTCAATCATCCGACCCGGCCCGGTTTGATGGCGGGGAAGATAGGCTGGCATCACCGGCCCCTAAAAGAAGAGCTGATGAGCCAGGCTGCCGGTCTGCTGCTGGGGCACCATGATTTTTCCGCGTTCCGCGCTGCCGAGTGCCAAGCCAGGAGTCCGGAAAAGGAACTGCGTCAGATCAGCGTACGGCGCAGCGGAGACTACCTGGTATTCGATTTTCGCGCGGATGGCTTTTTGCATCACATGGTGCGCAACATTGTCGCGGCGCTTGTGCATATTGGAGCGGGTAGAGCGGGTCCGGAATGGGTGACTGAACTGCTGAGTCATAAGGACCGCACCCGCGCCGCGCCGACCTTCATGGCGGATGGCTTGTACCTTTCGTATATCCGGTATCCTTCACGATTTGAATTGCCGTCGTCAGGACGTTCGACATGGCCGTGCGAGTAAAAATCTGCGGGATCACCCGGCCGGAGGATTTGCGCGCAGCTTGCGATGCAGGGGCCGATGCTCTCGGTTTCGTTTTCTACGCCGGGAGCCCGCGCCATCTTGCGATCGAACAGGCCGGCGCGCTGGTCGCAGCACTGCATCCCTTTGTCACCAGCGTGGGGCTGTTTGTGGATGCAGAGCCGGCATTTGTCAGGCAGGTGCTACAGGAAATTCCGTTGGACCTGCTTCAGTTTCACGGAAATGAAAGTCCGGATGAATGTCGTGGTTTCGGCCGGCCCTATCTGAAGGCCGTGCGGGTCAGACCAGGCATTGATTTGCTAGAATATGCGACTCATTATCACGATGCGCTGGGCTTGCTCCTGGATGCCTATGTTCCGCATGTGCCCGGAGGGACGGGAGAGCGGTTTGACTGGAGCTTGATCCCGGCCAATTTCCCCAAACCCGTGGTGCTGTCCGGCGGCCTGACGCCCGAAAACGTGGCCGAAGCAGTCCGGCGGGTCAAGCCTTGGGCGGTGGACGTCTCAAGCGGCGTGGAAGCGGGGCTGGGCATCAAGGATGCAGCCAGAATGGTGGCGTTTGTTGAGAATGCCAAGCAAGCGATGAATGTTTAAAGCTGGTGAACAAAGAGCACATATTTAGGACACGAGTCGTGAAATATTTCCCGTTTTCTTTTCTTGTCCTCCTAGTCTTGACCAGATTGAGTTCTACCCTATGAACCTGAACGACCTTCCCGATTCCCACGGTCATTTCGGCCCCTACGGCGGCATCTTCGTTGCCGAAACCCTGATGGCGGCTCTGGACGAATTGCGTATCGAATACGAGAAGGCGCGCAATGATCCTGGCTTCGTGGCCGAGTTCGAATACGAGCTCAAGCACTATGTCGGCCGCCCCAGCCCGGTCTATCATGCACGGCGCCTGTCCGGACAATACGGCGGCGCGCAGATTTACCTCAAGCGCGAAGACCTCAATCACACCGGCGCGCACAAGATCAACAACACCATCGGCCAGGCGCTGCTTGCCAGGCGCATGGGCAAGCAGCGCGTGATCGCGGAAACCGGCGCAGGTCAGCATGGCGTGGCCTCGGCCACCGTTGCCGCGCGGTACGGCATGGAGTGCGTGGTCTACATGGGGGCGGAAGATATCGCCCGCCAGTCACCCAATGTGTATCGCATGAAGCTGCTGGGCGCCACGGTGGTTCCGGTGTCTTCCGGATCCAGGACCCTGAAGGACGCCTTGAATGAAGCCATGCGCGACTGGGTCACCAATGTCGAATCCACTTTCTACATTCTCGGCACCGCCGCAGGTCCGCATCCCTATCCCATGCTGGTGCGGGACTTCCAGTGCGTCATCGGGCGCGAAGCCATCGCCCAGATGAATGAGCTCGCTGGTCGCCAGCCGGACTGCGTAGTCGCGTGCGTGGGCGGTGGGTCGAATGCGATCGGCATCTTCCATCCCTACCTGGACCAGCCCGCGGTCAAACTCATCGGCGTCGAAGCTGGCGGCTTGGGTATCGCCTCCGGCAAACACGCCGCGCCCCTGGCCGCCGGGACGCCCGGCGTGCTGCATGGATTCAGAAGTTATCTGATGCAGGATGAGAACGGGCAGATCGTCGAGACCCACTCCGTCTCTGCCGGGCTCGACTATCCCGGCGTCGGCCCCGAGCATGCCTGGCTGAAAGACGCCCACAAGGCCGAGTATGTCGCCATCAACGACGACGAAGCGCTGGCCGCCTTTCATGACTTGTGCCGCTTCGAGGGCATCATTCCGGCGCTGGAATCCAGCCACGCCCTGGCGTATTCCAAGAAACTTGCCCCCGCCATGAACAGGGACCAGATCATACTGGTCAATCTTTCAGGCCGCGGCGACAAGGACATCAACACGGTGGCCAAAATTTCCGGTATTCAGCTCTGAAGAACATGTCACGCATCGCAGCCACGTTCGACAGACTCAATGCCAAGGGCGGGAAGGCGCTCATTCCTTTCATCACCGCGGGCGATCCCGGCAAGGGGCTGACTGTTCCGCTCATGCACGCCATGGTCGAGGCGGGGGCGGACGTAATCGAACTGGGCGTGCCGTTTTCCGACCCGATGGCGGACGGGCCGGTGATCCAGCGGGCTTCCGAGCGGGCGCTGGCGAACCGGGTCGGGCTCAAGGATGTGCTGGCGATGGTGGCGGATTTTCGCAAGTCCAATAGCTTAACCCCGGTGGTCCTGATGGGATATGCCAATCCGTTGGAGCGCATGGGCTACGAAAGCTTTGCCCTGGCCGCCAACAAGGCAGGGGTGGATGGAGCACTGACGGTGGACATTCCGCCGGAAGAATCCCGGGGGGTGGCGGACGTGTTCAAGGCCCATGATATCGATCCCATTTTTCTGCTATCGCCGACTACCCCGGAATCCCGCATCGAGCAGGTCGTGAAAGTCGCAGGTGGTTTTGTTTATTATGTGTCTCTCAAGGGCGTGACCGGCGCGGCCAATTTGGACGCCGCGGAAGTGGCGCGCAAGATCGCCACGATACGCAGTCATTGCAACCTGCCGGTGGGTGTGGGCTTTGGCATCCGCGATGCATCTACGGCCGAGGCCATCGCACGGATAGCCGACGCGGTCGTCGTGGGCAGCCGGATCGTGCAGGAAATCGAGGACTCGCCCGAGAGCAAAGTGGTTGAGCATGTGCAACACTTGGTGGAGGAACTGCGCCGGGGTGTCGATGCGGCGGCAAGATAGGGTGAGCCCCGTTCCCGGCAGGAGCGGGGAGACAAACAGGAGAGCAAGCATATGAGTTGGTTCCAAAAGATCCTCCCGCCCAAGATCAAGCGCCGGCAGGAAGCCCGGAAGAGCGTGCCGGAAGGCCTGTGGTCCAAGTGTCCGGCCTGCAATGAAGTGCTGTACAAGGCGGATTTGGAGAACAATCTGGAGGTCTGCCCCAAGTGCGGCTACCACCATCGCATTGGCGCCCGCGAGCGCCTTGACCTGCTGCTGGATGTTGAAGGCAGGCATGAGATTGGCGCGGATGTTCGTCCTCTCGACCCGCTCAAATTCAAGGACAGCAAGAAGTATCCAGATCGACTGGCCGAGGCGCAAAAAGGCACCAGCGAAACCGATGCTCTGGTGGTGATGGCGGGAAGCATCAAGGCCATTCCTGTTGTCGCGGCAGCGTTTGAATTCAAGTTCATGGGCGGATCGATGGGTTCGGTAGTGGGCGAACGCTTTGTCCGCGGGGTGCAAGCCGCTATTGAGGCCCACTCTCCGTTTATCAGTTTTTCCGCCAGCGGCGGAGCGCGCATGCAGGAGGGCTTGTTTTCCCTGATGCAAATGGCCAAAACGTCTGCGGTACTGACCAAACTGTCCGCCGAGAGGCTGCCCTTCATCTCGGTATTGACCGACCCGACCATGGGGGGCGTTTCCGCCAGTTTCGCCATGCTAGGCGATCTGATCATTGCCGAACCCAATGCACTGATTGGATTTGCCGGCCCCCGCGTGATTGAGCAGACTGTGCGGGAAACCCTTCCTGAGGGGTTTCAACGCTCGGAATTCCTGCTGGAAAAAGGCGCAATCGACCGCATCATCGATCGCCGCCAAATGCGTGATGAACTGGCCACGACACTGTCAATTCTGCTGAAACGCCCTGCGCTTGCCGCCTGAGCAAAGGAATCTCTGATTGAGCCTTTCGCGGGCCGAGCATGAAAGACCCAATCAGCGGTTCCCTAAAGGCGTGGCTCGCCCGCCTCGAAACCCTGCATCCAAAATCGATCGACCTGGGGCTGGAGCGCAGCCGGGACGTTCTGCGGCGCCTGAACCTTCACCTTGCCTGCCCGGTGATCCTGGTGGCTGGCACCAATGGCAAGGGGTCAACGTGCGCCTTTCTGGAAGCCATCCTGCAGGCGGCGGGCTACCGGACCGGGCTCTACACATCACCCCATTTGTTGCGCTACAACGAGCGGGTTCGCATCGATGGTGAAGACTGCAGCGATAAGACCATTGTGGCAGGGCTGGCGGCAGTGGAAGCGGCCAGGCGCGAGACATCTCTGACCTATTTCGAACATGGCACCTTGGGTGCAGCCTGGCAGTTTGCGCGGGCATCGGTGGACGCGGCGATTTTGGAAGTTGGCCTGGGCGGACGGCTGGATGCAGTCAACCTATTTGAACCTGACGTCAGCATCGTGACCAGCGTGGACCTGGATCATCAGGACTGGCTGGGCGCAGATCGCGAAGCCATCGGACTCGAAAAGGCCGGCATCTTCCGGCCGGGTAAACCCGCAATCTGTGCCGATCCGCAGCCGCCGCTCTCGTTGCGGCAATACGCTCGCACAATGGCGGCAAGATTGCAGATGATCGGTCACGATTTTGGCTACCGCCCGGGCACTGACAGGTGGGAGTTCCATTGGTACGGACAAACCCTGTCCAGCCTTCCCCTGCCTGCCATGGTTGGGGAATACCAGTTGCGAAATGCGGCGGCGGCTTTGGCGGGATTGTTGAATGTGCAGGATAGTTTGCCGGTGACCGAGGGGGCCATTCATCAGGGCTTGCGCAAGGCCCGCGCTGCAGCGCGATTCCAGACCATAGCCGGGAAGCCGGAAGTCGTACTGGACGTGGCGCACAACCCGGAGGCTGCCCGGGCACTCGCGGGCAATCTCAGGGCGCGGCCAGTCGCGGGCCGCACTCTCGCGGTGTTCGCCCTGCTGGCGGACAAGGACCTGGCCGCGGTGGTATCGCCCCTGGAAGATCTAGTCGATGCCTGGTATGTGTGCGGTCTGAAAGGCCCGCGAACCCGGCCGGCCGATGAGCTTGCCAGGGACGTGAGCAAGCTCATCGGCAACAAGACCGTGGAGTCGTATCCGTCACCGGGCGAGGGTTGCTCGGCGGCACTGAGCGCAGCGTCCGAAAATGATAGAATTTTGGTTTTCGGTTCCTTCCACACGGTGGAATCCGTGCTGGAGGCATATCCCACATGGCAGTTCAGGTAGCGGAAGCGGAGTTCAAGCGGCGTGCGCGGCGCCGGCTGCTGGGCGCGGTCGCATTGACCATTCTGGCAGTCATCATTCTGCCTCTGGTACTTGACAAGGAGCCGCCTCCGGCGGGGCCGCTCAATATCCAAATGCCGCCGGCCTCGGGAACGTCGGCGCCTGCAGACCCGGTTCCCGCTGCGCCAAGCCCGCAGGCGAGCAAAACCGTGCAAGCTGCGGGCAATACCGCACCGGGTTCCGCCGCGTTGGAAGGGCAGGCCGCGTCTGGTCCCGGAGAAGGTGTCGCGCAGGGTGAGTATTCTGTTCAGGTTGGTGCGTTCGCGGATGCGGCGAACGTAGACCGGATCAAATCCAGGATTCGGTCCCTGGGCCTTCACGCATTCACAGACAGGCTGGATGGCAAGACACGGGTGCGGGCGGGCCCTTTCCCGGACAGGGACGCTGCTGAAAAGGCCGCGGGCAAACTTGCAGCGGTGGGCTTGCCAGCGAAGCTGGAAGGTCCATGACGGTCCTGGACTGGATCATTCTGTTGGTCTTGGCGGCATGCGTAGTTCGCAGCCTGATGCGGGGTCTGGTGGAAGAAGTCTTTTCCCTGGCTGCCTGGATCGTAGCCTTCATGGCCGCCAAATGGGGCGCAGTGGTAGTCGCGCCGCTGCTGCCCGTCGGGATAGCGAGTGCGAGCATGCGTTACTTTGTGGGCTTTGTCGCAGTGTTTCTGGCTATGATGATACTGGTGCTTGTCACCGGACATATAGTGAAAAGTTCGGTAGACGCGGTGGGTTTGACGGGCGCGGACAAATCTATCGGTGGCATATTCGGGCTGCTGCGTGGATTGGTCATCCTGGTAGGCCTGACTTTGGCCGCCGGCCTGACGCAACTGCCCAAGACGGATTTCTGGCGTCACGCGACCCTGTCGCGTGGCCTGGAGATCATGGCCATTCAGGTCAAGCCCTTGTTGCCGCAAAAGCTGGCCAAATACATTCGTTACGATAGGTGAGTTATGTGTGGCGTAGTCGGGATTGTCGCCAATATTCCGGTCAACCAGCTTCTGTATGACAGCCTGATGGTGTTGCAACATCGCGGGCAGGACGCGGCGGGCATTGTGACCGCCGAAGGCGCGCGCTTCCACATGCACAAGGCGCAAGGGCTGGCGCGTGATGTATTTCGCACCCGCGACATGCGCAGTTTACTGGGCACGATGGGCGTCGCCCATGTGCGCTACCCTACCGCGGGAAGCGCCTCGTCCAGCGCCGAAGCGCAGCCTTTTTATGTCAATTCGCCGTTCGGCATCGTGCTGGGACATAACGGCAACCTGGTCAACACCGAGGAACTGAAGGAAGTCCTGTTTCGCGAAGACTTGCGGCACGTCAACACCAATTCCGATTCCGAGATTCTGCTCAATGTCCTGGCGCACGAATTGCAGAGCCGCTCCAAGGGCGGACGCCTGGACGTGAACACCATATTCGAGGCAGTAGCCGGCGTGCATGTCCGCTGCCGTGGAGCTTACGCGGTTGTGGCGTTCATTGCCGGCTACGGCCTGCTGGCGTTTCGCGATCCGCACGGCATCCGGCCGCTGGTGATGGGAGTCAATGAGTCCGGTGGGGTGCCCGAGTACATCATCACCTCCGAATCGGTCGCCATTGATGCCCTGGGCTTCAAGATCCTGCGTGACGTGCTTCCGGGCGAGGCCGTGTTCATCGACTACAACCGTCACATGCACAGCCGGCAGTGCGCGCGCAGCCCGCGCCTCAATCCTTGCATATTCGAGTACGTCTATCTGGCCAGGCCGGACTCGGTCATCGATGGGATTTCCGTTTACAGCACCCGGCTGCGCATGGGCATCGCACTGGCAAAGAAAATCCAGCGCGATTTCGGCCACCTGAAGATCGATGTGGTGATCCCAATCCCCGACACCAGCCGGCCATCCGCGCTGCAGTTGGCCAATTATCTCAACGTTTCCTATCGGGAAGGTTTCATCAAGAACCGCTACATCGGCCGCACCTTCATCATGCCGGGCCAGGCGTTGCGCAGAAAGTCAGTACGGCAGAAGCTCAATGCCATTGCCGAGGAATTCAAGGACCAGAACGTCCTGCTGGTGGATGACTCCATCGTGCGCGGCACAACCAGCCGGGAAATCGTCCAGATGGCACGCGATGCCGGGGCCAGTCGGGTGTTCTTTGCTTCCGCCGCGCCGCCGGTGAAATTCCCCAACGTGTACGGCATTGACATGCCCACTCGTTCAGAGCTCCTGGCGCATGACCGCAGCGACGAGGAGATCGCGCGAGAAATCGGCTGTGATGCGCTGATCTACCAGGATCTAACTGATCTGATCCAGGCGGTTAGGGGTGATTCCCCCATCGTCGATTTTGACACGTCGTGTTTTGACGGACGCTATATAACCGGGGACGTGACGCCCGAATACCTCAATTACATCGAGGCCGTGCGCAATGGCGAGATGCCGCTGCAGGCTGCCCTGGCTACCCAGCAGCTGGATCTTAATCTGGCTACGGCAAGCAACAGTTGACAGAGCCTCTCAGCCAGGCTTACATTCCCTTCATGCGCCGATTTGTACACCGATTGCGGGCGCACTATAAATGCGGCTAAACGTGGAAGACCCGTTCCGCCTTGGCTGAACGGGTTTTTTCTTATGGAGTGACCATGAACGAGCAGGATTACGATTTGCAAACCCTGGCCATTCGGGGCGGCACGGTGAGAAGTCAGTTCGGCGAGCATTCCGAGGCATTGTTTCTCACTTCCAGTTTTGTGTTTGAAAACGCTGCCCAGGCAGCAGCCCGATTCAAAGGGGAGGAGCCGGGCAATATTTACGCGCGTTTCACCAATCCTACGGTCAGCATGTTCGAGAACCGGCTGGCGCTGATGGAAGGAGCCGAGCGCTGCGTGGCTTTTGGTTCCGGCATGGCGGCGATACTGGCCACAGTCATGGGCCTGTTGAAGGCCGGCGAGCACATTGTCGCTTCGCGGACCATCTTCGGCTCCACGGTTCAGCTGTTCAACAACATACTGTCACGCTTCGGGATCGAAACCACTCTGGTGTCGCCGACTGACCCGGGCGAATGGAGGTCCGCGGTCAGGCCCAACACCCGACTGTTCTTTCTCGAATCGCCGTCCAATCCCTTGATTGAGGTGAGCGATATCGCCGCCATCGCCGCCATCGCCAAAGCGGCCGGCGCCTGGCTGGCGGTGGACAACTGCTTCTGCTCGCCGGTGTTGCAGCAACCCCTCAAGCTTGGCGCGGACATCGTAATACATTCCGCCACCAAGTATCTTGATGGCCAGGGGCGTGTTTTGGGCGGAGCCGTGCTGGGCGGCAAAGACCTGCTCGAGGGCATCTATACCTTCCTTCGCACTGCCGGGCCTACCCTGTCGGCCTTCAATGCCTGGATCTTCCTGAAGGGGCTGGAGACGCTCGGCTTGCGCATGGAAGCGCATTCGCGCAGTGCGTTGGAGTTGGGGCGTTGGCTGGAAGCTCAACCTCAAGTCACACGCGTGCTTTATCCTGGGTTGCCGTCCCACCCCCAGCATCAGCTTGCAATGACCCAGCAAAAAACCGGGGGCGGGATCGTTGCCTTTGAGGTGCGCGGTGGCAAGGAGACGGCGTGGAGGGTGATTGATTCCACCCGGATGATCTCGATCACGGCCAATCTGGGCGACACCAAAACCACCATCACCCACCCGGCCAGCACCACCCATAGTCGCATGACGCCGGAGCAACGCCAGAGTGCCGGCATAGGCGACGGGCTGATTCGGATCGCGGTGGGTCTGGAAAGCATTGCCGACATCAAGGCCGACCTGGAATCGGGATTGAAAAAGATTTGATCGAATGGGTTTTGCGGGCGCGATCGGTGGCAAGTTGATTACACCCATCAACAAGGTTCGGCCGGCACTTTTTCTTCTGGGCTGCTTCATTCTAGGCGGCGCTCATGCCGCGTTCTCGGCCGACATGATCGTGCTGCATTACCTCGACCAGGATCCTGGCGCACCCGCCTACACCAGCCGAATTCTGATTACGCCGCAGTTTCTGCGCATGGACGACGGAAGGGATGAGTCTGACTTCATCCTGCTTAAGCGCAAGACGGGCGAATTGACCAATGTGCTGCACAGCATGAAGACCAATATGCGCATCCGCAACAAGCCCTTGCCCGGTTCGGCGCGGCCTGCCTGGAAGGTGGAGGAGCGGGTGGAGGAAATCCGGCCTGGAACAAGAAGGGTCACCGTACAGGTCAACGGCAAAGTGTGTTCACAGACGGTCGCGGCGGCAAGACTGCTGCCGGAGGCTGCAAAGGCGCTGGCCGAATACAAGGCTGCGCTGGCCTGGACCCAGTATCGGACCTATGAAAACACCGAGCCGGATATGCGCCAGGATTGTGACCTGGTTCACTATGTATGGAATACGGGCCTGGCCTTGAGCCACGGCCTGCCGTTGGAAGAGCGGGATTACGCCGGGCGTAGCCGGCAGCTGGAAAAACAGGGCAGGGAAAGACTCAGGCGCGGACTATTCAGATTGCCCACAGGCTACGCGGTCATCAATGCAACGCAAGAATGATCACAACATGACCAGCCTGCAGTTCTGTTGATCACAGTCGATGTATCCGCCGGTCTTGTACCAGTCCGGCAAGACCCAGCGTTCACACCTGTGTCCATCCACCTCATGAACATGACGGGCTGGACGATGGGTGTGCCCGTGGATCAGACGGGGATAATCATGGGTTCTCAGAACCCGACCGACTTCCTCCTGGCTTACGTCCAGGATTTCCTCCGGCTTGCTCTGTTTGGCCGACTCGCTTCGCGTTCGAGCCAGTGTCGCAAGTCGTTGGCGCAGGGCTACCGGCAGCGCAAGAAGCAGGGTCTGTACCCAAGGGCGCCGAAGCCTGGAGCGCAAGGCCTGATAGGCACGGTCTTCGGTGCAAAGCGTGTCTCCATGCATGAGCAGGGTAGGCGTGCCATAGAGCGAGATCAGACTGGGGTCCGGCAGCAGCGTCATTCCGGACTGGACGGCATAGCGGCTGGCCAGGAGAAAGTCCCGGTTGCCATGCATGAAATAGACAGGGGTGCCGCTCTGGACCAGGGCTTTCAACCGACGCGCGGTGTCATATGCGATAGATGACGTTGGATTGTCATCTCCCACCCAGTATTCGAACAGGTCCCCGAGAACGTAGAGGGCGTCGGCGCCGTCGGCTTGGTTTTCAACGAAATGAAAAAAGCGCCCGTTGATGTCCGGGCGCTGGTCTGTCAGGTGCAGGTCGGAAATGAAATAGGTGTGACCTGATCGCGCTGGGGGTTCAGACAATTTCAGCCTTGGTGATGACGATATCTTCCACTGGAACGTCCTGGTGCCCGGCATTGCTTCCGGTACGGACCTTCCTGAGCCTGTCCACCACGTCCTGACCTTCGACCACCCTTCCGAACACGCAGTAGCCAAAACCCTGCGGGGTGGGCGCGGTATGGTTCAGAAAGCTGTTGTTGGCGACGTTGATGAAGAACTGGGCGGTGGCGGAATTGGGGTTGGGCGTGCGGGCCATGGCGACCGTGTAGGCGTCGTTTTTCAGTCCGTTGGCGGCTTCATTTTCAATCGGCGCATGAACGGGTTTTTGTGTCATTCCGGGTTCAAACCCGCCGCCCTGGATCATGAAGCCGTCGATCACGCGATGGAAAATCGTGCCGTCATAGAAACCCTCCCTGACGTACTGCTGGAAATTCTCGACCGTGATCGGTGCCTTTTCGGCATCGAGTTCCAGGCCGATGATGCCAAGGCTGGTGTGCAGTTTGACCATACTTGTTCCTATAAGACGGTTTCGTAAAGTATCTTCCATTCGCCGCTCTCCAGGTGCCAGTATTGGCGCTTGCGGGAAACGTCGTTCAGATTGTTGCTCTTGTAATCCTGCTCGAAGCTCACCATGACCAGGCTGTCTTCGCCGGGATAGCGAACCGCACTGACATCTTTCAGCCGGACATTGATCCATGACTTGGCCGCGTTGACGCGACGTTTGGTCTCGGCAAAGTCCTTGAAGTCCTGGCCGCCGGTTTGAAACTTGCTGGAGTAATGCGACAGCAGGCGTTCGGCATCGCGGCTTTCCCAATCTTGGCGCCACATTTCCATCGCGTTGCGAAAATCGGTGCGGCTATGGTCGAGCGTGGCCGGATCGACCCAGTTGAGCGTGTTTGCGATAAGCACCGGGGTCTGTCCGATGGCGATGAAGCGGGCCAGGCTGGCCAGGTCTTCGTTGGATAGGACCACACACCCATCGCTGGCCTTGGGCGGACGGCTGTAGGTGTTTCGGGGAACGCCGTGAATCCAGATGCCGGATCCGTCCCGACCCTCACGCCGATCCCAGTCATTGGGGTAACTCAAAGGGTAGGCACCGTCCCCGTAAAGTTCCTCCAGCTCGCTGCGCGGCTTATGCGAGGTGATGGTGTACCAACCGACCGGAGATCGCTTGTCGCCTGCCCTGGTCTTGCCGGTGCCCAGCTTGCCTATGGTGACGTAATAATCGGCCCGGTGGACCCAGCCTTCCGGCCGGTTTTCGAACACGTAAAGCCGGGATCTTGCGGCATCCGCGGCGAGCACATAGTGAACATCCGGGGCCAGGGACAACAGCGCATCCGGCACCAGTTTGGGATCGACGGGTTGGGTGACATCGAGCAGGCGCTGGCGGGCTTCGGCGCGCAGATCATCCTGCTGGAGCCTGGACGCCGCTGCATTGCCCAGGGTGGCAATGGGTTGGGCATGGGCGAGCATCAGGTCGCCCTTGATCAGTTGAGCCAGACGAAAGTTGGGATAGCGTGCGAGCAAATGATTGAGAGATCGCCAAGCATTGTCCATTTTATTCTGGCTGACATCTATCAAGGTTTCCGACAGCATGCGCTCCGCGTCGGATTGGGCGAGGCAGACGCCGGGAATCAGATAGCCAAAGAGCAGCAGGCCGGCGGAAAATTTCAGGGGTTTCACTTGGTCATCCAGTCAGCGGCCGCTTTCCTGCATGATCAGCCATTTGTCCCCATTACGAACCAGTTCCATACGTTTGGTGCTGGTGTTGGTCAGGCTTTTGGATCGGTATTGTTGGCGGAACCGGACGGTCGCGCGGTCAGCTCCGCTGGACTGGATTCGAATATCGGAGACTTGCACCGACAAATCCTTGGCCTTGCCGACCCGGTCACGACGCTGGGCTTCCCAGGCTTCGCGGCTGCCACTGGCGGGTTTGAAGTCGGGCGAGTAAAAGGCCAGGTAGCCATCCACATCATTGGTAGACCACGCCTTGGCCCAAGCCTGCACCGTTTCGATAATGGCATCCGGCGCGGGCTTGCTTTCAGCCGAGCTGGCAGCCGGTTTGGTGTCAGGTTTCGGATTGGCTGTTGTCGCAGTTGACGGATTGGCTGCCTCGCTGGTCGCGGCAGTCCCCGAATTAGCCAGGTCGGGGTTGCGCCGTCCAGTCATCAAATTCTTGATTAACGCGAGTTTGGTCTGCGCCGAGGTGTTGCTGTTATCCAGTTGCAATGCCTTGTCATAGGCGATGGAAGCCATCTTGGCATAAAGATCCCCCAGGTTTTCGTGCGCCGTGGCGTAGCTGGGATGGGTACGAATGGCCATTTCAAGGGCGTTGCGGGCGGCGTCGTACTTGCCTTGGGCAGCATAAAGCACGGCCAGGTTGTTATAGGGTTCGGGCAACTCGGGATAGTCTTCGGTCAGGCCGGTAAAGGCCTGTATCGCTTCCGCAGTCTTGTTCTGATCGGCCAGAATCAGGCCTTTAAGAAACCGCACTTGAGCATCCTTGGGGTTCTTGACGAGATATTGATTGGCCCGGTTCAAGGCCTCGTTTAGATCGCCCTTGCGGAACAGTTGGTTGATGTCCTGGACGTCGTTCGCAACGGCTGGGCCGGCCGCAAATGCCAGGCTGAGAGCGATGATGGAAGCGAATCTGCGCAGTGTAGCCATGTGATAAACTCAAAATGGTTGCCGAATGACCCCGTATTCTAACAATTCCCCGAACAGGTTGGGCGCCTCGTCAGGCAAACATGGCGCCACCCGATCCTATCCCACCCTATGCTGACGCTTTACAACTCTCTGACACGACGATTGGAGACCTTCACTCCCCTTCAACCTGGGTTGGTTCGCATGTATGTCTGCGGCATGACGGTTTATGACTACTGCCATCTTGGACACGCCAGGGTGTTCGTGGTTTTCGACATGGTGGCTCGCTGGCTCCGGGCTTCCGGTTATCGGGTCACGTATGTGCGCAATATTACGGACATCGACGATAAAATCATTAAGCGCGCCCAGGAAAAAGGGGAAGCGACCGCGGACCTGACAGAACGTTTCATTGCCGCCATGCGCGAGGACGAGGCCCGGTTGGGTGTGCTGCGGCCGGATCATGAACCGCGTGCCACCCGGTACCTGGCCGAAATGCTGGCCATGATCCGCAGCCTCGTGGACAAGGGTCTGGCCTACGCGGCAGACAACGGCGACGTCTACTACAGTGTCAGGGGATTTGCTCATTATGGCGCGCTGTCTGGCAAATCCATCGATGACTTGCGCGCCGGCGAGCGTGTCGACGTTGATCCGCACAAGCGCGACCCCCTGGATTTTGTCCTGTGGAAGGCGGCCAGAGCCGGCGAACCTGCCTGGGACAGCCCTTGGGGGCGGGGCCGGCCCGGCTGGCATATCGAATGCTCGGCAATGAGCGGCAAGTTGCTCGGCGCGCATTTTGACATTCATGGCGGCGGACAGGATTTGCAGTTTCCGCACCACGAGAACGAGATCGCCCAGAGCGAGGGCGCGAACGGCTGCAAGTTCGTCAATTACTGGCTGCACAACGGGTTCGTACGAGTGGACAACGAAAAGATGTCCAAGAGTCTGGGGAATTTCTTCACCATCCGCGAAATCCTGAAGAAGTTTGATCCCGAAGTGGTGCGATTCTTTATTCTGCGTGCCCATTACCGCAGCCCCCTCAATTACTCGGATGCGCATCTGGATGACGCAAAAAATGCGCTGACCCGGCTTTATACGGCGTTGAGAAACGTCGCGCCTACTGAAGTGGAACTGAATTGGGACAATGATTATGCCGCTCGTTTCAGGGCCGCAATGGACGAGGACTTTGGCACGCCGGATGCGGTGGCGATACTGTTTGAGTTGGCGACGGAAGTGAACGGAACCAGAGCTTCGCAACTCGCTGGGATGCTTAAAGCCCTGGGCGGAGTCTTGGGAGTCCTGCAAAGCGACCCCATTAGCTTTTTGCAAGGTGAGGGACAGCACGTTTCAATAACAGAGTCGGCGACCGTGACAGATACGTACGACACGGAAATTATTTATGGTAGAGAAAGCATTGAACGCAGGATTGAAGCGCGCGCTGCTGCCAAGAAGTCGAGGAATTTTGCCGAGGCCGATCGCATCCGGGATGAGTTGAAGGCCGCGGGCATCATTCTGGAAGATGGGCCGCAGGGCACAAACTGGCGCCGGGCCTGATTAACTTCTTTCCAGGCGTACGCAACAAAAAAAGCCCGACCGTTCGGTCGGGCTCTTGTACAACCCTTACCAGCCTTGTGTTGCTTACTTGGCGGGAGCCGGCTGGGCTGCAGGAGCAGCGGCAGGATTAGTCCAGGCGGCGGGGTTCCACATCTGGGTCCACGTGTTGGGATCAAAGAAGTTGAACGTACCGGCCGGAGCGGATCCGGCAACTGGAGCAGCACCAGGCTGACCGTACTGACCGTAGCCAGGAGCCAAGAACTCAAAGGGGTTGAACACGGTTGGCGCGGTGGTCGTAGGTCCGCCCATTCCACCCATCCCAGGAACCGTGTAGGTGGAGGGGTTCATCCAACTGCCCCACGCGCCGTAGGTCTGTGGATTCAGGGACTGGCCCAACCAACCGGTATAGAGATTGGGGTTCATGGGCTGCATCATCAGGGACCAGAGCTTGGGATCTATCGGCGCCATCATCCACTTCAGATACATGTTGGGATTCAGGCCCTGCATCATCATGCCCCACACCTTGGGGTCCATGGGCATCATCATCCAGCGCATCATCTTGCCGGGATCAGCCCACTGGGTCATCAGTGCAGTGTAGAAGTTGGGGTCCATGGAAGCTGCCATCCACTTGGCGTACATATTGGGATCGGCGAACTGCATGTAGTTGGTCAGCGAACGGGGGTCCATCATGGAGCCGAACATGCGATACCAGTTGTTGGGTTCCATCATGTTGACGCCCATCTGGGTGTAAAAGCCAGGTTCGGTCACTGCGTTGGACCAGGGCACGAACACCTTGGGATCACGATAGGCCGAAGCGTTGCGGGTGAAGTCGGTCATCCGCTCCAGCCACTGCTCAGGGGTTTGCGGGATGTTATGCGCGGCAGCCGGGTTGGGCTGAGGAGCCGGACTGGCCTGGGTGCCATTGGCAAAAGCACCTTGGGCCATGAGGACTCCAAGCGCGAGGGGGATCAATTTAAGTTTCATGGTGACTCTCCTGTAAAACAGATTAGGGAATGGTTATCTTTCTTCTACCAATATAGTACCTCAATATCCGAATATGCCAATGAAGCGGAATATTTGAAAGCACTAATATTGTAATTAGCTGTTGCGCAAAAGCCAATCCAAACAGGAGACCTTTACGTTTATCCGAATTCCCCGGGTTTGCTTTTAAACGGCTGAAAAATTCAATACAATAACAGTAGGTTACGGAAGAAATGGAAAGCACGGACTCGCCAACCGCTGCAACTTATAATTAAGCCCATGGATCATCAGGTGGCCGATTACGACGTTCTGCTCGGTGCTCAGGGCTGGAAGCATACCCACTGGCAGGGTCATTTCTATCCCGACGACTTGCCCGAAGACTGGCAGTTGTCTTTTTACAACAGTCAATTTCGCTGCGTTTACTTGCCCAAATCTGCCTGGAGAGGTCGCTCAATTGCAGACGCCGAACTATGGCTCAAGGATACTCATTCGAACTTTCGATTCATTTTTGAGCGCCCTGATAGCGTGACCCGGCAGACTTCAGCAATCCTGAAAGCTATGGCAGGCCGCGCTTTTCTGGATGATGCAAACGACAGTGGTCGGGAATTGCTCTGGTTTCCTCCGGAGCCCGATCTGCGTGTCCTTGGGGCGTCGAATTGAAGAGGCGGTGAGGCAGGGGAACACGCTTTACCTGCTGAATCGCGAGGGGCATTTGCCCTCCCTGGAAAAGGTCAGATCACTGGTGGAAGTCATGGGGTATTGAGCGATTGAAGTAAAATTCAGCAAAACCTAATAAAGGCTCAATGTGATTCACGACACCCTCGTACAAATCGAGAATGTCTCGTTTGGCTATGGCGCCCGGCCCGTTCTAAAGGGGATCGACCTGACCGCCCGGCGCGGTCAAGTCGTTGCCATCATGGGCAGCAGCGGCTGCGGCAAGACAACGCTATTGCGCTTGATTGGAGGCGAGCTTCGGCCAGACCAGGGAGCCGTCCGGGTGGCGGGCGAAGTGGTGAGTGAACTGGACCAGGCCAGCCTGTATCGCCTGCGCCGCAAGATGGGGATGCTGTTCCAGTTCGGCGCCTTGTTCACGGACATCTCGGTGTTCGATAACGTGGCGTTTCAGCTGCGCGAACACACGGATTTGCCGGAGGACATCATTCGCGATCTGGTATTGATGAAGCTCAATGCCGTCGGACTTCGCGGCGCAGCCTACCTGATGCCCGCAGAGCTTTCTGGCGGCATGGCGCGGCGTGTCGCACTGGCACGTGCGATCGCGCTGGATCCCATGCTGATCATGTATGACGAACCGTTTGCCGGCTTGGACCCGATATCCCTGGGCGTTACCGGCAATCTGATCCGCCGGCTCACCGATACGCTGGGTTTGACCTCTCTGGTGGTAACCCATGACGTGCAGGAGTCACTGAAGATTGTGGATTACGTTTATTTCGTATCGGAGGGCGTGGTGGAGGCGCAGGGTACGGCAGCCGAAATTCGCTCATCGGGGCTGCCTTACGTGCACCAGTTTGTGCATGGCGAACCCGATGGGCCCGTGCCTTTCCACTATCCGGCCCAAGCCTATGCCGAAGATCTCAAACTGGGGGTTGGGCATGTATAAGTCACTGTATGCCGGGATTTCCGGCCTCGGCCGTCAGACCGTCGATGGGATCTGGCGCATTGGTTACGCAACCCGCTTTTTCGTTGCCATTCTTCTGCACTCACGCACCGCCCTGAGCCGCTTTGGATTGACCATCCGGGAAATCTATTTCTCCGGCGTGCTGTCGCTCATCATCATTGTCGTGTCGGGCCTGTTTGTTGGGATGGTGCTGGGCTTGCAGGGCTATGAAACCCTGCAGACCTACGGATCGGAGGAAGCCTTGGGTGTCCTGGTTGCACTTTCCCTGGTGCGCGAGCTGGGTCCCGTCGTTGCGGCGCTGCTGTTTGCCAGTCGCGCCGGTTCTGCGATCACGGCGGAAATCGGCCTGATGAAGGCGACTGAACAGCTCTCGGCCATGGAAATGATGGCGGTGGACCCGATCGCACGGGTGGTGGCGCCGCGTTTTTGGGCTGGGGTGATCTCCATGCCATTGCTGGCGGCCATGTTTTCGGCGATGGGAATCTTCGGCGGCTATCTGGTGGGGGTGGTGCTGATAGGTGTGGACGAGGGGAGCTTCTGGTCCCAGATGAAGGCGGCCGTGGATTTCAACCTGGATATCATGAATGGAATTATCAAGAGCGTGGTATTTGGCGTAGCCGTAACGGCTATCGCCCTGTTTGAGGGCTATGACGCCCCGCCCACCGCCGAAGGCGTGTCGGGAGCGACGACACGCACGGTGGTAACCTCCAGTCTGGCTATCCTCGCGCTGGATTTCATGCTGACTGCTTTCATGTTTCGAGGATTGAAATGAACCGGGTGTTACTGGATTTCTGGGTGGGCTTGTTCGTCATTGCCGCCATCGGCGCGCTGATGTTTCTTGCCCTCAAGGTTGGCAGCATGAATACCATTAGTGGTGCTGACACTTATCAGGTTTACGCGTATTTTGAGAATATTGGTGGCCTCAAGCCGCGGGCACCGGTGAAAAGTGCCGGGGTGGTCGTGGGGCGGGTTGCCGACATCGGATTTGACGGCGCAAATTATGAAGCCAAGGTGACGCTGAAGATGGACAAGCGCTATCAGTTTCCCAAGGACACTTCCGCATCCATCATGACTTCCGGCCTGTTGGGCGAGCAATACATTGGGCTGCAACCCGGCGGTGATAGCGTAAAATTAAAGAATGGCGACAAAATCCAGATTACCCAATCGGCGGTTGTGCTGGAGAATCTGATTGGACAGTTCCTGTACGGCAAGGCTCAAAACGGAGCAACTAATGAACCTCAATAGAATCGCAGTGGCATGTATTGTGGCGGGCTTCAGCATCCAACCCGTCAGTGCTCTCGCGCTGACGGTTAATGTGCAACAGGCGGTAGAAATGAGTTTGGCAGCCGATCCGCGCATCAAGGAGCGGGAGCAAGTGGTGCAGTCTGCCCGCGGATTGCTGGATGAAGCCAAGGCCAATATGGGCTGGCGGGTGAGCGCCAATGCCTTTCTTGGACTCGCGCCCAAAGTGGATGGCGGTTTCTACCAGAACGGCGCGACGACCTGCACAGCTCTCCCCTGCACGCCGCGCAGCGATGGCGACCATATTGATGGCGTGTCCGACTGGACGCATGTGGAATTGGCCCTGATCAAGCCTTTGTACACCTTTGGCAAAATCGACCACTATAAAGCCGCTGCCGAAGGCAACATCGAGGTCAAGCAAGGGGATGTCAGTCAGACCAAGGCGGATACCGTGTTCGACACCAAGCGCGCTTATTACGGCTATCTTACGGCGCGCGATATTCGCTTGTTTCTGGAGGATGTGCAGGTCAGGTTGGATGGAGCCATCAATCGGGCGAATGAGTCGATCAAGCAGGAGGACGGCGAGGTTACCCTGTCCGAGTTGTATTCCCTTCAGTCCACCCGTGGGCTGGTGGCGAAATATGTTAATCAGGCCAAAGCGGTAGAGAGGATCAGCCTGGACGGCTTGAAGGTTTTGACCGGAGTGGGCTTAGGTGCGCAGTTGGAAGTTGCGGATGACAGGCTAAGCCCGGTCGCTTTCCCTCAGGCGGAGCTTGCGGACCTGCAAGCCAAGGCCTTGGTCGAGCGACCCGAAATGCAACAGCTGGAAGCAGGCCTGAGGGCGAGGCGTGCCCTGGTGGCGGCCAAGAAAGCCGACATCATGCCCGATGTTTATGCCGGTGTGGTTGGGGTCTTGAACTATGCTTCCCAACGCGACCGGCTGGATAATCCCTACGTTTATGACGCGTTCAATAACGGTGGATTGACCCCGGTGGTCGGCATCAAGTGGGACACGACTTTTGGCGTCGCTTCGGCCCGCGCTGCCCAGGCCCAGGCGGACCTGGATGCGCTGAATTACAAGAAACAATTCGCCCTTGCCGGCATTCCTTACGAAGTCGCCGAGGCCTATACCAATGCGCGGGCAAACTTTGACTCCCAGACGGAACTGGCCGATGCTGCCTCCGCCGCCCGCCGCTGGGTGATAGCCGCCACCGCCGATTTCAGTGCGGGCCTGGAAAAGGGTGACAAGGTGGCCGATGCGTTCAAGAGTTATGTCCTTGCCCAGACGGAGTACCTGCGGACGCTGAACGACTACGACATTAACGTGGCTCAATTGGCCAAGCTAACCGGTGAACTTAAGTAGGTTGCCCGGTTCCAATCATGTGAGTCCTTAACGTGAAAACAACTATGAACGCATTAAATAATCTGTGCCGTGTCGCCGGCGTGGTGGCCTTGTTGTTGTGGCTCAATCCCGCCTGGGCGATGACTGCGCCGGATGTGCTGGCCAAGACCACGACCCAGGAAGTGTTGAGTATTCTGAAGACCGATAAGGAACTCAAGAGTGGCAACCTCAATAAGGTCTATGAGTTAGTGGAAGCCAAGGTATTGCCGCACTTTGATTTCGACCGCATGACCCAACTGGCCGTCGGCCGTTACTGGCAAAAAGCCACTGCGCAGCAGAAGGAATCCCTGGTGCATGAATTCAAGAATCTGCTGGTACGTACCTATTCGACTTCACTGACCGCGTTCACCAATCAAACCGTGGAATTCAAGCCACTGGCGCTAAGGCCGGAAGACACGGACGTCACGGTCAAGACCGAAGTCAAACAGCCCGGCGGCCAACCAATACCCATCGACTACAGCATGTACAAGACGGACATTGGCTGGAAAGTATATGACGTGGCAATAGACGGCGTCAGCCTGGTGATCAACTACCGTGCCTCGTTTGGCAACACCATCCGCAAGTCCGGCGTGGATGGCCTGATCGCGACCCTGCAAGCCAAGTCCAGAAGTCTCCAGACCAGCAGTACCGGGAAGAACGGAAGCAAGTAACTTTATGGAAACCCGGGAAGGGGTCGCCAGCCTGCAAGGACCGGTCACCCTGGAGACGGTCGGCCGACTGCTGGCGGAGCTTAAACCCCTGATAGCCGCGGGGCTGAAGGCAGTCACGTTCAGCCACATCAGCGATGTGGATTCCGCCGCCTTGGGCCTGATTCTCTCCTGCCGCCGTGAAGCAGCTAAAAGCGGGCGCGGCGATCTGAAGTTCACCGATCTGCCTGCAAATCTGACCGCGCTCGCTGCGCTATATGGGGTTTCCGAACTGATTGCGCAATGACTCCCGCACTCTGGGTTCGGGGCCTCTGCAAACGATTCCGCACAACCCAGGCCCTCGACTGCGTCAGTCTGGCCATTGAGCCCGGCGAATTTTTTGCCCTGCTGGGACCCAATGGCGCGGGGAAAACCACGCTTATCAGCGTCGTGGCGGGGCTGGTTCGAGCGGATGAAGGCGAGGCCCGGGTGATGGGACTGGATGTCCATCGAGATTACCGGCTGGCGCGCCGGGCTCTGGGTGTGGTTCCGCAGGAATTGGTGTTTGATCCCTTCTTCACGGTGCGCGAGACCCTGCGCCTACAGTCCGGCTATTTTGGCATCAAGAACAATGAAGCCTGGCTCGACGAAATCATGGAGCGGCTCGATCTTACCCAACAGGCGGACAAGAACATGCGTGCCCTGTCCGGCGGGATGAAGCGGCGGGTGCTGGTGGCTCAGGCCCTGGTGCACAAACCGCCGCTTATCGTGCTGGACGAACCGACCGCAGGGGTGGACGTGGGCCTGCGCCAAGCCCTGTGGGAGTTCATTCAGGAACTCAACCGCCAGGGCCATACGATCCTGCTGACCACACACTATCTTGAAGAGGCGGAAATCCTCTGCAGCCGGATCGCCATGATGAAAGCGGGCCGTATCGTCGCGCTCGACAGTACGCAAAATCTTCTTGCCGGATCGACTGAGCACCAGGCTCGGCTGGAACTTGAAAGCGGCACGCCGCCGGCGGATCTTCCCCTGGTGGCGACGAGGGAGGGTGACTGGGAATTCTGTTTCCGCGATTATGCCGAATTGGAACATCTTCTTGCCCGCCTGAGGCAGGCTGATCTCAAGGTACAGAAGATGCAGCTGCTGGAAGCGGATCTGGAAACCGTGTTCATGGGCATCATGAATCGGGCATGAGCGGGTTCAGCACGCTTTGTTACAAGGAAATCCTGCGCTTCTGGAAAGTCGCATTTCAAACGGTGCTGGCGCCGGTGGTTTCGGCCATGCTGTATCTGATGATTTTTTCCCACGCGCTGAAAGGCCGGGTGCAGGTCTTTCCCGGAATCAGTTACACGGAATTTCTGATTCCCGGGCTGGTGATGATGACGGCACTGCAAAACGCCTTTGCCAACAGTTCATCTAGTCTGATCCAGTCGAAGGTCACCGGCAACATCATCTTTGTGCTTCTGTCGCCCTTGTCCTATTTCGAGCTGTTTGCCGCTTACATGGCAGCCGCCATGGTCAGGGGCCTGGTGGTGGGCTTGGGAGTGCTTGCCGTAACCATCTGGTTTGTCGAACCGCGCATACTGCATCCGCTCTGGCTGCTCACCTACACCTTTCTTTCAACCGGCGTATTTTCCGCACTCGGTATCATCGCCGGCATCTGGGCGGAAAAATTCGACCAGATGGCTGCGTTTCAGAACTTTATCATCATGCCGCTTACCTTCCTTTCCGGGGTGTTCTATTCCATCCACACCCTGCCGCCGTTCTGGCTGATTGCCTCCCATCTCAATCCGGTTTTCTACATGACTGACGGTTTCCGTTACGGCTTCTTCGGCCAGTCAGACGCGGCCCCGGGCACCAGCTTTCTCGTCGTGGCCGGCTGCTTTGTGGCAATATCCGGATTTACCCTCTTGCTGCTCAAGCGCGGCTACAAGTTGAGATACTGATCATTGAGACTCCTTTCCCCTTTCCCTTATTTCGTGCCGAATCAATATGGTGACACCGGAAGACATCAAGCGCTGGATTGAAGCCGCGCTGCCCTGCGAAGACGTGGAGGTCAGCGGCGATGGCCAGCATTTCGAAGCCATCATTGTCAGCGGCGAGTTCCGCGGCAAGAACATGGTCCAGCAGCACCAACTGGTCTACAAGGCACTGGGGGAACGCATGCGGGAAGAAATTCACGCACTGTCCATGAAGACCTTTACCCCCGAGGACTGGGCCCGGCGTTAAATGGACAAGCTGTCCATACACGGCGGCACTGCCCTCAATGGGGAAGTCCGCGTCTCCGGCGCCAAGAATGCGGCGCTTCCGCTTCTCACGGCCGCACTGCTGACGCCTGAAACGCTGGTATTCGACAATGCACCGCATCTGAAGGACATGAGCACCATGCTGGCCCTGCTGGGCCACATGGGGCTGAGGGTGACCCTGGACGAGCGCAACCGGGTGAGCCTCTGCGCACGTGAAGTGCCGGTGCTGGAGGCGCCCTACGAGATGGTGAAAACCATGCGCGCATCCATCCTGGTGCTGGGGCCGACCCTCGCGCGTTTTGGCGAGGCGCGGGTGTCCCTGCCGGGTGGCTGCGCCATCGGGTCGCGTCCGGTGGACCTGCACATCAAGGGTCTGCAGGCTATGGGTGCGCATATTCACATCGAACATGGCTACATTCACGCGGCGGCGAAGAAGCTCAAGGGTGCGCGCATCGTCATGGATACCGTGACGGTGACCGGCACGGAAAATCTGATGATGGCCGCCAGTCTGGCTGAAGGAACCACCATCCTGGAGAATGCGGCCCGGGAGCCGGAAGTCGTGGACCTGGCGAGGTGCCTGGCAGCGATGGGCGCGAGGATAGAAGGCGCGGGCACCGGCGTTATCGCCATCCATGGCGTTCCGGCGTTGAACGGCGCCCACCACCGCATCATGCCGGACCGGATTGAAACCGGCACCTTCCTGGTGGCGGCAGCCATGACCGGCGGCAGGATACGTGCCACTCATGCCCAGCCGGATACTCTGGATGCGGTCATTGCCAAGTTGCGCGATGCGGGCGCCCAGGTGGAAGTGGGGGACGACTGGATCGAGGCCAGCCGAGGCAACCATGCCCTCAAGGCCGTGGATATCCGCACCGCGCCCCACCCGGCCTTTCCGACCGACATGCAGGCGCAGTTCATGGCCCTGAATTCGGTTGCCCAAGGGGCGGCGAGCGTCACCGAATCGATCTTCGAGAACCGCTTCATGCACGTGCAGGAGCTGCGCCGGCTCGGTGCGAATATCGAAGTGTCCGGCCACACCGCCCTGGTGCGCGGCGTCGCGCGTCTGGACGGCGCGACGGTGATGGCTACCGACCTGCGCGCCTCCGCCTGCCTGGTGCTGGCCGGGCTGGTCGCCCAGGGAGAAACCGTCATCGAGCGCATCTATCACCTGGACCGGGGCTATGAGCGCATAGAGGAAAAACTCAGCAAGCTCGGCGCCCGGGTGCGCCGGCTCCATTGAATACACGATGATTACCCTAGCCCTGTCCAAAGGCCGCATCTTTGACGAAACCCTTCCGCTGCTGAGCGCGGCGGGAATTGCGCCGGTCGAAGATCCTTCCGGCTCGCGCAAGCTCATTATCGGCACCAATCGGGTCGATGTGCGCCTGCTCATCGTGCGCGCCAGCGACGTGCCTACCTATGTGCAACATGGTGGGGCGGATTTGGGCGTGGCCGGAAAGGACGTGCTCGACGAGCACGGCGGAGAAGGACTTTATCAGCCCCTGGATTTACGAATCGCCCGCTGCCGGATGATGGTCGCGGTGCGGGAAGGATTCGACTACGCGGGCCGGGTGGGGGAGGGTGGGCGCATCCGGGTGGCCACCAAGTATGTCAAGACGGCGCGCGAGCATTTCGCCGCCAAGGGCGTGCATGTCGACCTGATCAAGCTCTATGGTTCCATGGAGTTGGCGCCGCTGGTCGGTCTGGCCGACGCGATCGTGGACCTGGTCTCGTCCGGCGGCACGCTCAAGGCCAACGGCCTGGTAGCGGTGGAGCACATTGCTGATATCAGCTCCCGGCTGGTGGTGAACCAAGCCTCGCTCAAGACCAAGCGTGCGCAGCTGCAGCCACTATTTGATGCCTTTGCGGGCGCCATAGCGGCCACCCCTTAGGCTCCCGCGGCGCATCGATGGCAGCGTCCGCAAGCGTCTCCCGCCCCTTCATCCCCAAGGACCAGATCCGGCGCGTACTCATCATCAAATGGAGCGCCCTGGGTGATGTGGTGATCACCAGCGCGCTGATGGAAGATATTGCGCGCGCCTTTCCTGACGCTGAAATCGATCTGAACACACAACCCAATTGCGTAGGTTTGTTCAAAGCAGATCCACGCTTCACCGAAGTTTTCGCCATCGATGTTCGCAAGAAAGGTCAACGCTGGTCCAATGCCCTGGCGTGGATCCGAAAAATCCGGGCCGGCCGCTATGACTTGCTGATCGATTTTCAGCGTTCCGACCATTCCCGTTTCCTGCTCGCGCTCCTTTGGGCATCGGGCGGCGCGCCGCGTTACCGGCTCGGCAATCGCGGCGGATTTCCCTACACGCATCAGCCGGAAAATCGCGATCCACAGGCGCATGCCTTTGTCATGATGCGATCCGTGCTCGAATCGGCCGGAATTCCTGCGCGTACCCCGCATCCGGTATTCCATCCGGCCGCGGAACTAATCGAAGGAGTGAAAGCGCTGCGCGATGAATATGGGCTGGAAGATGGCAGCTATGTCGTCCTGCTGCCCGGATCGAATGCCGCCGGCCTATTGAAGCGTTGGGGAGCCCCACGTTACATAGAACTGGCCCAACTGCTGCACGCGCAGGGCGTAAGAAAAATCGTACTCATCGGCGGACCGGATGAGGTGGAAGATTGCGAGCAAATTGCTGCTGCCGGCGATTTTGTCCTCAACCTTAATGGCAAGTTGGCGTTGCTGCAAATTGCGCCGCTGTGCGAGGGTGCGATGGCCATCATCGGCAACGATACCGGCACCGCCCACTTCGCGTCCGCTGCGGGACGGCCCTTGCTGGTGCTGTGCGGACCGACTGATCCGCGCCGCGTCAAGCCGATCGGGGACTTGACGTTCGCGGTCCAGGCGGATCTGCCCTGCATTAGCTGCTATGCCAAGGTATGCCGCAACCCAGATCATCATGCTTGCATGAAAGCAATCACGCCGGCATGGGTGGCCGGGCTCCTGCCGACGCTGCTTGCCGGAGATTTCAAGCCCGGGCAGTTGTTCAAAAATGGATTGCGCAGCTTTTGAGTTCGAGGGCCGGCCAAGCGGCCTGCGTGATCAGACACGCAAGACGCTTGCATTTTGGTTTGAAACAAATGTGACAATGAACATGCGAAGCCACCGATGAGAATTCTTCATGTTTCCCACCAGCAGATGAAATATCTTGGCGCCCGCAATTACTTTTTTCCGGTGCGCATCAACAACGGCTTTATCAGGAACAATCACGACGTTTACTGGTTCAGCGATCGCGATATGGCGCGCTGCTCGTCGGTCTTCGGAACCCGCAAGCTGGGGGCAGGGGCGAGCAACCGAAAACTGCTCGAAGTCTGCCGCAATTTCAGGCCTGAAGTGATTGCGCTGAGTGCGGCAGATGTGATTCATCCCGAGACTCTGGCCGAAGCCAGAAGACTGCTGCCCAATGTGGCGATCTTGCAATACCACATCGACCCCATGTTTGACGCGTCCAACTTCCGCAATGCCCGAAGCAAGGCAGAGTTCATTGACCGGTTGTTCGTGACCACGGCCGGCCCGGTCCTGTCGCGCCTTGCGGGTTCCCGTTCTAAAGCGGCCTTTGTCCCCAACCCGGTGGATTCCAGCATCGACATCCACCGAAACCACGAACGCACCGATCAGGCGCACGATGTCTTCTTTGCTGGACACATGTCGAAATGGCAGCATCCCGACGATCTTCGCGGGCGCGCCCAAGAACTCTTGCGCAACCGGCTTCCCGAAGCGCGCTGTGCCATTTACGGTCACGGGCCCGGCAAGTCACTGTTTGGAACCGCCTTCATGGATGCGCTGGGGCAGGCCAGAATTGGGCTCAACTTCAGTCAGCGCAACATGGAGGCCAAGTCCGGGCCAGGCGGCAAACTGTATCTGTATTCGTCGGACCGGATCGGCCTGTATCAGGGCAATGGGTTATTGGTGGTTTCGACGCGTGCTTTCAGCCTGTCGGAACTGTACGGGAATGACACCTTGGTCGAGGTGGAGACTGCCGATGAATTCATCGACGCATTGCGTTTTTATCTGCAGAACGATAAGGAACGGCAACAAGTGGCCAAGGCGGGATATGAATTTGGACACCGCGAATTCAACGAGAGACTCGTGTCGCAATACATGATCGAAGCCACGCTCGGACTGCCGTTTTCTCACGCTTACCGCTGGCCGACGGAAAGCTACGGTCAGTAGGCAACGAGACTCCTTCAACATTCATTCTGCCGAGTCCGGCTTGAGCAGGTCCTTTACGATTTGGAACCCCGAATGGAAATTGGCCGGTTCTTGATTTGAGCGTATCAGGTCCAGCTTTGCACTCAGTTCGGGGAACAGGGATTTTGCTCTATCAGTGTTCTCATCTCGCCATTTTTCGAATTGCAATCTTTTTTCAAGTCTCTTAGGCCGCCTTCTGCGAACGCCAGGCCAACGGGTAGGGTACCTCTTGTAGAAATTGTATTCATCCATTACCACTCCGCGCGCTGCCCCAAGCACGAACATGCAAAATATGGTCTCGTTGGAGATATCCTGTTTTGCAAAGGCTTCTCTCAGTATGTTGGTTCTGAACAGGGAGTAAATCAAATTTCCCTTGTATGAATAAATATGCAGATTCGCAAAACTCAATATCCTTCTGTTTCTATCCCTGTCTTCGAATCCCTTAAAAATGGTCCTTGGAATTTTCTTGTAGACACCTAGATGAATGCTTTTTACGATAGTTGTTGGAAATACAAATCCAACAGACTTATCGTTCATGGCCGGTAGGGCGTGGGCGATGAAGTTGGGTTTCCAGAAATCATCATATGCGGCCCACATAAAATATTCCCCTACAGCTGCATCTAACACGAACTGAAAATTAGGAAGGGCACCTAGATTTACGGATTGTCTGACATAACGAATTCGCGCGTCGTGCGCTGCATATTGACGGCAGATTTGTTCCGTCCTGTCGGTAGATGCATTGTCAGAAATGATTAATTCAAAGTCTGTGAAGGTTTGTGCCAACAGCGAGTCTAGAGCATCGCGAATGTACTTCTCGCCATTGAATACGGGCATTCCTATGCTGACAATTGGTTGTGAGGATGACATTTGGTTCCTGATTATCCAACGATGTCGCGCCGTACAGGCCTTAGCGCACCCTTTTGAGATAGCCATCCGGTGCGACGGTAATCAGGAGCTTATGCTGGATCTTTCTGTCGATCTCGAACTCGGGATGTGACCTAAGGTACTCATGGACGGCAGTCTTGGGATTGTTGCCCGGTCCCCAAGAGCGGCTTGGGAACATGTCGGCTGGCATGTCCTCGATGAGAGTATCGAATACCGCACAGTAGCTACCAACCGAGACTAACGGGGCATAGGCCCGCAACTCTTCCATCACATGTTCGTGTGTGTGGTTGGAGTCGAGACAGACAAGAACTCGCTGATATCCCGATGCGATTTGTCGGACCTGGTCGATCACCGTGGGCTTCCAGTAATCATCATAAGCAGCCCCATGAAATATTTCCCCCAGCTTTGTTCAATACGAACTGACAATGGGCAGCTGCCCCTCGATTCCCAAGTTGCCTCACATAGTATCCCGCTAACCTTACAGCTTCTTGGTGTTGAAAAGACCCAAGTTCAGATCCTGAAGATGGGACGGAAATCGACATCTGGATAATATGAAAGATAACGTTGTAGGTTTGCAGTTGCTTGTGGGTTGTCATTAAACAACGCATCACCTCTACCGCTCACCCCCTTATTCAGTCTGGTAAACCGATCGCTGTTTACAGACTCAATGACATCAGCCTCTGATATCCTCAGCCCTGCTTGCTCCAATATAGATCTTATGGATTCCAACTTGTTTTCAATTAAGTGATCGAAAGTCATAAACTGAACTGAGCCGCCTCTCGCTCGGTACTTCTGCCAGGAAACATAGAACTTCACGTACCAAGGCAAAATCATATCGACAATGAAGTCAAGACGTTTCCCACTACTATCGATATTTTGCAAGTCATCGCTATCGCAATATGCCATTGGAGTATCTGTAGATTCTCTATCAAGGTGATCAGAGAATGACGCGGCGGCATCCCGCAAATCCCTGCTGAGTACAACAACGTGGAATGGGTATTTCTGAAGCAAGCGCTCCAGAGGTTCTGAATGACAAACATGATGCTGAAAGACAGTATTCTTCGTAATTTCAGCAGATTTTATTAATGATCCCTCGTCAATCTCCTGTTCTCTTCGACCTAGCCCCGGGACAGCGGAGCCAAGCCGAAAATTGGGAAGCCCTCCAAGTGTAGATGCAAGGAAGGTTGAACCTGACTTAGGCATGCAGGCAATCAGAATGAACTTGGTCCCGGATAGCTTTTTCCCGCAATTTATGGAAACTGGTTGCAAGAAAGGCGGGGCAACTCGCCTAAACAATTGGCTAGGTATGCGACCAACTTTGAGCAATTCTTTTTTTATGCTCATAAAGGCGCTATGAATATTGGTCGTTGTTTCATTACTTGTTCTTGCAGTTCGCCCGATGAATTTGTCTTAGCGGATTCTTTTCAAATATCCATCGGGCGCGACGGTAATCAGAAGCTTATGCTGGATCTTTCTGTCGATCTCGAACTCGGGATGTGACCTAAGGTACTCATGGACGGCAGTCTTGGGATTGTTGCCCGGTCCCCAAGAGCGGTTTGGGAACATGCCGACAGGCATGTCCTCGATGATGGTGTCAAACACCACGCAGTAGCTGTTCGGCGTGACAAGTGGCGCATAGGCACGCAACTCTTCCAGCACATGTTCGTGGGTGTGGTTGGAGTCGAGACAGACGAGAACTCGCTGATATCCCGATGCGATTTGTCGGACCTGGTCGATGACCTCGGGCGCCACACTGGAACCTTGGATCATCCGGATGCGCGAGGCCATTGGATGGGCCTCGATGGACACGCGGTTATGAGCGCGAATATCGATATCTATTCCCAGCACTTTTCGACGTGAAGTCCTCGGATCGACGCCGGTACCGGCCTCAATCGCATCGCACATATCCAGTTGAGCCAGCATTGAGGCGCTGAAGATGAGCGAACCACCATGGGCGATGCCGGTTTCGATGATCAAGTCGGGCTTGACTTGCCAGATGAGTTCCTGGATCGCGACGATGTCCTGCGGGTACTGGATGATCGGCCGTCCCATCCAGCTGAAATTGTATGAGTAATTGCATCGTGCCGAATCGCGCACCCAAGCGATCGAATCGGTCTGCAGCCGGGTGTTGAGGCCCAGTCTCTTGATGTTCTCGGTAACCTGCTCTTGATGATTCATTGCGTGGCTCTCATTTCTTCTGGAAGCAAATCAATCGGACTGGGCCAAATTCGCCGCAAAATGGTAGCTCGGCTGCATACCTATGGTGTGGGTCGAAGTAGTCTGGCTGGGTACCCTGATCCGAACAGATTCTCGAATAGACGACTCGGCTGACCAGATAATACATGCTACTAATATTGACCTCGTCACTGACCAAGAACATGTCATTGGCGAAGTCAAACAGTCGCTGCCTCTCGAAGTAGTAATTGTGCTGACGTATTGGGATTTCCGATAGTTCGAACTGCCGCCGAACTCGATTGAAGTTCTCATGACCTTCCACGAAGTTCTCAATCATTACATAGATGCCGCCGGGACTCAGCGCTTTGTGGATATTCTGGATGGCTTTCTGCTGAAGTTCCCAGGAAGGCAGGTTTATCAGGCAACGCGTCGTATAGATCAGATCGAATGAGCCGCTCAATCCATCACAGATGTCGAGTTGTCCGAAGCCAACGTTGGCGAGCTCCTCGGCAGCAAGGACTTTCCTCGAGTTATCAACCATTGCGACAGAGTAATCGAAACCCGAGAACTGGATCGCAGCAAAGGTCCGGGCAAGTCCGATCGTTGTCCTGCCGTCCCCGCTGCCGACGTCCGCAACGCGTTGCGGAGAGAACTTGCTGACTCGTTCGATCAGAGCACTCAATTCAATTTGGCGCAGAAACAAGTCCTGCGTTGTCGACTGGACAGTGGAATCACCTGCTGCACGGTCATCCCAGTACTTCCTTATTTCGTCGAAATTCAACACGATGCATTTTCCGAACAAACCCGCAAGACCTCAACTACACGCGCCTGCTGAGCGTCCGTAATCTCATGGAAGCTTGGGAGATTGATCGCCCGCCGCGGAACATCCCAAGCCCATTGGTTGTCCGGCTGAGGTTCGAACATCGGCAGGCTGGAGAGCGGATGGAAAAACACGCGGGCATCGATGTTCTGAGCCGCGAACGCCGCCTGCAAGGCTTCGCGCGTGACGCCCGTCTCCGGCGCGAACACCGCGGAAGGCATCCAGGCACCGATGACGGCGCCTGCAGGTTCGGGGTTCAGGCTGATGCCGGGCAGGCTTCCGGCCTTTTCCCTGTAGTAGGCAAGAATGCCCCGCTTGCGGGCCACCAATCCAGCAATACGCTCCATCTGACTACACCCAATCGCCGCCTGGATATTCGACATCTTGTACTTGAACCCCACTATGTCCGGCCAGAACTGTTGGGTCTGCCCCCTGGCACGACCATGATTACTCAACGTCAGTACGTGCTCATACAGATCTGCATCGTTGGTGACGAACATCCCACCTTCGCCGGTGGTGATGGTCTTGCTTCCGTGGAAGGAAAAAGTCCCGAACCTGCCGATGGAGCCTGCATGCCTTCCGTGATAAATCGAGCCGATGGCTTCCGCCGCATCCTCAATAACGGGGATGCCGTGCTGTTCCCCGATGGTCATTAATTCGTTCATCTCGCACAGATTTCCATAGAGATGCACTGCGATGATGGCTTTTGTTTTCGGCGTAATCGCTTCCCGAACGCGGTTTGGATCAAGGCACCACGTATCGGGCAGGATGTCGACGAACACCGGCTTTGCGCCGAGATATGTGATAGGCGCGGCGCTGGCGATCCAGTTGGTATCGGCCAGAATCACTTCGTCCCCCGGGCCGACGCCCAGGGCGGCCAGGCCCATATGGAGCGCGCCGGTGCAACTGGACGTAGCGACGGCATATTTCACGCCGAGGTGCTGCTTGAATAATTCCTCGAAGCGGTTGATGTACTCATAGCAGCGCTCGCCCCAACCGTAGCGGGCGGCATCCGTCGCGTATTTGACTTCCTTTTCCGTAATCGACGGTTTGGTGTAGAAGATACGGGACGTCATGTCACATCCAGATGCGGCACGGCGGTCACGAATTGGCCACCCCAATTGCGAACGTAATCAATCTGCCTGGTGACTTCCGCCTTCAGGTTCCACGGCAGGATAACAACGTAGTCGGGTTGATCCTGCCGCAGACGATCTTCGTCCACGATGGGAATACGGCTCCCAGGCATGAACTTGCCCTGCTTGGCCGGGTTGCGATCCACCACGAAGGCGATAAGGTCGGGTCGGACCCCGCCATAGTTAATTAGCGTGTTGCCCTTCGCCGCAGCGCCATAGCCAGCGACTGACTTTTCGCCACGATTCGCATCCAGCAGGAAGGCGAGAAAATCGTTCTTCACCTTGTCAGCACTCGCCTGAAAGTTTCGGTAAAAGTGCGCAGTGAGCATGCCGGCGCGCACTTCGTCATTCAGCAGCCGGTCCACGCTGTCACTGATTGGCTGCGAACCGGTGTCACTGCGCTGGGCGAACACGCGCAGGCTGCCGCCGTGGGTGGGGTGCTCCTCCACAGCAAACAACGTGAGCCCGTTGGATTCAAGGATGCGCTTGGCCGTAGTGAGCGAGAGGTAGGAAAAGTGCTCGTGATAAATCGTATCGACCTGGTTTTGTGCGACCAGCTTCAGCAGGTGAGGAAATTCAAACGTTGCGACGCCTTGCGGCTTCAGAAGAATGGAAAATCCGGCCACGAAGTCATTGATGTCCGGCACGTGGGCCAGCACATTGTTGGCAACGGCGAGGTCGGCCCGCTTGCACTGGCGGACAAACTCCCGGGCCAAGCGGATGCCGAAGAAGTCTTCCACGATCGTGATGCCCTTGGCGCGGGCCGCGGCGGCGGTGCTTGCGGTGGGTTCCACGCCAGTGCAGGGAATGTTGCGTGCCTTGACGTATTGTAGAAGGTAGCCGTCGTTGGCCGCGATTTCCACCACATGGCTGTCGGAAGTCAGATCGAAGTGCGCCACCATGTCGGCGACATAGCGCTCCGCGTGCGCGAGCCAACTGGCGGAGAAGCTGCTGAAGTAAGCATAGTCCGCATCGAACAGCTCATCGACCTGGGCAAAATCCTCGGTCTGCGCCAGCCAGCAGTGTTCGCAAACCAGCACGCGCAGGGGAAACCATTTTTCCGGAGCGTGCAGGGTCTGCTCGGTAAGGTAGGCGTTGGAGGGGGGTGCGCTGCCCAGGTCCACCAGGGTCAGGTCAAGCTCGGATCCGCAGTGGCGGCACTTCATGGCGCCACCCCGGCGAAGTTGTCGTCCAGCAGCGGGTGCGCGGCATCGCGCGGTGAGAGACCAGCGACAGGCAGCGGCCACTCGATGGCAAGCCTGGGATCCTGCGGGTTCAGGCCGGTTTCGGCGGCAGGCTGATAGGCGGCGGTGTGAAAGTAGAGCAATTCGCAGTCGTCGGTCAGGGTCTGAAACCCGTGGGCGAAGCCTTCCGGCAAGACAAATGTCCTGAGGTTGTCGGCGCTGAGCAGTTCGGCGTGCCAGTGCAGAAAGGTCGGCGAACCGTGGCGCACATCCACCGCGACATCGAAGATCTGGCCGCGCAGACAACTCACAAATTTCATTTCCCCATGCGGCGGTCGCTGAAAGTGCATTCCGCGCACCGTGCCTCGCATGGCGGTATAGCTGTGGTTGATCTGCACAATCTTTCTGCCGCCAACGAGCGCATGCAATTCGTCGTCGCAGAACAGGCGTTCGAGGTAGCCACGGTCATCGCCGATGGGCTTGCGCTCCAGGATCTGCAAGCCGGCAATGGGTGTCGCAGCCCTGTCGAAACGGGTACTCATGCTGACGCGGCCGCCTCATATTCTTGAATTTGCTGCAGGCTGAGGCCGGCCATATCCGCGCTTGCCCGCCAGGCCTGGTGCCATTCCCGCGTATGGCCGAGTGCGGTCTGCAGAGGCCAGCGCGGTCGCCAGCCAAGCCGTGCCTTGGCCTTTGAGCTATCCAATTTAAGCGAGTGGGCCTCGTGCGGCAGGGGTGCGGTGTCGCATTGCCAAGTTGCGCCGGGCGTCTGTCTGCACAGGAATTCGACGATCCACTGCACCGTGCGGGCATCCGCGTCTTCCGGGCCAAAGTTCCAGGCTTCCGCAAAACCCGGACCATGCGTATAGAGCCTTTCGGCAAGCATCAGATAGCCGGACAGGGGTTCCAGAACGTGTTGCCAGGGGCGGATGGCCTGAGGCGAGCGGATCATCAGTGTCTGTCCGGCATCGATGGCGCGCAGGAAATCCGGAACGAGCCGGTCGGCGGACCAGTCACCGCCACCGATGACATTGCCGGCACGCGTACTGGCCAGGTGGACGCCAACGTGGTCCAGGAATGAATTTCGATAGGCGGTGGTAATCAGCTCGGAACAGCCCTTGCTGCTGGAATAAGGATCGAAGCCGCCCATGGCTTCGTTCTCTCGGTACGGCCACACCCATTCGCGATTTTCGTAGCACTTGTCGGTGGTGACATTGACGACAGCTTTCACCCCAGGGGCGTGGCGCACTGCCTCCAGCACGTTGACGGTGCCCATGATATTGACCTCATAGGTCTCGACGGGCTCAAGGTAGGAATAGCGCACCAGCGACTGGGCGGCCAAGTGGAAGACCACATGTGGCTGCGCAGCTTGCATGGCCCGTCTGAGCTTAGTCGAATCGCGGATGTCGGCGATGGTGCTGCTGGCCAGTTCACTGCTCAGCTTGCAAACGGTGAAGAAGTTGGGCTCGGTGGGCGGGCTGAGAGAATAACCGTGGACTTCCGCACCCATGTTGGCCAGCCAGAGCGAAAGCCAGCCGCCTTTGAAGCCCGTGTGACCGGTCAGGAATACCCGCTTGCCGCGCCAGAATTCCCGATTCATTGCCACACTTTCCAGGGCGCCTTGCCGCTTGCCCAAAGGTCTTCGAGCATGTTCTTGTCGCGCAGGGTATCCATGGGCTGCCAGAAGCCCTTGTGCTCAAAGGCCATTAGCTGGTTTTGCTGGGCAAGGCGAGCAAGCGAGGTGTTTTCCCAACTCGATTGGTCGTCATTGATTACTTCAAGGCATCTGGGCGAGAGCACGAAGAATCCGCCGTTAATGAAACCTCCGTCTCCACGGGGCTTTTCGGTAAAACCGTCCACGATGGCACCGTTAAGTTGCAGCGCGCCGTATCGTCCGGGCGGTTGCACGGCCGTAACGGTGGCCCACTTGCCGTGTTGTTTGTGAAATGCAATCTCCTTCGAGATATCGAGGTCTGCCACCCCGTCGCCATAGGTAAAGCAGAATGCTTCCTCATCCTTGATGTACTCGGTTACCCGTTGCAAGCGGCCGCCGGTGAGAGTTTCATCTCCCGTATCAACCAGCGTCACGCGCCAGGGCTCGGCTTTGTGCTGGTGGACTTCCATGCGGTTCTGCTCCATGTCGAAGGTGACATCCGACATGTGGAGAAAATAGTTGGCGAAATACTCCTTTATCACATAGCCCTTGTAACCACAGCAGATCACGAATTCGTTGACGCCGTGGGTTGAATAAAGCTTCATGATGTGCCAAAGGATCGGTTTGCCGCCTATCTCGATCATGGGCTTGGGCTTCAGGTGGGTTTCCTCGGAAATGCGAGTCCCCAGACCTCCAGCGAGAATTACTGCCTTCATATGTATCGTTCTCCGGGCTTAGGGTCTACAGAACCGCCTCGTTTGTCTGGTTAATTGAGACTCTTCCAAGGGTTCAGATATGCCTAATCCAAGCTTCAGGCAGCATATCCAGGTTTGGCCAACCCTTCTCAGGGGCAATGACAATTTTATCAGGCGACGGATTGAGCCAGGCTGCCCACCAGTGCAGTGAGCTGTTGGACAGGATGTAATGCCGGCACTGGGTCATCAGATACAGGTCCTGGATCGCGCCGCTATGCAGGTCTTTTTCGCGGGCAAAGGTCACGGGATGGCGGCTCTTGATATTGTTCCTGGCCCATTCCATGTTCTGGGCGAAAACGAAGTAGTGTGGCGCATCGACAAGCTGTTCGATGCGCGCCATGGCGTTCTGGAAATAGTCCAGTTGCAGGATGTGGTGCCTGGGCCTGGGGACTTCCTCGTAGCGCCGGATGGCAAGGCAGACGGCGTTCTCTGAGCGGATCTTTGCCAGTTCCTCGTTTAGCGGGGCGGTGAGGCTTTCGGGGAAATGGAGCAGGCTGGACATGCCCGGGTCGAGGTCATCGAAATATTGGGGCGCCTGCCAGTAGCCGTTGAAGACGGTGGGGCGAACGATTTTCAGGTTCCTGATCTCGGGATCAAAGCTCATGGTCCGTTCTTGAACGTAGTAACGCCGCTCCAGGGGCAGCAGCGCATTGAGCTTGCGATCCAGTCTGCGGAAGGTCTTGCCAAATGGAAACAGGCGGCTTTCCCATGGGCTGGCCGGCAACGCCGGCTCAAGGATCTGGTCAAGCAAGTGGGTGCGCTGGTAGGTGGGGTCTTTCATGAAACCACCCCTCACGTCCAGCTTGAGCGGGACCTTATTCCTCTCGGCCATCGCCTTGTTGAAGGCATACATGAACAATTGGTTTCCCAGACCGCCGGCGAGCCGTGCAATCACGCAGGGTTGGCTCATGGAGTTAGTGAGAACGGCCTGTGGCGGTTAATGGTGGTGTGGGCCGCATTGCTTGCGGCCACGTTGCGACAATTCTACACCGGCGATTGATACTCCGGCACCCAGTGCTTGAGCGCTGCCTTGACGACTTGTTCGGGTTCGGGCTCGCCGGTGCCGAACCAGGCTTCCAGTTCATCCATCAACTTGCTCCTGGCTTCCCGCGCCTGCGCCACGCGCAACTTGGGGTGAGGCGTGGACAGTGTCGATTCCTCGTTTGTCAGCCGTTCATCATACAGCTTCTCGCCCGGCCGCAGGCCCGTGTACTCGATCTTAATGTCACCTTCGGCATGGCCCGAAAGCCTGATCATCTGACGGGCGAGATCGGAAATCTTCACCGGTTCGCCCATGTCGAGCACGAAGATCTCGCCGCCTTTTCCCATCAACCCGGCTTGCAGCACCAGTTGACAGGCTTCGGGAATGGACATGAAGAAGCGCGTGATGTCGGGGTGGGCGATGGTCAGCGGCCCGCCTGCGGCGATCTGCTGCTGGAATTTGGGAATCACGCTGCCGGATGATCCCAGTACGTTGCCGAATCGCACCGAGACGAATTGCGTGGCGCCGTTCTGCAGCGCCTGACACACCTGCTCTGCGACCCGCTTGGTCGCGCCCATGACATTGGTCGGGTTGACCGCCTTGTCGGTCGAGACCATGACAAACTTGCGCACCCATTGTGCCTGTGCGGCGCGCGCGGTGGTCAGCGTTCCCATGATGTTGTTGCGCGCGGCCTGCCAGGCATTGCCGCGTTCCATAAGCGGAACGTGCTTGTAGGCGGCCGCATGAAAAACCATCGTCGGCCGGTAGGTCTGCATGATTTGCTCGACCAGCCGGGCTTCCTTCACATCGACGATGACGAAGCGGCAATCGATTTCCGGGTGGCTGCGCGAGAACTCCTGCTCGCTCTGGTACAACGCAAACTCGCTGTGATCCAGCAGCACCAGGCGGGCGGGCGCAAAGCGGGCGAGCTGGCGCGCAAGCTCGGAGCCGATGGAACCCCCCGCACCGGTAACCAGAACCGTCTGGCCGCGGATCAGCTGGGTCAGGCCTGATTCGTCGAGCTTCACCGGGTCGCGGCCCAGCAGGTCATCCAGCTCGATCTTGCGCAGGCTGGACACGCTGACCCGGCCGCTCATCAAATCAGCGATGGCCGGCACCGTCAGAACACTCAGGCCGGCCGCGCTGCAGTATTCGACTGCGCGTTTGCGTACGGTATGGGCCGCACCCGGCATGGCGATCACGACGTGGGTCACACCCAGGGCCTGCGCATGCCGACCTACCGAATCGATCGGCCCCAGTATGGGGAAGCCATGGATGTCATGGCCCTGCTTCTCCGGCGCATCGTCGAGCAAGCCGACCACCCGCCATTCCCGACTCCTGGCCAGTTCGCGCACCAGACCCTCGCCCGCTTCGCCGGCGCCCAACACCAGCAGCGGCTCGCGCTTGGACAGAAGCGACAGGCTCATGCGATGTTCCTTCCAGCCACGGTATGCGAGCCGGCCTCCACCCCGGATCAATTCTCGGTCGGCAGGGTGGCTCAATTCCACTTCGGCGCGGACACTCACGCGCTAATACCTCCTCGACTGTGCCCTCGGTTTCAATGTAGAGGTCGATATCGCCGCCCAACGCGTCGTCCCTGACCCGTGAACCGAATAGCAGGCCAGAAGCGTTGTCGCCGAAGTGGCGTTGCACTTCTTCGCAGATGGCAGCTCTCTGAATGTCGGTGAGTCTCATTTTGTGGGGCAGCCGATTAACCAGGCTGACAGACCTGAAGCCGTATGAAGTCTAGGTAGTGCCTGACCGGAAACCAACTCACCCCAGTAAGCGCAGGCCGCCCTGAAGTAATCCGGCGACGAAGAAGCCCGTCCCGGCGTCATTCAGGGACGAATTTCCACGCAGTTACGGGGAAAGGTGGCGAATTTCTTTTGAATCTTCGAGTGCGGAGGTCGTCCAAAGAGCCAATTAAAAATACTTTGCTGATTCATCTCGCGTCTGGATGTTATTGGTGTAAAACATCGGCGGAAGAGTCTCACGTCTTTGTGATGGCCTGATCGAGGAACGCACTCATGCGAGTAGTACAAACCCCTCAGATGCACGTAGGCGAAGTTGACATCTCGGCGATCACCTTTGATCCGCGATCCCGTGACGACATCCCGAAGATATTGCGCGGCCTGCAACACATCTACACCGATCTGCCGTTGCGTAGTGCGCTGTTTCAACTGCTCGAAGCGCGGATAGCGCCGGCGGTGAGCAAGGCCAATGGGCGGCCGGGCATGAGCCTGTGGTCGATCTTCGTCTGCGGCGTGATGCGCCTGGATTTGAATATCGACTATGACCGGCTGCATGATCTCGCGAACCAGCACAGCACCCTGCGCGCCATGCTCGGGCACGGCACCTTTGACAACGAGACCTACCACTACCAAACGCTCAAGGACAACGTCAGTCTCTTCACCCCCGAACTGCTCGATGAGATCAATCAACTGATCGTCGCCTCAGGCCACCTCGTCGCTAAAAAAAAGTCCGACGAAGCCCTGCGTGGGCGGTGCGACTCCTTTGTAGTTGAAACCCACGTTCATTACCCCACCGACATCAACCTACTGTACGACGCCCTGCGCAAAGTCATCACACTTACCGCCCGGCTGTGCGAGGCGCACGGGGTCAGCGACTGGCGGCAACACGCCTACAACGTCAGGCAGGTCAAACGCAGCATGCGCAACGCGCAGAACAAGAAACGCAGCAAAGCGCAATCGGCCGAACAACAGACGAAGAATGCCACCCTGATCATCGCCGCCCATCAAGATTACCTTGAGCTGGCCCGGCACACCCTGGACAAGGCCAACAGCACGCTGGTGGGGCTTGAGCAGCACGGCTACAACAGCAAGATGGATGTACTCGCGAGACTGGAAATTGAAGGCTTCATGGCGCATGCCGAGCGCCAGATCGAGCAAACCCGATGCCGCGTCATTCAAGGCGAGGTCATCGCCCATGACGAGAAGGTGTTCTCGATCTTTGAGCCGCATACCGAATGGATCAGCAAAGGCAAGGCTGGCGTTCCGGTGGAACTGGGCGTTAAGGTCTGTCTGCTGGAAGATCAGTACCAGTTCATCCTGCATCATCAGGTGATGGAACAACAAACGGATGATCAGGTGGCGGTGCCGATGGTTGTGGCCGCCCGGAAGCGCTTCCCGCAACTGGCGGTGTGCAGCTTTGACAAAGGGTTCCATTCACCGGCAAACCAGAGTGCCTTGCACGAGCATCTGACACAGGTGGTCTTGCCCCGCAAAGGCAAGCTCTCAAAAAGCGCGCAGGAGGTGGAGCAGTCGGCCGCGTTCGTGAAAGCCCGGCGCGCTCACTCGGCGGTCGAATCGGCAATCAACGCGATCGAAGTCCATGGACTCGATGTTTGTCGCGATCATGGAATCACCGGCTTCAAACGGTATGTGGCGTGGGCGGTGGTAGCACGCAACATTCACCGCATCGGTGCGCTCTTGTGGCAGCAGGAGCAACCGCGCGTCCTCAGAAAGAGGCACAGCGCCGCGCATGCCCCACCATTTCGGCAAGCGGCTTAATCACGCCACGAGCATTTCAACATGCGCCCGATCAACCGGCGCAACGAATACGCTTGTCCAAAAACAGCGGGAAACCCTGCCCTCGACGAGAAACAGACAAAATTCCTGCCGTTGTGCGTGGACAGCCAAATTAATGGGCGCCGGGTCAGGGTGCAGGCAGGGTGTTTTTGAAAAAAACAGGGGTTTCCGGTCAAGCACTAGGTAGGCCAATTTTAGCCGATCTTGCAGGTTTGACCCGACTTTGACACTTTCGAGGCACATTTTTCACTGACACCCAGCAACAGTGCGGGTTTCGGGGCGTTAAGTTGCGAAAAGCCTAGATACATGGATTGTTGATTTGCACGCCTGAAGGCCGCTACGATAGGGGCCATGTACCTACGCGAGAGCAAACAACGGCGAGCGGATGGCAGCGTCGTGACCTACCTGCAACTGGCGGAGAATGTCTGGGATGCCGCGAAGGGAAGGTCGCAAGCGAGCATCGTTCATAACTGCGGCGCGCCGACGATCCAGAAGTCGTCGAGCGGCTGCGCCGGCTGGCCAAGAGCATCCTGCGCCGATGCTCGCCGGAAGAGATCGTCGGCGCCGGCGGCGACTGGCGCCTGATCTGCGCTTGGCCCTACGGCGACCTCTACGTCCTCGAAGCCATCTGGAAGCAACTCGGCATTGACGCCATCGTGCGGCAGCAGGCCGGCACGCGGCATCTCGGATTCGATGTTGAGCGCGCCCTGTTCGCCCTGATCGCCAATCGCGCCTGCGCCCCGGCCTCGAAGCTCTACTGTCATGAGCAGTGGCTCAAGGAAGATGCGCATATCGACGGGACGCAGGGGCTGAAGCTGCACCAGCTCTACCGCGCCATGGACTTCCTCGAGGCGAACAAGGAAGCCATCGAGCAAGCCATCTTCCACCGGGTGGCCGACCTCCTCAACCTGGACGTGGAGGTGATCTTCTACGACACCACCTCGCTGCACTTTGAAATCGACGACGAGGATGACGGGGACCAGGAAGGAAACGTCCACGGCAGCCAGGCGGCCGGCAAGAAAGCCTACGCGGCGCCCCGCAAGCGCGGGCACAGCAAGAACGGCCGCAGCGACGTGCCGCAGATCGTGGTGGGGATGGCCGTCACGCGGGACGGATTCCCGGTGCGCCACTGGGTGTTTCCTGGCAACACGGTCGACGTCACCACGGTCGCCCGGGTCAAGGAAGACCTGCGTGGCTGGCAACTCACCCGCTGCCTCTTCGTGGGCGATGCCGGAATGGTCTCGCAGGCCAACTTGCAGACCTTGTCCCGGGGCGGCGGAAAGTACATGCTGGCGATGCCGATGCGGCGCGGCGACGAAGTCACCGAGGCGGTCCTGTCGCGTCCGGGACGCTACCGCACCGTCGCTGAGAATCTGGAGGTCAAGGAAGTCATTGTCGGAGAGGGAGAGCGACGGCGACGCTATGCGGTCTGCTTCAATCCACTGGAAGCCACGCGCCAGAAGTCGCATCGTGAGGAACTGCTGCACGAGTTGGAGGCGGAATTGGCCGGCCTGTCCGATCTGGCCAAAGTGAGCCACACGAAACGGGTTTGCGGCTTGCGCACCAGCGCTCGCTACGGGCGCTTGCTGAAGGAAACGAAACGGGGTCTGGCGATCGATCGTCAGGCGGTGACCGAACTGGAACGCTTCGACGGCAAATTCGTCGTGCATAGCAACGACGACACGCTTACGGCCGAAGACATGGCGCTGGGCTACAAACAGCAGCAGCGGGTGGAGGAAGCCTGGCGGACGGTGAAGAGCGGGTTGAAGATGCGCCCGGTGTTCCACTGGGCGCCCCACCGCATTCATGCCCACATCGCCATCACGGTCCTGTCCCTGTTGCTTGAGCGGACCATTGAGCATGCTTGCCAGGATTCCTGGCGCAATATCCGGGATGACCTGAAACGCATCCAGTTGGCGCAATTGTCCAGCCCCAATGGTCGCGTCTGGCAGGTGACCGAGCCTTCGCCAGATGCGGCTAACCGACTGAAACTGTTAAAAATAAAGCCGCCAAAACCAATCCTGAATCTGGATTGACCGCCTTCCCCGCCTAGATACACACCGATTTCGGCTTCCTCGCCGAATGCTTTGCGCCATGCGGCCTTCCGAGGGGCGTGTTACTTGGCGGTGTCAAAGTCGGGTTTGAACCCGCACGCCATTGCTCGCGCATTGCTGTGCGCATTTGGAGTATTCCGTTGCTCGCCCCGTCGGCTTTGCATGCTCATCATGATTTGGAATCTGAATAAGTCCGCTGTTTCAATCTCCCACATAATCACTCGGTGCTTCTATGGTTAACTGTTTTATCCGGCTAGGCCGCACATGGCTTGCCTACTCTGCCTCCGGGATGCCGTTAATCAACTCATGGGCTGGCAGCACTTCGACATTTCTTGCCAATGGATACGCTGCCTCCACTGGGGCAATGAGATAGGTCTTGTGGGGTTTGACATCGGCAATTGCCTGCCAGAATCCTTTGGAGGGCGCAGGTGCGCTTGAGAGCTTGACCTCGAACGCCAGGCGCCGCCGGCCTTTTTCGGCCACCACATCCAGCTCAGCGCCAGCGGCTGTGCGGTAGAAGCTTAACCGCCAGCGTGGCGCCAGTTGGCGCGTTAGCTGTTCCAGCGCCCAGCCTTCCCACGATGCCCCGGCCACCGGATGCCCATAGAGATCCTCCAGACGGTGGATGTCGAGCAGGGCGTGAAGTAGCCCGCTATCTTGCAAATATACCTTGGGTGACTTGGTTAGACGCTTGCCCAGATTGTTGGACCAAGGCGGCAGGCGGCGCACCATGTAGGTCGCCTCCAGAATTTCCAGATAGTGCTGCATCGTCGGTGGCGTAACCCCAAACGCCGATGCCAGGCGCGACGCATTCCACAACTGGCCGTGGTTATGCGCCAGCATTTGCCAAAAGCGCCGCAAGGTCATTCCCGGTACACGGATACCGAAAGCCGGGATATCCCGTTCCAGATGGGTCTGGATAAAAGCTTCGCGCCAGGCGAATGAGGCTTCATCTGTGTTGGCGAGCCAACTCAGCGGGTAGCCGCCCCGCAGCCAGAAATCGGCCAGGCTGGCTCCATCCGGCTTGACCTCGCGGATGTCGAACGGCCCCAATTCGTGAAAGGCGATCCGCCCTGCCAGGGATTCCGAAGCTTGTTGCAAGAGCGCTGGCGATGCCGAGCCCAGCAGCAAAAAACGGCCAGGCTTCCGCAACTGATCAATCAAGGATCGCAACAGAGGAAACAGCCCCGGAAACCGCTGTATTTCGTCCAGGACCACGAGACGGTTCGCCAGGCGGGCAAGGAACAACTCGGGATCTGCCAGCTTGGCCAAATCCGCGGGCCGTTCCAAATCCAGATACAGACTGCCGGGGAATTGCCTGGCGACAGCCTTTGCCAAGGTCGTCTTGCCCGCCTGACGCGGCCCAAGCAGAGCCACAGCAGGAAATTGGCCCAGGGTCTGAAACAGGGCTTGCTCAAGTGAGCGCGGAATCATACGTGCATATTAAAAGATTACGTTTTGATTTGCAACGATGCCTTTCCGTCATGATTCATGCGGGATTGGATCTCATCCGCGATCACTTTGCCGCTGCTTTCTTGCCGAAATAGTTTACCCCGGACCGCTTCTGGAAATGGCTGTCGGTCGTGGCCAGTTCGGAACCATGTTGCCGGGCGGTAGCGTAGAGAATGGCGTCGCCCATCGCCAACTTGTGGGCGGCAGCCAGGTCGGCCGCATGGAGCGCCAGCGAGGTGTCCAGGGTGATCACCCGGCCCTGCTCCGTCACGCCGATGATCTCCAGCGCTGTGGGTTCATCGCGTTCGTGGCATACCCACTTGTAGAGTTCAAACTGCACCAGGGTTGGGACCAGCAGGTGCTGGGTTTGACTTAGAAGCGGCTGGTAACGCGCGGCCAGGGAGCCGGAGGTCAGTCATTCGATCCAGCCGCAGGTGTCGACCAGTGCCATCAAACACGGTCCTTAACGATTGCGATGGTCCCCAGACTTGGCACCTTTGAGCAACCCCCTGATTTCGCTTATGCCTCGTTTGGGCACCATGGTGATGGTCTCGCCCTTGGTGACAAAAATAAACTGCTGTCCGGCTTCGAGCTTGAGCTTGTCGCGTATGGCTTTGGGAATGCTCAACTGGAATTTTGAAGTCAGTGTAGCGGTATACATTCTTACCTTGCTCGCATCGATCGACAAATTGCAAGACTACATCCAGGGGCGATTGTTTCAATTCGCGTGACCTGAATTGCAGATCGCGTCATATTGGACTGAAGCGATTGATCACGCTGAACCCTTCCCGCTCCGCCGCCAGAGCGAGGCGAGCGTCGAGGCAGACGAATTCCATGCCCTGCGGCTTGTGTTGGCAAGCCACCAGGGCCGCAGCCAGTTGCAGGGCATCGGCGGCGCGCAGGGGGTGGAGCCGCAGCAGGCGCTGGGACAACTGGCGGACGCTATCCAGGGGCTGAACTTCATGCCAGGCTGCCATGAGGGTAGAGAGCTGGGCCTGCGCCTTGGTGATATCGGCTGGCTCAAGTTTGTTCTCCCGTTCCAGTCGTGCCAGCGCGGACACGCACTCAACCGGACTGCCCCACCAGACCATCATCTCGGGGTTGGATTCATAGTAGGCGAGCGCGTTGGGTGAGGAGGTTTCTCTAACCAGGAGCGGCAGGATGGCAGAGCTATCCCAAAACTTCACCGTGCGGTCTCGCGCTCTTCCAGCAGGGCTGCAACGGCGCTGGCGCCGGTTGCGGGCTTGGGGGGTGGCATCAAGCGGCATTTCTTGCCATGGCCACGACGCACAATGCCCTGACGCTCGAGCGCGGAGAGTTGCCCGGCAGTTTCCGATCCGCTCTCGGTTCCAATGGGGGTGAGCTTGGCCACCGGACGATCATGGTCGGTGATCAGGATGGTCTCGCCGTGCCGCACCCGTTCTATCAGGGCGCTGAGTTGATTCTTGGTGGCTGAAATAGAGGCTGTTTTCATTTGGCCATAATAGCCAGAATAGTTGAGGGCGTCAAATCGCAAAGCTTGTCGGAGTGGCTGTGCCTGGCTGCCCGGCGTGCGATTCTATTGCGCCGCCATTCCACGGCACCTTGAGAAGCCTGGAAACTTTATCGGATCGCGGGATGGTGGCGAGGCGTCTTTCAATGCTCATATTTGGCCGTCATTCAGAACCGGATATAGGCATAACCCCGCTGCTGAAGGTCGATCAGGCGGGTATAGGCATCGTGCACGATGACCACGCCGGGCAGCAAGTCCTCCGGCACAAAGCCGTGGGCGTGCATTGTGACCCGGCAGATTTCCACACTGACGCCGTGGCCAAGCAGTTCTTCCACCACCTTGGCATTGGGGTTGTAAGTAAACGGATCGTTCTTGTATTGCTGGTAGGCCTGGTCGTTCAACAGCCAGTAGGCTGTGTCGCCGTGCAAAACGATGCTGATCTTCAACTGTTTTGGGCTAACCTTGAGCGCCTTGTAGGATTCGAGCAGGCCGCGCAGGTAGTACAGACCCTTGCCGATGCCCGCATCCCACACATCATCCTTGTCGTCATACACGACCCTGATATTCTTGTGCTTCTCCACCCCGATCACCTTCTCAGGCTGGAGGTCGAATTCGTCGGCACGGGCTGGAGTCGGAATGGCCAGCGCCACGGCTATGAAACAGATGACAAGAACGGGCATGCGCATCATGGTTCTCCTTTATGGAATTGGCTCTAATAATACCCGGAGAGTCACGAACGAAAGTTCGCCCATTCGGTCCTATAGTTCGCATCAAGAAGGAGGAAATCATGATTCGAACCGTACGCCAGTTGATTCAGGCCGCCGCCGTTACCGAGGGCGCCGGCGTGACCGTGCATCGCACCCTTGGCACCCCGGCCCTGCGCAGACTTGATCCGTTCCTGATGCTGGACCACTTCGGCAGTGACGATCCGGACGACTACATCGCCGGATTTCCCGACCACCCCCATCGGGGCTTCATCACCTTCACCTACATGATCGATGGCCACATGCGGCATCAGGACAGCATGGGCAACAAGGGCGACCTGCGCTCCGGCGGCGCGCAGTGGATGAAGGCCGCCAGCGGCGTGATTCATTCCGAAATGCCGCAGCAGAGCAATGGCCTGATGCGCGGCTTCCAGCTCTGGATCAACCTGCCTGCGGCGGAAAAAATGGCCGATCCCGTCTACCAGGAATTCTCTCCCGAGGCGATTCCCGAAATTCGTCAGGGCGCTGTTCGAGTCCGCCTGCTGGCGGGAAAATACGGCGGGAAGCGCGGCGTGATCGACGATCCAAGAACCGATGTTCAGTATCTGGACGTTACGCTGGATCCCGGAGCCGTTTTTGCGCGGGACCTGGCGAATTCATACAACGCCTTCGTTTACGTCTACGAAGGCAGCGCCACAACGGGCGCCGCCACCTTGCCGCAACACAGTCTGGCCGTACTGGGTGAGGGCGACCAGGTGGAGATCGCTGCCGGCGAAGCCGGTGCGCGCTTCATTCTGGTGGCCGGCAAACCCATCGGCGAGCCGGTGGTGCAGTACGGTCCGTTTGTGATGAATACGCAGGCCGAGATAGAACAGGCTTTCCGCGACTATCAGGCCGGACATCTGGTACGCAAGAAGGCGCAGATGACGGGAGGTTGAAAGCTGCCCGCGACTATCGTCCGTGCAAGCCAGGTCAAGCCGGTACAGTGGGGCGCGATGCCGGAGGACTGGAAAACGTGACCATGCCCCTGGCGGGTCTTGGTGTCCCGTCTTAATCGGACGAATTGGTGGGGTTGCCCTTGTCCGCAGTCAGAAGGTAAAAACCGGCCGCGGCAAGCGCCACCCAAAGTACCATGGCCCACGCGCCCATGTAGCTCGACAAAGTGGCCATGAAGAACAGACAGGCAAAAGCCAGGGTCAGCAGGGCATTGCCGATCCAGAATTTGGCCCCGTGTTTCGCGTCGTTCACTGTATCAACCTCGTGTTCGGAAGTCTTGGCGTAATGGTGGAAATTGTGCACCCGATTCCCCCGGCTCGGGTCAGCGAAGTCCCAATAAGGCTTGGTCAGGTATCTGGTGATCAGAATCATCCCCTTCATGGCGTCAGGCTTCATGGACATTCAACCAGGAAATCGAGATCGATGACCGGCAAGCGTATTTCCTGCTGCGGACCGGCGTTGGTCCCATGGACGCATTGACATGAATCGCACAACTGAACTGCCCCGGATGACACGGTGATGGCGGGCGCGCGCGATTGGGATGAGCAGGCTGATAGCATCAGCGCGCCGGAGAGGAGATGAAACTTGCAAGTGAAACTGTCCGCATGCCTTGTCTCGCCCGGTCAAAAGCCCTCATCGATTTTCAACTATACGAGATTTTCCAGCGATTTGCATGCCCTGCCATTGTTTAGCCAAGCAAATCGCTCAAGTATTTCGAAAACCAGCGTTAGCGGTCATTCGTGGACGTGGCAGCTTCGTAATGCATCCGGAACCTTTAATCCGGCGCGGGTTCAAAAGCTTTGAACAAGTCGTTCAACCAAGCTGGCTGACCAGCAGGCCCGGCCGGCCCATTCGTCCCGTGCATGCAACTGGCGCCGCACAATCGACTGATCAAAGGAGAATCTAATGCGCATGACTGCCGCCCCTCTGCTGGCATCCCTCGTCCTGGCTGCATCTGCCCAGGCCGCGACCTACACCTTGGACCCCGCACATACCTTTCCCCAGTTTGAAATTCGCCATCTGGTGTTTTCCACCCTGCATGGCCAGTTCAATCAGACTGCCGGCAAGATCATCATGGACAGAGAAAAGAACCTGGGCTCGGTGGAGGCCACCATCCAGGTTGGCTCCCTGAATACCGGTTTTCGCAAGCGCGACGAAGACCTGCTGGCCGCGCCGTTCTTCGATGCGGCCCAATTTCCGACCATGAGCTACAAGTCCACCAAGGTGAGGTATCTGGGGAAAGACAAGGCGACGGTGGAAGGCAACTTGACCCTGCGCGGGGTGACCAAGCCAGTGACGCTGCACGTTACGCGCATCTGTTGCGCCATCCACCCCCTTCTCAAAAAGCCGGCGTGCGGCTTTGATGCCTGGGCCGAAATCAAACGTTCCGATTTCGGCATGACTACCTATTTGCCGGTCATTCCCGATGACGTCAAGCTGATCATAAACAGTGACGCCGTGGAAGACAGTGCGGCGCCCTGAGGAGAAAGCGCTTCCCCTATCTCATGGAGCGGGAAAGGGGCACAGGTCAAACGCATCAGCCGTCCTGGAATTTACCGGTAGCAATCAGCCCGCGATTGCACCGCTTTGCACTGGCTCATTGCGGGGCCACGCCGATGCCGCTTTATTTGCACAATTGACGCAATCCAGCCACAGGGCGCGTTAACCATAATTGAGTGTGGCCGCTGGCGCTGGGGCCAGCGATTACCTCATCTGGCTCAGCGTATGCCTTGTGCGGAGAACAGCAGTACCTGATCGCCGACGAAATTCACCTTGATGAAGCGCTTGTCATCTCCCCAGGTGCAGCTCTTGACTCCCAGCACTTCGCTGCATTGGCTGGGGGCGCCCAGGATGTCCTTGACCTCCTGATAGCTCATGCCGCTCTTCAGCCGGTCGTAATTTTCCAGAGTAAGCTTGCTGCATGCCGCCAGCAGCAGGACCAGGATGGCAGTCGCGATTCTTGCGTTCATGTTCTATTCCGATTGCGTGGTTTGATTCCAGTGTGGCGGCATGGCGACGCATATTCCGGTGGCTCGCCTCAGGCCAGCTTCCGACAGCAAGCCTGGCCGGTGTTTCACAGCGCGGTAGAATCGAGGTGGCCATCCGGCTTCCGCACATTGGCAAGGCGGGCGGCGGCGGCGTCCTGGGCTTCCCGGTTCAGTCGTTCCGCCACATTCGCTGTCTCATTGATCACGCGGCGGCTTAGCACCAGATCGCGGTCCACGTAGCCAAGCGCGCGCAACATATGCGTATTGCCCTGGCGCAGGCCAAGATTCTGCAGCGGCAGGGTTGACCTGAATCTCCCCGTCACCACCTGAGGCAGTTCGCCAAGCCCTGCAATGCGTCCAAACAGCACGGACCCGGCGGCCTGCGCCGCATGGCAACTCACGCAGTCCATCGTCTCAGGCGTATGGACTTTCGGATTTTCGATATCTGCAACCGCCTTGCCTAGTGTGCTGAGGACCGCCGGATCTTCGCCACGCAGAAAACGCGAATTCTGCAGAATGGGCAGCAGGTTGTCGCTGCCTTGGGGAGCGGGAGATACCATGCCATTGCTGAAATCGGATTGGGTCACCTGCGCAGTTCGGAAATCCTGCTGCGTCGCACCGTGGGTTCTCGGTATCGGGATATCCTGGGTTGAGCCATCTCTGACGTTGAATCCCCGGAAGGCCCACTGATCGCTGCCGACAAATGTCTTCATCGCAGTAATGCGCCAAAGGGTTTTTGTCCCCACGTACTTGTCCAGCAGTCTTTTCAGCCCCTGGGCAAACGGGCCATCCAGACCCTGTTCCGCGATGACCGGATGCACGCGCAGCGGCTCGGTCGACAAATCCCGCGCACACTGCTTTCTCAGCCTTTCGTAATCGTTCATCAAGGACTGAAACGCAACAGGCTCCAGGGTGTAGAAACTGTGAATTGCCGCATCCTTCGCCTCCAACTGCCCGGATGACGCGGTTGAGCCATAGTTGGAGGTGCTGACGGGTTGCCAGACCAGCCTGACCTGCGGCAGGCAGCTTCCCTCGTTGCGAAAACACGGGTCGAGCCGTACGGCCACCACCCGCAGATTCCGGTAGGTATCGTCTTTGGCTTCACCCTGGTTGATTTCCGGCAGCCTGACATACAGCTTTTGCGGCAGCCATGCCCCGCCCAAACCCGGCTCCTGCGGAGAAATCAACTCAGCCGCTTCGGCGGAATGATCGGGCAGGGGATAGATGATGGTCACATCGTTCATGCCCCATTGCGCCCGGGCGGGAGAACAGACCAGCAAACAGGCCGTGACGGGCAATGCATACTGCAATAGCCGGCCGAGCACGCGCATTCTCTTCCAACCTCCTTTGCTCCTTTGTTGTTCGTCCTGCCCCGACTTGTCGCCGGATGCAGGCTTGCGCCGGGTACTTGGCCCGGCACGTTATTGCAGCGATTCTACGCCGCGTTTTGTCGCAATGCGCGGGACTTTTCCATGAAGAACGGACAAGACACCGTATTGTCTTTCTCCCGGATCAGTTCCTCGCTGAAATCCGCATAGGTGCGAAACACGCAGTGGCTGGCCGCATCGACTTCGAAGCGTTCGCATTCCGTGCGCAGCGGGCAGGTGGTTGCCATGCAGTAGGTAAAGCTCAATGCGTCTCCTCTGCTGAAGTTGTTGTATTGGGTATAGTCGATCTGTCGGGGTGAGGTGATGAAACGAAGTTGGTTGACTTTTCCTTGGATCGCCTCATCGTCCCGGCTGGCCGCATGTGTCCGCTGAGCCGGGCTGCTTGCGCCGCCACTGCAGGATCACCGACGACACCGAAAGAGACAGCAAGATCGAGGTCATCAGCGGGAAGTGGAAGCGGAAGTCCTGGCGCTGGACGAGGATATCTCTCGGCAGACGGCTTCATGGCGGCTTTGCCAGCCAGGGCCATAACAGGCCGGCAATCACTGTTGGCAGTCCGGGAATGATCAGCGAGCCTTGCACGCGGGCTCTCATTCAGCGCATGCAAGTAGGTCTGTTCCCGGTTGTCGCGCGCATTGCGGATAATTTTGGATTGTCTCCCGGGCACTAGCCTTATCGCCTCGCGTCAATGGGGTAAAGCGGGTAAACAATTCGAGCCGCGTCCGTCTTACTGCTGATGATGGCCCCAATCAAACGGGTCCGTATGCCGTTGCAGGGATGGAGCGAAGGATTGCGGCACCGGATGCTTCAATGCTGCGATATGGCCAAACGAATACCCACTACGTTCAGGCGATAGCGATGATCACCCCTGCCGCGTTTGGCGGCACGAATCAGATTGGGTTGCCGGATGTCCCAAGCGCCTCCCCTGGCAACCCGGCGCTCGCAATTGCCGCTGAGCCAGGCGCTGCCGTCCCCGGGCGCCTTCTTGTAGTCTGGGTTCCAGCAGTCCTGCACCCATTCCCACACGTTGCCGCTCATGTCATACAAGCCCAGCGCGTTGGGCAAGCGCATGCCAACGGGATGCGTCATGTCATCGCTGTTGGCGCCATACCAGGCCAGTGAGGTCGGTTCGCCTTCGCCGCAGTAAGTCAGATGCTGATTTACACCGCCGGCCCGACAGGCATACTCCCATTCCGCTTCCGAGGGCAGTCGAAACCTGACGCCGGTCCAATAGCCCATGGCATCGGCGAAGTTCGTGGCGTCGTCCCAGGAAATCTGATCCACCGGGCGGGTCGGACCCTTGAAGTCGCTCGGGTTAACGCCCATCACCTTCTGATATTCCGCCTGGGTCACCTCGTAGCGCCCCATCCAGAATCCATGCAGGCAAACCTGATGCACGGGCTTTTCAAAGCTTTCGCCGTTGTCGGAACCCATCATGAAGCAGCCGCCAGGGACCCACACAAACTCCATTCCGGTTTTCGGTTCCTTCAAGACGGTACCCGGTGCAGGGTCGGCCAGCGCCTTGCCCATGGTCATCAAGACAACTATTGCCCACACAATATGTTTCATTGTCCACTCCAATGGCTTGAGTTTGTCAGCACTGACATTAGCACATTGCATACAGCACTGAAACCGGATCGAGGATTGAATTGCGGCGTGAGGCCCAAGTGCAAGGAAACCATCAACGCCTTTTCAGGTGAGAACGCGCGCTCGCACCCTACCCGGATCGTGCACTGGCCAGGCATGCGCTGCCAAGCCCTGCCCGGATTGCCGCGCAAGACTGAGTCTGATACAAACGATCTGTATCGGCTCATAATCCGATCCGACGACCCCGGGCCGGTGAAAGACAGCGAATGCGAACACTTCAAGGGCAAGCGGCAAAGTAGAAAAGACGGAACCCGATCTCCTGATCAGCTAGATGGGAGGACGGAAATGGGAGAGCACCTCAATGAATGCACATTTGAGTTTGCTGGCCGGATGGATCGGGGTGTTGGGCGGCGTAGTGTCAGGCGCCCTCATCGGATTGTTTTTCCATCGCGACAATTGGATCGGGGGCTACGGCTCGTTTTCCCGGCGCATGATACGCTTGGGACATATTTCTTTCTTCGGCATCGGCTTGCTCAATTTCGCCCTTGCCCTGACTGCGTCAGCCGTGGAACTCCCGCCCGTTCATCTGCATCTTGCCGTTACGGCCATGATTACCGGGGCGGTTACGATGCCGCTTCTGTGCTTTCTGACCGCCTGGCGCATGCCATTTCGTCATCTGTTCTTCATCCCCGTCATCAGTGTTCTGCTCGCTGTCCTGGCCGTTTTATCCGGGTGGCCGACAGCGTGAAACTCGGCCTGATTGCCATCAGCGGCGTGCGGGCATACAACCCGGAGTTGACGAAGCTGGGCCTCACCCTGCCGGGCTTTGTCGACCGCAACCGCATCATCGCCTCTCTTCCCAGTCTCGGCTTGTTGACGCTCGCCGGGCTGACGCCGGCCGACGTCGATCTTCAGTACGTTGAAATGCCCGGCGAGGTGGATGGCGAACTGGCCGGGGGCTTCGATGCGGTCGCCATTTCCAGCTTTACCGCACGAATCAAGGATGCCTACCGGCTGGCAGACCGCTACCGCGCCATCGGAACCAAGGTTATCCTGGGGGGCCTGCACGTAACGGTCCTGCCGGAGGAAGCTGCGCAGCACGCGGACAGTATCGTCATCGGTGAGGGTGAACCCCTCTGGCCCGGCTTGATCGCCGATCTTGAGGCCGGAACGCTCAAGCCGGTCTATGACGCCCGTCGACACAGTTTCGATCTGGCCGATGCCCCCATGCCACGATTTGAACTTCTGGATATCGGGCGGTACAACCGGCTAACAGTCCAGACGCAGCGCGGCTGTCCATTCCACTGCGAGTTTTGCGCGGCATCGATTCTTCTCTCGCCGAAATACAAGCTCAAGCCGGTAGACAAGGTCGTTGCGGAAATCCGCCGAATCAGGGAACTCTGGCCGCAGCCTTTTATCGAGTTTGCCGACGATAACAGCTTCGTCAACAAGCCGCATTCCAAAGCCCTGATGCGTGAACTGGCAAAGGAGAATGTGCGCTGGTTTACGGAGACCGATATCTCGGTGGCTGAAGACGCAGAACTTCTTACCCTGATGCGGGACAGCGGCTGCGCGCAGGTGCTGATCGGGCTGGAAAGCACCAGTCTGCAAGGTCTCAACGGGCTGGAGCGGCACGCGAACTGGAAGGCAAAGCAACTGGACCATTACCTCCAGGCGATACAGCGCATTCAGGACCGTGGCATCACGGTGAACGGCTGTTTTGTACTGGGACTGGATGGAACCGGCTCGGAGAGCTTTGAACAGGTCTGGCAATTCGTCAAGGCCAGTGGACTTTATGAGGTGCAGATTACGGTGATGACGGCTTTTCCCGGAACGCCTCTGTATGATCGGCTACGCAAGGAGGGCCGCGTGTTGAAGGAAGCTGCCTGGGAACTGTGTACCCTGTTCGATGTAAACATCAGGCCAAGCTCCATGACGATTTCGGAGTTGGAAACCGGGCTGAGAGACCTTGCCGCTCGTCTTTATAGCGCTGAATTTACCCGCGAGCGCAGGGAAGCTTATCGAAGACGCCTGCGCGAAGCAGCGCGTCCAACACATTCCAAGGAGTGAGCATATGTACACGTGGACAAGACCCCTGTTTGTCATTGCTGCACTGTATGACGCGCTGCTGGGGCTGGCGTTTCTGTTTTTCCCCATGGCCATTTTTGCGCACTATGGCGTCGAGCCTCCCAACCATCCGGCCTATGTCCAGTTCCCCGCCTTGCTGCTGCTGATATTCGCTGCGATGTTTCTGCGCATTGCGAACGAACCGGCGAAAAACAAGGACCTGATTCCTTATGGCATTGCTCTGAAAGCCGCCTATTCTGGCATCACATTCGGCTACGCGATGACCCGGGGAATTCCTTCAATGTGGATACCCTGGGCTTGGGCCGATCTTGTTTTTCTGATTATTTTTGTTCTCTCCTGGCTTAACCTCCGCAGGTTTTACGGTTAGGCGGCTGATTGAATCCAGGCTGCAATTATCTCCAGGTCATCTTTTAGGGCTACAGGCAAGGAGGCAGCGATGCCCATGGAACAACATCTGCGACGATTCTTGCAGTTGGCCGCTATCAGCATCGTCATCGTCGGCTGCTACAAGGTGCTGCTCCCTTTCATTCCCGCCATCCTGTTCGCGGTGGTGGTGTGCATATCGACCTGGCCTCTGTATGTGCGACTTCGCGGGGCGTTGCGTGACAGGTCCACGCTGGCGGCGCTGGTGATGGTGCTGCTCTTGATAGTGCTGGTGATCGGACCATCAGCCTTGTTTGCTTTCAGTCTAACGGACAACGTCACGACCATTGTGGGGGCAGCCAAGGCATTGCTGAACCGCGGACCGATGCAGGCGCCAGCGTGGCTGAAGGGTATACCCATCATCGGCGCCCAGTTCGATGTCTACTGGCATGGCCTTGCGGCCGGCGGAGAAGAGGCGGCGGCGCTATTCAATAGGCTGCT
>CAVVDR010000006.1:0-83823 GCA_963746955.1 uncultured beta proteobacterium | reverse complement strand
AACCAGCTTGAGCAGTTCAGCAAGTCGGGCAGAGAAGTGACGAAAGAAAAACTCATCAACCACGTCAAGACGCTGCTTGACGAAGTGAACTGGGAATATGCCGCCATCGAGCGGCTTGATCCCCAGAATCTTACTGAGGAACTGATACCGTTCAACCTCGCAAAGGCAATGGAAGGGGACCCCAGGAACAACCTTGCACTCCAGCCCGGCGATGTCGTCACCATCTTTTCAACCAAGGACGTTCGCGTGCCGCAGGCCAAGACCACCCATCTGGTGCGGGTGGAAGGTGAGGTTGTTTCACCCGGTATCTATCAGGCCCAGCCCGGCGAAACCTTGCGCCAGTTGGTGATGCGGATAGGCGGACTGACACCGAATGAATATCTCTACGGCGCCCAGTTCTTCCGCGAATCCACCCGCATTGAGCAGCAGAACAAACTGGATCAGGTGCTGGACCGGATGGAACGGAGCCTGGCCGAGTCGGCGAGCAACCAGACCGCCTCGGCGCTGTCCCCGGAGGATGCCGCTACGCGCCAGGCCAGCCTGAAATATCAGCAGCAAACCCTGGCGAATATGCGGACTGTCAAGGCCACCGGACGGATCGTGTTGGACATTCCGCCCAATGCCGAAAGCATTGCGCAACTGCCCGACCTGCCGCTGGAGGATGGCGACCGCCTCTACATTCCGCCGCGACCCTCCGTGGTCCAGGTGATGGGGGGCGTCAACAACGAAAGTGCCTATATCTACAATCCGGACATGAACGTAAACGCCTACGTCAATCTGGCGGGCGGCCTCTCTGACGACGCCAACAAGGACGGGCTCTATGTGATCCGGGCGGATGGCAGCGCCATCTCGCGGGAAAGCCAGGGCTGGTTCGCTGGCTGGTCGCGCAACATGGCCATTTACGCCGGCGACACGATCGTTGTACCGATCAGGACCGAAGCGAAATTCAGTTGGACCAAGGAATTCAAGGACTGGACTCAGATCCTGTACCAGTTTGGCTTGGGCGCGGCAGGCATATCAGTAATAAAGAATCTTTAATTCGGGCGAACGTCAACCAACACCGGCAAACCTATCCATGACAGAAAACATCGAAGCCGCGCGAGTGACACCCGAGACCGAAGACGACGAGATCAGCCTGCTGGATATCCTCCAGATCCTGGCGGAAAACGCCCGGCTGTTGATCTTCGGCCCGCTCATCGCAGGGCTGGCCGCCCTGGGCGTGGCGTTTCTGATCACGCCCACCTTCACGGCGACAACCCGGATCGTGACCCCGCAGCAGCAGCAGAGCATGGCCACGGCGGCGCTGGCGCAACTGGGTGCGCTGGCAGGCGCGGCCGGTGCGGTTGCAGGCATCAAGAACCCGGCTGACATGTATGTCGCGCTGATCAAGAGCAGAACCATCGCCGACCGGATGATTGACCGGTTCAAGCTGATGGATGTGTATGAGGAAAAATATCGCGAGGACGCCCGCAAGGATCTGGCTAGTAAACCAACATCAGTGCCGGCAAGGACAGCTTGATCACCATCGAGGTGGACGACCATGACCCCAAGCGTGCCGCAGCGATGGCGAATGCCTATGTCGAAGAGCTCTCGGCGCTGACCGGGAGCCTGGCGGTTACCGAGGCACAGCAGCGGCGGCTGTTTTTTGAGAAGGAACTGGCCAAGGCCAAAGAAAATCTGGCCCGCGCAGAAATCGCCTTGGGCGGCACGGGCATCAGCGAAAATCTGCTGAAATTCGACCCTAAGGTCCTGGGTGAAGGCTTTGCCACCCTCAAGGCACAGGTGGTGGCCAAGGAAGTGCAGCTATCCAGCATGCGCGGCTACCTCACCGAAAACAGCCCCGACTTCCGCCAGGCCCAGCAGGAACTGGCCGCGCTGCGCGCGCAACTGGCCAAGGCCGATCAAAGCCGGCCCGCCACCGGCAACGCCGAATACGTCAACCGCTACCGCGACTTCAAATACAACGAAGAGCTGTTTGGTCAGCTTGCCAAGCAATACGAACTGGCCAAGATCGATGAATCGCGCGAGGGCGCAGTGATCCAGGTGGTGGATGTCGCCCAGCCGCCGGAGCGCAAGTCCAAACCCAAGAAGGCGCTGATCGCCATCCTGACCACATTGGCCACCGGCTTTGCTCTGGTGTTGTTCGTGTTTGTCCGCCGCGCATTGCAAAACGCCGATCAGGACCCTGAGAGCGCCGCCAAGCTGGCCGCTGTTCGCGCTGGCTTTGGGCGGGTGCTGAAGCCATGAGCTTCTCACGCTGTTTGCGTATTGAAAAAATTGGTATTCAGGCCACCGTTTGAATCTCGATCGTTGTCGCGGGTTGAGTACTGAAGTCAGGGACATGGAACTGCGAATTATCCTTTTAATAAGTATGTTAAATCATTATAATGAGTGCCATGGAAGGACAATTCAGGGAGGTGCTCAGGCAAAAGATTGTTGACAGCCTCGCAGTACCCCAACCCATGCTGACGCGGCGGGACATTCGTTTACCAGAGATTCGGGGCAAGGCAGTCACTGTCATCGGCATGCGGCGCGCAGGCAAGACCACATTTCTTTGGCAGGTGCTGGCCGATCGAGAGGCGTCGGGTATTGAAAGGCAGGGGTTGCTTTACCTCAGTTTTGAGGACGAGCGCCTGGCCGGTATGACTGCAAGCGACCTTAATCTCGTGGTGGAAGAGTACTATCGCCTTAACCCTGAGTGGCGGGATCGCCGGCGCGCCGTCTTTTTTCTTGATGAGATCCAGGTCGTGCCTGGCTGGGAAACCTTTGCTCGCCGCCTGCTCGACAGCGAACAGGTCGACCTGTTCCTTTCCGGCTCTTCGGCCAAGCTACTTTCCCGCGAGGTAGCGACCAGCATGCGCGGGCGAGCCGTTGAAGCCGTCGTCTACCCCTTTAGCTTTCGCGAATATCTCCGCCATCACGGGCGCGAACCCAAAAAACGGACCGGGCGCGCGACCAAGGCTGAGCGCTCATCCCTGGAAAAGGATTTTCTGAATTACCTTGGCACAGGAGGTTTCCCCGAGGCCCAGGGTCTGGATTCACGCGACCGGCAGGAACTATTGAAAGGCTATGTCGACGTCGTGCTGCTGCGCGATGTCATTGAGCGCCACGCGGTTTCCCATCCGATTGCCTTGCGCTGGATGGTGCGCCAGTTGCTTGGCAATCCTGCCGGTTCCTTCAGCGTGAACAAATTTTACGGCGATCTCAAATCCCAGGGCATCGCGGTCGCCAAGGATACCCTTCACACCTATCTAGGACATCTGGAAGACGCCTTCCTGGTACGGCTGGTCTCCATTGCTACCGAGTCCGAGCGCCGCCGAATGGTCAACCCGAGAAAGGTTTATCCGATCGACCCCGGCCTCATCCCGATTTTTGACCGCTCCGGCAAAGCCAATCTCGGCCATATCCTGGAAACCTGCATACTGCTGGAACTGGATCGGCGCGGAGCAGAAGTGAGTTATGTTCATACCGCCGGGGCGCGCGAAGTGGATTTTCTTGCACGCTACCCAACAGGCAACGAAGAACTGATCCAGGTATGCGCCAGTCTCGACGATCCGGATACGCGCGAGCGGGAATTAAGGGCTTTGGCCGAAGCAGCCGCACATTACCCAAGAGCCACGCTGCACTTGATCGCACTCGACATTCCAGTGAACATGGACATGCCGGCTGCCATTAAACTGCACAGCGCGATTGACTGGTTGCTAGGCTAGTGAATGTTGAATGAAGCCTCATGCAGCGGCTCTTCCCTGAGCGGGGCGCAGTCTCCCCTGCCGCACTGGAGATCCTCCTTGCAACGCCCGAGGGAATTGATCGCCTGGAATCATTCGTGGGCAGATTTTCCCGCTGGTCTTGTCCCTATCAATGCACCGACCACCGGGCTATGCGCATATCAAACTGCCGGATTTAGGATCAACTCAATGGCAACAACAGCAATGAAAACCCCATTTACAATCAGCCTCGGGGCGCCTGGGCATGCCAAGCCGCGCGACGTTGACGTTAAGGAACTGAGCGCGATGAGCTGGTCAACAAGCATGGCTACAAGCGATGGATTATCATGAACAACCGACGTTGGCACTTGTGAGCCGCAAATCGGGGCGCTTTGAACTCTATGGACATGAAAAACCGGATTCGAAAAATATTCGCCCAACGCCGCGATGTTCGCATGGCAATTCTGTTTGGTTCGCAGGCTACGGGCATGGCAACACCGCAGAGCGATCTTGACCTCGCCGTACTGATGGATACCCCGCTGTCGGCAGAAACCAAAATGACACTCATGAGCGAGTTGTCGGCGACTTTCGGCCTGCCCATTGACCTGATCGACCTGCGCGTAACCGGTGAGCCGCTGCTGGGGCAAATACTCCAACAAGGCATCCGCCTGTTAGGCAGCGATAACGAGTATGCCGAACTCCTCAAGCGGCATCTATTTGAGGAAGCTGATTTCATGCCTTATCGCAGAAGAATCCTGGCGGAACGGAGGCAGGCATGGATCGGGAAGTGATTGAACAGAAAATCGAATCCCTGCGTCGTTGCGTCGAACGGGTTCGGCAGAAGTGCCCCACAACCGCTGATGCCTTGGCAAACGATCCCGATGCGCAGGACATCCTCTCGCTCAATCTGACCCGTGCAGTTCAGCTCTGCGTTGATATAGGCGCACATCTCATTGCAGCGCGAGATAATCTTGCTCCAAATACAATGGGCCAGACATTTGATCTGCTGGCAGAATTGAAGGTCATCTCTCCTGAGCTTGCCCAACGGATGAAAAAGGCGGTGGGCTTTCGTAACATCGCCATCCACAACTACGAGGACGTCGACTGGCAAATCGTCCATGCCATTGCCACCCGGCATATAAACGAGTTCGGCGAATTCGCAAAGGCCGTTATCGAATCGATAGGCTGAAAGCGCCGAGGAGTACATTTTCTCTGTGGACGAAATGCAGCTCAAGAATTTCAGGCCCAACTATGTCGTGATCCTGCCCTGGAACCTGCTGGACGAAGTGATAATGCAGCTTGCCTATACCCACGAATGGGGCGGACAATTTGTCACGTCCATACCGAGTCTGAAGGTCCACAAGGAATAATCATGCGGCTCACCGAGTTGCAAACAAACCTTATTCGCCAACTTGCCAGGCAAGTGGGCGGGGATCAATCGCGCGTGCGCGTTTTTGGCTCCCGACTGGATGACGCAGCACATGGGGGCGATCTTGACCTGATGCTCGAATTGCCTGAGCCAATAGACAATCCCGCACTGATGGCCGCACAGTTGGCCGCACTCGTGTCCCGCGCCATGTCTGGCCGCAAGGTGGACGTGCTGCTCAGCGCGCCTAATCTCATGCACCTGGCCATCCACGATATTGCATTCAAAGAGGGGCGCTTGCTATGACGGTGGAACCCGCAATCGCAGTGCGTCTGCAATTTTTGGCTCGCGTCGTGCGCAAAGAATGCCAACACCTCGCTACCACCGACCAGCGCCTGTTTGCGAACGCGTTCACCCTGGCGCAGGCAAGTCAGCTCGAGGCAGACCCCGACTTGGCTGAGCAGGTGGAAGCTTTTGTGGGCAGATTTGGCCGCCTGCAAGATACCGTGGGCGACAAACTGCTACCCATGCTTTTGACCGCGCTGGGCGAAAGACCAGCCGCGGTGATCGACAACCTTGACCAAGCCGAACGCTTGGGGCTGATCAGCTCGGCTGACGAATGGATGACCATGCGCAATCTCAGAAACCAGATGGTCCACGAATACGTTGAAGACCCTGTCGTGCTCACCAGCGCACTGCAATCTGGCCATACTTTTGTATCGACACTCATTGCCTCAGCCGACAAAATGATTACCGAAATCACACGGCGAGGCTTGGTGTAATACAAAGCCTTTGCATCCTGAATGACCCGTACCTTCAACGCCTGTTTGACTTGCCTGTATAACGCCCGAATGTAATAGAATGTCACGGTTACACGTCAGTCCAACCGACTCAAACATGAGCTTCCGATTTCCTGCTGAAAGCCATCCGCGACGGCCACGTGGGGCCGTTATTGCGAGCCCTGTAAGGGCATGGTAATCCAGGCGATGGATCGTTGGAAACCATGCGTCTAACCCCTGAACAAATTCGATTGATACGTGAAACCGCCATTAGCGAATTCGGCCCTTCGGTCGAAGTAACGCTTTTTGGGTCCCGACTGGATGATTTATCCCGCGGCGGTGATATCGATCTCTTGGTGACACTGTCTGACAGCGTTGCCCGCCCCGCCTTAAAGGCAGCTCGGCTTGCGGCGCTGATCGAGCGCAAGCTGGGAGGGCGGCGCGTAGATGTGGTGCTAGTCACCCCGGAGACCCTTCACCAGCCCATACACGATATTGCCCGACAATATGGAATACGGATATGACTCAGTTTGAACCCGGAACGGCAGAACGCATTCGCTCGCTGGTTCAAGTTTGCCGCCTGGAAGCGCAATACCTTCAGCGGACAGACGGGAAACTATTCGCCACCCCTCTCACGCCAGTGGCAATCGAATCCCTGCTTGAGAATGATGCTCTTGCGGAGCGCGTGGATGCCTTCGTGGCACGGTTTGGGTGACTTCAGGACACATTGGGCGACAAGCTTTTGCCGGCCTTCATGATTCTTATGGAAGAAATCCCTGGCACCATGATCGAAAATCTGGATCGTGCCGAGCGCCTTGGGTTGATCGGATCGGCAGATGGCTGGGCCGCGATTAGAAAACTGCGCAACCGCATGATTCGTGAATATGTGAAGAATCCAAGTGAATCGGTGGACTCGCTGAGCGCAGCTCACGAATTCATACCGGCGCTGCAAGCTTCACTGGACGCAATTGTCCGACGAATCAATGCTCGCTATGAAGGGATGATTGATTGATGAGACTGTTGCCTGATCTTCTGGATTCTCGGTCTTGAAAAGAAACGCGCTTGCCCTCGAACAGGTAAATGAGTGAAGAAGTTTAAGCTCTATGGTCCTTGATTCCATGCCAATCGGGTTGTCGCACAGGGTAGCGGATATTAGGCCGGCTAAACACCAAGCCTAGTGCGGTATGGGTGCAAACCGGATAAGCGCGCTTGATTCCTCAGTTGACCGCTCATCACCTATTGGAATACCCCATGAACGCTGGCCTCGGAGCCATTCGATAGGCTTCAACCCATGTGGGTGAGTCCGCTACACTCCCGATTGCATGGTGCCAATTATTTCCGGTCTGGCTGGCCTGGCCGTGTTGATGCAGGTTGTACTCATCGCATCCCGCAGGTTGAGCCGGACCGTCAAACAGGGAGGTCACATGTATTACCATGATTTCTGGGGTGTTTGGCTTAACCGAGTGCCATGAGTGTCTGATCCCATCTTTCCTGGGTAAGGGAAGAGCCTTGAACGTGACCGTGTTCTGCGGAGTGAGTTCGACCATGGGGAACGAGCAGAAGTCAATTATCAAGATGTTCCATAAATACCGCTCTCCCTACGTTATCCAATGAAGGCACTCGGTGCAATTCGCGAGCGCCTTTACAATGCGCATCCTGATCATCACGCCATTGCTCGAGGTATGGCTTGGGTGGCAATGTTCGTCTTTCTCGGCAAACTTGCCGGGGCATCTAAAGAGATGGCGATTGCTTACCGTTATGGTGTCACCGCAGATGTCGACGCCTATCTTTTTGTCTCAAACGTAGTGCTCTTGCCGGTCAGCCTTTGGTTCACTGTTCTCTCGTTTGTGCTGTTGCCAATGGTGGCCCGTACACGGCAAGAAGCATCCGCGGGACTCCCTCAGTTCCGGGCAGAGCTTCTCGGTCATGTCCTGTTGCTCAGCGTGGCGCTGGCGATATTGGCGTGCCTTGGCCTGCCGGTTCTGCTACGATTTTCCTGGACGGGGCTCCCGCCTACCACTTTGTTTATTGCCTTACACTTGGCGCCCGTTTTGGTCATGTTGCTCCCGCTAGGCGTACTCATCAGCTTCTTTTCCGCATGGATGTTGGCTGCAGGGCGGCACGCCAATACTCTGCTGGAAGGCGTACCCGCCCTAACGATTTTGATAGCGCTGCTGGTCTTTCACGGTGGCGGAACGGTGCCGCTGGTATGGGGCACTGTTACCGGTTTTGTCTTTCATCTGAGCTGCCTTGCTGGCCTTCTCGCACGGAGCGGCGAGATCAGTGTGCCGCGCTTTACCATGCAATCACCGCAATGGCCTGCCTACTGGCATGGTTTTGGCATTATGCTCGCTGGTCAGGCGCTAATGAGCGTCATCGGTATTATCGACCAATTCTTTGCCGCGCATTTAGATATGGGAACCATTGCCACGCTTAATTACGCAAACCGAATTCTTGCGTTAATTCTTGGCTTGGGTGCAACAGCGGTGGGGCGGGCAACACTGCCTGTTTTCTCCAAGGCTCAAGCGCAAGGTGGGGGGCAGTTGCCGCGTGTTGTCACCCAATGGATGCTCATTATGTTTGTGGCAGGCGTGGTTAGCATGATAATCGGCTTGTGGCTGGCACCTTGGGCAGTGAAACTCCTCTTTGAGCGCGGCGCATTCAAGGCACGGGATACACAGGCCGTAGCAGAAGTCTTTCGCTATAGCTTGGCGCAGTTGCCATTCTATTTCGCATATCTGGTACAAGTTTCTCTCTTAGTGAGCCAAGGGAAGTATCGGGCAATCGTATTGGTTGCGTGCGTCAATCTCATTGCTAAGGTGGTAACAAATTTCAGCATTGTACCGTGGCTCGGTATAAATGGCCTTGTCCTCGGAACCGCTTTCATGTACATGGTTTCAATGTTTCTTTGTTGGTTTATGATTCGGTACAAAAGATAAAGAGGTTCTAAGTTGGATCAAACGAAAATTTGGGAACATTTCCAAAATGAAGACGGCATTGGTGATCCCTTTGCTAATGCTCTCCCACGTTACGAATTTCTCGCGCAACGGACAACACCAGGAATGAGTGTGCTTAACATCGGTGTGGGTCGTGGCGGGCTAGAAGACGTTTTGCGACAGAAGGGAGTTGTGGTGAGTTGTTTGGATCCCAGTGAAAAGGCCATTGATAGTGTCCGTAAACAATGCTAACTTGTAATCGTGCCCAGGTTGGTTTTTCTCAGAACATCCCGTTTCCGGATAGTCAATTCGACGTCGTGATAATGACCGAAGTGCTGGAGCATCGAACCGACGACGTATTGAACGCAACTTTAGGGGAGGTCAAGCGTGTGCTGAAACCAAGGGGCGTTTTATCGGAACAGTGCCTGCTAATGAAAATCTGATCGACTCTCGCGTAATGTGTCCTCACTGTGGCGAATCCTCCATCGTTGGGGACATTTGCAGAGTTTTTCACAAAGGCGCCTGACTCAATTGCTATTGGCTAATAATTTCGTTGTCTTACGGAATGAGTTAAGAGCATTTGTGGCTTGGCATCGCAAGGGGTTTAATAATTTCATAAAAAGCTCGATCAGGTATGTTCTGGGCAGGAGGGGTTCCTCTATTGCAAATCCCAACATTTTTTTTGAAGCTAGGCGATAGCAATACGAAAATGATGAATAACTCGCAAATCAGTTTATGGGTCCATTTGAAGATGCACAATACAGGGGTCAATACGCGGCTTGCTAAAAGAATAATCAGAGAATTTGATCGGGTGCGAGGGCTGGATTTCGAAACCCTAATGACATCTGAACAAGCGGGCCTGAATCCTGTTGAATCGCATAACTCAACGCCTTCCGGAAATCATTTTTTAAAAAAGGTATTGTCACTTCACGGCATTACGTCCAATCACAGCATTATTGATCTTGGATGTGGTAAAGGCAGTGCGATGCGCCTGATGCGGAAGTTTCCATTTAAGCGGATTACCGGCCTGGAGCTTTCCAATAAAGTGGCATCTATTGCAGCGCAAAACTTTGATCGGTTAGGCGATACCCGCTGTGAAGTTAAGTGCATGGACGCTAGAGAGTTTCATGACTATAGCCTGTACAGCCATTTGTACTTTTACAACCCATTTCCTCAGCAGATCATGGAGCAGGTTATGAATAATCTGATGCATTCGCTGTCTGCGAAACAGGATTTCACGATTATCTACTGCAATCCGGTTTGTCACGAGACAGTGATCAAAACGGGCGCATTTATTAAAACAGGCGATTTTGAGGCTGATTGGGGAAACAGAATCTATGTGTATCAGCGATCACAAGCCCGTATCGCCGGGAGTGGCGTCTGATTATTTTCCGCAAGTATGGCCTACGCTACTGTGAGGTCTGGTTTGATGAGTCACCAACCCGCGACGCAGACATTATAATCTCGCGACAGCGCCGAGCCCCTGTGCCTGGAGTTGTCTGCGAGCCCTTCCCTACTCTACTGGTGGATTTGACACAGTCGAAGGAATCATTGCTATCGGCTATAAAAAAGGACACGCGCTACGAAATTCGGCGGTCGGAAAAAAGCGACGGGTGCGTGGCAGAACACATTATGCAGCCGGGCGGGTTGCTTGACGCATTCTGGTCGTTTTACGCTGTGTTTGCACAGCAAAAAGGGTTGCTTGTACAGGATTCCGTTAGCCTTGAGCGCATGTGTCGTGCAGGTACGCTTGTCCTTTCACGCATTGTGCGCGGTGAGGAAACCCTGATCTGGCATGCCTATTATTGCACCATGGGACGGGCCCGACTGCTCTATTCAGCATCCCTATTTCGTGGGTTAGACAGCGGTCAGCGGAATCTTGTTGGGCGGGTGAATCGCCATTTGCACTGGCACGATATTTTGGAGTTCAAGACCTCCAGTTTTCACACTTATGATTTTGGTGGCTGGTCACCGCCAGAATCGGGTGATGCCGAAAAGCAAAGAATTAATCAGTTCAAGGAAGAATTTGGAGGGAGGAAAACGATTGAGTTTAATTGTGTTTATGCTGCCTCGCTAGTTGGTGGCGTCGCACTTGCTGCAAAACGGCTGTTGGGCAGATGATGGGTGGGGCAGCGGGGTTCAAAGAATCCGTCTTTCTCGCCTGCTTCGAACTGGTGGGAACGGTGCGAGCGCGTTTTCCTGAATACTATTGATATTTCCTAAACACATGACAACTTCTTCCAGATTTGCATGTCTCACTTCGGGTATTGATACTGGGAGACATGACGTGGCAGAAACGATTGAGCGACGCGGTAAGAAGCGCTTGCGAGCCGGACGCATGCTGCTGGCGGGCAAGGGTGCGCAGAAGCGGCCGAAGCTGTCGGCGTGGCACGGCAGACCGTATACACCTGGAAGGCGTTGCTTGATGAGGGGGGCATTGATGCGCTGCGTGCCGTCCCGATCCCGGGCGTCCTGCCCGGCTGGACGCGGCGCAACTTGGCAAGTACGTGCTGTTCTCCTGCAAAGCCCGACCGAACACGGCTTTGGCACCGAGCTTTGGACACTCAAGCGCGTGGGTGTGGTCATCGAGCGGCTGCATGGCGTGCGCTTTGGCCAGACGCAGCTCTGGCGCATCCTGGGCGCGCTGGGTTTCAGCCCACAAAAGCCCGAGAAGCGTGCGATCGAGCGGGACGAGGATGCGGTGCGCGCATGGAAGCGACGCACCTGGCCTGCGCTTAAAAAAAAGCGCAGCGAGAAGGCAGACTGATCGTCTTTGTCGACGAATCGGGCATCAGCGAGCGCCCGACCCGTATGCGCACTTGGGCGCCCAAGGGGCAGACGCCCGTCATCCAGTTTCACTTCAACTGGAACCATGTCTCGGTCATTGCCGGACTCACGCGCAGCAACTGTTTGTTCAGGCTGCACGAGGGCAGTATCAAGAAGGAAGAGATCGTCGCATTCCTCAAAGCGCTCAAGGCGCACTTGAGGCAGCCGCTGCTGGTGATCTGGGACGGCTTGAAGGCGTACCGCAGCCGCCTGGTCCGCGATTATCTCGACACGCTGGATGGGCATATCCAGATCGCCTTTCTGCCGCCGTATGCGCCCGACCTCAACCCTGTCGAATACCTGTGGGCATGGCTCAAGCGCCACGCGTTGGCGAACTACTGTCCAAACAACCTCGCCGAGTTGCAAACGAGTGCCCGAAACAAACTCAAGAGCGCTCAAAAACGCCCCTCGATCATCGCCGCTTGCTGGATGCAGGCTACGCTCTGGTAATGTCATGAGTTATGGAAGTCTCAATAATGAAGAGAAGCAAGTCTTAGTTTTTTGTCGGGGTTACATCATTTGAAGACAGTAGCAGAAATCATTTAATAAGCGGGGGGACTTTGGGATGACAGGGCATGCCACAGAAGTTTTGCAAGGAGAGCGATTCGAGTTTGGTGCCAACTGGGCACGGTTTCTGGAAGTATTGGACGATGAGCGCATTAGGCAAGCGGAAGAATCGTTGTGCAAAATGCTTGGTGTGAGTGCTTTAAAGGGGAAAAGCTTTCTTGATGTTGGCTGCGGCTCTGGGTTGTTCAGTCTGGTAGCACGTCGGCTGGGAGCAACGGTGCATTCTTTCGACTACGACCCCAGGTCTGTGGGCTGCACCCTGGAACTCAGGCGGCGATATTTTCCGGAAGACATGCAATGGATTATCGAGGAGGGTTCTGCGTTGGATAGTGATTACCTGTCGCGGATGGGAAGGTTCGATGTGGTCTATAGCTGGGGTGTGCTGCATCACACGTGGAGCGATGTGGGAGGCACTGGGCAACGTTGCGCCCTTGGTTGCAGAGGGTGGAAGATTATTCATTGCGATTTATAACGACCAGGGACGGGCGAGCGTCATATGGAAGCAAATCAAAAAAGCCTATTGTGCTGCGGCTGAGCCGTTGCGCACAGGAGTGCTTCTCTTGGCTTTCGTGCGATTATGGGGGCCAACGATGGTGCGGGATGTGCTCAAAGGGCAGCCGGGTGCAACCGCAAGAAGTTATGGCAATCGTTTTCGCGGCATGTCGCCATGGCGCGACGTGGTCGACTGGGTCGGCGGTTATCCGTTCGAGGTGGCGAAGCCGGAAGAGATTTTCAATTTCTATCGGGATAGGGGGTTTCGTTTGGATGAACTGACAACCTGCGCCGGGGGATTGGGGTGCAATCAGTTGGTATTTACCCGACTGTGACGGTAAGGAGCGGTTTTCCATGAATTGTATCGAGTGGAAAAATATCTGGCGAATCCAGGAATGAAGCGCGACATTGAGTAACGCTGGTTTGGTTGCTGATCCGCACCGGCGTTCTCTTGGAGTGCATGGTGGTAATTTATGAGCGCGCAGTATCTGGTGCGTTTCGATGATATCTGTCCAACGATGAACTGGACGATTTGGGTACGCATTGAGCCAGTTCTGGCGGTGCACAAGATCAAGCCCATTCTTGCAGTAGTACCGGATAACCTCGATCCAAAACTGATGGTCCAGCCAGCACGAGCAGATTTCTGGGATTGTGTTCGCACCTGGCAAGCGCAAGGTTGGAGCATTGCACTCCATGGCTACCAACATCTGTATGAAACGCGCCACGCCGGCCTTATGGGTTTCAATTCCTACAGCGAATTCGCTGGTTTGCCCTATGACGTTCAGCGGGACAAACTAGTTAAGGCGTTAGCCGTGTTTTCTGAGCAGGGGGTTCGCCCCGACGCATGGATTGCGCCGGCTCACGCCTTTGATGCGATAACGGTAAAGGCGCTGCTGGATTTGGGCATTAGTGTGATTAGCGATGGGTTCTACTGCCGTCCTGTCAAGTGGTTGGACGCATTATGGATACCGCAGCAGATGTGGCGGTTCAAGCCTATGCGTTTTGGTTTGTGGACCGTTTGTTATCACCATAATAACTTTTCTGAATACTCCATACGGATGCTTGAGCTTGATATTGAGCGATTTGCGTCTTCTGTTGTTTCGATGGATCAGGTGATCCGCGATGGCCGCGTCAAGGAACGTAATTGTTTCGATGCTGCGTTTTCCAAATTATGGCTTGCTAGGTTGCGCGCCAAGGAGTTTATGAAACGACGCTTGCAACGTTTTAGAATGTCATGACCACTTTAAAGAAGCGTGTTCTGTTCCTGCTCCCAACTTTGCGCGGGGGTGGTGCAAGAGAGGGTTGTTGTTACCTTGTTGCGCCATCTGGATCGAACAAAGTTCCACTTGGCTCTGGCAGTGGTTGACACCCGCGAAGCAGCCTACCTGGATGATGTGCCAGCGGATGTGGAGTTGATCGACCTTGAGTGTACGCGGGTACGCTATGCCCTGCTGAAGATTGCATTGCTGACCTGGGGGCGACCGGACGTTGTGTTCTCTACCTTGGGGCATCTCAATCTCGCGTTGGCAATCATTCGGCCACTGCTGCCGAAAGCGGTACGGTTCATTGCCAGGGAAACTAGCATTGTTAGCGAGAACATCAGGACTTATTCATGGCCGCCGATATGGCGCTGGGCCTATCGCAATTTCTATAACCGTTTTGACACCGTAGTTTGCCAGTCTCGATATATGAGAGACGATTTAATTGAAAACTTCAGTTTGCCGCCGGGGAAACCAGTGGTAATACACAATCCGGTGGATGTGGAACACATCCGTCGACTGGCAATTGAACCGTTAGAAACGGGTTTTGACGAGGTAGTTCACCCTGGGGAAGCAGACTTTATCTATCTATTGGCCGTTGGGCGCTTGGTAGCAGTTAAAGGTTTTGACATTCTTATAAAAGCGTTGGCACTCTGCGGCAACCCACGCCTGCGGCTTACTATTCTAGGCCAAGGCCCGTTGCGTGGAGATCTGGAGCGTTTGGTGCGAGACAGCGGCTTGGCACAGCAAGTGCACTTTGCTGGCTTCCAGAAGAATCCTTACCCATTTTTCGCGCAGGCCGATGCTTTTGTGCTGAGTTCCCACTATGAGGGCTTTCCTAACGTGGTGCTGGAAGCATTGGCCTGCGGCACAGCGGTTATAGCCACACCGGCACCCGGCGGCGTGAGGGAGATTCTGGAGGGAGTGGAGGGGTGTATGTTGGCGGAAAGTATAACGGCTGAAGGGCTGGCCCGGGCGATTCGGTATATGCCTTGGCGCACGCGGCTTTCCCCAGAGGTGGTCGAACTCTACGCAGTGAACAAGATCGTGGACCGCTACGAACAGGAACTGATTGGCCATGCAGCCCTTTGATCGCCAGCTCCTTATTAAGCGAGGTCCGATTATCTTCATTAAGCGAGGTCCGATTATCTTCTTTGCGACACTGTGTGTACTTTGGTTATGCTTGGGCGATTTTCCAATTCATGGGTGCGATGAACTTCATGCAATTGCCTTTTGCACAACGCTAGCAAGTATCGATAATCCGATCCGCCCAAAAACTCTCCTCCGGTGACCGTGTTTGAAAATCGTTATCATAATCACCGGCCTTTCGACCGGCGGTGCGGAAATGATGCTCCTCAGAATGCTAGAACGCCTGGGTTCGAGGTTTTCGCCCCATGTCATTTCACTTACAACGCCGGGTGAAATCGGTCCGCGCATTCAGGCGTTGGGAATCTCGGTGGAATCTTTGGATATGCGACCTGGGCTGCCAAGCCCTTTTGTTTTTTTTCGCTTGGTACGGCGGCTCAACGTGCTAAAGCCAGACGTGGTGCACACCTGGATGTACCACGCAGACCTGCTTGGTGGGCTGGCGGCTCGTTTGGCAGGGTTGGGAGCAATTGGCTGGTGCATTCGCAACAGCAATCTTGATCGCGACAAAACCAAGTTTTCTACACGTGTCGTTGTTGGCGCATGTGCACGGGTCACCCGCTGGGTTCCTGACCGGATTTTGAGTTGCTCGGAAGTGGCGCGCCAGGTCCATGTGGATTTCGGTTATGCGGCTAACAAAATGGTGGTAGTGCCGAATGGATTTGACCTTGCGCGCTTTCAACCCGATTTGCTGGCCCGAGCGGAAGTACGATGCGAATTAGGCGTGGGAGCGGATACGCCCTTGGTTGGTATGATCGGCCGCTTTGATGCGCAAAAAAATCACGCGGGATTTTTCGACGCGGCAGGCTTGCTACATTGCAGATTGCCAAGGGTACATTTTGTACTGGCAGGCAAAGGAGTTGATGAGAGCAATGGCAATCTATTGCAGGCAGTGAAGGCCACGGGCGTAAGGAATGTAACGCACTTGCTGGGCTTGCGGAGCGATATCCCACGATTGATGGCTGCACTGGATCTTTTGGTTTCTTCTTCTTATGGTGAGGCATTTCCCAACGTCTTGGGTGAAGCGATGGCCTGCGGCGTTCCCTGTGTAGTGACGGATGTGGGAGATTCGGCTTATATCGTCGGAGACACGGGTTTGTCATCCGGAGACATAGGTAGTTTTCAGCAACAGCGCACTATAAGCCGCATCAGCATAGGGCAATAGGTGGCCCGCGCCAGGGCAAGGGTAGCCGAACACTTCAAGATCGGTCAGGTGGTGAAACGCTATGAAGCTTTCTATGAAGAATAGCTGTTATCTTTTTTTCCACTTCCGTGACGACTGTGAGCAGCATAGTCCCATCACCTGATGTGTGGCGTTGCAGGATTTCTCGGTAACGGTCCGGGGTTGCCAGGCCACGAATTGCAGACTGTGCTTAAAGGCATGGGCCAAGCTATTGCCCATCGCGGACCGGACGATGCGGGGATATGGACAGATATCGATGCTGGTGTGGGGTTGGTGCATCGGCGTTTGTCGATTCTCGATTTGTCTGCCGCCGGGCATCAGCCCATGGTGTCGGCCTTGCGGGCGCTTTGTTATCGTCTTCAACGGCGAGATCTACAACCACCAAGCGATTGGGGTAGAGTTGGATTCGCCCCTCTCGTCCCATGAGGGCAAGGGGTATTGGAATGGCGTGGGCATTCGGACACAGAAACGCTGCTGGCGGGTTTTGACGCCTGGGGCATCGCGGGCACGAGTCGAACGGGCCATTGGGATGTTTGCCTTTGCGGTATGGGATAAGGCCGATCGCACATTGACCTTGGCCGTGACCGTTTGGGTGAAAAACCCCTTTACTACGGATGGCAGGGCGATACCTTTCTTGTTTGGTTCGGAGTTGAAGGCGCTCAAGGCGCATCCCGCCTTTCGTGCAGAGATCGATCGCAATGCGCTGGCGCTGTTGATGCGCCACAACTATATTCCCGCACCGTATTCCATCTATCAGGGCATACACAAACTGTTGCCGGGTTCGCTGCTGACTATTTCGCTACAAAACCCGAATGCCCAAGCCGCAACGCTACTGGGATGCGCGGCAGGTGGTGGCTAGATGGATTGGCGCATCCGTTTACAGGTTCGCCCGATGATGCAGTCGATGCGCTGGACAAGCTGCTGAGAGACGCAGTCGCCAAGCAGATGATGGCTGATGTGCCTCTGGGCGCATTTCTTTCCGGCGGGGTGGATTCATCCGCCATCGTGGCGCTGATGCAGGCTCAGTCCGAGTCGCCCGGTAAAGACGTTCACCATCGGTTTCCACGAAGAGGACTACAACGAGGCCCAACATGCCAAGGCGGTGGCAAAGCATTTGGGCACTGATCACACTGAGCTTTATGTCACGCCCCAGCAGGCGCTTGATGTGATTCCCCGGCTGCCGCACTTTACGATGAGCCATTTTCGGACTCGTCGCAGATACCCACCTTTCTGGTGTCGCAGATGACGCGGCAGCATGTGACGGTGTCATTGTCGGGGGATGCGGGGGACGAGCTGTTTGGCGGCTACAACCGCTATGTGTTGGGGCAGCGGGTATGGACGCAAGTTGTCCCGCTTGCCGGTGGGTTTGCGCATGATGTTGGCGCGGATGATTACAGCGTCTTTCAGTCCACAAAGGTGGAACCGGCTGCTCGGGCCGATTCAAGCCATGCTGCCCATAGGGCTTGGCGCAAGCCAATATCGGCGACAAATTGCACAAGGGCGCTGGGTGATGGCAGCCAAGACGCCAGCGGACTTGTACGCTCAGCTGGTTAGCCACTGGTCACAATCCTGACGAACTGGTGCTTGGGGGCACTGAGCCGCCCACTGTGCTGACGGATCCCAGCCTTCAGCCACAAACCGACCACTTTGTGCACCAGATGATGGCGCTGGATCTGTTGACCTATCTGCCGGATGACATTCTCACCAAAGTGGACCGTGCCGCCATGGCTGTGAGCCTGGAAACGCGCGTGCCGCTGCTGGATCACCGCGTGGTGGAATTTGCCTGGCGGCTGCCACTTGATTACAAGCTGACGAGGCTTGGGGAAGTGGCCGTTGCGGCAAGTGCTGTACAAGTACGTGCCCAAAGAACTGATCGAGCGACCGAAGATGGGCTTCGGCGTTCCCATTGACAGTTGGCTGCGCGGCCCGTTGCGTGATTGGGCGGAAGATTTGCTGAGTGAATCACGCCTGCGGCAGGAAGGTTACTTCAACCCGGCACCGATCCGGCAGAAGTGGGCAGAGCATTTGTCTGGCAAACGCAATTGGCACTATTACCTTTGGGATGTGCTGATGTTTCAGGCCTGGCTGGCGACAGAGCAGGCGGGGTGACCAGAAATGTTCGCTTACTGGTTGATGTTTGCGCTTCCCACATTGGTTGTCCTATCGCCTTTGCGCGGGACCCAAGGTTTGCGACGCTTGGCCTGGGTTTTCTTTGGTGTGATGTTCACATTGATGATTGGTCTCCGCTATCAGGTGGGAGGGGATTGGGAACCGTACCTGGGGCTCTACAGTGATGCGCTGGGTGTACCACTGAGTACGGCAGTAGGAACGTCCGATCCTGGTTACGCGGCACTGAATTGGCTGTCTGGGTTGGTTGGAGGTGAGGTTTACTTGGTCAACTTTGTTTGCGGCGCGATCGTAATGGTCGGAATCATCAGCTTTAGCCGACGTCAGCCACAGCCTTGGCTTGCCTTGCTGGTGGCGGTGCCGTACATGCTCATAGTGGTCGCCATGGGATACACCCGCCAGAGTGCGGCGATGGGTTTCGAACTGCTCGCCCTCGTGGCGTTGATGGATGGCTACATTCGGCGGTTTGTGTTGCTTGTGGCGTGCGGGGCATTGTTCCACAAGACGGCGCTTGTGCTGTTGCCGCTGGCTGTGCTGGCGAGCCGCCGCAACCGTTTCTGGACGCTGGTTTGGGTGGGGCTGGCCGGTATTGGGCTTGGCCTTGCGATCCTGGCTGAATATTACGAGGCGCTCTGGCAGAACTATGTTGAGGCCGACATGGTGTCCGAGGGTGGGCCCATTCGTATGGCCATGAATGCGTTACCTGCTGTGTTGCTGCTGTTATTCAGAAAGAAATTGGCGCCGGAGGGAGACGAGCGCCGCTTGTGGGTGTGGATGGCTGTATTTTCCTTGGTCTGTATTCCCTTGGTGGCTTTGGCGTCCACGGCAGTAGACCGGGTGGCTCTCTATTTCATGCCGATTCAGCTTTATGTGTTTCCGCGGGTTCATCGACTGCTTGGCGACCAGCACTTCAAGACCCTGGCGGTGGTCAGCGTGGTTCTGGGCTACGGGCTGATGCAGTGGGTGTGGTTGAACTTTGCTAGCAATGCGTTTGCTTGGTTGCCTTATCGGTTTCTTGCCGTTTGTTGGTCTGTAATGCTTGGTCATCGGGATGTGTTGATGTTCCAGGCTTGGTTTGAACAACAAGCCTGGACTTGAATCATGCGCATCGCCGTCATCGCCAACACGTCCTGGTATCTCTACAACTTTCGCCTGAGCCTGATGCAGGCGTTGATGGCCGCCGGCCATGAAGTGGTCGCGGTCGGTCCGCCAGATGACTACGTCGACAAATTGGCTGCAGCCGGCATTCGACATAGAACCATTCCCCTGGCTGGGGCGAGTGTTAATCCTTTGCGTGAATTGCGCACGGTGTGGGCGCTGCATCGGGTATTTCGTGATGAAGGCATCGAGGTGGTGCTGAGCTACACCCCCAAGGGGAATATTTATGGGGCGATAGCTGCCGCTATAAACGGTTTGCCCACGGTGCCGAATGTCTCCGGTCTTGGCCGTGTATTCATCCGCCGCAGCCCCCTGACCTGGCTGGTCAAGCAGTTATACCGCTTTACGTTTGGACGGGCGGCGCGGGTGTTTTTCCAGAACCGGGAGGACCTGGATATGTTTGTCCGCATGGGGTTGGTGGATGCGAGTAAGGCGGAGACGGATTCCAGGGTCGGGGGTGGATTTGGCGCGATTCGCACCGGTCGAGCAGGCGGCTACTTTCCCCTTCCGGTTCTTCCCCCTCAGGCAAAGAAGCGAAGTCCTGCCAATCGTGAGAATTTGTTTTTTTGCTGGTGGCGCGTTTGCTGTGGGACAAGGGGGTAGGGGAGTACGTCGAGGCAGCGCGCAAGGTGCGGCGGAAATATCCGGCGGCAGAGTTTCGCTTGCTGGGCTTTCTGGATGTGCAGAACCCTTCGGCGATACCCCGCGCTCGCAGGTGGAGGCGTGGGTGGAGAGGGTGTGGTTCGCTATCTGGGCTCGACAGACGATGTCTTGCCCTATCTGCGTGAGGCGGACTGTGTGGTGCTGCCGTCGTTTATCGTGAGGGTTGTCCACGGACACTGTTGGAGGCTGCGAGCATGGCGAAGCCGATCATCACCACAGATGCGCCGGGCTGCCGGGATACGGTGGACGATGGGGTGACAGGTTTCTTGTGCCGCTTGCGGGATGTGGGCGATCTGGCGGACAAGATGCTGCGAATGATTGAAATGGACCGCGATCATTTTGCGGCGATGGGTCAGCGCGGGCGTGAAAAGATGATGCGTGAGTTTGACGAGCAGATCGTGATCAATCGATATCTCGATGTCATTGGTGAAATTGCCAAGTCAGGTTGATCAGGGAGGGCCGGACGATGTCGCCCGGCGGCTAGTGGTCGAAGCGGCCAAGGGGCGTTCAATGGTGAAGCGTTGGCTCGAGGATAAGGGCGGCAGGAAGGCTTTTCCGGCAACACGTTTGTGCGAGCTGGGGTTGTTAAGAATTTAGCTGCCGTAGTCAAACTGAAACTGATAACCTGAATCTTATTTCATAGACAAAATTAATGGCTGAGCTTTCTATGACTTTGGTTATATAGCCAGCCTCAGTCACTGATGTTACATTCCGGCCTTGGCGAGCATATGGTCCGTCTTGCGTGCCTTAACAGGCCCAGCATATCGCAGAGAGTCCAGGGAGAAATTATTTGATTCAGTTGTTCGTTGGATTGATTCTCACTTTGCTGGCCACGCCTGCCTTTATCTGGGCCGCACATAATTACGGTTGGCTCGATCATCCCGATGAGCGCAAGCATCACCAGGGTGCCATCCCCGTGGTGGGGGGCTTGGCCATGTCGTTCGCGATAGGGGCATGCGCGTTGTGGCAACTTGCCCACAATGAAACGTTTTGGGGCGTTTTTGCTGCCACGTCGATTATCGTTGTCCTCGGCTTTCTGGATGATTTGAAAGGCCTGCCGGTGGCGCTCCGTTTCGCCGGCCAAGGCGTTGCTGCGTTGATGATCGCTGTGTTTTCAGGTGCGCAGCTTACCCAGTTGGGGGACCTGTTTGGATTTGGTCCTGTCACTCTCGTTGGAACGCTGGCCGTGGCGTTGACCATATTTGCAACCGTAGGCATGGCCAACGCGCTCAATCTTTCAGATGGGATGGATGGTTTGGCCGGGGGTTTGGCGTTGATCGCGGCTGCCTTCCTTATGGCTACAGCCTATATGTCACACATGAAGTTGGAGTTTCATGCTCTGCTCATCCTGGGAGGCGCGCTGATCGGATTTCTATTCTTCAATATGCGTTTGCCTTGGCAGCGTCATGCCAAAGTGTTCATGGGGGATTCCGGCAGCCTGATGCTGGGTTTTCTGCTGGGCTTTTCGGCGATCATGGTCACACAGGGTGGGAGAAATCTGCTTCCACCGGCCGCTGCACTGTGGTTCTTCGCAATTCCGCTTTGCGATACGGTAAGTCTGATGTTGCGACGCATGCTCAAGGGGAAGAGTCCGTTTCACCCCGGCCGTGACCACCTTCACCACGTTCTCTTACGTGTTGGATATACCGACAGCCAGGTCGTACGCTTTATTCTGCTGGCCGCGGCAGTGTTCGCCCTGGTCGGTTTTCTGGGCTGGCGCTGGCGCGTGCCCGATGCGGTTCTGTTCTATGCGTTTTCCGGCATCTTTGCCCTCTATTTCGCGGGGGTGCAGCATGCCTGGAAATTGATGCGGTTGATTACCCCGTTGCCAGCTGGACAGTTTAAACAATCGTACGATTGACGGCCAGACTCAACTCCAGGTGGAGCGCGGTATTGAATAGTTCAGAAACGGTCCCAGGCGAGAAGGGACTTTCTTACGCTGCCTACCCAGACGAAAAACGTCATAGCGGCACGATGACCTGAAGGCATCAAATTTGTGGCGCGCCCGGAGAGATTCGAACTCCCGACCCCTTGGTTCGTAGCCAAGTACTCTATCCAGCTGAGCTACGGGCGCGCGGAAACGGCGAAATTATACACTGTGAACCCGGAAGGGTTCTCACCCGCGCATCTTGCCCAATTTGGCAAGACACCGGACCCCTTGGTTCGTAGCCAAGTACTCTATCCAGCTGAGCTACGGGCGCACGGAAACGGCGAAATTATACACTGCGAACCCGGAAGGGTTCTCACCCGCGCATCTTGCCCAATTCGGCAAGACACTGGGACTTTCCAAAATTGGCGGAGACGAAGGGATTCGAACCCTTGATACCGGTTTAAGCCGGTATGCTCCCTTAGCAGGGGAGTGCCTTCGACCTCTCGGCCACGTCTCCGGAAGGGCGGCATGATACCGGAACCCGGCTCATTGCGCCACCCGGAACGGCGATTGGGCGCTCAGGCGGCCTTGTCGAGTCCGAAGGCCTGATGCAAGACGCGCACTGCCAACTCCATGTACTTGTCTTCCACCACAACGGAAATCTTGATTTCAGAGGTGGAGATCATCTGGATGTTGATGCCTTCCTTGGCCAAGGCCTCGAACATGCTGCGCGCGATGCCGACGTGGGAGCGCATCCCTACTCCCACCGCCGACACTTTGGCGATCTTGTCATCGCCCATCACCTCGCGGGCGTTGATTGATGCGGCCGTGTTCTTGCAGATTTCCATGGTGCGGGTGAAATCGTTGCGGTGCACGGTGAAGGTGAAATCAGTCGTGTTGTTGGCCCCCACGTTCTGGATGATCATGTCCACGTCGACGTTGGCATCCGCCACCGGGCCGAGGATTTGGTAAGCCACGCCGGGACGGTCTGGAACGCCAAGAACGGTGACTTTGGCTTCGTCCCGATTGAAGGCAATACCGGAGATGATGGGTTGTTCCATAGTGTCTTCCTCGAAAGTGATGAGGGTGCCATCGCCTTCCTCGGCAAAGCTGGACAACACCCGCAGTTTAACCTTGTACTTGCCGGCAAATTCGACCGCGCGAATCTGCAATACCTTGGAACCGAGGCTGGACAGTTCAAGCATTTCCTCGAACGTGATGGTGTCGAGTTTGCGCGCCTGCGGCACGATGCGGGGATCGGTAGTGTAGACCCCGTCTACATCGGTGTAGATCTGACATTCATCGGCTTTGAGCGCGGCCGCCAGGGCTACCCCCGTGGTGTCGGAACCGCCGCGTCCCAGGGTGGTGATGTTGCCTCCACCATCCACTCCCTGGAAGCCTGCCACGACGATGACGTAGCCGGCTTCCAGATCGGTGCGTAGCGCCTTGTCGTCAATATCCTCGATCCGGGCCTTGGTGTAGGCGTTGTTGGTATGGATGGGCACCTGCCAGCCGGTATAGCTCTTGGCTTTCAATCCGAGGTCCTTGAGCGCCATGGCGAGCAGCGCAATGGTGACTTGCTCGCCGGTTGCGACCATCACGTCCAGTTCGCGCGGATTGGGCTGGGCCTGGATCTGCTTTGCCAAGGCGATCAGGCGATTGGTCTCGCCGGACATGGCCGATACCACCACCACCAACTGGTGGCCTTGGGCCCGATATTTGGCCACCCGTTCCGCGACGTTTCGGATGCGTTCGGGGCTTCCGACTGAAGTCCCGCCGTATTTCTGGACAATTAATGCCATTGCAGAGTCGATTGACAGTAAAACGGGTAATTCTAATGCATGCGTTGATCTTTCCCCAGCCTGAAAGATTGAAACCTATTGCCGGTTCCGTTAGTCTTAGCGTCTGATCTTTCAATTTAGGAACCGCATTGATGCAACCCAATATTCAGATGATTCCCCAGACCGGCGACTTGGCCGTCTCGCGCAACAAGGTCCTGCGCAACACCTATATGCTCCTGGCCTTGTCCTTGATTCCGACGGTGATTGGGGCGCTTGTCGGTACCAGCATGAACTTTGCGTGGGCCGCCCAGCATCCCATGATGTTCGGTCTCGGATCCTTCGCGCTCATGATGGGCCTCATGTTTGGCGTATCCGCATCGCGCAACAGTCCGCTGGGCGTTGTGCTCCTCTTGGCTTTCACCTTGATGATGGGCCTGTTGCTGGGGCCGATCCTGCAGGTCGCGTTGAGGTTATCCAACGGCGGCCAGATTATCGGATTGGCGGCGGGCGGAACCAGCGCGATCTTCTTCGTGCTGGCGGGTATTGCCACCACCTCCAAGCGAGACTTCAGCTTCCTCGGCAAGTTCCTGATGGTGGGCATCGTGCTGTTGATTGTCGCGTCCCTGGCCAATCTGTTTTTTCAAATTCCGGCGTTTGCTCTGGCGCTGTCGGGTGTGGCCGTGCTGTTGTTCTCCGGTTTTCTGCTGTTTGATGTGAGTCGTGTGGTCAACGGAGGCGAAACCAATTACATCATGGCGACACTGGCCATCTATCTGGACATCTACAACTTGTTCATCAATCTGCTGAATATTCTGATGGCCGTGATGGGCAACAGGGATTGAAATAGAAAGTGCTTCAAGAAGCGGGCCTTGGCCCGCTTTTTCTTTGCCTGTACCGGGCGGGGCACATTTGCTTGGAGGTGGAATTGCTCTGCTTGCGTGGCCTCAAACGAATGGGGATCGTGGCAGAACAGTGGCGCCAGCCAACTGAATCAAGCCTTCCAGAAGTCCTTCCCTGGATCGTCTGGATATGGGGTCGCTTCTCTATACCGTGCGACGATTCCCGTGCTCTTTAAGAACCGCCGGATGCGGAATCGCGCGTCCGGTGGTGGAAGAGGGAGAATTGGCTAACCCGTGGCTAGCTCGATTTCCTCATGTTGATCAGGCGGCTTGAACAGGGATCGAAGTTCGCTGGTCAACGATGCAGTTCCGTTCATCGACGTACACCAGATTGGGCTGGTAGCGGGCCAATTCCAGCTCGCTGTAGATCGCGTACGTGGCGATGATCACGATATCGCCAGGATTGGCCTTGTGGGCTGCGGCGCCATTTACTGAAATGATCCCTGAGCCGCGCGCCGCGCCGATGGCATAGGTGGTGAAGCGCTTACCATTGGTCACGTTGTACATCTGAATCTGCTCATACTCGTGAATATCGGCAGCCTCAAGCAGGTCCAGGTCAATGGCGCAGGAGCCCTCGTAGTGAAGTTCAGAATGGGTGACCCTGATCCGGTGCAGCTTGGACTTGAGCATCGTTCTTTGCATGATCGGTGCTCCCTTATTAGGAAAGGCTTAAATTATAAACGGGTGGGCCTGAAAGCCCAACTTCCAGGTTGTCGATGAGCCGGGTCTTGCCGAGACGGGCAGCGCCCAGCACCACGAACTGCGTGTCGGACGTGTCGGGGCGGGTAAGGTCCGGACGACGGATGGCCATATAGTCCACCTTCCAGCCAGCGGATTCCAGAGTTTGCCAGCCCGTGGCCTCAAGGGCGGAAAAGTGTCGGCTTCCAGCGTTTAGCTGATCAACCAAAGTCTTCAAGGCCCGGAAGAGGCGCGGCGCTTCCCGCCGCTCTTCACTGGAAAGATAAGCATTGCGGGACGACAGGGCCAAGCCGTCAGTAGCGCGTACGGTCTCACCGGCGAGGATATCGATCGGCAGATTGAACTGCGCCGTCATTTGCCGGATCACTGCCAGTTGCTGGTAATCCTTTTTGCCAAAAAACGCCAGGGCCGGCTGCACCAGATTGAACAGCTTCAAGACCACCGTGGCCACGCCGCGAAAATGCCCGGGACGGAAGGCTCCGCACAGGTCTTTGGCCAGTTCATCGGGCGGCGTCACATAGAACCGCTGGGGCACTGGATACAGGTCCGCGATAGACGGTGTGAAGACGACATCGGCCTCGCCTTCGAGCAGTGCACAGTCCGCCTCAAGCGTGCGCGGATAGGATTCGAAATCCTCGTCGGCGCCAAATTGCAGCGGATTGACGAAGATGCTCGCCACCACCGGCCGACCGCTCGACCGGGCCTGCTTGACCAGGGACAGATGGCCCGCGTGCAGGTTGCCCATGGTGGGGACAAAGGCGCACGCCGGTTGCCCGGCCAACGCTTTGCGCAGTTCGTCTGGGGATGGAACGAGCTGCATGGCCCCTATTGAAAACAGTGCTCCGGCCCTGGGAAAGTGCCGGATTTCACCGCGGCAACATAGGCCTTGAGGGCTCCCTGGATGGAACCGGCCCCAGCCATGAAGTTCTTGGAGAATTTGGGCGGCTGGGGATAGACGCCGAGCACGTCCTGCAGCACCAGGACCTGGCCGCTGCAGTCGGGGCCGGCGCCGATGCCTATGGTTGGGATGGCGAGGGATTCAGTCACCTGACTGCCCAGTATTGCAGGAATCGCTTCCAGCACCAGCAGTCCCGCGCCGGCCTGTTCCAGGGCCCGGGCGTCGGCCAGCAACTGGTTCGCGCTTGACGCGTCCCGGGCCTGAACCTTGTAGCCACCTAGCTGATTGACGGACTGGGGCAGCAAGCCCAGATGCGCGCACACCGGGATGCCGCGCTGCACCAGGAAGCGCACAGTTTCCAGCATGACGGCGCCGCCTTCCAGCTTGACCATGTTGGCGCCTGCGGCCATGAGCCGCGCGGCTGAGGCGTAGGCCTGCTCGGGGCTTTGCTGGAAGCTGGCAAAGGGCATATCTGACATGATCAAGGCCCGCTGGACGCCACGCGCCACACAACGCGTGTGATAACTCATTTCCGCCAGCTTGACCGGCAGGGTGGAGGCGTGGCCCTGCACCACCATGCCGAGGGAATCGCCCACCAGTATCACTTCCACCCCGGCTTCTTCGGCAAGGTGCGCAAATCCGGCGTCGTAGGCAGTGAGCACAGCAATCTTCTCGCCCTGCTGGCGCAGGTGGTGCAGGGTGGAGAGGGTTACCAAGCGAGTCGACGCTGACATGGAAAGTCTCTTACGACGAGGACGATGGAATTGGAGGAGAAGTGCGGGGTACGCAACGAAAGACCACGAGCCAAGTTCTTTCTAATGTTCTCATTGTGCACAAACATTACGCCGCGCGAGAGAAGAATTCCCGTGGCCCGCGCATCTTCGCCATGCGTTCCAGCAGCAGATCGAAGTCGCCTTTCAACTTGACGAAGTTCAGGTTTTCGCTGTTTACCATCAACACCGGAGCGGCGTGGTAGCGGTGGAAGAACTCGCTGTAGGCCTCGACCAGGCGTCTGAGGTAATCGCCCTTCATGCCCTGCTCAAAATCGATGCCGCGACGCCTCACCCGTTCCTGCAAGGCCTCCACAGGCGCCTGCAGATAGATCACCAGGTCGGGATCGGGCGCTTGCAATTTCAGGTCGGCGTAGACTTTTTCGTAGAGGGAGTACTCATCGTCGTCAAGATTGAGGCGCGCAAACAGCATGTCCTTGTCGAGCAGAAAATCCGCGACGATGGTTTTGCGAAACAGGTCGCCCTGGGCCAGCTCCCTCACCTGCCGGGCACGGTCGAACAGAAAGTGCAGTTGGGTGGGCAGCGCATAGCGCCGGGGATCCTGATAGAAACGCGGCAGAAAGGGATTGTCGGCGACGTTTTCCATCAGGCTGTCTGCGCCCAGATGTTCGGCGAGGCGCCGCGCCAGGCTGGATTTGCCCACGCCGATGGGGCCTTCCACGACGATATAGCGATAACGGGCCAGGGTCATTTGACTCCCCCCGCGATCTGCGCGCGGGGCTGAAAGCGATGAATCTGCTGGGAGCCGCAAAGCGCGAGCCAGGCCTTCGCGGAACCGTGCCCGGGAATGTCGAGGTCGGGCGCAATCTCCATCAGAGGTTCCAGCACAAATGCCCGCTCATGCATGCGCGGATGCGGCAGCGCAAGCCCCGGTTCATGAAACCGGGCATTGCCATAGAGCAGCAAATCGAGGTCGAGGGTGCGCGGCGCGTTGCGAAAAGTGCGCTGGCGGCCATGCCGGTGCTCGATATCCAGCAGGGCGACGAGCAGCGCGCGGGGGGAAAGGCGGGTTTCGAGCCTCGCCACCGCATTGATGAAATCAGGCTGCTGGTCATAGCCCACCGGGGCGGATACATAGAGGGACGAGCGAGCCGCCAGAAGCGTGTCGGGCAGGCGGGCCAGTTCATCAAATGCATACTCCACCTGTGCGGCGGGATCGTCCAGATTTGCGCCCAATCCGATATAAGCCGCGACGCTCATGCCGGACTGGACTCGATGCTGGGGCTGTCAGCCGCTGGTTTGCGCTTGCGCCGCCGCTTGCGGGGTTTCGGGCCGGTGTCCTCCACCAGCATAGCCTGACGCGCGTCGGCGTCCGCGTCTTGGAAACGAGTCCACCACTCGGCCAGTTCTGCCTCCACCTCGCCGGACTCGGCGCGAATCAGCAGGAAATCGTAACTGGCACGAAAACGCGGGTGCTCCATCAGACGGAACGGCCGCTGCCCGGACCGATGTTCGAAGCGCGGCTGCAGGGCCCAGGTTTCCTTGATGAAGCCGTCAAACCGGCGCGGAATGGCGAGCCGCTCGCGTTGGGTTTCCAGCACCTCATCCATCGCAGCGAACAGGGCGGGAATGGGTTTTTCGCCGGTGTCCCGGATCGCCTTCCAGCGGCGCCGGACCTGCGGCCACAACAGGGAAGCGAACAGAAATCCGGGTGAGGCAGGACGGTCGTCATGGATGCGCTCGTCGGTGCTGCGCAAAGCGGCGCTGATGAATCGCTCGCCTTGTGGGTCGTCCAGGATGGTGTCGAGCAAGGGCAACATGCCATGGTGCAGCCCTTCCGTCCGCAGTTGATGCACCGCGCGCAACGCATGACCGGACAGCAGCAGTTTGAGTGCCTCTTCAAACAGCCGGGAGCGGGGAACGTTTTCCAGCAGCGGGGCCAGCTTGGACACCGGCGCCCGGGTGGCCGGGTCGATCTTGAACTCCAGCTTGGCGGCAAAGCGGGCGGCCCGCAGCATGCGCACCGGGTCCTCCCGGTAGCGCGTTTCCGGGTCGCCGATCATGCGCAAGATGCGCTTCTTGCTGTCCGCGACGCCGCCGTGGTAATCCCAGATTTCTTCCTTGTCCGGTTCGTAATAAAGCGCATTCACGCTAAAGTCGCGCCGCGCCGCATCCTCCTCCAGGTTGCCGAACACGTTGTCCGACAGCAAGCGGCCGTGCTCGTCCGTCTCCCGTTCCTCTTCGTCCTCGCCCGCGAGGTTGCCGGCAGAGCGGAAGGTGGTGACCTCGATGGTGTCGCGTCCGCACATCACGTGGACTATCCGGAAACGACGGCCGATGATGCGGGAACGTCGGAAAAGGTGGCGGATCTCCTCGGGCGTCGCATCCGTGGCGACGTCGAAATCCTTGGGAGTACCACCCAGCAGCAGATCCCTCACCGCGCCTCCTACCACAAAGGCTTTGTAGCCATGGTGCTGCAATTCCTCGCAGACCTTGAGAGCGCATGGGTGGATGGCTTCCCGGGAAATACCGTGCTGTTTCTTGGCTAACACAAGAGGCCCGGCAGGTCGGGTGCTTTTGCCCCTTCCCAGGACGGACTTGATGAACTTTCGTATCATGGCCGGATTATACCCTTGGACCAAGGGCGTACCGGGGACGCAGGGCCGAGCCGGCGAGTTTGCAGTGGGGCGCATATGGCATGCGCCGGCATCGGTTTTGCGTCCTTGCGTAATTCGTGATCGATATGCGCGCCTGTTTCTTCAGCGCAGGCTGACAATCGGCCAGTCCGCAATCCTGGCGTGAGCTTCGAGGGTTGGGTCCGGGTCCACCGCCACCGGAAAATCCACCTTCTGCAGCAACGGCAAGTCGTTCAGCGAGTCGCTGTAAAACCAGCTGGCGCGAATGTCTTCCCACAGCAAGCCCCGATCGGCAAGCCACATTTCCAGGCGCGTGATCTTGTGTTCGCGGAAACAGGGAATGCCGGCCACCTTGCCGGTGTAGAGTCCGCCCGCTTGTTCCGGCTCGGTGGCGATCAGGTGCTCCACGCCGAATTCTTGCGCAATCGGTCTGGTAACGAAAGAATTGGTGGCGGTGATGATGGCGACCAGGTCCGCATCTTCCTGATGCTGCTTGACCAGCGCCATGGCCTTGGGCGCGATCATCGGCCTGATTCTGGTTTCCAGATACTCAGCGTGCCAAGCATCTAACTGGGCGCGGCTGTGGCGGGCGAGGGGACGCAACTGGAAATCGAGAAAGGCATGAATGTCCAGGGTGCCGTCCTTGTACTGGTCATAGAATACCTGATTGCGGGCCTCGTATACTTCGCGGTCCAGCACGCCTTTGTGAATCAGGAACTGGGCCCATTCAAAATCCGAATCCCCCGCCAGCAGGGTATTGTCGAGGTCGAACAGCACGAGTTTCATTTGAACGAGATACGCGGCAGGCAAAAACAAAATTATACCGGGGCAGTCCGGTGCCGCCTGCCGCGATAAAATTCCGCCATGACTGGCCCGGTTCTTTCCCTGCCCGAATCCTTCACCACTCTGGGGTGGATGGGGCTGGTTGCGCTGTTCTGGGGATTCTGGCGCTCCGGGAACTGGAAGAGGCTGCTGGATCCGGCCCGCTCAAACCTGTTTCTCGGGGCCTCGGTGGCCGTGTTGGGCTTATGGCAGATTCGTGCCGGCATCCAGCCTGGACTGGAGTTCCACCTGATCGGCGTGTCTGGAGCCACGCTTATGTTTGGTCCGTGGCGCGGCATTCTGGCAGGCCTGATCGCCATGGTCGGCAGCATACTTGGAGGCCATGGAGAGTGGGCCAACCTGGGCGTCGAGGCCCTGATCTTTGTGGCCGTGCCGGCCTTCGTCACATACGGTCTGCTCAGGCTGGTGGAGCGCAAGCTGCCTCATCACTTTTTCATTTACGTGCTGGTCAACGGTTTTTTTGGCGTTGGCCTGGCGACGATCGCTATCGGTTTGGTGGCAACGGCGCTCATGGCCCTGTCCGGCACCTACAAGCTGGACTATCTGCTGGAGCATTATTCGCCGTATTACATCCTGCTGGCCTGGTCAGAAGCCTTCAGCACAGGCATGGCTGTTACCCTCATGGCGGTCTATAAACCGGACTGGCTGGAGACGTTTGACGACAACTTGTATATCAAGAACAAGTAGCGTCCGCGCAGCGTGAAGATAGACTATCCCAATCTGCCGGTATCCTCCCGGCGAGACGAAATTCTTGCCGCGCTTAATGCCAGCCAGGTGCTGATCCTGTGCGGTGAAACCGGTTCGGGCAAAACCACGCAGATTCCCAAGATGTGCCTGGAAGCCGGTCTCGGGAAGCGCGGCATGATCGGCTGCACCCAGCCGCGCCGGATTGCCGCGCGTTCGGTGGCTGATCGGGTGGCGAGTGAACTCAAGGGGGAACTGGGCGGCCTGGTGGGCTACAAGGTGCGATTCACCGACAAGGTCCGCCACGATACCCGGATCAAGTTCATGACCGACGGCATCCTGCTGGCGGAAAGTCAGGGCGACCCGCTGTTGGCGGCTTATTCCTGCATCGTTATCGACGAGGCACACGAACGCAGCCTCAACATCGACTTCATCCTGGGCTATCTGCGCCAGTTGATCGTGCGACGGCCCGAGCTCAAGTTGGTCATCACCTCCGCCACCATCGATGCGGAAAAATTCTCCGCCCATTTTTCCGGCGCGCCGGTGCTCGAGGTGTCGGGCCGGCTGTATCCGGTTGAGATACGCTATCGGCCATTGGAAACGCCCGGCGCCGTTCCCTTTTCCGCCGGGGAAAGGGCAGGGATGCGGGAGCGTGGTGAGACGCCCCAGAAAGGCGGAAAAAGGGCCAAGGACGAAGCCGATCTTACCGCTGCGATACTTGATGCCACCGATGAACTGGCCCGCCTGGGCTGGGGCGACACCCTGATCTTTCTGCCGGGCGAGCGGGAGATTCGTGACGCGGCCGAGGCGCTGCGCAAGCACCACCCACCGCAAACGGAAATCCTGCCGCTTTACGCGCGGCTGTCGGTGGAAGAACAGGACCGCATCTTCAAGCCGGGCAGTGCGCGCCGCATTGTGCTCTCGACCAATGTCGCCGAAACCTCGCTCACCGTGCCCGGCATCCGCTACGTCATTGATACCGGGTTGGCCCGGGTCAAGCGTTATGCGCCGCGCAACAAGGTCGAACAGTTGCTGATCGAAAAGATTTCGCAGGCTTCGGCAAATCAGCGGGCGGGACGTTGCGGGCGGGTGGAGGCGGGGGTGTGCATACGCCTCTACGACGAAGACGACTACCGCAACCGCCCGCCTTACACCGATCCGGAACTGCTGCGCTCCAGCCTGGCCGGCGTCATCCTGCGCATGAAGTCGCTGGGCCTGGGTCGGGTGGAGGATTTCCCCTTCATCGATGCGCCTCATGGCCGATTGATCCAGGATGGCTATCAGTTGCTCGCCGAATTGCATGCCCTGGATGAGCGTAGCGAGCTGACCGACATCGGGCGTCATCTGGCCAAATTGCCGCTCGACCCCCGCATCGGCCGCATGCTGCTCGCTGCGGACCGGCTGCGCTGTTTGGGCGAGCTGCTGGTTATCGCCAGTTTCCTTTCGGTGCAGGATCCGCGCGAACGGCCGCAGGAGAAGGCGGGCAGTGCGGACGAGAAACACAAACTGTTCCAGGACGAGCGATCGGATTTCATGGGCGTGCTCAGACTTTGGCAGTTCTTCGATGAAGCAATCCGCCACAAGAAATCCAACCGCCAACTCAGGGACACGCTGGCGGAACATTTTCTTTCCCAGCGCCGGATGCGGGAATGGCGCGAGGTGCATGGCCAGATTCACAGTCAACTGGTGGAAATGGGCCTCAAGTTGAACGAGAAGCCGGGCGGTTATGACGCCATTCATCAGGCCCTGCTAAGCGGCCTGTTGGGCAACATCGGGTTCCGCTCCGAGGATGCCAAGGCACGCAAGCCGGGAGAAGGCGCTTACGACGGAGCGCGCGGCATCAAGTACGGCCTGCACCCTGCATCGGTGTTGGCGAAGAAGGGGCCCAAGTGGGTCGTAGTCGCGGAGCTGACCGACACCGGCCGGCTCATGGGCCGCCTGGCGGCGGAAGTGCGACCAGAGTGGATCGAGGAGGCGGGTCGTCACCTGCTGCAGAAGAGTTACACCGAGCCGCACTGGGATCGAAAATCCGCCCGCGTGCTTGCATTTGAGAAGGCCAGTCTCTACGGGGTGACAGTGGTGTCGAGGCGGCGGGTGCATTACGGCTCCATCGACCCGGTTCTCGCGCGCGAGTTGTTCATCCGCGGCGCTCTGGTGAGCGGAGATTATGACAGCCAGGATGAGTGGTTCCAGCACAACCTGCGCCTGGTGGAGGAAATCCGCGAGCTTGAACACAAGGCGCGCAAGGCGGGTCTTTGGTTGGATGAGGAGCGCATGTTTCGCGCATTCGATGCCCGCATTCCGGCCGAGGTGAATAACGGCCCTGCACTGGAAAAGTGGTGCAAGTCTGATCCGATCCGGCGCAAGACTCTAGTGCTTGATCGGGAAGATATTCTTGGGGAAAGCTTCGGTCCGGAGGCCGGCCTGTTTCCAGAATCCCTCAGTGTGGAAGGCGTCGAGTGCCGGCTGAAATATCGTTTCGAACCGGGACACCCACTGGATGGTGTGACCCTGATGCTGCCGCTCTATCTGCTAAATCGCATCGATGAAGCCCAGGCGGACTGGCTGGTTCCGGGCATGATCCGCGACAAGGTCAGCGCGCTGATCAAGGGGCTGCCCAAGGACAAGCGGCTTCTGCTGATTCCCATCCCGGATCACGTCACCGCTTTCCTGACCGAAGCCAAACCCGGAGAACAGAAGCTCAGGGTAGCCCTGAGCGCGTATGTGCAACGCCGCTTCAAACTCGATGTGAATGCAGAAGAATGGGGCAGGGAGTTGGCGACGCATCTGCTGATGAATTTGCAGCTTGTGGATGACGCAGGCCAGGAACTGGCCGCCGGCCGCGATCTGGCGCAGTTGCGTCTGCAACTGGGGGACACGGCCCGGCTCACCTACGGCAAGTCGGAGGGCGCGGGGTCGGGCTTCGAGCGCGAACACATTACGCTGTGGGATTTCGGCGATCTGCCGGAGACGGTGAAATTCACCCGCAATGGTCAGGAGCACGTGGGTTACCCCACCCTGCTGGACGAAGGCGAAACTGTCTCTCTTCTATTGCTGGATGATGCAAAGGAGGCGCTGCGCGAAAGCCGCAAGGGTATCGTTCGCCTGTTGCGTCTCGCACTCGCCACCCAGTTCAAACAACTGGACAAGGACCTTGCTCGACAATCGCCGCTGGCCCTTAAATACCGCAGCCTGGGCAGCGCGGACCAGTTCCTGGCCGATCTGCTGGACGCTATCGCTGACCGCGCCTTGCTTGGGGATGATGAGCTGCCGCGCAGCGAAATGGAATTCGGCAGGCAGAAGGAGCGGGCCAGGCTGCGCATAGCCGTGGTGAGCCAGAGCTTGCTGCGCGACGTCGAGGAAGTGCTGGACCTCCATCACAGTCTGCTGCAGAAGCTCAATGCCAAGCCGACCTACCCCAACGCGTCGCGGGATGAGCGTGACCATCTGGCGCGCCTGGTCTATCCTGGCTTCATCCGGCAACTGCCCTGGTCGCGTTGGAAGGACCTGATCCGCTATTTGAGCGCGATCGAGCGGCGTCTTGAAAAGCTGCCTGACGCAGGCGAGCGTGATCCACGCCATATGGCCACCATACAGTCGCTGGAGAAGCGTTATTTCGAGCGCGTTGAGCGACAGTGCAAGAGGGGCCAGACGGACGGGAAACTCTTGGAGTTCCGCTGGCAACTGGAGGAGTTGCGGGTTTCCCTGTTTGCCCAGGAACTGAAAACACCTTATCCGGTTTCGGCAAAACGCCTGGAAAAAATCTGGCAATCGCTGCCCGCTTGACGCGGCAAGGCTAGCTGGCTAAGTTGGGGCATCAACTCAAGACGTCAATTCGTGCACTACAGAGACATCAAGGCGTAGAAAGATCAATGAGCGAGCGATTTGTGTCCACCCAATGCCCAAGGGGTTTGCGCGCGCGACGTCTCGATTTGCCGTTGTTCCTCTGCGTTCTGCGCTCCTCTGCGGTACAACTGCTTTTCTTGGCATGAACAACTTGAACCTGCCCAATCTGTTCACCGGTCTGCGCCTGCTGGCGGCGCCGGGCGTCGTCTGGTTCATGCTCGAAGACAATTGGGAAGCGGCGTTCTGGCTGTTTTTGGCGGCGGCCCTGACCGATGGAATCGATGGGTGGCTTGCACGCCGGCTTAACCAGACCACTGCACTGGGTGCTGCCCTGGATACGGTGACCGACAAGGCCCTGGGTTTGGGAGTGCTGATTGTGCTGGCCGCGCTTGCCCTGGTGCCGGTTTGGATAACCCTGGCGATCGTGCTCCGGGATGCGGTGGTGGTGCTGGGTGCGCTGGCCTACAAGGGGGTTGCCGGACATCTGGAAATCCAGCCCACCCTGCTGGGCAAGACCTATACCTTTGTTGAATTTGCCATGCTGACACTGGTGCTGGCACACGCGGCGGAATTGCTGCAGGGCGAGCAGTGGCTCATGCCCATGTTTGCGCTGGTGTTTGCCACGACGCTGGCCTCGGGGATTCAGTACGTGTGGATCTGGAGCGGCAAGGCGCGACGCGAATCGGGCTAGGGTCTGTTAACACTGATTTCTCGCCTGCGTTGTCGCGAAATCAGTGTTAACAGGCCTTAGTTGCCAAATAGCGAGCGCTGCTGGCGCGGGCTGAGTTCGCCGTGTTTGGTCCGGTACATGGCCGCATCCGCCACCCGGATCAGTTCATCCTCGTTCTGCCCATCATCCGGGTACAGGGCTTGGCCAATACTGGCTGACAGGTCCACATTCAAACCGTAGAAATTGGCATCCAGGCCCATGGCCTCCTCTATCTTCAAGGCGGCGGACATGCAGTCATTTCGGCCACCCACATTTTCTAGCAACACTGCGAATTCATCTCCGCCGAGGCGGGCCACGGTGTCTGATTCCCGCACGCTGTAGACAATTCTCTTGGCCACCTCGGTCAGCACGGCATCGCCCACGTGATGGCCGTGGCGGTCGTTGATCTCCTTGAAGCGGTCCATGTCCAGAAACAGAATTCCAAGATGACTGCGATACCGCTTGGCATGGCGCATTCCCTGTTGCAGCCGGTCGTAAAACAAGCGCCGGTTGGCCAGTCCCGTGAGCGGGTCGTGGGTGGCTTCTTCCTCCAGCGCTGCGCGCGAGTGTTCCAGCTCATCCATCTGTTTTGTGATCCGTCGTTGCGCGGAGGCCAACTGCTTCAGTGTCAGAACGCCGATGATTGCGCCCAGCACGACCGCCATCAGCCCCGCGCTGATGGTGAAAAGCAGATTCCGGCGGTAGTTTTCCCGTGCCCCCTGCAGAGAGGCCAGATTGGCTTCCTGGTAAAAGCTGCGCAGAATCGCCAACTGATCATTGAAAGACTGCTGCAGGGGGATGGTCTTCTTGAGCATCAGCGCCTCGGCCTCAGCGCGCCTGTTGGCTTTGAGCAGATTGACCACTTCCTCCTGAGCAGGCTCAATGCGCCGGATGAGGTCGGACTGCGTATCGAAGTTGACCTTTTCTTCCCGGGTGAATCCCAGGCTCTTGAGCTGATCCCGGCCACTGCCCACCAGATAGCCCGCGCGCAAAAACTCCAGCCACAGCGCATCCTGCTCAAACGGGTCTTTCTCCAGAGCCATCCGGTAAAGGCGATCTGCCCGGATATGGGCGGCCACCTGGGTGCGGGTCACGATATCAATCTTGTGTTCATGGAGAGCAACCACATTCTCCATATTCTTCTGGGTCTGGCGCAGTTGTATGACGCCATGGATAGCCAATGCCACAATCAGACCCACCAGGGTCATGAAGGTAGCGCATGCCAAGTAGAACGAATAATGTCGCTTCAAGGGCATATCCAAGTTTTCCGATCCTGACTGCGCGATGCCGGATCCTGATGAAACCAAATTCAGGCTCAATCAATGGGTTACCACCATTAACGGGCGTTGTGCAGAAGTCTTGATAGCGCCGGCGCTGCGCCATTCTGCCCATTTCCTCAAAATATCTGCACTGAATGGACAAGGGATCAAGATCAGCGGGTTCGTCCGGCTCCCAACTGTCCTCATGCCGGACTCGGCGTAACGATCTCCAGACCCTTAACCTGCTTTAGGCATTTCCATGAGCCTGTGCAACTCCCCGATCACCTCCCGGGAGTGGCTCGCCGGATTGACAGCCAGATAAACCTTGGCGATCCGCCCGGCCGGGTCAATGATGAAGGTATGGCGCCGCGCCATACGGAGTAAACCAATCTTCATCAATGCGCCATAAGCCCGCGTGACGGTGCCCGTTTCATCAGCCAGCAGATAGAACGGCAACTGGTACTTGCCGGCGAAATGGGCGTGCGAAGCGGGCGTATCCATGCTGATGCCGATCACGACCGCCCCCAGCGCATTCAGCGCGGCGAAATCATCGCGGAACCGGCACGCCTCCTGGGTGCATCCGGGCGTGTCGTCCTTGGGGTAGAAATACAGCACCCGCCAGCGCCCGGAAAAATCCGCCAGAGAGCGCATGGCCCCGTTCTGATCCGGCAACCGGAATTCCGGCGCAGGCTGTCCGGGCTGGGGAGAATGGCCGGGGCGCAGACCAAGATAGATCCAAACGGCCGCCGCACCGACAAGCAGGATCAGGAGCGCAATCTTCATTAGATTATTCTAGTCTTTGGAGGCAAAGGGGGGCGGCAGAAGATCGCTCACGAGGGCAGGGCGGGGGAAAATCACTTAAAATGCTGGCCTGCCATCATCAGCAGGCCCCGGTAGCTCAGTGGATAGAGCAACCCCCTCCTAAGGGGTAGGTCACACGTTCGATTCGTGTTCGGGGCGCCAGGTGTACCAAGGCTTCAGCCATGTGTGGGTTTCTGGACTGAGTGTCTAATAGCGGACCAATAGCGGTGGCGTCGCAGGAGCGGGGGTAGGCAAAATAATAAGAAAGGCCCCACGAAATCAGTCCCTTCATAAATAAGGCGCAACACGCCCAAAGCCCATGTTCGAAAAACGGGGTGTAATTGAAATGGCGCGCAGCGCTGTCGACGATTTCAGTTAAAGAGGCGATGAAAAAACCGCCGGAGGGTGGCCCCTTGGCATGAGAGATTGTATTGTGCCGGGAAATATTGGAAGAGGGGTGTGATGACTGCATTTGTAGATAATATAGGATAAATTGCACACACATACGAACAAACATCTTGACTTGCACAGAAACGACTGTAACATTAAGCAATGTAACAGGAGGATGGGATGCAGAATTTTTCTAAACGCGGACTAATGGAGTTCATTGAGACGTCAGTTCAGAAAGGCCGGATCAATGTGAATACTGGCGGTGGACTTCGCGCGGCGTGCAAGAAAGTTCTTGAGCAGGTCAGCGCAGACGAGGATGTTCGCCAGGTCGATGTGCAGGCGGCGGTCGTGCAGTACAACAATAGACACCCCGGGGAACTCTCCGCTGAGTCGCTTCGCGTTTACGAAAGTAGGGTGCGTGGGGTGATCGAGAGTTTTGTGCAGTTCGTCACGGACCCGACCGGGTACAAGTTGCCCGGTAAAGCATCTCAAAAGTCGCGTCGCGCGGAGCCGCGTAAAGGCGGCGAGAACAAAAGCAAGGCACGCGAGGTGAGCAATCTCGAGACCAACCATCACGTTCTTGCACCACATATGCCCATACGGGCCGCAACAACTGAAACGAGCCTTGCGCTTCCGTTTCCACTACGGCCGACGTTCTTAGCTCAGGTAGTGATTCCGCGCGACCTGACGAAAGATGAAGCGAAACGCCTTGCGGCGTTCATTGACTCATTAGCTCACGACCCGTCACCAGTAGAGGGATAGATTTCGGGCTACCTAATGTTGGTCCGTGGAACGACTGAAGAACTCCAAAATCTCCAGCCGGGATAACCAGCGTTAGGGAAACGGCTCGTGTCCAAAGCGAGCCTTGCCCACCCATTATCGCATTCTGCACCCTCATCTGTGCAACTTGACGAATAAAGTAACCGAACGCCCTAAGAAGGCCCTGCCTTGTGAGCAGGGGTTGTGGGTGTAAATTCAAATCGACCGCCAGGATAGCAGACGCGAAATGGGCAGAAGGAACGAAATTTCTATTTGAGGTAGTCGGCGTAGGCCGTGGCTAGCCCGTCGCGGAGGCTGGTTCGCGCCCGCCACCCCAAGCCACTTAGCCTGGAAACATCGAGCAGCTTTCGCGGTGTGCCGTCCGGCTTGGTGGGATCGAACACGATCTTGCCCGCATAACCAGTCACGGCTTTCACCAGCCCGGCCAATTCGGCAATGGTCAGATCTTCGCCCACGCCGACGTTGACCAGCGGCGGCAGGCCATCGTTTCGATCCTGGCCCAATAGTGGGATGAATTGATCATCCGGCAGATTCATCAGATAGACACAGGCATCCGCCATGTCCTCGCTGTACATGAACTCGCGGCGCGGCGTGCCGGTTCCCCAGACGATTACGGTCGGCTGTCTGTTTACCTTGGCCTCATGGAATTTGCGGATCAAGGCCGGGATCACGTGGGAGTTCTCCGGATGGTAGTTGTCGCCAGGGCCATACAAATTGGTCGGCATCACCGCCAAATACCGCGTGCGATGCTGCCGGTTGTAGCTCCAGCACATTTCGATGCCGGCGATCTTGGCCAAGGCATAGGGACGGTTGGTCGGCTCCAGCGGGCCGGTCAGAAGATGCGCCTCCTTCATTGGCTGGGGCGCCAGCATCGGATAGATGCAGGAAGAACCCAGAAACAGCAGGCGCTTGACCGTTGCTTTATAGGCGGCATGGATGAGGTTGGTCTGGATGGCGAGATTGTCGCGGATGAACTCGGCCGGGTATTCATTGTTGGCGTGGATGCCGCCGACCTTGGCGGCGGCGAGGAAGACGTAGTCGGGCTTCTCCTGCTCGAAGTAGGCGTCCACCTGTGCCTGACTGGTCAGATCCAATTCGGCATGGGTGCGAGTAAGCAGGTGGGTGTAACCCTTCGCCGTGAGATCGCGCATCAGGGCGGAACCCACCAGGCCGCGGTGGCCAGCGACGTAAATGCGTGCGGTGCGCTCCATGCTCATTCGTGATAGTCCATGGCCTTGTATCCATGCTTCTTGATCAGCTCATCGCGCTCGGCGGCTTTGAGATCTTCTCTCACCATCTCTGCGACCAGTTCGGCGAAGCCTATTTTCGGGGTCCAGCCCAGTTTCTGCTTTGCCTTGCTCGGGTCGCCGAGCAGCGATTCAACTTCGGTTGGACGGAAGTAGCGTGAGTCCACCGCGACAATGCATGCGCCGCTGGCAGCATAGCCCTTCTCTTCCACGCCCTGGCCTTCCCAGCGGATCGCAAGACCGAGCTCGCGGGCCGCCGCATCGACAAAATCACGCACGCTGTACTGCACGCCGGTGGCGATGACGAAGTCTTCTGGCTTGTCCTGTTGCAGCATCAGCCACTGCATCTCGACATAGTCTTTGGCATGGCCCCAGTCGCGCTTGGCATCCAGGTTGCCCAGGTACACGCAGTCCTGCAGCCCCAGCTTGATCCGGGCCAGTGCCCGTGTGATCTTGCGGGTGACGAAGGTTTCACCCCGGACCGGGCTTTCGTGATTGAACAGGATGCCGTTGCAGGCATACATGCCGTAGGCCTCCCGGTAATTGACCGTGATCCAGTAAGCGTAGAGCTTGGCTACCGCATAGGGGGAGCGCGGATAAAAGGGCGTGGTCTCCTTCTGCGGGGTCTCCTGCACGAGACCAAAGAGTTCGGAAGTGGAGGCCTGATAGAAACGGGTCTTCTTCTCCATGCCGAGGATGCGGATGGCTTCAAGAACCCGAAGCGCCCCAAGTGCGTCGGAGTTGGCGGTGTATTCGGGCTCTTCAAATGACACTGCTACGTGGCTCTGGGCCGCCAGGTTATAGATCTCGTCGGGCTGTACCTGCTGGATGATGCGCACCAGGCTGGAAGAGTCGGTCAGGTCGCCATGGTGCAGGATAAAGCGGCGCCCCTTCTCGTGCGGGTCCTGATACAGGTGATCGATGCGGTCGGTATTGAACAGCGAACTGCGGCGCTTGATGCCGTGCACCTCGTAATGCTTGTCCAGCAGAAACTCCGCCAGGTAGGCGCCGTCCTGGCCGGTGATGCCGGTGATGAGAGCTTTTTTCACGCGTGTCCTTAGATGGTTTCTTCTGAAGTCAGCGAAGATAGCTCAGTGAATCGGAGAGGTGATCGCCCCAGTTGCCGGTTCCATTGAGCCAGTAAGTCGTGCCCAGAATAGTCCAGTTTCTTGAGGGAGCAAAACACCTTTTTTGCTGGCGCCAGGCCGCGTCTCCATCACCAGAATTGCCAGTTTCCGGTATTGAGCACCCACAGGCCCAGCACGGCATTGGTGATGGCGTGGGCGAAGATGGACAGCCAGAGCTTGCCGGTCTTCCGGTAAAGCCAGCCGTAGGCAAAGCCTGCCAGGAATCCGGCAAACCACTGTGTGTGTTCAAGCGCAAAGAGGGCGCTGGAAATGAGCACGCTGCGAAGGCTGACATTGCGCGGATCAAGTAACAGAAAGTCCGGTTTGTCGATCCAGCGCATGATGAAAGACCGCCAGAACAATTCCTCCATGATCGGGACGACCAGCGCGGAACCGGCGAGTCTGATGCCGGCCAGTAGCCAGTCCATCTGGCCGTCAGCGTGACGCGGGTCAAATCCCTTCCCCATTTCACCGAGCAGTAGCCAGGATTGGGTCAGGTTGATCCATAGGACAAAGATGCCAACCCCGATACCGACGGCCATTACCCATCCGCCAAGCCGGCGGGGCAAGGTTTTCAACTCTTCGAAGCGCGCCCACAGCCAGATCAACGCCAGTGCGGCCAGACCTGCCTTGATGCCGTATAGCCATCGCTTGTCCACGCTTTGCAACCCATGATTCAGGGGCTGCAGCGTCGTCCAGTTCAACTCGACGGCCAGCAGGAGAATGAACAGGGCAAACGGCAGGCTGCGACTAAGGCCCGGGTGCTTGATGAGAACGCGAGACATGCTGCATTATCCGGGCACTTGCGCGCCCGGAATGCTTATAGTCAGATTACCTGGCTGCAAGCTTACAAGCCCGATGATCCTTTCTTCATCGCACCTGCATCGGTTCCTGCGGTCTGATCGTCGTTCGGGGTGGCGGGCTCGGTCGTGGCAGGAGCAGACGGAGCTGGAGGAGCGGCTTGCGCGGCTGGCTTGGCGGACTCTTTGCCGAGATCGGCGAAGTCGCCCAGATACTCGATCTTCGCCGCACTGCGCAGCGTATTGATCTGCTGCTCGGCAATTTCACGCTGCTTCTGGGTCATAAGTATGTGTTCCGCAACAGGCTTTGCCTGTTCCTCGGAAAGTGGCTGGGAGACCGCGGCCGCAACCAGGATGACGACCAGGTTGCCATTGTTGTTGGAGATAATAGCTTGCCCGGGTTTTGCGTTGAGAAGCTGGGTGGCGAGGGCGGACGGCAGCTGTTCCGCGGAACGCCCCGCCTGGACAGCATCGAACTTGTAGCCCTGGGCTTTGAGCCATTGCGCGAATTCGTTCATGTTCTTGCTGGCAGTGAGTTGCGATCGAATCTCGTCAGCCTTGCCCAGCGCGTTCTGTATGTTGATCTCCTCCAGGCGGTATATGCGGCGCGCCGAGAACAGTTCGGGGTGTTTGTTGACGAAGTCGCTGATTTCGGCGTCGGTAGGCTTGGGGGTGTTTTCCGTCTTGCTTTGAATAAAGGCCTGCGCAAGTATCTGACGGCGCGCTGATTCCAAGGCCTGCTTGACATTGGGGTTGCGATCGAGCTTGTCTTTGAGCGCCTGCTGCACCAGGATTTGCTGATCCACCAGAGCCTTCAGGGCCTGATTGTTGACCTGTTGCACCTTATCCTGCGGCACCTTTCCAAGCCGCTGGACGGCGCTGTCAATTTGACTAACCGTAATATCGTCGCCGTTCACGCTTGCCGCGACCTGGCTATCGCTCTTGCCTTCCGACTTGCTGTTCTTCTCACAGCCTTGGGCAAGAAGGGCAAGGGCGAGGAAAGGGACGATCGCAATGCGCGGGAATAAGTTGAGAGCCATGGTGTCCTCCAAGGGATGGAATTGGTGGCGGAGCGGACGGGACTCGAACCCGCGACCCCCGGCGTGACAGGCCGGTATTCTAACCAACTGAACTACCGCTCCGGGCGGCAAATAAAAAGCTTGCCACAGCAAGCTCTCTATAAACTTGTGGCGTCCCCACGGGGATTCGAACCCCGGTTTGCGCCGTGAAAGGGCGATGTCCTAGGCCTCTAGACGATGGGGACGAGGCTGACGGCGATCCGTCTACTTCTTGTGCAACTGAGTCACAGACACACCCAGCGGCGATAACACAAAACCCAGCGGGACGAAGTTGAACGACGCCTGCTCGCGGGCTATACAAATTGGCAGCCAAAACCCTTAAGTCATACCAATGAACTTGGCGGCACGACCGGCAGAACTCAGATTCTTGCCGAACTTGCACAGCATAAAATTGATACGAGTTTCAGGTTGGTGGAGGTAAGCGGGATCGAACCGCTGACCTCTTGCATGCCATGCAAGCGCTCTCCCAGCTGAGCTATACCCCCAACACAGAAGCCGCGCATTTTAGTTGAGAAGCCGCTTGCTTGTAAAGGTCTTTTTTTGCCTCAATCAGGGAATACTTTGCCCGGATTCAGAATGCCTGCGGGGTCGAATTGCAGCTTGATTGCGCGCATCAGGGCTAGCGTCGGCGGGTCGATTTCCAGTGGCACATAAGCGCGCTTCTCGCTGCCAATGCCGTGCTCGCCAGACAGGGTGCCTCCCCGGGCGAGCGTTTCTTTAAACAAGGCGTCAAGCGCGCTGCGCGCACGCTGCATTTCATCGGCGTCGTCGGGGTGCACCATCAGGTTCACATGCAGGTTGCCGTTGCCGGCATGGCCGAAGGAGACGATGGGCAGCTTGTGGTGATCCGCGAGACGGTCGATGAAGTCGACAAATTCGGCCAGCCGCGAGACCGGCACCACGACATCCTCGTTGATCTTGAGCGGAGCGATCTGTTTTACGGCATGGGACAGCGATTTGCGCGCGGCCCACAGGCGCAGGGCGTCGTCTCGCTGGACTTCCTCTTTCAACTCCAACAGGCCGTCGCCCTGCAGGGCATTCTTCAAAGCGGCGACTTGGCGTGGCAGATCGGCGCGGGCACCATCCGCTTCTACCATTAGCAGGGCACGGGTGCCATCGGCCAAGTCGTCCGCCGCGCCGGTGGGACGAATGGCATCGATGGCGCGTCGATCCATGAATTCGAGGGCGCAGGGCAGAACGGCTTGCTTCATTACGCGTCCCGCTGCCTCCAGTGCGGCGTGGTTGCTGCTGTAGCAAAGCCGCAGCGTAGTGATCGCTTCCGGTGCTGGCAGCAGCTTGAGCGTGGCTTCGGTGATGAACGCGAGCGTGCCTTCTGAGCCAACCAGCAGGCGGGTGAAGTCGTAACCGGTGACGCCCTTGCTGGTACGGCAGCCGGTGCGGATCTCCCGCCCATCGCCGGTGACCGCGCGCAGCCCAAGGACGTAGTCGCGGGTTACGCCGTACTTCACTGCGCGCGGGCCGGCAGCATTCATCGCCAGATTGCCGCCTATGCGGCAATATGGGCCGCTGCCCGGGTCGGGCGGATAGAACAATCCCTGGGTGCGGGCCAACTGGTCGATGTGTTCAGTGACCACGCCCGGCTCGACAACCATCAGGCGGTTGACGGGGTCGAATTCCACCATGCGGTTCATGCACTCGAAGCTCACCACCAGCCCGTTGGCAACCGGGAGTGCGCCGCCGACGTTGCCCGAGCCGGCGCCCCTGGCCACCAGAGGGATGCGATGGGTGTAGGCTATTTGCACCAGCTTCACCACTTGCGCATGGCTGGCGGGGAAGAGCACGGCCGCGGGCATTACCTTACGCGGTGTTTCATCGGCGCTGTATAGCGCCAGGGTGGGATCGTCGGAAAATACCCGGTCGGCGCCCAGAGCCTGCTCAAGGGCCGAACGGACAGCGGGAGCGAGCATGATTCAGTTGTTGTGTTCGGGGGGCATGCCGGCGATCAGACTGGCGACCATTTCGGCATCGAAGTCCAGGCCCATTTCCCAGCCGGGGTTGAGTGCGATTGGGAAGCCGCCACCTATTTTCTTCAGCAGCCAGGAGAACTCTGTCAGCAGTCCCCCCTTGTAATCCGGGTAAGATTCCAGGAACGGCTTGGCCCGTTCCGGGCTGGTGAACACCACCACAACCCTGGTACCGTCCTCATCTTCCAGGATCAGCGGTTCAGCCCGGGTAGAGCGCTGGAAGCCGGCGATGGCGTGCTTCTCATCCCTGACCGGCATGAAGACCTGTTCGTTCATGAGTCGGGCGACAAAGTCTTCCACCTCCATGGTGCCCGCGTGGACTTCGACCAGCTGTTGTTCCATGTCGTTGTGGGGGGAAAATTCTATGGGTTCCATGACATCACGCTCTGATTGATAGTGAAAGTGTAACGGAATGAGGCAGTCATGAGCACAAACTGCATGAGCGAAATTATCGCGCGCCACGCCTGTCGTCACTTTACTTCGCAGCAAGTGCAACATGAATTGCTCCGGTCTGTGCTTGAGGCGGGCCGCCTGGCCCCATCAGGCTTCGGCCTGGAGCCTTGGCGATTTCTGTCCGTGAAGGAAGCCACATTGCGCAAACAGGTGGCCGAAGCCTGCTTCAGTCAAGCTCCCGCAGCGACTGCACCGGTGTTGATCGTGTTGGTGGCCTTGGTGGAATCCCTGCGCCCCGGCAATCGCTTTGTGAAGAGACAGCTTGAAGCGGAAGCGGGCGACGGTGACCCCGCTCTGGTGATGGACGCTTACCGGGCTCTTTATGAGTCCACAGATATCGCCCTTTGGGCGGTGGGCCAGTGCCAGATTGCCGCGGCCTTCATGATGCTGGAAGCGGTTCATCAACAGTTGGCCACCTGTCCCATTGGAGGATTTGACGAACAGAAACTTGCGCTTGCGCTGAATCTGCCGGCCGGAGAGAAGCCGGCACTGGTGCTGGCCTTGGGTCACTGTGCACAACCCCAAGGAGAGCGGCGCCGACGTGCGAGCGCAGAGGTGATCGCCCACCTTGGGAAATAGTAGAAGCTATGGCTCCCAGCTTTCCGGATGCGCCCAGTATTTCGCATTCAGCCAGTCCGGCACGGTCTTATAGGTGGCGATGTCGTGTCCGTATAGGTGCACCGCGCCGTCGGCCGATTCGTAGAGGCGTTCGAATCCCAGGGCGAGAAACGCGTTGAAATATGCGCCGGCGAAGGATTCCGTCAGCACGACCAGCCAGGGGCAACCATCCCGTAGCCGGGAAACTTCAGCCAAAGGAACCTCCGGGAGGCTTAGCAAGGCCAGGTCGGCGGGTGGTTCGGCGACGCGCTCAACCACGTGGCTGAATGACCAATTGTCGGACCAGGCGGCCAGCGTCGGCCCGCCAACCAGGATCCGATTCGGCTTGCGCCGCTGAATCAGGGTTTCCAGGAAGGTTTGCCAGTCATCCATATCCGGTGCTGTCGATGAGGCATGCGGGATCAACATGGAAAGATTCTACCCCGCTCGTACAATGACGGGATGACAGCATTCAAAGGCCGGGGCGCACTTTCCAACTTGTCCGGAAGATTCGATTCCACTCTGCGTCAGGAGGAGGACGACGGCTGGACACCGATACTGGAAGAAGACCGCAGACCCATGACCACGGTCCGGGTCGAACAGGCCAAGTCCATCCTCAGCCGCAATGATTCCCCAGATATTCCCTTCGAAGTCTCCCTCAATCCTTATCGAGGCTGCGAGCATGGCTGTGTGTATTGCTATGCGCGCCCAAGCCATGCCTATCTCGATTTGTCGCCCGGCCTGGATTTTGAAACGAAGCTCGTCGCGAAACCGAATGCGGCAGCTCTACTGCGTGCGGAATTCTGCAAGCCTGGCTACCGGCCCAGCCCCATCGCTTTGGGAAGCAACACTGATCTTTACCAGCCGATCGAGCGCGACTGGCGCATCGCCCGCGAATTGCTTGAAGTGCTGGCGGAGGCGCATCATCCCTTCAGCTTCGTGACCAAGTCCGCCCTGGTGGAGCGGGATCTTGATCTGCTGGCGTCGCTGGCCAAACAGGGCCTGGTCCATGCGTTCGTGTCAATCACCACTTTGGACAAGGGCCTTGCAAGAAAGCTTGAACCCCGCGCTGCGGCACCGCAACGGCGCCTTGAGGTGATCCGCAATTTGAGCCAGGCTGGCATACCCGTTGGCGTAATGGTGGCACCGGTCATTCCGGCTTTGACTGACAAGAACATGGAACAGATTCTGAGGCACGCCTCCGAAGCCGGCGCCCGCAGCGCGGGCTATGTGTTCCTGCGTTTGCCTAACGAGTTGCAAGCCTTGTTTACGCAGTGGCTTGAGACCCATTACCCGCTTAAGGCCGGGCACGTGATGAGCCTGATCCGGCAGAGCCGCGATGGCAAGAAAGATGATCCGCGCTTCGGTTCGCGCATGTCTGGTTCGGGCCGGTTCGCCGAACTGGTTGCCCAACGTTTTCGTCTCGCCAAGACGCGTTATGGCCTGGACCAGAGCATGCCGTCTCACCGGCTGGACTTGTTTCGCGCTCCGGCGGCGCAGGGGAGCTTATTTTGACGGGTTTGTTCGAACAGGCCCTGAGCGCCCTGCTGACCGCAGACCCCGAGCACAAGGCGCGTCTGGCCCATGATCTCCATGCCGCGTGGCAAAGGCGCGAACTGACTGAAGATCCGGTCTGGCCGGTCGAAACCATTGCCCAGCCTGGCCGGCCATCGCAGCCGGAACTGGTGCCACCGCTGCATGTGCCGCGACGCAAGATGACCACGCCAGCAGGGCGGGCGGCATTGATTCATGCCGTGGCCCACATCGAATTCAATGCCATCAACCTGGCGCTGGATGCGGCTTACCGGTTCCGCGGCCTGCCCGCGGACTTTTATGGCGATTGGCTGAAAGTCGCCGCCGAGGAAGCGCTGCATTTTCAGCTTCTGCGTGGGCATCTGCGCAGCCAGGGCCATGATTACGGAGACTTTCCTGCCCACAACGGACTGTGGGAAATGGCGCTTAGGACCGCCCAGGATCCCTTGGCGCGCATGGCTCTCGTACCGCGGGTGCTGGAAGCGCGCGGGCTGGATGCCATGCCGGGGATTGTCGGGAAATTTCGCACGGCAGGAGACCAAACCGCGGTGGACATTCTGGCCATCATCGAGCGGGACGAAATCGGTCATGTGGCGATCGGCAGCCGCTGGTATTTCCATTTATGCCGGGAGCGAGGCCTGGAACCGGTGGAAACGTTTCGGCGATTGTTGAAGGACTATGATGCGCCGCCGCTCAAGCCCCCCTTCAACCTGGAGGCGCGACGCAAGAGCGGCTTTGCTGAAGCTGAGCTCTCCTGGCTTGAAGATCTGTCTGCCGCGATCTGATTGGAACGCAGCTACGCTGCCGCGTGATGGAGCCATTCTCAAGCGGCCAAATCTGGTCGTCTTTGAGGTGGCAAAACCCGCACGGTTCAGGTTGCAGGGCCAACGTACAAGAGTTTGGACCTTACAAGCCCAGAGGGTGTGAGGCGAGTGGCCCCTCGGATCGCTGCCAGAGCTGACTGAAGGTTTGCATCTGAGCCCGGCAGGCCAGCGGATCATCAAGATGCAAAAGACTGCGCGGGCTGTCGCGGTGGGGCCTTGTCAATATCAGCCGGTCGTCACCCAGGACATAAGCTTCCATAGGCGCCTCAGCGACGGCTCCCTCCTGGCGGATTTCCAGTATGTGGCCGAAGACTTGCAGCAGCCCCATCAGGCGCGGCTGCCGATCCCGCACTGGGGCCCAGTCGCGCAGCAGGATTTCAATGCGGCGGCCCGGCCCGGAGAGGCACAGGTTGCGCAGCGCGTCAATGCGCTGTGGTGTATCGAGGGCCAACTCGCGTAAGTCCTCATCGTAGATGCGCAGTTGGTGGCGGGTGCCAGCCAGCAGGCGGTCAAATGCCTGGCGGTATTCGATCAGGGTTTCAAATCGCTCTGCGCTTGTCATGCTCGTAGTGCCTCTTCATATTCATGTCGCGTACGCGACAGTCGGAATCTCGGCCGGGCGCCTCGGCAAGGGGCCCGCAATATTGTGCGGGCTCAGCCAGCCCGATGCAACTGGATGCAACTGAGCGGCGCCGGGTCGCACTTGGCGCGGCGCAGGAAGCGGCCATCGGGCCGGGTGCGTCCAAGGCCCCGCACTCACTCGCGTTGCCCGCACTTATGCCGTATTCTAATCAAGTGTTAAGTATCCATGGGGGCTGCAGTCATGAGCCACAAACATGACACCTTGCTTCGCGCCATTTTCGATGGCCCGGTCAGCAGCAATATCCACTGGCGCGAGGTGGAATCCCTGTTGGCCCACCTGGGCGCGACCCTGGAGCCACACCACGGCGCGAGTTTCCGAGTGGTGCTGAACGGAATCGAGGGATTCCTGCACCGCCCCCACCAAAGCAACACCTGCACCAAGCAGGAGATACGCCATCTGCGCGATTACCTGGCCTCGGCCGGCGTTACCCTGTCGCAGTATGAAACCGGGAGCTAGTCACATGGGGAGCAAACTCGGGGCCGGCCCGATCGCGCTGGCGCTAGCCGCAACTCACTTGCCCGCCGCGGCTGACGACCCCAATACGGTGAGCGGCGACAAGGGTATGGACATGTTGGTGGACGTCGTGGTCGTTCGCCCCTTGGGGCTTGCCGCGACCGTGCTGGGGACCGCGCTTACGATTGTGGCCCTGCCGTTTACCATTCCCACCGGCAGCGTGGGTGATTCAGCGCGCGAGATGATCGTCAAGCCGGCTCAATTCACCTTCACACGGCCACTGGGCCAGTTCGACGACGGCCCGGATTAGGGAGGGTTAACCCTCCTTAGGCCTCGATCAAGCCTTCTGCTTTCATGGCCGCCACTACCGCCGGCCGCTTCGCGATCCGTGCGCTGTAGTCATTCAGCACCGGCCAATTGCTGGTGTCGACTTTGTGCAGCTTGCACCAGCGGAGCACGGTAAACAGGTAGGCATCCGCCACGGTGAATATGTCGCCCATCAGATAAGGTTTGTTTCCCAGTTGCGCAACCAGCCAGTTGGCGCGCCGGCCGAACAGGGCGACCTGGTTGTCCCGCCATTCGGGTGTGACTTTGGGATTGAACAGCGCGCCCAGGGTCTTGTGGATTTCGCTCGAAATGAAATTGAGCCATTCCATCAGCCGGTAGCGTTCCATGCTGCCCAGCGGCGGCGCCAGCGCGGCGTCAGGTTTGTGGTCGGCGACATATTGCAGCAGCACTGCGTCTTCGGTCAGCACCTCGCCGTCGTCCAGACGCAGAGCCGGCACGTAGCCCTTGGCGTTGACTTGCTTGTAATCTTCGTCGCTGGCGGTGCGCTTTGCGCCCAGATCGACCTTGTCGAGCTCGAATTGATAAGCTGCTTCGCGCAAGGCAATGTGTACCGACATGGAACAGGCGCCTGGGTAGTAATAGAGCTTCATGGGAATCTCCTGGTGGGGGCGGAGACGGGCAGGGGGAACAGCGACAGTGTCTGACCAGACATAGGCCAGCCCTGTTTCCGAATTATAGACAGCCTGCCGCATCGCGCCGCCCGATTCACCCGGTACAATCCAGCCAATGCAGGATCATGCCCCGCCGCCCTACGCCGCGCTCTCGCCCGATCATGTGCTGGATGCGCTGGAAAGCGTGAACCTGCGCTGCGATGGGAGGCTGCTGGCCCTGAACAGTTTTGAGAACCGGGTGTATCAGGTCGGGCAGGAGGACGGACCGCCGGTGGTGGCCAAATTCTACCGGCCGGGTCGCTGGAGCGATGCGGCGATTCTGGAGGAGCATGCCTTCACGCTGCAACTGGCGGAGCGCGAAATACCCGTTGTTCCACCCCTGCAAATAGGAAGCGCAACCCTGCATCACTTCGGCGAATTTCGATTTGCCGCGTACCCGCGCCAGGGTGGGCGTCCGCCGGAACTTGACGATCCGGACACGCTGGAATGGATGGGCCGTTTCATGGGGCGCATCCATGCGGTGGGCGACTTGCAGCCCTTCGCCGACCGTCCTGTGCTGGACATTCAAACATTTGGTACCGAGTCGCGGGAGTACCTGCTGGCTAACCGCTGGCTTCCACCCGATCTGCTGCCCGCCTGGGAGAGCGTTTCACAACAGGCACTGGAGGGCGTGCAGCGCTGTTTTGATCGGGCTGGCGACATCCACATCCAGCGGTTGCACGGCGACTGCCACATGGGCAACGTGCTTTGGACGGAGGACGGACCCCATTTCGTGGACTTTGACGACTGCCGCATGGGTCCGGCGCTGCAGGATCTGTGGATGCTGCTGTCGGGGGAGCCGGAAAGCATGGCGCGCCAACTCCGGGACGTGCTGGCCGGCTACGAGGATTTCTTCGAATTCAATCCGCGCCAGTTGCACCTGCTCGAGGCGCTGCGCACCTTGCGCCTGCTGCATTACTCCGCCTGGCTGGCACGGCGCTGGGATGACCCGGCCTTTCCCGCCGCCTTTCCCTGGTTCAACAGCCAGCATTACTGGCAGGAGCGGATCCTGGAATTGCGCGAGCAGATTGCCTTGATGGATGAGGCCCCGCTGGCGCTGGTCTAGGAGTTTCAGATTGATGACTCGCGTAACCGAGACGGGTTCGCGCTGGACATCGAATGCGAGCGCCAAGCATGGGTCAACCGCCGTGCCGTGAGACACACAATGGTTTCTTAGTTGTATTCTCCGCTGGCCGGGTTTAGCTCCAGGTACTGCGGCGACAGGCTGTCTTCATGAACTTCGATGGTTGCCTGTCGGCGCAGGATCGCCTCCACCCGGGCCGCATTGATCTGGGCTTCGTCCGTTAGTTCCGGATAAAGTCGGCTGTACTTGAGCACCTCAAACGGCTGCTGTCGGGCGAGAATTTCCAGTTCTCCCCGGGTCGCCCTATCCTGGGGCAGCATCAGCAGGAAGGGGGCTTGCCAGGCCATGTAGTCTTGCACCAGGCGGCGCAGGGTGTCATCGCCCAGACCCGCGGAGATGAGCGCCGGGGGAAAGGCCGCGGGGCTCAGGTCACGCCCCTGGTAGGAGACCGGCAGATTATGGCCAGTCAGGCCGATGGCGCTGCCATCCGGCTGGCGTTCAAACCATTGCGCTACCGGCGGAGTACCGGCCTGTTCAGCGATATGGGAGGTAAGCATATCGGCCGCGTTGTGCACCCCGTTTTCAACAGAGCTGGCGAAGTGTTCCTGCGCCACATGGCCCGCGCGCCAATGCAGCGTCAGGTTTTGTTCCATCTCGCTTTCGTTCGCCACGCTGGTCAGCGGGACCAGGGGCAGGCCGACCGGGTCGAGCAGCCAGAGTTCGAGGCAATCGCGCAGCGGAAAAGGGAGACGTTCATGCAATTGGAGCAGGGCCTCGAAGGCGATTGCGCCCTGGGCTTCCATGCGTTTGAAGTCTTCGGAGGGATAGAGAGGGCCGCGTTTGAGCCCCTTGTCCCGCGACCAGTTGCCGTAGCGGATGTCGGAAGTCTGGATCTTCTTGTGCCGCGGCAGGCCTTTCAACAGTTCGTCATTGGCGACATAGATATCCCAGTGGATGCCGTCGGTCGTGACCGCTTCGGCAGACTGGTAACGCAACACATGCACCACCCCGCGAAACGGGTTGAGCAGGCGCTGCGCGTAACACTCGACACCGGCAAGTCCGCTTTCCATCAAGCGCTATGGTAAATCAGCCTGCCGGATTCTGATGCGCCCCTTGCCACGCGTCAGCACCCGGCCATCTGCAAGCGGCAGCACCAGGCGTGTGCGGGCGTCCTTCAACTGTCGCAGCATCTCAGCCAAATGAGCGGGGCTGGGCAGCGGCACACCCTGCAAGCGCAGATAGTGCGCCAGCAGATTGCGCGCCCGGACTTCGGGCAAGCGCTTTAGAACTTCGCAGTCCAGATTGTCCGGCAAGCCCGCTTCGGCGCCATCCAGCTTCGCCAACTCATCCAGCAGTTCCGCCGCTTCCGCCATGCGCTGGGCGCTGCTGAGCAGGTGTTCGCGATAATTCGGCAGGTGGCGGGCGATGGCCGGCATCACATCGAGACGCAGGGCATTGCGGGTATAGCGTGGATCGAGATTGCTGTCATCCTCCACCCACAGCAAGCCGTGCTGGCGCGAATACGCTTCCAATTTGGTGCGGGTGCATGCCAGCAATGGCCGGACCAGCAACAGGCCGGGCGCAAGCGGACGGGATTCAGGCATGGCGGCCAGCGCCCGTGGGCCGCCGCCACGCAGCAGCTGGAACAGCACGGTTTCGGTCTGATCATCGGCGTGGTGGGCGGTCAGAACGGCATCGGCGCCGGGCTTGGCCAAAGCTTCGTAGCGAGCGCCACGGGCGGCCGCTTCCATGCCTTCGGAGGCATCCGGGTCCAGCTTTACCCGCACCACTTGCAGAGGGACCTCGAGTTGGGCGCAGGCTTGCCGGCAGAACGCCACCCACTGATCTGCATGAGCGCTGATCCCGTGATGCACGTGCAGTGCAGTCACGATGTAGTCGGACCGCAATCCGGCCAACACATGAAGCAGGACCATGGAATCGAGACCGCCGGACAGGCCCAGCCTAAGCCGGGCTCCGGGGGCAAGGTGGCGGGCGAGCGTGGCCCGCACCTGGTCAGATAGGAGATTACTTTTCTTCTTTGTAGCGGCCATGCGCCATCAGCCGCTGGTAACGGGCAAGCAGCAGCCCGCCATCGTGAGACTGTTTGCGAACCTCCCCCAGAACCTCGGCCAGCGCCTGGCCCAGATTGGTAAACATGCCATCCCAGTTGCGGTGCGCGCCGCCCAGCGGTTCATCCACCACTTTGTCCACCAGCCCGAGTGCCAACAGGCGGTGGGCGGTGATGCCCAGGGTTTCCGCTGCGACCGGCGCTTTCTCCGCACTCTTCCACAAAATGGACGCGCAGCCCTCGGGGGAGATGACCGAATAGGTAGAGTATTGCAGGATCAGCGTCCGGTCGCCCACGCCGATCGCCAGCGCGCCGCCGGAACCGCCTTCGCCGATGACGGTGCAGATGATCGGAGTTCTGAGTTGCGCCATTTCATACAGGTTGCGCGCAATGGCCTCACTCTGGCCGCGCTCTTCTGCGCCTATGCCCGGATAGGCGCCCGGGGTGTCAATGAAGGTCAGCACTGGCAGGCCGAACTTTTCCGCCAGGCGCATCAGGCGCAGGGCCTTGCGGTAGCCCTCCGGACGCGGCATGCCGAAGTTGCGGAACTGGCGCTCCTTCACGTCGCGTCCCTTCTGGTGGCCGATCACCATGACCGGTTCGCCATTGAACCGCCCGATCCCGCCGACGATGGCACGGTCGTTGGCAAACCCTCGGTCACCGTGGATCTCGGAAAAATCCGTGAACAGGCCGCCGATGTAATCGAGGCTATAGGGGCGCTGGGGATGGCGCGCCACCTGGGAAATCTGCCAGGCTGAAAGCTTCGCGTAGATGTCGCTGGTAAGCTTTTCGCTCTTCTTTTGCAGGCGCTTGATTTCTTCCGAGATGTCCAAAGCGGAATCGTCCTGGACAAAGCGCAGTTCTTCGATCTTGGCTTCCAACTCGGCGATGGGCTGTTCGAAATCGAGGAAAGTGGTTTTCATCAGTTAGGCTGATTTCCGAGGTCCGCTATTCTAGCAGGGCGCGCACGGGGCTCCACTTTCCCCTGCCGCCTCCGGCCCAGGGGGTAGTGAGGGGGTCAATGTGTCCTAGTGGTGATGGTGGCCGTGCGCCCCATGCGCATGGCCATGCTCCACCTCGCCAGGCTCAGCCTTGCGCACCCCGCTCACCACGCAGGTAAAGCGGACCGACTCGCCGGCTAGAGGATGGTTGCCATCCACCACCACTTTGTCTTCCGCCACATCGGTGACGGTATAAAGCACTTCCTGCTCGTCACCGACCGGCGCACCGACGAACTGCATGCCTGCTTCGACGTTTTCCGGGAACATCTCGCGCGGTTCGACCCGGACCAGTTCCTCGTCGTAATCGCCAAAGGCATCCGCCGGCTGCAGTTTGAGCTCCACCGTGTCGCCGGCTGCCTTGCCCTCCAAAGCTTGTTCCACCATGGGGAAAATGTTGTCATAGCCGCCATGCAGGTAGCTGATGGGTTCGTCACTTTTCTCCAGCGAGTTGCCATCCAGGTCAAACACTTCGTAGTCGAGGGTCACGATGGTGTCTTTTACGATGTTCATTTGAGGTCTTTCACGAGTTCCAGAATTTCTGCCGCGTGGCCGCGGCTTTGCACGCCATAAAGGGCATGGCGGACGATACCCAGCTTGTCGATGACGAAGGTTGAACGCATGATGCCGCGGCGCTTGACGCCATCCACTTCCTTGTCATGCAGCACACCGTATTTTTCGCAGGTTTCCCCTTCCTTGTCAGCCAGCAGCCGCACGCTAATGCCATGCTTGTCGCGGAACGTGCCGTGGCTCATGCAGTCATCGCGTGACACGCCGAGCACCACAGTATTCAGTTTCGCGAATTCCGGTTCCAGCTCGGAGAATTCGATTCCCTCCGCCGTGCAGCCCGGAGTGTCGTCGCGGACATAGAAATACAGCACCAGATTGTTCTTGCCCTTGAACTGGTTGCGGCTGATCAGGTTCATGTCCGCATCCGGATTGGAAAAATCCGGGGCTTTGTCACCGGCTTTGAGTTGCATGGAGGCTCCGCAATTTGTATTGTTGCCGTGATTCTAAAACGATTTCAGGAACCTCTGAATAAGTCTTTCATGGATCGCATTTACACGAAAAATGCTCAGCGGCAAGGCGCGCCACGAAGGTCGTACTTGACGTACGATGCCGAGGAGCGCAACGCCGCAGATGGGCATCTTGGCCGCTTCGCTCGAAACGCGCCCCAAGGCGCTGCCTGCGCGGGCCATCGCGCCAAGCCCCTGCGCGGACCGTGAAACACTTATTCAGAGGTTCCCGATGATGACCACTTTGCTGGGCGGATTGTCGCCCGCCGAGTTCTTGCAAGAATACTGGCACAAGAGACCGCTGCTGGTGCGCCAGGCGGTGCCGAATTTCAGCGGCCCGCTCGATCCCGAGGATCTGCGGGCCCTGGCCGCCCGCGAAGACGTGGAGTCGCGCCTGGTGAGCCGGATCGGGGACAGATGGAATCTGGAACATGGGCCCTTTTCCGCCAGCCGTTTCCGCAAGCTGGGCCGCCGCGACTGGACCCTGCTGGTCCAGTCCGTGGACCATCATCTGCCTGCCGGTGCCGCCCTGCTCGAGCAGTTCAGCTTTATTCCCCATGCCCGGCTCGATGACTTGATGGTGAGCTATGCCTCGCCGGGTGGCGGGGTAGGGCCGCATCTTGATTCCTATGACGTGTTCTTGCTGCAGGGCTTGGGCCATCGGCGCTGGCGGATTGCAGCTCAGAAGAACCTCGATATGGTGGAAGGCCTGCCGCTGAAGATTCTCAAGCGCTTCAAACCCACCGCGGAATATGTACTGGGGCCGGGGGACATGCTGTACCTGCCCCCACGTTTCGCCCACGACGGTTTGGCGGAAGACGAGTGCATGACCTGGTCGATCGGCTTTCGGGCGCCATCCGCCCAGGAACTGGCGCAGGCCTTCGTGGATTTTGTGCGTGACCGGATCGAACTGCCGGGGCGCTATGCCGATCCCGATCTGGCCTTGCAAAAGCATCCCGCTGAAATCTCTCCGGCCATGCTTGCGCAGATTGAGGCGATGGTGAGCGGCATCCGATGGGACAGGAAAGACATTGCCGAGTTTGCCGGAGAGTATCTCTCCGAGCCCAAACCCCATGTGCTCTTCAACGCGCCCGACCCCATCATGGGCCGCAAGGTTTTCGGGAAAAGCCTGGCGAGCCGGGGGGCGGCGCTCGACGCAAAGACCCGCATGCTGTTTTCGGGCAGGCGTTTTTTCATCAATGGTGAAACACTGCTGGCGAGCGGTCTGGAAGGCCGCGTGCTCAGAAACTTGGCGGACAAGCGCAGGCTGCCGCCGCAGTCCAATTTGCCGGCGGAACTGCAGGACATGCTCTATGACTGGTATGAAGCGGGCTGGCTGGGGCTGGGGCCTGCGCGCGCGCATTGCGCCTGATTACTTCGCGCGTATTGCGCCTGATTACTTAATGTGAACTGAGTCTGAATCGCTCGCCCACCCGCCGTCTTTCGGTGCGGCGGTGCGGGTGTCTTGCACCGTTAATGCATATGCAGAACAACTGCCGGTTTGTCATGCCAGATTGTGTGAACCTGCATGTTCTCCACGCAAAATTCCTCCAGCGGACGTGGCCGTGAGATGTGGTAACCCTGCGCGTAGTCGACCCCCAAGCTCTGCACCCATTCCAGGCAGGATGCATTTTCCACGTACTCGGCGATGGTCTTCCGCCCCATGGCCCGGGCGACCTGGACGATGGAGGAAACGATTGCGCGGTCGACGGGATCTTGCTCGATGTTCCTGACAAAGGCGCCGTCGATCTTGAGAAAGTCAACCGGTAGTTCCTTCAGGTAGGAGAAGCTGGATAGCCCGCTGCCGAAGTCGTCCAGCGCCAGGGAACAGCCTGCTGCCTTGAGTCGCTGTGCCAGTTCGCGCGCATGCCCAAGGTGGGAAATGGCGCTGGTTTCGGTGATTTCGAAGCAAAGCGTGCCAGGGGGAACATCGTGCGTGGCGATCTCCTTGAGGATAAAGTCCACCAGGCGCTCATCGCCCAGGGACTGGCCGGACAGATTGATGGCGCATATCCTGCTCCTGTCCTGCCGCAGCAGCGGTGCCAGCCGCGCCAGAGCGGTACGGATGACCCAGCGGTCCAGGGTGGGCATCAGATCGTAGCGCTCCGCAGTGGGCAGGAACGCGCCGGGCGGGATCAGCCTGCCCTGGTCATCGCGCAGCCGCAGCAGAATCTCGAAATGTTCCCCGCCCTGTCTGCCTAGCGGCTGGATAGTCTGGAAGTGAAGCTCGAATTCGTCCCGATCCAGGGCTTGGCGGATCCGGCTCAACCAGGCGATATGCTGATGGTACTCGGCCACCTCAAGGTCATCCTCCTGATACACATGCACCCGGTTGCGCCCATGGGCCTTGGCCACGTAGCAGGCTGAGTCCGCTGACCGCAGCAGTTCGGCAGCGTCGCCGCTGTCTTTGTGGATGTGAACGATACCGATGCTGGCTCCGATCTCGAAGCCGCGACCACCCCAGTTGAACCGGAAATCCTTGACCAGCTTGCGCATGGCTTCGGCGATCACGGTCGCCTTTTCCATCGGGCAATAAGGCAGCAGCAGGCCGAATTCGTCGCCACCCAGGCGGGCAAACGTGTCCCCCTCGCGGGTTTGGGTATGGAGCAAAGCGGTCAGCTCCTGCAGCAGTTTGTCACCGGCGGCGTGGCCGCAGGTATCGTTGACGACCTTGAACTGGTCAAGATCGATATAACACAAGGCATGCTCGGCCAGGTCGACCCGGGCTCGATCAATGGCATGCTCAAGGCGCGCCATGAACTCCCGCCGGTTGATCAGGCCGGTTAGCGCATCGTGGCTGGCCACGTAACTGAGTTCGGAGACATCGTGGCAAATCGCCACTGCGCCGATAATGGACCCGTAGCGGTCGCGAATGGGTGACGTGGTCAGTTCCACGGAATAGGTGTCGGCGCCTTCCTTGTCCAGCAATTGCAGGTGGGTGCCATAGGTGACTGATTCCCCCCTGCTGACGCAGAGCAGGATGGGATCATCAAAATAGCTGACCTTGTGATCGCGGGCAGACAGTCGAAGGACCGCGCCAAAACGATGTCCCAGCGCTTCAGTCTCGGTCCAGCCGGTCAGCGTCTCGGCTGCGTGGTTAAGGGAGAGGATGTGCCCTTCCAGGTCGGTAGTGATAACTCCGTCGCCCAGGGACTTCAAGGTGACCTGGGCCATTTCCTTCTCCAGGAACAGCGCTTCTTCCGCTGCCTTGTGGGCCGTGATGTCGAAGGCGGAAACCAGCCCGGTCGGCTGGCCGTCCTGGTCGATCAGGCAGGTACTGAAGGACACCCACCGGGTTTCGCCGTCCTTGGTCAGAATCTTGAACTCGTAGTGCATGGGCGTTGCGTCCCCGTGGAGGCGCGCTTCGCCACGGCTCTTGACAAGGTCCCAGTGCTCGGGATGGATAAACGCCCAGAACGGCATCGTGCTCAATTCTTCCCTGCTGTATCCGCACAGACGTTCGCAGGCTGGATTGACATAAAGAAAATGCTCACGGTAGGTGAATATGGCTGCTTCGGTGCTCTCTGCCAGCGCACGGAATCGGGCTTCGCTTTCCGTCAGGCCGGCCTGCGCCTTCTCCCGTTTGTCCAGTTCATCCCCGAGTTCCAGCACCAGCCCGGCGTTCTCGAAACCCAGCGCCAGCGAACGGCGCAAGGCGGCATGCGATTGACGCACCGTCTTGTTGAGGACAATGATGAAGGTGATGGTCATTGCCGCCATCACCAGCGGCATTTCACCGCCTTCCAGCACGAGCAACGGTGCAATCGGCACCAGCATGGTCAGGGACAAGGCGAAGTAGGTGGGAAGATTGGCGACACTGGTGGCGGCCGCTCCGGCCGCCATGCCGCCCAGAAGAAAACCGCCCAGCGCTTGCAGGGCGGGGTCGTGGGTGCGGATCAGTACGATGCCTGCCACCGCCCAGATCACGCCGGCCGCCAGGGCGCCCAGGGTATATTGGTCGACCAGGCGCTTGGAGGCCTCGCCTGTTGGCTTGTTTTGGCGATAGGCCAGCACCGTCCGCCAGCGCAGGAAGGTGACCAGGATCAGGCAGACATACCAGCCGAGCGCTGGCGCGGGCCCCAGGAAACTCCAGATCGCCAGCACCCACAGTCCCCCGTTGACCAGATTGGTCACGAGGGCGAGGCCGGCATTGTCGAAAAGCAGGCGGGTCAGGCCTTCGCTGACTTTCAATTCCTGAGCGTGCTTAGAATCCATTTGTCTTTGGCCAGAGGTTAAGGTTGGCAAGTCAACCATGGCTTTTGCACGAACCATGCCACGCCAGTGCGGTGGTCTTGGAGCCGCCACGGGCTGCACTGGCGCGCAGGGTGTATTGATCGACCAGGGCTCCGGAGGCCGCCTCAGTCTGAGCGCACCTGCGATCGGCCAGCGTCGTCCGCCAGCGCAGCAGGATAGCCAGGCCCAGGCAGGCATACCGGCCCAGCACAAGCGTGGAGCCGAGTGAAGTCCAGATCACCAGTTCCCACATCACCCCGTTGACCAGATTGGTGACGAGGGCGACTCCGGCGTTGTTGAAAAGCAGACGGGCCAGTCCTTCGCGGACTTTTAATTCCTGAGCTTGCGTAGGATTCATCTTTCTTCGGGCAAAGGTTAGGTTTGTTCGGTCAACCATGACCTGTGCAGAAAACGTGCCACGCGGGCGCCGCGATCCAGGCCCTGCAGGCAGCTCAATTTGTCCGAATTATCGACATCCGCAGAGGAAATTCATCATTTCATCCGGGCTTTTGCGCTCACGCCAGCCAATTTCAGGAAGGCCGACGCTCTCCCAGCAAACACAATGTTCAGCGATCTGCGCGGGTCTGCTTTCCCAGGCCGGTCTCGATGGACGCGCGGATGGCCGAGAGGGGCTGCCAGCCGCGGGTGATCGGGTGAAAGTCGTTTTCCTTCTGCAATAGCAAGGTGGGAAAGCCTCTTACGCCCCGTTCCCGGGCCAGGCGGAAATGGGCCTGGGTGCGAGCCTTCGTCGCCTGCGACGCGAAGGCCAGTTCAAAGCGCTGCGCATCCATTCCCAGGCTTGTTGCCAGGTCTGCCAGCACCTCGGCCTGCGTCACATCCCGGCCACCGGCATAGAACGCCGATTGCACGGCCTTGAACATGGAAAAGATCAGCGCCGGGTCAAGCTCGCCCATGGCGGCTACCGCGCGGCAGGCCGGCTCGGTGTCATACACAAAGCCTTCCGGCAGCGCATGATCAAACCTGAACGGCTGCCCGGTGCGCTCGTGCACCTGGTGCCAGTGGTGCAGAATGTCCTCCCGCCCCTGGGGCGACAGCGACTCGATCGTTCCCGGCCTGAGTCCGCCCAACACCAGGGAGATCTTTGCCCGCTCCCGATAAGCTTCGCGCACCGCGTCGATCACCGGCGAAAAGCCCCAGCACCACGAACACATGGGGTCGGCGAAATACCAGAGGATGGGGCCATCGTTCATGCTCGAGGCAATCCGGTTGCGGAAGCGTTATTCATTGTAGGCAGCGCGTCCCTGGTAGGCCGCAATCCGCCAGCCAATTTCCAGCCGCGTCAATTCATTCTTCTGGGGCCTGGTCCTTCTTCAGCTTGTCCCGTTCGCGCTGATAGGTATCGTAATCCGGCATGGCCGGCCGGTTGTCTCCGGCAGGATGGCGCAAGGCTTCGTTGCGGGCACGGACCCCGTTGTAGGTGTCGCGACAGAAACCGGCGCAACCGCAGAGGAGCACAGCGGACAGAATGACCGCCGGAGACCACATTGATCGGGGAGATTTCATGTGAGCCATGCTCATTTCAGCCAAGGTTCCGCTTGCCGGATTTTGAACCTCGCTTGGCCAGCCGCCTGATGAACGGCCCGAGGGTTAGCCCCTGCACCAGCACCGAGAACGCCACTACCGTGTAGGTTGCGGTCAGAATCAGGTCACGCTCCGGTGACGGCGGCAGGGACAGGGCGAGGGCGATGGAAATGCCGCCCCGCAGTCCACCCCAGGTGAGAATACGCACCGAACCGGGGCTGAAACTCCAGCGCCAGCGCATCAGCCCGACCGGCAGTCCCACGCTGAGAAAGCGCCCCACCAGCACTGCGACTATCGCCAGTCCGCCCAGAGCGAGGTAGCTTCCCTTCAACGTCAGCGCGATCACCTCCAGGCCCATCAGCACAAACAGTACCGCATTCAGGATCTCGTCCAGCAGTTCCCAGAAGGTGTCCACATGCTCCCGGGTCTTGTCCGACATTGCCAGCGCACGGCCGTGATTGCCGATCACGAGGCCGGCCACCACGATGGCAATGGGCGCGGACACATGCACCGCTTCGGCCAAACTGTAGCCGCCGGCGGCGAGCGCCAAAGTGAGCAAGACTTCCACCGCATACTCGTCGACCGAGCGTAGCAGGCGGAAGCTGACCCAGCCCAGCGCAAGACCCAGCGCCGCGCCGCCGACTGCCTCTTCCAGCAGGAACCTGGCCACTTCGCCGGTCTCCGGGGGCGAACCACTCAAAGCGATTTTCAGCAGGGTGAGAAACACCACCACGCCGATGCCGTCGTTGAACAGGGATTCGCCGGTAATCTTGATCGCCAGGTTGCGTGGTGCGCCGGCCTGCTTGAGAATGCCCAGCACCGCGATCGGATCGGTGGGAGAAATGAGGGCGCCGAACAGCAGCGCGTAAATGAAGGGCAGGTCGAAGCCAAGCAGCCACGCTGCGACCCAGAACAACCAGCCGGTGGCAAACGTGGCCAGCACCACCCCCAAGGTGGCGAGCACCGCGATCACGACCTTCTGCTCGCGCAACTCCGAAAGGTCCACATGCAGCGCACCGGCAAACAGAAGAAAGGCCAGCATGCCGTGCAACAGGGTTTCGCTGAAGTCGATGCCGCGCACGAACCCCGCCGCATGAGCCACGTCGATCAGGCCCGCCTTGCCCAGCAGCACAAAGCCGAGCGACACCAGCAGGCCGATTACCATCAGGCCCATGGTGGCGGGCAGACGCAGGTAGCGGTGATTGAGGTAATTGGCCAGCGCGGCGGTGGAAAGAATGGCGGCGATCGTCTGAAACAGAGTCATGGCTGATGTTTACTTTGAGCACTTGGCGAACAAGGCCGGGAGGCTCACACCAGCCGGCCGATGATGTAGCCGATCACGATGCCGATGATCAGGGCGACCGTCAGCCCCCGATAGGTCAGCACATCCTTGGAGTAGCCGCGCCGGATGGCGACCAGCGCCACCAGGTAGCCGATCGCATTGAGCAGCCAGATGAACCCGATCGACAGCACCTTCACGATCAACGGGCCGATAATGGGCACCATGACGACGATGCCGACCAACCAGGCAAACGCGTTGGACAATACCCCCACCACGACCACAGTGCCGGCGATCACCCGGTGGTCGACGTTAAAGTGCAGGCCGAGCAATGCCAGGCCGACAATTGCCAGCCAAACCGGCACCATGATCTTCCAGTTGCGCCACCACGCCGACTCCGGCGGCCTGATCTCCGGCAGATGAAGCAGCGGTATGGGTGGCGGCGGGGGAGGGCTCGGGTCTTCGGAACTATTCATGAAGGTCTTGAGGAGATGGCATAGCACCGAGGTTCAAGCGGCTGATTGTAACCAAGGGCTCCGCGCATTTGAAACCCTAGCTGGCGGCTCGGCTCAGGCTGGCAGTCTTGGCAGACCAGGCCAAGCCCGACCCGCCCCGCGTCCTGCGGGCCGCCGGTCACCGCTTTCCTTGCCAAGACAGGCCACGGGCCTCATACTTGGCGGACGAATTGGTCTTTTTGGTCAGTCCCCTCGCGCCCTTCTCGGGCATCCTGTTGGCTTTCCTCATGGGCATTCAGACCGCGCCCGGGCGCGGTCGCCGCAGGCCCCACTGCGATCCTTTGCAAACAACGACCCCGGCGCGCGGCAGGGTCGCGCCGTCGGCCAAGCATGAGGAATCAAAACATGGCAAAAGAAGAACTTGTAGAACTTGAGGGTGTTGTCAGCGAAGTGCTGCCGCAAACCCGCTTCCGCGTGACCCTGCTCAACGGCATTGAAATTACCGCCTACGCCTCCGGCAAGATGAGAAAGCACCGCATCCGCATCCTCGCCGGGGACAAAGTCACCATAGAGATGTCGCCTTACGACCTCACCAAAGGCCGCATCAACTTTCGTCACAAGGATGCTAACCCCCAGCCGCGCCCGGCCATACACAGAAAGTACTAGGGCGTGCTAACCCTTGTTTCACGCCTGCGTTGCCGCGAAAAAGCGATGGATGCAAGGCACGGTGCGCCGGCAATGATGATTATTCCATTGTCGATCGCCGCAACGCTGCAGCGCGTCTCGCTATGCGGAGCCCATCCCCAATTGGCCCCGTCGCTGACGCGAAATGGGCGTTAACACCCCTGATCGAAGATAACGCATGCGCCAGACTTCCGCAGCGGAGCAATGCACGTGAGTGACGCCAAAAAAATGCGTCCCCTCGGTGTCTGCAAAACCTGTGGTGGGATCACCTACCGCATGGAAGCCATCAACCAGCCCTGCGGGCGAATCTCGCATGGCCACCGCTGCAGCGGCAGCTTTGCCAACGCAACCCGCGACGCCGGCTGGAAGATGTGCACAAGCTGCGACGGCACCGGCAAGATTGATGGCGTGCCCTGCATCTACTGCCACGGCATCGGCTGGAATCTGACCAAGCCGTGGAGTCTCTAGTCGGCGCAAACAGCCGCGGCGTGAATCTCGCTATGCGGTCGGCAACGCAGGTCGGCACGCAAGGATTTGCTGATGGGTCCAGCGCCACGCGCCTTCATTGAAAGGCACGAAGTGCGGTGACAATCCGGTACCTGGACCCCCAAACCGGCTGCCCTAAAGCAGGGTCATTCCTGGGCCTGCTGGTTTATTTTTTGCCCTTGTCGACCACCAGGCCACTGACGAAAACAATGCTGGGGAAGGTGCGCTTGAGCGTCCTGCTGTAGAAATTGCTCATCACCATGCCGTCATCGAAGTGGACCACGTCGCCCTTCTTCACTGCCACGGTGGTAGCGGCCAGCCACATCGTCTTCGGACCCTGGGATAACTCCACATAGGTGTAGCTTGGCACATCGATCACACTCAGCACCTTGCCGGATTGCTTCAACATCGATCCATGCATCCCCATGCCTGCGTGGGGGTTGATCGGGGCCTTGGTTTCGGCGGCAAAGACAGCAGTCGAAAGGGCCAGGGCAAGAAGTATGGAGAAGGTTTTCATGAAGGTTTTCCTTTCGGTGTCAGGTTTAGGACCGTGCATCATACCCGTTTGCCGCGGCCAACAGGCCACATGGCCACAAATTAGTGCTTGAATCCAGGATGTCCGCTATAAAGAAAGCACCGCCCGAAAGGGGTGGAAGACACTTTATGCGTGGAGACGACCATGTTCGAGAAGCAGAACTTTCTTGCCTGTGCCGTTTTGATCGGACTTTCAGGTTTTTTCGGTTCAGCCTATGCCGAAAACGCACAGCCCTTGCCGAAGTCGACAGTGCCAGGATCGACGGCCTCACGGCCGACAGCGTCCGGGCCAGCGGCATCAGGGCCGACTGTGGCCCAGCCTTTCCCTGGAAAGAGAATTTCGCTCGCACCCCTGCCGGTGGAGATCTATCTGCTGGATGACCAGAAGCCGACCGTGGTCTTCACCACACCCTGCGTCCAGATCGAAAAAATGACTAATGGCTTCCCGCCCATCCTGGCCTTCGAGAATTTCATGTTCGCATGGATCGAGAATGTGAACGAATCCAACATCCTGCCCGTGAAGCTGGAGCCGGCCTGCATCTAGCGCGCGTTCACCCGGATTTCGATGTTGCCCGCTCCGGAGGAGCGCCGCACAGGGCGGTCGTGTCGTTGCAAGCGTGAATGAACGTTAAAGTCCCTAGTACATGCGGTGCCGGAACAGCCAACTGGCCAGGCTCAGGGCCACTACGCCGATCACTGCCATGGGCCAAAGCTGACCGGTCAGCACGTCGAACCCGGCACCCTCCAGAAACACCTTGCGCAGGATCACCAGGAAATAACGCAGCGGGTCGATCAGCGTGATGTCCTGCACGATCAACGGCATGTTGGCGATCGGGGTGGCGAAGCCGGACAGGATCACGGCCGGCACCATGAACAGGAAGGCGCCGAGCAGGCCCTGTTGCTGGGTCACTGCCAGAGAGGAAATGAGCAGCCCGGCGCCCACCGCCGAGAGCAGGAACAGGGCCAGCCCGGCATACAGGACAGGCAGGCTGCCGAGCAGCGGGACTTTGAACCAGAGCGTCGCGATGAGCAGGATCACCGTGCCCTGGACTATGCCGATGAGAAAGCCCGGCAGGGCCTTGCCCAGCAGGATCTCGCCAGGCCGCAGCGGCGTGACCAGCAACTGGTCGAAGGTGCCCTGCTCACGCTCGCGGGCCACGGTCAGGGCGGTCACCAGCATGGTTACCACCAGGGTGAGCAGGCCCACCAGTCCCGGGATGAAGAACCAGCGGCTCTCCAGGTTGGGGTTGAACCAGGCGCGGGTCTCCAGGCGCGCAGGCGGGGAGGGCAGGCCATGGGCATCGATCCACTTTCGATTGAAGCCGTCCACGATGCTGCGTACGTAGTTGAGGGCAACCGAGGCCGTGTTGGAATTGCGCCCATCGACTATGACCTGCACGGGCGCGCTGCCGCCCGCGAGCAGTTCGGCGCCGAAGCGGGGGCCGATGTGGATCACCACCAGCGCCTCGCGCGCGTCGATCAGAGGCGCGATCTCCCGCTCCGAGTGCAGGGTGGCCACGCGGGTGAAGGCGGGCGCGCCGTCGAAGGCGGCGGCGAGGTCCCGCGAGGCCGTACCGCGGTCCTCGTTGTAGAGGGCGTAGGGGATTTCCTTCAGGTCGAAGGTGGCCGCATAGCCGAACACCAGCAGTTGAACCATGGGCGGCACGATCAGCACCAAACGGCTCTTGGGGTCCTTCAGCAGGGCCAGGAATTCCTTGCGGACCAGGGCGAGGATGCGCTGCCACATGGCTAGGGCCTGTTCACGCTAATTTCGCACCTGCGTTGCTGCGAGAAAGCGATGGATGCAAGGCGCGGCACGCCGGCAAGGGCCATCCCTTGCCAAGTGGCGCAACGCAGCAGACGCGCTTTCTCGCGGCAACCCTTCGGGACGGGCCGATTCGGGCGCATCCCTTTGTCGCGAGCCGCTTGCAGTGACTCGCACTGCGGCGCGTCCCGCTTCGCGGGCTGCATCCCGAATCGGCGCCGTCGCAGGCGTGAAATTAGTGTGAACACGCCCTAATCCAGCCGCTTACGGGAGCGGCGCCAGGTGATGCCCAGGAAGATCGTCGCCATGACCAGCAGGGCGAACGCGTTGGGCAACACCACGGCCCACACGTCGCCGGCCAGGAACAGGGTCTGGACGATGGCGACAAAATAACGCGCCACGACGATATGGGTGATGACCTGGACCGGAGCCGGCATGCTGTTGATATCGAAAATGAAGCCGGACAACAGGAAGGCCGGCAGGAAGGTGGCGATGATGGCAACCTGGCCAGCCACGAACTGATTGCGCGCCAGGGTCGAGATGGTGAGGCCCATGCCCAGCGCCGCCAGCAGGAACAGCGATGCGCACATCCACAGCAGCCAGAAGGAGCCGCGCAAGGGCACCTCGAACAGGCCCACCGCCAGACCCACGGTCAGCAGCATGCCGCCGGTGCCCAGGACGAAGTACGCGATGAGCTTGCCGAGCAGAATCTCGGTCATGCTCGCCGGCGTCACCATCAGCGCCTCCATGGTGCCGCGTTCCCACTCGCGCGCCATGACCAGGGCGGTGAGCAGGGCGCCGATCAGGGTCATGATGATCGCAACCAGGCCCGGCACCAGGTAATTGCGGCTCTTCAACTCGCTGTTGAACCACACCCGTTGCTCCAGGTCCACCGGCGTGGAAAGTTCCTGGCCCTGGCTGGCCGCGCGATGCATCAACCAGTTCCCCCAGGCGCCCTCCACGTACCCTTGCGCAAGGCGCGCCGTGTTGGCGTCAACGCCGTTGACGATGACCTGGATGGGTGCGCCGTCGGGCCGCCGCAGCCGCTCGGCAAAGTTGGCGTGCAGATGCACGATGGCATTCACCCGGCCTTCGCGCAGCGCCTGCTCGGCTTCGGCCAGCGTGAGGGCATGCAGGGGATCGAAGTAATGGCTGCCTTCCAGGGAGGCAAAGAAGTCTGCGGTGTCTGCCGAGGGCTGCTCCGCCACCAGCGCCACCGGGATATGGTCGGCGTCGAGCGACACGCCGTAGCCGAACAGCACCAGCAGGAAGAAAGGCATCAGGAACGCGATCGCAATGCTGCTCGGGTCGCGCACGATCTGCACGAACTCCTTGCGCACCAGCCCCTTGAGCCGCATGGCGGAGCCGCCGCGGGATTCGCTATTCATGCCGCAGCCTTGTTCGCGTCAGCTCTCTCCACCAACGCGATGAAAGCGTCCTCCATGCTGGGCTCAGGGTGTTCGGCGGTACGGGCGCCGGCCTTGATGGCTGCGGGCTCGTCCATGGCCAGGATGCGGCCGGCGGCCATGATCGCCAGGCGGTCGCAGTATTCCGCCTCTTCCATGAAATGGGTGGTGACCATCACCGTCACACCGGCCCGCGCCAGGGCGTTGATGCGCTGCCAGAACTCGCGCCGCGCCAGAGGATCGACGCCCGAAGTGGGTTCGTCGAGGAAAAGAATCTCCGGCCGATGCATCAGCGCGCAGGCCATGGCCAGGCGTTGCTTGTAGCCCAGCGACAGGTCGGCGGACAACTGCTCGGCATCCTGCTCCAATTCGAATTCAGCCAATGCCCAGTCGAGCCGCTCCTTGAGCGCTGTGCCTGCCAGACCGTAGGTGCTGGCGAAGAACAGGAGATTCTGGGACACGCTCAAATTGCCGTAGAGGGAAAACTTCTGCGACATGTAGCCGATGCGTCCGCGTGCCGTGGACGCCGCATGGCGCAGGTCCAGCCCGGCCACCCGCAAGCTTCCGGCACTGGCGGGCAGCAGGCCGCACAGCATGCGAAAGGTAGTGGACTTGCCCGCGCCGTTGGCGCCCAGCAAGCCGAAAATCTCGCCGCGCCGCACCTCGAAAGTCAGCCCGTCGACGGCCCAGAAGTCGCCAAAGCGGCGCCGCAGTCCTTCCACCTGGATGACGGGCACGTTGCCCTCGCTGGCGCCGCTAACCCGTTGCAGTTCATCGACGCGGGTGCCGGCATGAACCGATGCTCCGGTGCGCTCGCGCAGCAGGTCGATGAAGGCGTCCTCGAAACGTGGCGCCACGGACTGGATATCGGAGCCCTCCAGGCTGTGCAGCCGGGCCAGGTCCTGGGGCGCATTCGCCGTCTCCGTCACCATGCGCACGTGGTCTCCCTGGACCAGGACATCCACCACGCCGGGCCGGCCGACCAGGCCGGCCTGCACGTCGCGCGGGCGCGTGTCCGCGGTGGAGATTGCCCAGGTGCGCCCGGCCATGCGCGCTTTCATCCTGCCAGGCGCGCCCTGGTCGAGGATCTTGCCCTGGTGGAGCAGGATCACCTCCGCGCAGCGCTCCGCTTCATCCAGGTAGGCGGTAGACAGCAGCACGCTCATGCCCTGGGCCCTCACCAGGCGGTCGACGATAGCCCAAAGCTCGCGGCGCGACACCGGGTCCACGCCCACCGTCGGCTCATCCAGCAGCAGCAGACGCGGCGCCCGCACCAGGGTGCAGGCCAGGCCGAGCTTTTGCTTCATGCCGCCGGACAGCCGCCCCGCCAGACGGCGGGTGAACGCAGCCAGGCCGGTCATCTGCATCAGTTCACCGTAGCGCTCGGCGCGAGCATTCTTCGGCACGCCCTGAAGGTCGGCGTAGAGGTCGAGGTTTTCCTGCACGCTGAGGTCCTCGTACAGTCCGAAGCGCTGCGGCATGTAGCCCAGCGTTGCCTGCACCGCGAGCGACTCGCGTGTCGCATCCAGGCCCAGGACCTGGATGGTGCCGGCGTCCGGCACCAGCAGCCCTGCGGCCAGGCGCATGAGGGTGGTCTTGCCCGCGCCGTCCGGCCCGATCAGGCCGGTTACCGCGCCGGGGCGGATGGCGAAGCTCACGCCGTCCAGGGCCTGAACCTTGCGTTTGCCGGCAGCGAAGGATTTGGCTAACTCCGCTGCGACCAGCACCGGCGTCTCATCCACCGCCGGGCTCCCGTCTCATCCGCCGTCCTTGCAGGGATCCGCCCCCTGGGCCGGCGCCGGCTGATCCAGGGAAATGGTGACGGTCGCGGGCATGCCCATGCGCATTTCGTTCTGTCCTTCGCACACGAACACACGGGCCTGATACACCAGACTGGAACGGATATCGGTGGTCTCCACCGACTTGGGGGTGAACTCGGCGCTGGGCGAAACGTAGCCGACCCAGGCTCGATAGCGTTTCTCCGGATGGCTGTCGGTGTGCACCCAGGCCCGCGCGCCCACCGGCACGCGGCCCAACTGGGTCTCGGACAGATAGGTCCGCACCCAGACCGGATCGATCAGCGCCAGCGTGAGAACCGGCTTCTGCGGCGAGGCCATGTCGCCAGGCTCCAGAATGCGGTTCTCGATGATCCCGTCGGAAGGTGCGTCGAGTTCGCCTTCGCGGATATCGCGCTGGATGACGGCCACCGCCGCTTCGTTGGCCTTGAGCGTTGCCTGCGCCGCCGCGATATCCTCCTTGCGCGGCCCCAGTTCGGCCAGGCGCAGCGTCTGCTGTGCCGCTTTCAATTGCGCGCGCACCTTGTCCAGGGCGAATCTCGCGCTGTCCGCCTGCTGCCGGGAAATGAAATGCCTGGCCACCAGATCCACCTGGCGCTGGTAATAGGCTTCGGCATCCGCAACGGCGACCTGGGCCGCGTCGCGCTGGGCGCGGGCCTGGCGTATCTCTTCCGGGCGCGAGCCGGCTTTGAAGCGCGCCACCACTTCGCGCTGGGCTGCCGCCTGCGCCTGGCCCTGGTCCAGGGTGCGATGCAGGCGTTCGGTATCCAGGGTGGCCAGGACCTGGCCCTGCTTTACCCGGTCGCCTTCGCGCACCAGAATCGTGTCGATGCGCCCGCTGGCGTTGAAGGCCAGCTCAACCTGGCGGATGTCGACGTTGCCCTGCAAAGTCAGTTTGGTCTGTACGGCGTGGCCGTGGTGGCGGAACCACCAGACCCCCGCGGCCAGGGCGGCCGCGACGACGAGGACGAGCAGGAAGATCTTCGGTTTCATGTCACGTCCTTTGTCTTTGTTTGGTCGGCATTGCGCTGACCCGGGACGTCATGGCTGACGGCGACCGGGTTGTCCGGTTAGGGATTAACTTGCAACCAGGTTCGCCGCCAGAAAATGCCATACACGATTTCATTTCGACGATGGCAGAAATGATCGCGGCGTCACCGCTTGAGCACAAGCCTGATCGCTGCAGGGTGGAACTCAGTAACGCCTGGTTCCATGCGGCTTAGGGCGGAAGCATCGTGCTCATGAGCGGGCAAACTAGGTCCGCCCCAGGTAATCCCGCTTGCCCAGTTCCACTCCGTTGTGCCGCAGGATGTCGTAGGCCGTGGTGATGTGGAAGAAGAAGTTCGGCAGCACGCGGTTGAGCAGATACGCCTGCCCGCTATAGGTCAGCATCGTATCGCCGCGCGGGATGTTGATTTCCTTCTCTTCAGTGCCGTCGATGCTCTGCGGCGCAAAGCCGTTCACGAACTCGATCGTCTTCTTCACCCGCTGGATCAGCTCGCCAAACGTCTGCTCCGTGTTGTCGAACTTGGGCGACTCCACCCCCGCCAGGTAGGCGGCGCCGTTCTTGGCGGCATCCGCCGCGATCTGTATCTGCTTTGCAAACGCGAACATGTCCGGATACAGCCGGCAATTGACCAGGGCTGCCGGATCGATCTTCTTTTCCTCGCAATGCGCCGCCGCCTTTTCCAGAATGGCGACGAGGTTGGTCAACATGCGGACAAACACCGGCACGGATGCCTGATACATGGTTAGGCTCATGGTGTGCGCTCCATTGAAACAGATCAAACAGGTGAAACAGAAGACAACAGCGACCGATTACCGCTTACGGCGTTTTTCGGAACAACGGATTATCGCTTTGTTGGTCTTCCGGTCAAGGCAATAGCGCAGATCGCCACGGGGCAGATTGACCGCGCGAAACTTTCTTACCGTGCGCCTGTGCATCCTGTGGTGGTGGACAGCCTTGACCGGCGCAGCAGCCGACTCCATCTTGTCTGCTGCCGGCGCCTCGCCCATGTCAGCCGCCAGCGCGAAGTTTACGGCGCATAGCAAAGGCAGGGTGAATATCCAAGTTTTCATGAGTTCTCCTTCAATTCGCCATTGACACAATGACTACGGACAGCAGGGAAACAACCTTGATAATAACCGGGAGGCCGCTCTGGGCATAGGGAGAAAGCAAAGACCTGCGGGTTATCCTCAGTTCTGGTCCCGGAATCCGCGCCCATTCAGCCGGCATGGCCGATCCGGTAGCGCCAGCCGTTTTCATGGGCTGCAATGACGATACGCGCACAGGCTTCCGCATCCGAATCCGCCTGATGATGGCGCAGGGCGATGCCCAGATGGCGACAGACATCGGGCAGCCTGGTTGGAAAGATGTCCCACTGCGCCCGCGCCAGCCGCACCGTGCAGACGAAAGGCAGCGGCGGAGTTGCAAGCCCGTAGCTCGCGCAGCAGGCGCCCAGCACGCCGCGGTCGAAGGGCGCGTTGTGCGCGGCAAGAAACTCGACCCCGGAAAGCTCGCGCGCGATGCCAGCCCACACTGCGTCGAAGTTCGGCGCTTGCTTCACGTCCTCCCAGGCCAGGCCATGAATATGGGTAAAGGCAAACTGCCGCGATGGCGGGCGGATGCGTTCATGCAGGCGCGCCACGATGCGGCCGCCCTCGACGATCACCACGCCCACCGCGCAGGCGCTGTCCTGGCTGTGGTTGGCGGTTTCGAAGTCGATGGCGGCGAAGCGGGTCATCGGGATGACGGAATCGATATTCCCTGGGGGCACACGCCTGTCACGCGATGCTCCTTTGGCTGGATCGTTGGTATGGCCCAGACAACGCCTCAACTGGAGACAAACCTCGTCTGGTCCAGGCCGTCCGTGTAGGTCATTACCTTCTTGGCGAAGGTGATCATGTCTTCCATGTAAAACCGCCATTCGCGCCCGGCGGCATCAGACATGTACGGCTTCCTTTTCGATGAAGGGGCGCAATTCCGGGCGCAGGGCTTTCTCGCTCACCAGGTCAACCGAACAACCGAAGAGGTCTTCGAGATAAAACAACACGCCGAAGTAGCGTTCCGAGGTGGCGGGGCCGTCGAATGCGACCAGGACGTCCAGATCACTGTCGATCCGGGCGGCCTCGCGCGCGGTCGAGCCAAACAAGGCCAGATCCGTGACACCGTAGCGGCCAGAAAGCACCGGTCTGCTCTGGGCAAGCAACTCAAGGGCGCGTGCGCGGTTCATTGCAGCCTCCATTTACAGAAAAGGGGCATGGGTAAGTTGTGCAGATAGGCCCAACTTGATAACGACCAAATCTTATCACTCAGACAACAGGTTGCGGATCGCATATCCGCCCCCCATCCGCAAGCGCTATCAACTGCACTCTCTGGGCCGCAAGCGCGGCGGGGCATGAAGGTGCCGGGCGATATGTGACTGGCATCGCCCGGCTGCGGCATGCCGAGGCGTACATGCGGGCTTATTTCTGGAAATGCGCCCGGGCCTTGTCGAACGCCTCGCGCATCGCCGCCCAAGCGGTATCGGTGCCGGCTTTCAGCTCCTTCCACGCTTCTCCGCTGCTGGCCTGGAGTTCCTTGAGCCTGGCCGTGGCTACCTCGCGGCGCTTGCGCAGCTCTTCCAGCTTCATTTCATAATCGATGGTGAGGTCCTTCTTTGCGTTGCGGGTCTTTTCCTCCCACTTGGCGAGCTCCGCATTCCACTTGTCCAGATTGTTCTTCAGATGTTCGACATATTCATTGCGCGTAGTCATGTGTTTCTCCTATGGTCCGTTGAATAGTTGAAGTGGCGCTGCATATCGCAATTCAAGTCTAGGCAAGAAATATGACGAAATTCTTTGCGCGCAGGGCAAGCCTTACACCTGGCCGAACGGCGCGACCCCGATCAGCCAGGCATGTCCCCAGATCGCGAACCATGCATATGCGACGACGCCCACCACCACCGCCACCCCATCGCGCCACCACGGCCCGGCCGGATAGCGCGTGCCCGCCGCCCGGTCGCGGCGCCGCGCCGAGATGTAATCCACGATCGCCCAGGCGAGGAAGGCGCCAAACAGCAGCACGCCGCCCGGCCGGCCGTTGGAAAGCAGATGCGCGAACGCCCAAAGCTTCACCCCCGCCACCATCGGGTGGCCCACCGCGGCCTTGATGTGCGTGCCCGGCACATAGGCTGCCACCAGCAGCACAAAGGCCGGCAGAACCAGCAGCGCCGTGACATGCCGGGTCCAGAACGGCGGCGTCCATAGTTCGGGCATGCCGCGGGTCTCGCCGAACCCCACCACAATCAGCACAAAGCCAAGCAGCGAAATCAGGGCATACACGCCTTTCCAGGCATTCAGGCCCATCGCCCGGATGCGCGCAGCGCGCCAGTCGTCCGCGAAGATGCGCACCGAATGCGTACCGAGGAAGAGCAGCAGGCCAAGTATCAATAGAGTCATGATCGAATTCTCCTCGCAGGGTTGTGCGGCCTGATTATAGTGAATGGCGCGAGGCGATTATCGCAGCGAAGGAGCGGGGCGGTTTCTCAACGAGCCGGGTTCGAGCGCAGGCGCTGCCAGAGGGCGCATGTCAAGGTGCTGAGTGATATGTGAAGAACTGCGCACGACAGTTGTTGGAACGCAGCAGAACTTATCCAGCACTGGCACAAACAATCAGTTCCCGCGTTGCGCGGGTCATGGCCACATACAACAAGCGCGCCTCCTCTTCATCCACCTTGTGTTTGGCAGTTTCCATATCTGCACCAGGGATCGCTACCACCTGAAACTCAAGGCCCTTGCTGCTATGGAACGGCAGCAGTTTGACGGTATCCTGCGTGCTGCCGAACTTAATTTCATCCTTCCAAGTAAAGGGTATGCATGCTTTCCGCAGAAGTTCGCTGACTGACTTGCCGACCGGGTCCCAACGACGATAGAGAACTGCCATATCCTTCCAGGCGGTCCCATCGTTATGTGCTGCCTTGAATTGCTCCACGATGTATTTCGCTTCTTCCTTAAGGCTCGGCAGCTTAATGAGCAACGGCTTGGGGCCATGATGACCGGCAGAGACGGGCGCCAGTCTGGGTGCGCCATCTTCGTCTGTCTCGGTTGGACTGAGCAGTTCTGTGGCAAATCGGGCGGCAAACTCCAGAATCTCCTGCGTATTGCGATAGTTAATCCTGAGAATCGTGGTTCGCCCTTGGGCTTGGACCCCCACGCTCTTGAAACTGAAGTTGCGCTCCTTGCCTGTTTCGTAAATGGACTGTGCGTCATCGTAGAGCACCAATAGGGAATTGGTGCGAGGGTCCACCATCTGCACGATTAGCTTGAACCATTCCGGACGGAAATCATGGCCCTCGTCGATCAGCACCGCCTCGTACTGAGCTGACGGAATGAGCTTGCTGTCCACGGCACGGATGACCTTGTCCACCATCTCATCAAAAAATCCTTGCCGTGCGGCCCCACCTTCAGGTAGTCCCACGTTATAAGCGGTGAGTTGCCGATGGCACCAAGCGTGGAAGTTCTGCACGATGACCTTGTTAGCCACGCCCTTTGCCTGCATCCAGTATTCGAGCCGCTTGGCCAATGCCTTGTTGTAGCAAAGAATCAAGATAGGCTTGGTGCAAACCTTGGCCAGATATTCTGCCCGGTAGCCTAGGATCAGAGTCTTTCCGGACCCTGCCACGCCATGGATCACGCGATGTCCTTCGCCCAAGCTTCGTGCAAGCTGTTCCTGCTGCAAATCCATCACCCGCAAGATATCAGGCAGTTCTCCAGACTCCGCCTCGGCTTCCTCAAACAGACCAACTTGCTTGGCCGGCAGGCGGATTTCCGGAAACATATGCCAGCGTACCCAGTCGATTTGCGGAAGGGTAAGGTGGCCAAAGCCACCCACGGTAAACATGCCCCACAAGCGCTTTTGAAATGCCTCCATTTCAACCGATTCAACGATCTCGTCTTGGCAGATGACGCGGTGGGGCTCCAGCACTTCACCTAGGTCCGTGCTTTCAAACTGCCTGCGACTGATATTGGCTAGCACTACTCCATAAGCCCATGGGAACAGCAACTTGCCTTGCATGCGGCCATTGCTGAATACAAGCTGGGGATCCCGTTCCAGCGAATCAATCACCGCATGGGCATATTGGCGCGCCTGCTCCAGAGGGTTGGCTTTATGGACCAATCCCTTGGGTGTAAGCAAAGAAACATCGGACCTGGATATGGACTGGATGTTATCCCGCCTCCAGTCCTTCACTTCCAAGATCAGCAAGCCACGCTTCGGGTGCAGAACAACAAAGTCCGGATGCCGCATTGACTGGCCGATCGGCACGTCGTACCAACACAGGTAATCGTCTTCCAGCTTGGATTCCAGCCGCTGCGCGAAACGCCGTTCACCTGGCGTCATGCGGGAACTGCAGGAGGCGTAGCTCGGGATAAGTGTGGCCATTTGATTCTCGTCTATTGGAACACTTTGGGTAGATTCATGCTGCCTTGACCACACGCTCACTCATATATTTGGAAATTGTCCGGCACGCTATTTTCTGCGTTTGGGAATTTTGTACTCTTCTATCCTGTTCTCACTGAACTTGATAACCCCTTCGTTCTCCAGACCGGCAACCAGCCCCCGCACTGCCTTGGATGTGACACTGCCACCGAGCAAAGACGTTATGTGGCTTTCCAGTGTCTTACGCTTAACTGGGCGGTTCTTCGGATGCTCGCGCAGATTCTCAATGATTTTCTCTCTATCTTCCGGGCCGAGACTCTGCCTGACGAGTGCCTCGGGCTTGTTTTCCGTTGCTTTTCCCGATTTGCCCTGTGGCTTCGCAGTCTTCTTAGAGGCGACATCGGACTTGACGGGCGGTGTTTTTGTAACTGGCGCTGCCTTTCTCACCACAGGCGGTTTGCCAAGTGGTTGGGATACCGGGGAATGATTGGGAGGGCTTTGCGTCGTGAGATCGACGCAATCTGCCGCCATCTGCTGGAACGCATGTCCGGGCTCTATTACCAGCTCGTCAAGCCCCAAGGCCTGTCGAATACTTGCCGCCTTAGTCGCTGCGTAGCCGAGGGACTGCACGTGGGCCATCAATGCGTCAAAGCCGCCGTCATTTGAAATAACCACGAATCGAGCGGCCTTGTTTTCTGGGGAGCCATTCGCTTCAAGCTCTTGCAACAGGCGGCCCATATAAAAGGCGATATGCAGGTCGAGTGCGTTCTTCCCATGCCGGTCGCTTTGCAGGTATTTCACCCTGTCGCCGAGAGGCTGGAGCGATTCGACGATTTCAAAGTCAAGCTTCTTCTGATGCGGACCCCGAAAGATTCTCAGCTCATACTGATCTCCGCTTAACAGGCTCATGTCCTGAGGTTGAATATTCTCGAAATCGACAAGGATGTATGTCTGGTCCATTTGAGAGGACGGGGCCTTCAGGCACTCGGCACTTCAATTGAGATGCCATTCATATCCCCCAATATCTCCCGAAACTGTTCCAGCGCCGCCTCCAGATCCTCCACAATCTCCGCCGCGATCACCTCCGGCGCGGGCAGGTTGTCGGAGTCGGACAGCGATTCGTCCCTGAGCCAGAAGATGTCCAGGCTGGCCTTGTCGCGGTTGACCAGTTCTTCGTAGTCGTACGCGCGCCAGCGTCCATTCGCTCTCCTCCCGGAGGGCCAGGGGAGGGATTTCCTTCTCCTCAAACCACGTCGCCTTCCGGTCATGCCGGTTCGCCGGGTGGTAGCACTGCACGAACTCGTCCAGGTCTTCCCGCTTCAGCGGATCGGTCTTGAGCGTGAAGTGCATATTGGTGCGCAGGTCGTAGATCCACAGCTTGCGGGTCCACGGGGTTTCGGCGGCGGGCTTCTTGTCGAAGAACAGCACGTTCGCCTTCACGCCCTGGGCGTAGAACAGGCCGGTGGGCAGGCGCAGCAGGGTGTGGACGTCGCAGTCGTGCAGCAGCTTCCGGCGGATGGTCTCGCCCGCCCCGCCTTCGAACAGCACGTTGTCCGGCACCACCACGGCGGCGCGGCCGTTCTGCTTCAGCAGCGTCTTCACGTGCTGGACGAAGTTGAGCTGCTTGTTCGAGGTGGTGGCCCAGAAGTCGTCGCGCTCGACGGTGTCGCGCTCCTTGCTGACCTTGCCCTCCTCGCCCACGATGGTGGTGCTGCTCTTCTTGCCGAAGGGCGGATTGGTCAGCACCAGGTCGAAGCGCTCGCCGGGGTCGGCGGCCAGCGAATCGCCCACCGCAATCGGCTCGAACTCCCTCCTCCCTCCCCCTGGCTGCCGATGCCGTGCAGCAGCATGTTCATCGCGCACAGCCGGGCGGTGGCCTGCACCAGCTCCCAGCCCTTGAAGCTTTCCCCGCGCAGTTTCTTCTTCTCCGCCGAGGTCATGTTGGGGTAGTGCTTCACCACATAGTCGTGCGCCGCCAGCAGAAAGCCGCCGGTACCGCAGGCCGGGTCGGAGATGGTCTCGCCGGGCCGGGGCGCCATGGCATCGACAATCGCCTGGATCAGCGGGCGCGGCGTGAAGTACTGGCCCGCGCCGGACTTGGTGTCCTGCGCGTTCTTCTCCAGCAGGCCCTCGTAGGCGTCGCCCTTCACGTCGGCGCTCATCGACACCCAGGTTTCCTTGTCGATCAGGTCCACGATCAGCCGCCGCAGCTTGGCCGGGTCCTGGAACTTGTTCTGCGACTTGGTGAAGATCAGGCCGAGCAGGCCTTTCTGCTTGCCCAGTTCCTCCAGTGTATGGCGGTAATGGTCGAACAGCTCGTCGCCGTCCTTCTTCGTAAGGCTTGCCCAGTCATAGCCGGCAGGCACCGGGCTTGGCTGGCTGTAGGGCGGCCGGCTACGCTCGTCGGCCATCTTCAGGAACAGCAGATAGGTGAGCTGCTCGACATAGTCGCCGTAGCTCATGCCATCGTCGCGCAGCACGTTGCAGTAGTTCCAGAGTTTCTGGACGATGTTTGCGGTGCTCATGGGTAGTCGATTTAAGTAAGCCCGTTAAGGAATGCCGAGATCATACGGCGGACCCGATCCGGGTTCGGATGCCCACTTTCGCCGACCAATCGCAGTGGACCATCGGGATCGGCCTCCACAGCCAAAATCAAATGCAGGCGCTCGATGATATCTGCCGGCTCTGCGCTGTGCGCATGGAGTTGCGCTGCCGCATCATGGCCAAGCAGCCAGGCGCCGACGATCTCGTAGTCGAAGTCGTCTCGCGTGACCAGATGCGCTGCGACCGAATACAGCCGCTCGCGATTGCCGGCATCCAGATAGTTTTGCATGACGAGCATCATGTCCGTGGCGTCCTTGCGGGGTGAAGTGGTGCGTCTTTCGGTCCATGCGAGCACCTTGAGTACAGCCAACATCGGCAGCGCGACGGTCGCGATCTTCTGCCCCTCAGGGAGCGATACCTGGATTGCCGAGGCTCGTGCTTCGCGAAACCCGACAACCGACATCACCACATCCCCCGAGGGCGGCCAGGCGATCTTGCCGTCAGCGCGCTGCAAGCCCCCGAATGGGATCAGATCGATGGGCGTCAGACTCCGATGGCGCAGCGTGTGCAGCATATCGCCCTGCGGTTGAAAAAACGTTGAACCGATCAGCGCCGCGCGGATGGACAAGAACGCCTCCCAGTCTGCCACTGCGAAAGCAAGATCGACATCTTCCGTCGCGCGCCGCGCGGGCAGCCCGTAGGCATGCTGTAGCAACACATCCCTCGCCATGGCGCCGACCAGCAGGGGATCAAGTCCGGGCACGGCAGCCCGCATGTCCGCGAGCAGTCGAGCCAGCCCGGTGAGTCCCGCCTTAGCGCTCAGGTTCAGCAAGGATTCGCTCATACAACAATTTGGCGGTCTCGATACAGCGGTCATCGCCGGTGGCAAGCAAGTCCGCGTAGATCAGCGGTGCGGGGGCGAGTTCAGGCGGCGCAGCGTCGAATTTCCAGAACCGCCGCAGGATTTCCACATTGCCGTTCGGATCGGGCCGCAGGCCAAAGTCCAGTTGCAGCCGTGGCTCGGCGCGTTCTCCGTAAAGCGTTATCGCAGCCGGCCGCAGGTATTTCGTCAACCGCGCGGCCGCGGGTTCCCCACCAAGGAGCAGCCCGTACTTCAAGGGGTCAAGTGTTTTCCACCGGTCAATGTCTTCAGTCCGGTAGCGGCCCAGCACCAGGCGCGGCCTCAGCGTGCGGGCATAGGCTTCGGCCCATTGTTGCAGCAGGCGTTCGCGCTGAAGCAATCGGCGTTTGCCCTGGATTTCCGTGACAAAGCCCAACTTCGGCAACTCCGCCATCACCCAGCCGACCGTGCCGTGCGCCACGCCCGCGGCCAGGGCAATTTCGCGGTAAGGGCGATCCGCCCATTCGGGATGGCAAAGCAGCGCGAAGATGACCTGCAGTCCGCTGGCCTGAAATGCCCTGCCGGTCCCGCGTGCGGCGCCCGGCCAGGCTTCCTGTGGCCGCTGCCCCTTTACCCAGATGAGCAGGGGGGGCCGATCCAGATAGGCATTGCCCGCTGCATCCAGGAACGCCACACCCCGCGCCTTCAACTCCTCGGCCATTGGCGGAGTAATGTAGTCGGTCACCAAGAGGGCCTGCTCGCCCAGGCGCTCCAGTTGGTGCAGCGTCGCGCCCAGGGTGGCGGGGCGCAAACCGCGGCGCACCTCGGCGGCATAAAGAATTTCCTGCCCCCCATGCCGTATGCGTACCAGCGCGTCCGCGCGCACGCGGCCAAGCTGCGGATCGCCCCGCACGATCTCGGCATCCAGGCCAAATGCGCGTGTCGCATTGAGTGCGGCATTAAGCAGATTCGGCTCTACAAGGTTTGGTGTGTTGTACATATATCGTCATTGTCCACGCAACATGGACATATGTAAATAGTGGACATGATAAGAATAAGCTGAATAAATAAGCAATATCTCAGGTTGTGTCCACAGAATACGTAAATCCATCCAACGTGGTCAAACTAATACAATGGACAACCGAATGCGCCAGTGGCGCTCAATATTCCTGACCGAATCTTCCCGCCGAATGATTTTGGGCCTCACGAAGGAGCCCATATATTGAACGAGCAGCAATTCACCTAAACGGTGAACTGCGGCATCCTCGATGTACTTGGCATGCCGCCTAAAGCCGTGCCACCGCCTCCAGCATCGCGTCCTTCGGCCACACGCACTTGCCGTACACCGTCGCCGGCCTGTCGTTGAGCCGGCACGACACGGCCAGCGGGTCCAGGTCCATCACATTGGGCACGTCATCAAGCCACGCCTCCAGGTCCCACTTCGCCACGCGCAGCGAGCTCTGCACCGAACGGTCCGTGGCCGTGTCGAAACGCATCGGCCCCAGGGCCAGCTCAGCCTTGCTGATCTGCACATCGGGGCAGCCGAACACGGCAACCCCCGCCAGCGGGGAGAGGGGGTAAGGCCTCCTGCCCTGCCAGCCAGGCCTTGAAGTTGGCGTTGACCCGTTCCGGGAACGGCACGAGTTCGTTGTCCTGATGGATGGCGAAGCGCTCCAGTGAAACCAGGTCGGTGAGGATGCGGCGGCCACTGGCGCCTTTGACCTTGCCGGCTTCCAGCGCGGCGTAGGCCTGCCAGAGCTGGGATTCGTTCCATAGGTAGGGCGGCTTTTCGATGGCGTCGGCGAGTTCCTTCACCGCCTCGAAGGTGAGGCGTTGTTTGTAGGGTTTGCTGTAGAGGATTTGCAGGGCGGTGATTTCGTCCTTGTGATCGGCGATGAATTGTTCGAAGGATTGGACGAGGCCCTTGGCGCGGTCGAGGGCGGCCTGGCTGAAGCCGGCTTCGATGACCTGGTCCTGGCTGACGTGGTCGATGGTAAGTTCGTTTTTGGCTTTGATGTCGAGGATGAGTTGGCGCAGGGCGGGGTCGCAGAGGAGTTTGGCGGCTTGGGTGCGGGCGTGGTTGGAGAGGGCTCCTCCCCCACCCTGGCCCCCGTCGAGGGGGAGGGGAATGTTTCGTGGTCTGGGTCGAGGGATGCGACGAGCTGATGGGCGAGGGCCTTGAGGCCGAGGCCGCCGCTTGCTACTCGAATCTTTGCGTCGTCCTCGGCGCTGATGCGGTGTTCCATTCGGGCCAGGCGGCCGGCGATGCTGGTGATGACGTCATCTTCGGTGTTGCCGAAGGCGACGGCTTGCAGCAGGCGCTCGAAGCTGACGCTGGGCTTTTTCTCCATGGGGCGGGCGTCGGTCTTGTCCTGCTCGCACACGCCGACGGCGTCGATGATGACGAAATGGTCCTTGGCCTGGGCGTCGGGGGTGACGGCCTTGAGGTCGTCGGGCGCGATGACGCGCACGCCGCGGCCTTTCATCTGCTCGAAGAAGCCGCGCGATTTGACGGCGCGCATGAAGAAGACGATTTCGACCGGCTTGATGTCGGTGCCGGTGGCGATCATGTCGACGGTGACGGCGATGCGCGGATGGTAGCTGTTGCGGAAGGCCTTGATGAGTTCCTTCGGGCTCGTCGCCGGTGGTGCGGTAGGTGATCTTCTGGGCGAATTCGTTGCCCTTGCCGAATTCCTTGCGCAGGATTTCGACGATGTTTTCGGCGTGGTTGTCGTCCTTGGCGAAGATGAGGGTCTTGGGCACTTCGGTGCGGCCGGGGAAGATTTCGCTGAACAGCTTGTCGCGGAAGGTGCGCACGATGGTGCGGATCTGGTCCGGGGTGACGACGTCGCGGTCGAGCTGGTTGGGGTCGTAGGCGAAGTCGTCGTCGAGTTCTTCCCAGCGGGTCTTGCGGGTGTCGCGTTCCTGCTTTTCCACGTAGTAGCCGGCTTCGACCTTGCTGCCCTGCTCGGTGATGGCGGTCTTGATGCGGTAGACGTCGTAGTTGACGTTGACGCCGTCGGCCACGGCCATTTCGTGGTTGTATTCCATCACCAGGTTCTGGTGGAAGAAGCCGAAGGTCTGCTTGCCGGGCGTGGCGGTGAGGCCGATGAGGTAGGCGTCGAAGTATTCCAGCACCTGCGCCCACAGGTTGTAGATGGAGCGGTGGGCCTCGTCGGTGACGATGATGTCGAAGGTTTCTATTGGAATGCTTGGGTTGTGGTCGATGGGCTCCGGTTCCTTGAACAGCGTGCCGAGCTGGTCCACCGATTCTTCTTCCAGGTCGGCCGGCAGGTCGCGGCCCTTGAGCATGGAATACAGGCGCTGGATGGTGCAGATGCAGACGCGGGCGGTGGTGTCGATCTGGTTGCCCTGCAGGCGCTGGACGATGTATTCCTCGCTGAACTTGAAGTTGTTGTAGGGCGAGACGTATTGCTGGAATTCCTTGAGGGTCTGGTCGGCGAGGTTGCCGCGATCGACCAGGAACAGCACGCGCCGCGCCCCGGCGAACTTGATCAGGCGGTAGAGGAAGGAAATCGCGGTGAAGGTCTTGCCCGAGCCGGTGGCCATCTGGATCAGGGAGCGCGGGCGGTTCTCCTTCAGCGATTGTTCGAGGTTGTGGATCGCGGTGATCTGGGCGGGCCACAGGCCTTCTTCGATCGAGCGGCGGCATGGATTGCAGGCGGGCAAGGAAGGTGGCGGCAGGTTGTGCGGCCTGTGCTGCATGCCCCTCACCCCAGCCCTCTCCCCGGAGGGGCGAGGGAGCGGCGTAGTTGAGCCATTCAGCCAGCGTCTCGGGCTTGTGGAAGGCGAATACGGGTCGGGATCGCGGGTGGGGATCGAGCCGGTTGGTGAAACGGGTCTCGATGCCGGTGGACTGATAGGAAAACGGCAGAGGGC
>CAVVDR010000005.1:0-156383 GCA_963746955.1 uncultured beta proteobacterium | reverse complement strand
TCATGCAGGCGCGCCACGATGCGGCCGCCCTCGACGATCACCACGCCCACCGCGCAGGCGCTGTCCCGGCTGTGGTTGGCGGTTTCGAAGTCGATGGCGGCGAAGCGGGTCATCGGGATGACGGAATCGATATTCCCTGGGGGCACACGCCTGTCACGCGATGCTCCTTTGGCTGGATTGTTGGTATGGCCCAGACAACGCCTCAACTGGAGACAAACCTCGTCTGGTCCAGGCCGTCCGTGTAGGTCATTACCTTCTTGGCGAAGGTGATCATGTCTTCCATGTAAAACCGCCATTCGCGCCCGGCGGCATCAGACATGTACGGCTTCCTTTTCGATGAAGGGGCGCAATTCCGGGCGCAGGGCTTTCTCGCTCACCAGGTCAACCGAACAACCGAAGAGGTCTTCGAGATAAAACAACACGCCGAAGTAGCGTTCCGAGGTGGCGGGGCCGTCGAATGCGACCAGGACGTCCAGATCACTGTCGATCCGGGCGGCCTCGCGCGCGGTCGAGCCAAACAAGGCCAGATCCGTGACACCGTAGCGGCCAGAAAGCACCGGTCTGCTCTGGGCAAGCAACTCAAGGGCGCGTGCGCGGTTCATTGCAGCCTCCATTTACAGAAAAGGGGCATGGGTAAGTTGTGCAGATAGGCCCAACTTGATAACGACCAAATCTTATCACTCAGACAACAGGTTGCGGATCGCATATCCGCCCCCCATCCGCAAGCGCTATCAACTGCACTCTCTGGGCCGCAACGCGGCGGGGCATGAAGGTGCCGGGCGATATGTGACTGGCATCGCCCGGCTGCGGCATGCCGAGGCGTACATGCGGGCTTATTTCTGGAAATGCGCCCGGGCCTTGTCGAACGCCTCGCGCATCGCCGCCCAAGCGGTATCGGTGCCGGCTTTCAGCTCCTTCCACGCTTCTCCGCTGCTGGCCTGGAGTTCCTTGAGCCTGGCCGTGGCTACCTCGCGGCGCTTGCGCAGCTCTTCCAGCTTCATTTCATAATCGATGGTGAGGTCCTTCTTTGCGTTGCGGGTCTTTTCCTCCCACTTGGCGAGCTCCGCATTCCACTTGTCCAGATTGTTCTTCAGATGTTCGACATATTCATTGCGCGTAGTCATGTGTTTCTCCTGTGGTCCGTTGAATAGTTGAAGTGGCGCTGCATATCGCAATTCAAGTCTAGGCAAGAAATATGACGAAATTCTTTGCGCGCAGGGCAAGCCTTACACCTGGCCGAACGGCGCGACCCCGATCAGCCAGGCATGTCCCCAGATCGCGAACCATGCATACGCGACGACGCCCACCACCACCGCCACCCCATCGCGCCACCACGGCCCGGCCGGATAGCGCGTGCCGGCCGCCCGGTCGCGGCGCCGCGCCGAGATGTAATCCACGATCGCCCAGGCGAGGAAGGCGCCAAACAGCAGCACGCCGCCCGGCCGGCCGTTGGAAAGCAGATGCGCGAACGCCCAAAGCTTCACCCCCGCCACCATCGGGTGGCCCACCGCGGCCTTGATGTGCGTGCCCGGCACATAGGCTGCCACCAGCAGCACAAAGGCCGGCAGAACCAGCAGCGCCGTGACATGCCGGGTCCAGAATGGCGGCGTCCATAGTTCGGGCATGCCGCGGGTCTCGCCAAACCCCACCACAATCAGCACAAAGCCAAGCAGCGAAATCAGGGCATACACGCCTTTCCAGGCATTCAGGCCCATCGCCCGGATGCGCGCAGCGCGCCAGTCGTCCGCGAAGATGCGCACGGAATGCGTGCCGAGGAAGAGCAGCAGGCCAAGTATCAATAGAGTCATGATCGAATTCTCCTGAGCAGGAACACTTATCTGGTTGCGAGGGTGATTATGCTCAGGCGTCTACTTGAGGTATAGCGCTTACTTCTTAATAAGCTCTTGTTCGACGCTGCGAATGAAGCGGGACAGGTGGAAGCTGGCGAGCTTTACCTCTTCGGGTGGCAGACGCCGTGGCTCCTTGGCCAAGAAACTTGGCAGCGCCTTGGGCTCCAGCACCCACATCTTGCCCAAGCTGCCCTCGGCCTGTTCAATGAACCAGCCCGGAAAGACGACGACAGGGAACACTTCAAATTTGCGGCCGGTACTTTCCGCCAACAGACCCTTGAGCCACGACGCCTGGGCGCGCGCTTGCACGATCGGGCTGCGCTCAGGCTCACGGCCCACTGCAGTAAGCTGTTCACCATCGAAATGGATTACCGCCTCACCGCGAGCGGGTTTGCTCCAGGTCTTGGTCTCGACCGTAAACACGCCGGCCGGCCCGATCAGGACATGATCGACGTTGAAGCCGGTTCCGACCAGATCATGAAAAACGTGGTAGCCACTTTCGCGCAAGCGTTCAAGAAACTGCCCGACCACTCGTTCACCTTCGATGCCTTGCTTGAGATTGCGAACCTGAGGGCGCGTCTTCCAAATCCGCCAACCGGCGAAGCCAACCAAGATCGTGGCGACAAAGCTAACGAAGATCGGATGTGGCGGCCGTTCCGAGTAATAGCGCCACCATTCCATCGCCGCGAAGAGGATGAAGAACATGGCAACGATGAACGGGGTCTCAACCTTGTCCTCGATCAGCTTGCGCCGTTCCTCTTCGAGCGATTGGCCGGGCATTCGCAGCGGCTTGTCCTTGATCGGTGATTTTGTGGGTGCGCTCATATTGTCTCCGCCACTCCCTCGCCCATATCCCCCAGAATTTCCCGAAACTGTTCCAACGCCGCCTCCAGGTCCTCCACAATCTCCGCCGCGATCACTTCCGGCGCAGGCAGGTTGTCGGAGTCCGACAGCGATTCGTCCCTGAGCCAGAAAATATCCAGGCTGGCCTTGTCGCGGTTGACCAGTTCTTCGTAGTCATAGGCACGCCAACGCCCATTCATTCCCCTCGCCCCGCTCGCGGGGAGAGGGCCAGGGTGAGGGGAGGGGTTGGCGGTGTCCTTCTCCTCAAACCACGTCGCCTTCCGGTCATGCCGGTTCGCCGGGTTGTAACACTGCACGAATTCGTCCAGGTCTTCCCGCTTCAGCGGGTCGGTTTTGAGCGTGAAGTGCCTATTGGTGCGCAGGTCGTAGATCCACAGCTTGCGGGTCCACGGGGTTTCGGCGGCGGGCTTCTTGTCGAAGAACAGCACGTTCGCCTTCACGCCCTGGGCGTAGAACAGGCCGGTGGGCAGGCGCAGCAGGGTGTGGACGTCGCAGTCGTGCAGCAGTTTGCGGCGGATGGTCTCGCCGGCTCCACCTTCGAACAGCACGTTGTCCGGCACCACCACGGCGGCGCGGCCGTTCTGCTTCAGCAGCGTCTTCACGTGCTGGACAAAGTTGAGCTGCTTGTTCGAGGTGGTGGCCCAGAAGTCGTCGCGCTCGACGCTGTCGCGCTCCTTGCTGACCTTGCCTTCCTCGCCCACGATGGTCGTGCTGCTCTTCTTGCCGAAGGGGGGATTGGTCAACACCACGTCGAAGCGCTCGCCGGGGTCGGCGGCCAGTGAATCGCCCACCGCAATCGGCTCGAACTCCTGGCTGCCGATGCCGTGCAGCAGCATGTTCATCGCGCACAGCCGGGCGGTGGCCTGCACCAGCTCCCAGCCCTTGAAGTTTTCCCCGCGCAGCTTCTTCTTCTCTGCCGAGGTCATGTTGGGGTAGTGCTTCACCACATAGTCGTGCGCCGCCAGCAGAAAGCCGCCGGTGCCGCAGGCCGGGTCGGAGATGGTTTCATTGGGCCGGGGCGCCATGGCATCGACAATCGCCTGGATCAGCGGGCGCGGCGTGAAGTACTGGCCCGCGCCGGACTTGGTGTCCTGCGCGTTCTTCTCCAGCAGGCCCTCGTAGGCGTCGCCCTTCACGTCGGCGCTCATCGACACCCAGGTTTCCTTGTCGATCAGGTCCACGATCAGCCGCCGCAACTTGGCAGGGTCCTGGAACTTGTTCTGCGACTTGGTGAAGATCAGGCCGAGTAAGCCTTTCTGCTTGCCCAGTTCCTCCAGCGTGTGGCGGTAGTGGTCGAACAGCTCGTCGCCGTCCTTCTTCACCAGGCTGGGCCAGTCATAGCCGGCGAGAACCGGGCTGGGCTGGTTATAGGGCGGCCGGCTGCGCTCGTCGGCCATTTTCAGGAACAGCAGATAAGTGAGCTGCTCGACGTAATCGCCGTAGCTCATACCATCGTCGCGCAGGACGTTGCAGTAGTTCCAGAGTTTCTGGACGATGCTTGATGTATTCATTTCTAAAACAATCTCTTATAGAGGTTACTTGCTGGTGGCACTTGTAAAGTTAGCTTGACTCAAGCCGATAAATCTTATAAATTTGCATTCGACCCTTCGCCTAAGGCTTTGGATCGTGGCCGCGCCTCAGTCGCCATAAGACTGGGGCTTTTTTATTTCTAGCAGTGCTGATTCGCGCCGGATTTTTTCCAGATATGCCTGATCAGCCGGGAAAGCTGTAACGAACTCAAATTCGTATCCCTCTTTCTCGCACACCTGCAAAACCACAACGTAACGTTCCTCAACCACGATCAGGGTTCTGCGCTTTCGCATACGCCCACGTGAATCTTTCCTGTGTTGTCCCCGCACCTCAATGGTTCCAGTTGAACCAGCAAGCGCTTCCTTTATCCACAGCATTCTTTGTGTTCGCCGCATGGATAGGGGCACATCATGGATGCCAGAGGAAAGCCGATAATTCGAAGCCTCCGAAAAAGCATGGTCAAAGTTAGGCGTGTGAAATTTCACGCGTTTCCCTTGCCAGTCTCGAATATCCGGTTCCTGCCCCTGCGCATCCTTTACATAGCACTCAACAAACAAACGCAAGAAAAACTCGCGTTGCTCGTTATCAGAGGCGCCGATGGGGTCCACCAAAGGCCACAACGTATCGGCCATGCTATCGGCCTTCGAAGTGGAAGATATTGAACTTTGCTTCTGACTTCGGTGTTGAGGCACCGATACTGCGTACGCCCCCAGCCTTTGCCAAATCCGAACAGAATGCGAGTTTGATAGGGCTACCCTGCAGATCATTCCAGGCGTACCCGACCGCACCAATGAAAAGGTCGCAAAGACCGATCAACGGCACGTTCTCGGAGGTAACCGGCTCAAGACAAGCAATGGCCGAGCGGCCACGCAGTCTGTTCGTCAGGACAGCACGCAATTCCTTAAATCGGTGTTGTTCACGATTCTGCTGCCAATCAAGATAGATGGAATATGAATTTCCCGGCTGCAGCCAATGCACTAGAAGCTGGTAATACAGCTTGTAAAAACCCAACTCTGCATCGCCCGCATTAAACAACTCGTGATTCAGCTTGGTTCGATCCGCCACTAGCGCCCGAAAGCGCAAGTTCTCATGCTTTGCGAACAGGTCGAGCAAATCCCAGTAAAACGCTTGCCTGTTGGGTGACAACCGCTTCCACCCCAATTCGCCATGCGCCTTGTGGCGCGCCATCAACACATGAATATCGTGAACCAGTTCCCGCTTTGCGTCCCTCGGGCATTGCAGTGCCCCAATCACCAGAAAACGCTGTCTAGGGTCAGACGTGTGTCGGCTCTCGTCGCAATAAATGTTGTAATCGGTCATAGGGTGGTATGGGCGATAGTTGAGGAAGCGCTGACCCCGGTAAAGGCGCGGCTCAGGATGGACTGACGCAGGCGCTCAGCGCGCTGAAGGTTGGCGTTAATCTGCGCTTCAGCTTCATCGGCGTTGGATAGGTTGCGTTCGACTTCGGCGATGACACGTTGTTGCACGACAAGTGACGGTAAGGGCACAAGCAGCTCCTTAAACCGTTTCTGTGTCAGGTTAAGGCCACTATCGCTTATCCCTGTTTTCAATTCATCCAATACGTAGAGCACATCTGGCGAGTTAAGAACGATCTCTAGGAACCCTGGCAGAGCCATGTCGTGTTTTACTCGGAGACGATACGCTTTGTCACACAGCATGAGATGAGGCCGCGTTGTCTTGACCAAGCAGGCAACACCAACTCGTGAGCGAGGCCCTGCCCGCGTAATCAACAAGTCACCAGTAGCCAGTTCTAGATTCGCTCGGGGGCTAAGGGTTGGTGGCAATCGTTTATTCTCTTCGTCTAAAAAGCGAAGTGGCTGAACAGCGGTCGTCTTCATCACAGCCCAAGTCTCATCTGTCTCTGCCGGTTCGCTCTCGCATTGAGGGCTCCAACCCTGATCGAGCGATCCAATGGCGAGTCCAATAGGCTTCCAGTTCTGTCTGCCAAAGGCAGTCGATTCGGCTTCGACGAGGCGGCCTTCGACGGCGGCTTTGAGGACGGCGGCTTTGTAGCGCTTGAGGTTGGCCTTGACGCGCTTGAGGTTGGCGACGGCTTCGTCGAGGCGGGAGAATTGTTTTTCGATTTCGGCGACGATGCGTTTTTGTTGGTCGAGGGGTAGCAGCGGTATTTTCAGATCGCGCACAATCCCTTGACTGATATTTGGCTGAGCGCCACCAACAGCTTGCGCAATGAGTTCGCTTCGCTTGAAGCGTAAAAACCAGAACAAGAATTTTGTGTCGAGGTCAGGCGGCGGAAAAATTGCGCAGACAGCCTGGTTGGTCGCTGCTGGCCTTGTGAGAATGCCCAGTTTTCCAACTGTTGCGCCGTAGAGGGCCATGAGCAGAGTTCCTACTGGAAACAATTTCGCGCTGGATTGGCTTAGCGCTTTCTCACTGATGGATTCTTCAATTTCAACAACAGGGCCATCTGGCAGTTCGCCAGACTTCACCCAAGGAATTGGGCCACTGAAGTAGTCCGGGTTTTTGCGGCTCGGAGTACCGCCGCTCGTTGTCTTACAAACTTCTCCAAGAGGCACAAGCAAATTGGCCTGTACCTCATACGGCGCGATTCTCTCTTCGACCCTCACGCTGCCAAGCTTTCGTTCAATTGTTCAATGAGGCTATTCAGTTCGTCACCGAAGAGCTGATACACCTTGCCCAAGCCACCTTCCTGGGCGAAGGGCGCATATTCGAAGTCGTCCGGTTCGATGCCGAGGTTGGCGGCAATGTGGTCGCGGATCATTTCCAGCCAGCACCGCTGGTCTGCGGTGAATTGCTTGCCTGCGCTTTCCTGCCCCGCTAGCCAGGCTTTGAAGTTGGCGTTGACCCGTTCGGGGAAGGGCACGAGTTCGTTGTCCTGATGGATGGCGAAGCGCACCAAGGAAACCAGGTCGGTGAGGATGCGTTTGCCGCTGGCGCCTTTGACCTTGCTCGCTTCCAGCGCGGCGTAGGCCTGCCAGAGCTGGGATTCGTTCCATAGGTAGGGCGGCTTTTCGATGGCGTCGGCGAGTTCCTTCACGGCCTCGAAGGTGAGGCGCTGTTTGTAGGGCTTGCCGTAGAGGATTTGCAGGGCGGTGATTTCGTCCTTGTGGTCGGCGATGAATTGCTCGAAGGATTGGACGAGGCCTTTGGCGCGGTCGAGGGCGGCCTGGCTGAAGCCGGCTTCGATGACCTGGTCCTGGCTGACGTGGTCGATGGTGAGTTCGTTTTTGGCTTTGATGTCTAGGATGAGCTGGCGCAGGGCTGGGTCGCAAAGGGGTTTGGCGGCGGCGGTGCGGGCCTGGTTGGCGACGTTTTCACCCCCACCCTGGCCCTCCCCCGTCGAGGGGGAGGGTAATGGTTCCCGGTCGGGGTTTAGGGATTCGACGAGCTGATGGGCGAGGTCTTTGAGGCCGAGGCCGCCGCTGGCGATGCGAATCCTGGCGTCGTCTTCGGCGCTGATGCGGTGTTCCATTCTTGCGAGGCGGCCGGCGATGCTGGTGATGACGTCGTCTTCTGTGTTGCCGAAGGCGACGGCTTGCAGCAGGCGCTCGAAGCTGACGCTGGGCTTTTTCTCCATGGGGCGGGCGTCGGTTTTGTCCTGCTCGCACACGCCGACGGCGTCGATGATGACGAAGTGGTCCTTGGCCTTGGCGTCGGGGGTGACGGCCTTGAGGTCGTCGGGCGCAATCACGCGCACGCCGCGGCCTTTCATCTGCTCGAAGAAGCCGCGCGATTTGACGGCGCGCATGAAGAAGACGATTTCCACCGGCTTGATGTCGGTGCCGGTGGCGATCATGTCGACGGTGATGGCGACGCGGGGGTGGTAGCTGTTGCGGAAGGCGGAGATGAGTTCCTTGGGCGTGGCGCCGGTGGTGCGGTAGGTGATCTTCTGGGCGAATTCGTTGCCCTTGCCGAATTCCTCGCGCAGGATTTCGACGATGTTTTCGGCGTGGTTGTCGTCCTTGGCAAAGATGAGGGTCTTGGGCACTTCGGTGCGGCCGGGGAAGATTTCGCTGAACAGCTTGTCTTTGAAGGTGCGCACGATGGTGCGGATCTGGTCCGGGGTGACGACGTCGCGGTCGAGCTGGTTGGGGTCGTAGGCGAAGTCGTCGTCGAGTTCTTCCCAGCGGGTTTTGCGGGTGTCGCGTTCCTGCTTTTCCACGTAGTAGCCGGCTTCGACTTTGGAGCCGGCCTCGGTGATGGCGGTCTTGATGCGGTAGACGTCGTAGTTGACGTTGACGCCGTCGGCCACAGCCATTTCGTGGTTGTATTCCATCACCAGGTTCTGGTGGAAGAAACCGAAGGTCTGCTTGCCCGGCGTGGCGGTGAGGCCGACGAGGTAGGCGTCGAAGTATTCCAGCACCTGCGCCCACAGGTTGTAGATGGAACGGTGGGCCTCGTCGGTGACGATGATGTCGAAGGTCTCTATTGGAATCTGTGGGTTGTAGTCAATCGGTTCCGGCGTTTTGAACAGCGTGCCCAGTTGGTCGACGGATTCTTCTTCCAGGTCCTCGGGCAGGTCGCGGCCCTTGAGCATGGAATACAGGCGCTGGATGGTGCAGATGCAGACGCGGGCGGTGGTGTCGATCTGGTTCCCCTGCAGGCGCTGGACGATGTATTCCTCGCTGAACTTGAAGTTGTTGTAGGGCGAGACGTATTGCTGGAATTCCTTGAGGGTCTGGTCGGCGAGGTTGCCGCGATCGACCAGGAACAGCACGCGCCGCGCCCCGGCGAACTTGATCAGGCGGTAGAGGAAGGAAATCGCGGTGAAGGTTTTGCCCGAGCCGGTGGCCATCTGGATCAGGGCGCGCGGGCGGTTCTGCTTCAGCGATTGTTCGAGGTTGTGGATCGCGGTGATCTGCGCGGGCCACAGGCCTTCTTCCTTGAGCGGCGGCATGGATTGCAGGCGGGCAAGGAAGGTGGCTGACGGTTGAGCGGCCTGTGGTTGAGCCCCCTCACCCCAGCCCTCTCCCGCGAGGGGAGAGGGAGCGGCGTAGTTGAGCCATTCAGCCAGCGTCTCGGGCTTGTGGAAGGCGAATACCGCACGCGAGCGCGGGTGGGGATCGAGCCCGTTGGTGAAGCGGGTCTCGATGCCGGTGGACTGATAGGAAAACGGCAGCGGGTTGCCCCAGCGCGGCAGCCCGGCGGGCAGTCCCTTGGTGTATTTGTCCGACTGGGTCTCGACGCCGGTCAGCGTGATCCCTTCCTTCTTGGCTTCGATGACGCCGGCGGCCTTGCCGTCGACATACAGCAGATAGTCGGCGAAGCCGTAGCCCTGAGGGCGCCCCTCACCCCGGCCCTCTCCCCGCTCGCGGGGCGAGGGAGAAGTTAGCGGAAACTCGCGGATCGCGACACCGCGCGCGACATGGATGTTAGCGGCGGCTGCATCGCACACGTGCCATCCGGCCGCGGCGAGCAGCGCGTCGATCTTCGCTCTGGCTTGTTGTTCCGGCTGTGGAACCAAGACGCCCCCTGCTGTTATCGGGCCAATCTTCGCATATCCGGGCGGTCGTGTGGTTACGGGACATCGTGTCCCGTCTTACTGTCAGGGCAGGACGAGCAGCTTTTCGAGCGTGGACCGTAATGGGCCGAGACTGGTTTCGATCACGCCCCATACCAGGCGGTTGTCCACGCTGGCATAACCGTGGATCAGAACATTGCGGAACGCGACGATGCGCGGAAGCTCAGGAATCATGCGGGCGGTGGTGGTATCGATGCGGCCCAACTGGCTCAAGGCTTCGCCCACGATTTCGAACTGGCGTTCAACTGCGGAGCGGAGATATTCGTCCTTCTGGTAATCAGTAAAGGTTTTGCCGGAGGTGAAGCGGGCGATACGTTCGGCACCCTGTTGTGCGTCCCAAAGCAGCTTGCGGGCGTCAGCGTGCATAGAGGGTTTGACGTTCTGCGTCGATCCGGTCGCGGAAGTAGGGATTGGCCAGACTGCTGCCGGTGACGAGGTCCACTGATCTCCCGAACAGGGATTCCAGGCCCTCTTTCAGGCTGAAGTAGGCTTGCGCGTAGTCGGCGGGACACAAGTCGTCCAGCTCAACCAGAAAATCAAGATCGCTCTTGGCAGGGTCGAAGTCTGCCCGGACAGCGGAGCCGAATGCGTCCAGCCGCCGGGCGCCGGCACGGCGGCACAGGGCGGCGACTTCGCTGCGGCGCTGTTCGATGATGTTGTTCATGCTTGTCTCCGCCAGGGATTATGCCGCGAGTGCGCCATTCGGAGAAGCGCGTTTTCTCTTCACTTCGTCGCCTGCGTATCCTCGCCAAACAGCCGCTCCAGCTCTTCTGCACCCTGGCGGGCAGAGGCGATGAGCTGTGCCTCGTCCTCATGGATCTTGTGCTGCTTCGCGAGCAGGTCTTCGTCGTGCCGGCGGAAGACTCGCACGGCTTCATCGGCTTCGGCGATGGGATAACCCAGCCCGACGAGCACGTCGCGCGCCAGTTCCAGGCTGGACAGGAAGGTCTCGCGGATCAGTTTGTCCACGCCCACGTCCATCAGGCGGTAGGCGTGCGCGCGGTTGCGCGCGCGGGCGTAGATCTTGAGGTGCGGATAATGCTTTTTGACCATTTCGGCGGTGCGCACCGACGCTTCGATGTCGTCGATGGCGAGCACGAAGATCTCCGCCTGGTCGGCGTGCGCGGCGCGTAGCAGGTCAAGGCGCGAGGCGTCGCCGAAATAGATCTTGCTGCCGAACTTGCGCACGAAATCAACCTGCTCGAAGCTGGCTTCCAGCGCGGTGAAGGGGATCTTTTTCATGCGCAGGGTGCGCGCGATCATCTGGCCGAAGCGGCCGAAGCCGGCGATGATGACGCGGTGCTCGCGCGGCTCGATGCGATCGAAGGGCTGGGTCTCGGCAACGGCGTGGCCGATCTTGAGCACCTTCTCGTTCAAGGTGACCAGCAGCGGAGTGAGGGCCATGGACAGCGAAACCACGACGACGAGCTTGTCGGACAGCGCCGCGTCGAGCACCTGCGCGCCGGCGGCAACGCCGAACAGCACGAAGGCAAACTCTCCGCCCTGGGAGATGGTGAGCGCAAGGTTGACCGCCGCGCCGTGGCTGTAGCGTCCCAGCCGTGCGATGACATAGAGCACCAGGGCCTTGGTCGCCATCAGGCCAAGCGTCAATCCAACCAGCAGAAGCGGCTGCTGTATGACCAGGCGCAAATCGACCGACATGCCGACGGCGATGAAGAACAGGCCCAGCAGCAGGCCCTTGAACGGCTCGATGTCGGCTTCCAGTTCGTGGCGGTATTCCGAATCGGCCAGCAGCACGCCGGCAAGAAACGAGCCCAGCGCCATCGACAGGCCGGCCTGCTGCATTAGGAGGGCGGTGCCCACCACCACCAGCAGGGTGGCGGCGATGAACACTTCGTGGCTGTCGGCGGAGGCGGCCAAGCGCAGATAGGGGCGCAGCAGCAGGCGCCCGATGAGGATGACCGCCAGCACCACGGCCGCTGCGCGCGCCGTGCCGGTCCAGTCCCAGCCCTGGTCGTGGACGCCGGCGCCGAGCAGGGGCAGAACGGCCAGCAGCGGTATCGCGGCCAGGTCCTGGAACAACAGGATGGCAAACGAGGCGCGGCCGTAGTGGGTGGTGAGCTGCTTTCGCTCCGCCAGCATCTGCAGCGCCAGCGCGGTGGAGGAGAGCGACAGCGACAGCCCGGCCATGAACGCGGCAGTGGGTGAAAGGCCGAAGGCCAGCCCCGCGCCGCCGAGGATCAATCCGGTGACGAGCACCTGGGCGCTGCCCAGGCCGAACACCGGACGGCGCAGTGCCCACAGGCGCGAGGGTTGCAGCTCCAGCCCGATGACGAAGAGCAGCAGCACCACGCCCAGTTCGGCGAAGTGCAGGGTCATCTCGACCTTGCTGACGAAGCCGAGCACGCGCGGCCCGATGAGAATGCCGGCGATCAGATAGCCCAGCACCGCGCCCAGGCCCAGGCGTTTGAACAGCGGCACAGTGATGACCGCTGCCGCCAGGAACACGACCGCTTGCTGGGTCCAGGACATGTCCATCGGTTCGCCTTCTCCTGATGGGAGGTCTATGGAACTGACTGCGCTACAGAGAGGGCTGTATGGTGGCGCGGTCAGGCGTTTCCAGCATAGCCCGGCCAGGAAGAGAAGGGGGTGTTGCGGTTTGGCCGAGCGTGCTGCCGCGGGCCCTAGTAACCCAGCGCCTTGGCACTCTGATAGAACACGAACGACACTCCCCACGCCAATCCCAGCGACCAGGCCACAGACCCGATGGTGTACAGGTTGCTGCGCGACTCGCTCTTCATGGTGGCGATGGTGGACAGGCAGGGGGTGTAGATGAGGGTGAACAGCATGAAGGAATAGGCCTGGGTCCAGTCCATGCTGTGCGCAAGCTGGCCGACCAGGGCGGTGCCCTGCATGCCGAAGATGACCGCCAGGGCGCCGATCACGATTTCCTTGGCGACAAAGCCGAATATGAGGGCGATCGCCAGTTGCTGGTGGATGCCCAGCGGGTCAAGGAAGGGGGACAACAGATTGCCCAACTGGCCGGCGAAGGTTTGCGCGCTGGCTTCCGCGACGCCGGGCGGCAGGTGGGTCAGGGCCCAGACGAGCACCACGCCGCTGATGATGAACTTGGTGGCGCGGTTCAGAAAGTGGCGGACTTCCTGCCAGCCGCGCAGCCAGAGTTGGCGTGTGGTGGGCAGGCGGAAGGGCGGCAGCTCCAGGACAAAGGGCTCGGTGTTCTTGAATTTCCGCTTGAAGATGAGCGCGGTGAAAATGGCCGTGGCAAAGCTCATCAGGTACAGCGAGAACAGCACCAGCGGCGCATGGCTGGGGGAAAACAGCGCGGCGGTGATGAAGATGAAGACCTGCAGCCGCGCCGAGCAGAGCGAGAAGGGGATCACCAGCATGGTCAGCAGGCGCAGGGCGCGCGAGCGCATGACCCGTGTGCCCATGAGGGCGGGCACGTTGCAGCCGAAGCCCATCAGCAGCATGACGAAGCTGCGGCCATCGAGCCCCAGGCGGGACATGAGGCTGTCCATGAGAAACGCGGCGCGCGACAGGTAGCCGGTGTCTTCCACCACAGCCATGAACAGAAAGAACAGCACGATGATGGGCACGAAGGAAGCCACAGTGCCGACGCCGTTGTAGATGCCGTCGATGAGCAGACCATGCAGCCACACCGGACTGCCGGCAAGGATGGGTTCCAGCGCGTGCTGGCTGACCTGGTCAAGCAGCCATCCCACCGCTTTCTGCAAAGGCGCGCCAAGAAGGAAGATGCCCTGGAACAGCAGGTACATGACGCCGAAGAATATCGGCAGGCCCAGCCAGGGATGCAGCAGCACCTTGTCGAGGCGGGCGGTAAAACTTTCCGGCAACAGGGTGGGGAGCATGACCGAGCGGCTCAGCACGGTATGCATCTGCCTCTCGATCTGGTCGTCGGGCGCCAGCCGGACGCGCAGATCGTCGAGGCCGGGCCGGCTTTCGCTGATGGCCAGCATGCCGCTCAGCATGTTCTTTGCCTCGGCAAATCCCTGGCCATACTTGGCGCTCAGGCTCAACACCGGCATGCCCAAATCCTCGCTCATGCGCCGGGTGTCGATACGGATGCCCATGTGATCCGCCTCGTCGCGCATGTTGAGGAACAGTACCGCGGGCAGGCCCAGTTGCTTGGCTTGAAGGGCAAGGGAAAGCTGGTGTTCGATCTGGCCGGAATTGAGGATGATCGCCACCACATCTACCGGATTGTTTTCCAGAAAGTGACGCACCACCAATTCGTCTTCGGTGAAGCCGTGCAGGTCGTACACGCCGGGCAGATCCACGGCCTCGACCATGTGCGCCCCGAGCAGGATCTTCGCGCCCAGCAGATCCACCGTGACGCCGGGCCAGTTGCCCACTCGGGCGCTGGCGCCCGTCAGCCGATTGAAGAATGTGGATTTGCCCGTGTTGGGCATACCGAGCAGGGCAAGACGTTTCAAGGTTGACCGGTCGGGTGAGCGAGGGGACGCTGACGATGAATCAGTTGACCGCGGTGACGGAGATATTGCGGGCGTCGGCCAGGCGCAGGATCAGGTCGGTAAATCCCACCCGCACCTGGATCGGACCGGAGAGGGCGGCACGCCGCACCACGCGCACCGAACGGCCAATCCGCAGCCCCATCGCCGACAGGCGCTGATACAAGGCTTCGTCCACTTTCAAGTGAGAGATGACCGCGTGATCACCAGGCTTGAGATGGGCAAGGGACAGGGAAGCACTCATTTGGCTTTAACCCGGAACTTAAATAAGAACAATTCGCATTATAGTTATTAAAACCACCCATGTAAAGGGGTACTCGTGGATCGATCATTGTATGCGCTTGAGCTGACCGGCGTGCATGGAACGAGGCGCTGAATATTCTTTCGGTTGAACCCGGTTGACCCGGCAGCGAGATGGCGCGAGCGGACACGCTGAACACCGCTTGCCCAATCCGGCGCACCCGTGTGCGTGCTGCTGAATTCACGAGCATTCAGGTTCGGCTGTTCCTGAGCCGGCCTCGGATAGTTGACCGAAGGTTCAATGGGGTAGAATTCGGCATTGCCCGTCCCGCCCATAACCATGACCAAGTATGTGTTTGTCACCGGCGGTGTGGTGTCTTCCTTAGGTAAAGGCATCGCCTCTGCTTCCCTGGCCGCGATTCTCGAATCCCGTGGCCTCAAAGTCACCCTGTTAAAACTTGATCCCTACATCAACGTGGACCCTGGAACGATGAGTCCGTTCCAGCACGGCGAGGTGTTCGTGACGGAAGATGGGGCCGAGACCGATCTGGATTTGGGGCACTACGAACGTTTTTCCCGCGCGAAGATGGGCAAGGGCAACAATTTCACCACCGGACAGATCTACAAGTGCGTGATCGACAAGGAGCGCCGGGGCGACTATCTCGGCGGCACGGTGCAGGTCATTCCGCACATTACGGACGAGATCAAACTGCATATTCGTTCGGGCGCAGGGAAGGCGGATGTCGCGCTGGTGGAAATCGGCGGCACGGTGGGTGATATCGAATCGCTGCCGTTTCTGGAAGCCATCCGCCAGATGGGCATAGAGGAAGGGCGCATTAACACCTGCTTCATTCATCTAACGCTGTTGCCCTATATTCCGACAGCGGGCGAGCTTAAGACCAAACCGACCCAGCATTCGGTCAAGGAACTGCGTGAAATCGGCATACAGCCGGATATCCTGTTGTGTCGGGCCGATCGGGAAATTCCCGCGGAGGAGCGGCGCAAGATCGCGCTGTTCACCAATGTGCAGCCCGAAGCGGTGATTCAAGTGCTGGATGCGGACTCGATCTACAAGATCCCCACCATGCTGCACGACCAGATACTCGACGAGATCGTGTGCCACAAGCTGGGCATCCTAGCGCGAGCGGCCGATCTGACGGTATGGAAGAATCTGGTGCATGCGCTGGAAAATCCGGCGCATGAAGTCAATGTGGCGTTTGTCGGCAAATACGTGGACCTGACCGAATCGTACAAATCGCTGTCGGAAGCCATGGTCCATGCCGGCATCCATACCCACAGCCGGGTCAATGTTCATTACATCGATTCTGAAAGTATCGAGAGCAAGGGGGTCGATTGCCTGAAAGACATGGATGCCATTCTGGTCCCCGGCGGATTTGGCAAACGTGGTGTGGAAGGGAAGATGGCCGCCATTCGCTATGCGCGTGAAAACCGGGTGCCCTATCTGGGAATCTGCCTCGGCATGCAGTTGGCAGTGGTGGAGTATGCGCGTGACGTGGCCGGCATGAACGGTGCGCATTCCACCGAGTTCGAACCCGCGACGCCTTACCCGGTGATTGGTTTGATCACCGAATGGCTGGACCGCGAAGGCCGCGTGGAAATACGCAGCGAGCAATCCGATCATGGGCGGCACCATGCGGCTCGGCGGGCAGGTCTGCAAATTGGCCGAGGGCTCCTTGACCCGACGCGTATACGGCCAGCCCGAGATCATGGAACGCCACCGTCACCGCTATGAGGTCAACAACACACTGCTGAGCCAGCTCGAAGCCAAAGGACTGGTGGTCTCGGGCCGTGCGCCCGGCACCGAATTGTGCGAGATGATAGAACTGCCGCAGGACAAGCATCCCTGGTTTGTCGGCTGTCAGTTTCATCCCGAGTTCACCAGCAACCCGCGCGACGGGCATCCGCTGTTCAAAGCCTTCGTCGAGGCGGCGTTGGCGCAAAAGGCCAGAAACAATCGGGAGGCGGCATGAAGCTATGCGGCTTTGAAGCGGGCCTCGATCAGCCGCTGTTTCTCATCAGCGGCCCCTGCGTGATTGAATCCGAGCAACTGGCCATGGATACGGCGGGTCGGCTCAAGGAAATCTGCGCCTCGCTGAACGTGCCATTCATATACAAGTCCTCGTTTGACAAGGCCAACCGCTCATCGGCGAAAAGCTTTCGCGGCCTGGGCGTGGACCAAGGACTGCGCATCCTTTCCGAAGTAAGGAAGAAGATCGGCGTGCCGGTGCTGACTGATGTTCATGAGGACACGCCGCTGAAAGAAGTTGCAGCGGTGGTGGATGTGCTGCAGACGCCGGCGTTCCTGTGCCGGCAGACCAACTTCATCCAGAATGTGGCGCGCCAGGGCAAGGCGGTCAACATCAAGAAGGGCCAGTTTCTTGCTCCCTGGGACATGCAGAATGTGGTGGACAAGGCCCGTGCGGTGGGCAACGACCAGATCATGGTGTGCGAGCGCGGGGTGAGCTTCGGCTACAACACGCTCATTTCCGATATGCGGGGCTTGATGGTCATGCGTGATACAGGCTGTCCCGTGGTGTTTGACGCTACCCACTCGGTGCAGCAGCCCGGCGGGCAGGGCGACCGGTCCGGCGGCCAGCGCGAGTTCGTGCCGGTGCTGGCGCGCGCTGCGGTCGCCTCCGGCGTTGCCGGTCTGTTCGCGGAAACCCATCCCGATCCGGAACGTGCGCTGTCAGATGGGCCCAATGCCTGGCCGCTGAACATGATGCAGGAATTGCTCGAGACCCTGAAGGAAATCGATGCGCTGGTAAAGCAGCGCGGGTTTATGGAAGACAAAGTGGCAAAGAGTTGAACAGGGAGGCCAGGAGCAGAAGAGCAATACAAAGCAGAAGACCTCCTGTCCTGATGCCCTCTTTGTAACTGCCGAACGCAAGGATAGAAATTGAGTGCAATTGTCGATGTGATCGCCCGCGAGATTTTGGATTCGCGCGGCAACCCCACAGTGGAAGCGGATGTATTGCTCGAGTCCGGCGTAATGGGCCGGGCGGCGGTGCCCTCCGGCGCGTCCACCGGCAGCCGCGAGGCCCTCGAATTGCGCGACGGCGACAAGTCGCGCTATCTGGGCAAAGGCGTACTGAGGGCGGTCGAAAACGTCAATACCGAAATCTGTGAAGCCCTGCTGGGGCTGGATGCCGAGGACCAGGCATTTATCGACCGCAGCCTGATTGAACTGGATGGCACCGCGACCAAGTCACGCCTGGGCGCCAATGCCATTCTTGCCGTATCCGTGGCGACGGCGCGGGCCGCGGCGGAGCAGGCTGGCCTTCCTCTGTATCGCTATCTGGGCGGCGCGGCGCCCATGAGTCTGCCGGTTCCGCTGATGAACATCGTCAACGGCGGGGTGCATGCCAACAACAGCATAGACATGCAGGAATTCATGGTCATTCCTGTCGGTGCCGAGAGCTTCCGTGAAGCCCTGCGCTATGGGGCCGAAGTGTTCCATGCCTTGAAGAAACTGCTGAATGGCAAGGGCATGGCCACCACGGTGGGCGACGAGGGCGGCTTTGCGCCCAATCTGGAATCCAATGAAACCGCCCTCAAGCTGATTGTGGAGGCAATTTCCGCCGCCGGTTTCACGCCCGGCGAGGACATCGCCATCGGATTGGACTGTGCCGCCAGCGAGTTCTACAAGGACGGCAAGTATCACATCAAGGCCGAAGGCCTCAAGTTCGGCTCAGCACAGTTCGCCGATTATCTGGCGGCCTGGTGCGACAGCTATCCTATCCTCAGCATCGAGGACGGCATGGCGGAGGACGACTGGGAAGGCTGGGCAATCCTGAGCAAGAAGCTGGGCCACAAAATCCAGCTGGTGGGGGATGATATCTTTGTGACCAACGCAAAGATTCTCCGGCAAGGGATAGAAAAAGGCATCGCCAACTCCATCCTGATCAAACTCAACCAGATCGGGACCCTGAGCGAGACTTTCGAGGCAATCGAAACCGCCAAGCGTGCGGGCTATACTTGCGTCATTTCGCATCGCTCCGGCGAAACCGAGGACTCGACGATTGCGGATCTGGCGGTGGCGACCAATGCCCTGCAGATCAAGACCGGGTCGCTGTCCCGATCGGATCGCATGGCCAAGTACAATCAGTTGCTCCGGATTGAAGAGGAACTGGGTGAGGGCGCCGCCTATCCGGGCAAAGAGGCGTTCTACTCCATTCGTTGATTGATGACGCTACTCGTGGACAGCGCAGAAAAATGCTTGGACGGTGAACGAAGGCGGGGCGAGCAATCATCTTGCCGGACGAGATTGTCGAGACGAGCGTGAAGTGGCTAACCCCGGCGCTTATTGTGCTGATCCTGCTATTACAATACCCGCTCTGGTTTGGCGACACGGGGTGGCTAAGGCTGCTGTCCGACGATCGCAAAGTGGAAGAGCAGCGCCAGTTGAATGACAAACTGCGTCAGCGCAATGCAGCCTTTGCCGCTGAGGTTCAGGATCTCAAGCAGGGCAAGGACGCCATTGAGGAGCGGGCGCGTTCCGAACTGGGCATGATCCGCCCCGGTGAAATCTATGTCAGGGTGGTTGGCAGTACAGTTTCGCGTGAGTCGCAAGAGAACAAGCAATGAGTGAATTGCAGATCGCATTGGCGGTATTCGGCGCAGTGGCCGTGATCGGCGTCCTGGGCTATAACCGCATCCAGGAGCGGCGCTATCGCAAGCAGGCCGAAGCCACCTTCCGCTCCCTGGAACGCGACCCCCTTATGGACAAGGCTCCCATTGAGGCGTATTCCCCGTCAGCAAGGGCGCCTCATCAACGGGTCGAGCCGGAAGTGCGGGAGCCCCAGTTCGAACATGACTTGTCCGGCCTGGATCGGGCCACCGGACTGCAGGAGCCGCGTTTCGAGCAAGCGCCGCAGTCTGTTTCCACCCCGGTCGCCAAACCTGCCGAAACCCTGGCGCCCAAAGCGGCACCGGCTCAGGAAGTGCCCAGGCCTGCGCCCCGCGTTGTGGTTCCGGCAAAGCCGGTAGAAGAGGCCGCTGCGTCGCCCCGCGTCACGGTTCCCGCCAAGCCAGTGCAGGAGGCCGCTCCGTTGGCGCCGGTCCCGCCGTACAGCCCGCATGAGCAGGCCATTGAATACCGCATTCAGGTCAAGGGCGATGGCATACTGTCCGGCGTCTTTTCCGATGCGGTGGCGCAATCCCGAACCCTGGGAAAACAGGTGCGCTGGATGGGCTATCCGGTCAACGGCGATGGCTGGGAGGAGCTTCGCATCTGGTCTGACGTCCATTACCGGGAAATCATCGTGAGCATGCAACTGGCTGACCGCAATGGCAGCGTCAGTGAGCAGGAATTGACTGCCCTGTGTGCCCTGGTGCGTGACCATGCCGAGCCGCACAGCCTGCGAGTCAGTTGTGATGATTTCGTTAGCGCGCTGGAACGGGCGCGGGTCCTGGATCTATTCTGCGTCGATGTCGATGTGCTGATCGGGCTCAACGTGGTCGCTCGCGGGGAAGAGAGCCTGCCCATGAACCACGTGCGCCAGGAGGCCGATATTGCCGGCATGGTGCTCGCTCCGGACGGCACCTATCAACTCCAGGACCGGCGCGGCGAAATCCTGTTTTCCCTGTGCAACCACGAATCGACACCCTTCTCGCCTGAGAGCCTCGACAGCTTTTCCACCCGTGGAGTGACCCTGCTGTTCGATGTGCCCCGGGTGCCGGATGGCCTGAAGATCTTTGACAGCATGGTTGCACTGGGCCGCAAACTGGCCCATGAGGTCAATGGTCTGCTGGTGGACGACAACCTGCGGCCGCTGACCGACACCGGCATCGAGCGGATTCGTCAGCAGCTTGCGCAGATCTATGGCCGCATGGAAACCCGGGGCATTTCCGCCGGCAGCGACCTGGCGCTGCGGCTGTTTTCCTAAGGAACCTCTGATTAAGTCCTTCATGGGCCCATGAAAGATTTGATTGGAGGTCCCCTGACCGTCCCGGCCGAGGCTGAGGCCCAGGCCCGGCGTCTGCGTGAGCAGCTCGAACATCACAATTATCGCTACTACGTACTCGACGATCCGGAGATTCCGGACAGCGAATATGACCGGCTGTTCCGCGAGCTTCAGGCCCTGGAGACGCAATACCCCCAGTTGCTTACTCCCGAGTCGCCCACTCAGCGGGTGGGCGGGAAAGTGCTGGATTCCTTTGCTCCGGTGCGCCATGCGGTACCCATGCTGTCGATCGAAACCGAGTCGGACGCCAGCCCGACCGGAGCGGTAAATTTCGACAGGAAGGTTCGCAACAAGCTGAAATTGAACGAATCGGATCCGCCCGTCGAATACGCTGCCGAACTCAAGTTCGATGGCCTGGCGATCAATCTGCGATACGTCGGCGGAGTGCTGGTTCAGGGGGCGACGCGTGGCGACGGCGAAACCGGCGAAGATGTCACGGAAAATGTCCGCACCATCCGCGGCATTCCCCTCAAGCTGGCGGCAGATCGTGTTCCCGCCGTGCTGGAAGTGCGGGGTGAAGTCATCATGAAACACGCTGATTTTGAGCGTTACAACGCACGCCAGCGTGCGCAGGGCAAACCACCTCTTATCAACCCGCGCAACGGTGCCGCGGGCAGTATCCGCCAACTGGATTCCAGACTTGCCGCGCAGCGACCGCTTTCCTTTTTTGCCTATGGCATTGGCGAAGTGCAGGGCTGGGCCTTGCCACCCACGCATAGCGCGATGCTTGATGCATTGGCCGATCTCGGCATCCCCGTCAGTGAACAGCGCACGGTTGGCGCAGGCGCGGATGTGCTCGTCGCCTTTCATCAATACATTGCGGCCAAGCGCGACAGCTTGCCGTTCGACATTGACGGGGTGGTGTACAAGGTCAACTCGCTCGCTCTGCAGGACAAGCTGGGATTTCGCAATCGCGAGCCGGCATGGGCAGTGGCGCACAAGTATCCTGCGCAGGAGCAGATTACCCAGGTGCTGGAGTATTGATGTGCAAGTGGGACGCACCGGTGCCATTACGCCCGTGGCCCGGCTTACCCCGGTATTTGTCGGCGGCGTGACGGTGACCAATGCCACGCTGCACAATGAGGACGAGGTCGGCCGCAAGGATGTGATGATCGGAGACTGGGTATCAGTGCGTCGCGCAGGCGACGTGATTCCTGAGGTGGTGTCAGTCATCAAGGAGCGGCGCCCGACCGATGCCAGACACTTTGTCATGCCCAGCCGCTGCCCGATTTGTGGCAGCCGTGTGGTGCGGCTCGTGGATGAAGCGGTGGCGCGTTGCACCGGGGGTCTGAATTGTCCTGCGCAGCGCAACAGGCCCTGTTGCATTTTGCCTCGCGCCGGGCCATGGATATCGAAGGCTTGGGGGAAAAACTGATTGATCAACTGGTCGACCAAGGCATGGTTGCAAACCGCGGCCGAGCTCTACAGTTTGCAATTGGACCAGGTGGCCGGTCTTGGATCGGATGGGGGATATCTCCGCTGCCAACCTCCTCACGCAATCGAGAAGAGCAAGCACACCACTTTGGCGCGGTTCATCTTTGCTCTGGGTATTCGCAATGTGGGAGAAGCCAGGCAAAAGATTTGGCCAGACATTTCGGCAGGCTGGCGGACTTATGAAGGCTGACGAGGCGGGGCTCGCACAGGTGCCGGATGTCGGGCCGGTGGTCTCGCAAAGATCACTCAGTTTTTCGCGAACCACATAATCAAGCGGTCATCTCGCAGTTGCGGGCGGCTGGTATCATCTGGATCGAGCACGCATCTGTCGTCAGGCTCGGCGCGGCGGCCCTGCCGGCAAGACATTGGTGCTTACCGGGACCTTGCCGAGCCTGAGACGGGAAGCCGCGAAGGAAAAGATCGAGGCGGCGGGGGGCAAGGTGGCCGGCTCGGTATCAAGAAAAACCGACTATGTGGTGGCGGGAGAAGAAGCGGGCAGCAAACTGGTAAAGGCACAGGAATTGGGCGTCGCCATTTTGAACGAAGATGAATTGCTAAAATTGGTCGGAGCGGTGGGGGACCCGGCCGCTTCCAGGATTGATAAGGAATGATCAATTATGCAAACAGTCAAAAAAGCAGTATTCCCTGTAGCGGGCTTGGGGACCCGCTTCCTGCCAGCTACCAAGGCGAGCCCCAAGGAAATGTTGCCGATCGTCGACAAGCCGCTGATCCAGTATGCGGTGGAAGAAGCCGTGGCGGCGGGCATCACCGATATCATCTTCATCAGCAGCCGCACCAAGCGCACAGTGGAAGACCACTTCGACAAGGCCTACGAACTGGAAACCGAACTGGCGATGCGCGGCAAGGACGACACCCTGGAACTGGTCAAGTCGATACGGCCGGCTGGTGTCAATTTCATCTATATCCGTCAGGCGGAGGCGCTCGGTCTGGGCCACGCCGTGCTGTGCGCCCAGCCGGTGGTGGGCAATGAACCCTTTGCCGTGATTCTGGCGGACGACCTGCTGGATGCGGACATCCCGGTAATGAAGCAGATGGTCGATCAGTACAACTACTACCGCTGCTCGATTCTCGGGGTGCAACAGGTGGCGCGGCAGGATACCGCCTCCTACGGCATCGTGGACGCCAGTGCGCTGACTGACCGCATATCCCGGGTGAACGCCATCGTGGAAAAACCCGAACCGAAGGACGCGCCCTCGACCCTGGGCGTAGTGGGGCGGTATATTTTGACCCCGCGCATTTTTCATTTCATTCAAAGTCTGGAGCCAGGCGCGGGAGGCGAACTGCAACTCACTGATGCGATTTCCGCGTTGCTAAAGGAACAGCAGGTGCTGGCATATGCCTATGATGCGGTGCGCTATGACTGCGGCAGCAAACTGGGATATCTGCAGGCCACGGTGGAGCATGCCCTGCGTCACCCCGAAGTGGCTGAGGAATTTGCCGCCTATCTCAAGGGCCGGCTCTGTTAAGGAGGGCCGCAAGAGCCTGCCTTGCATTTGCGAACGAAGCGGCGCGCGTTGATGAGAAGAATGGCTGACTGGACCGCCACGAGGTTCTGACGCTGGCGCTGACGGATAGCGCGCCTTCAGCTTGTCCCCAAATTGGCGCTTATCGAGTCGATCAAATCCGACGCAGCTATTGACGGCGGATGGCCGTTCTCCTTCCAGACCCGCTCGCCGGCTGCGCCATGCAAATAGACGCCGGCTTCCATCGCCCGGCCCGGTTCCAGGCCTTGGGCGATCAGTCCTGCGATCAGGCCGGTCAGTACGTCGCCCATGCCTGCTGCCGCCATGGCCGGACAGCCGCTGGAGTTGACGCTGACGCTTCCGTCCGGCTGGGCAATCACACTGCCTGCGCCCTTGAGCACAGTCCAGGCGCGAAAAGATTCGGCAATCCTTCGGGCGGTCGCCGATCGGTCTGCCTGCACCTCGGCGACACTGCAGCCAAGCAGGCGTGCGGCTTCGCCCGGATGCGGGGTCAGCAGCGTGGGTAGGGATCGGCGCACGAGCGTGTCCTTGACCTCAGCATGGGAGGCCAGCAGATTCAAGCCATCCGCGTCCAGCACCAGTGGGCAGGGCAGGGCCAGTGCCTTTTTCAGCAGGGCGAGCGCGTGTTCGCCCTGGCCCAATCCCGGGCCCAGCGCCATCACGCTTAATTGCGCGTCTTCCACCAGTTTTTCGGGCGCCGCGAACATGAGTTCCGGGCGGGTGAAGTCCACCGCCACCCGCTCATCCAGCAAACCCAGCGTTACCCGGCCTGCGCCGCTTTTGAGGGCTGAACGGCCGGCCAGAAGCGCGGCCCCCACCATTCCCGGTGCGCCGCCCACAACGCCAACCCAGCCAAATTGTCCTTTGTGGCTGTCTCGGGGACGGGGTGGGAGCAGCGAATATTGCATGTCGAAACCTTTATTAATTGCCTAAACTCAAATCATGATGGTTTGGGCCGGCGATGGGGTCGGTGCCGCGGTTTCAGGCGGTGCGAGTCCAGAACGATGTTTCCGGCGCAGCAAATTGGAGAAATGTATGGCTATGCACCGTGACAATCTTACCCCTTCCGGGGCGCAGGTACTTGACTGCGGAAGTGACGACCAGTGCACCGTGCTCACCTGCGAAATGTGCCTGACGGAACTACCGGAGAGCGATGCGATACGCGAAGAGGCGGCCGATTACATCGCCCACTTCTGCGGCTTGGATTGCCTGGAACTCTGGCGCAGGCAGGGCAAGAGGCGCTCAACAGATAGGCAGGAACCTTGATTCCGCGTTGAGAGCGGAACCCGGTCGCGGGAAGCTGGCGGTGGCGACTATAGCCTTCCGTATCATCGCGCCGGCCTTATGCTTCCCTATTGATCAAATTGAATATCGCGTGACTGCATGTGGCGCCTGGCCAAAGCGCTGGCTTCGCTTGATCAACAGACCCAAGACCCCGCGGCAGCCTATTGATTGCCGCGGCCGTCATCCCTGTTCCAGCGGCGGTTTTCGCCCGCCGGCCTCTGATACGTCTGGTTGCCGGGAGTGCCCGGCAGGGCTTGCGCGTTTCCTCCTCGCCTGATTTCTTGCCGTGGTGGCAACTCGAAAGGTCTCTGGCGTTCCGATCGATTCTGTAGCCCCGAGGGTGCTGGGTGGCCGACGCCGGGCGGAACCGCACTTGGCGATGGAGCGGGATGAGCGGGTCCTGGAACGGGTTGGGCAGGCGGCGCAACAGGATGAACACTAAACGGAACCGTTCTGCGCACGCTGTCCGGCGTACGGTTGAAGTCCGGGCTGGCGGTGCTTTGCGGCGGCAGCCCAGGCGGTGGAGCAGTGCGAACGTCGCCAAAGCGCGGCGGCAAGGGGAGGGGTCTGCGTTCCGGGCCGGCCTGTGGGCCGAAAGGCGGCCGTGGCAGCGTACGAGTCTCGCGATCGCGCGGTGAGGGCGGCTTCACAATATTAGGCGCTGGGCCGGTCTGAGCCGGTTGAGACCGGGGCCCTTCGTTTTGCCAGGGCAGGGTTCGCTCGCGCGGAGGATGGCCGGCCACCACTCGGCGGGTAATGATGTCGCGCGGCGGACGCAGGCCCGCCGGAGCGCCGCCGGTGAGGCTCAGGTGTGAAGGTTTGATCGGCAGTTCGCCGTGCACCGGGCGGTAATCTTCATGGCGAACGTCGGTCACCGGCGTGGCGCGGAACCTCGCCCGGCCGAACTTGTCCGCGGGCACGGTAACGACGGCGCGGGGCAGGCTGGCATTGTGGTAATGGATATTGTTCACATTGATCACTGTCGTGCGGCTGACAACTACATTGTTGACAATGCGCGGTCCGCCCCATCCGGCCCAATGCGGATGGCCGCGGAAATCGCGCCGGCCCCACCAGGGCAGGACAGGCTCTCCCCAGCTCAAGGCAACCCAGGACAGGCCGGGCGCACCGAAGCCGGCGCGCAGGGAGACGTCCCCACCGCGGACCAGAAAGCTCACCAGAGCGGGGCAGTAGTCCGATCGCCTTACGACGGGTCCGGGTGCCCAAGCCCACAAGCCACCGATTTCCACCCAGCGGCCATAATGGAATGGCGCCCAGCCCCAGGGCGCGTCATCGATCCACGTCCATTCGTAGTAAGGGTCCCAGACCCAGGAACCGGTGCTGTAGGGAATCCAGTCCGCACCGACGCCGTAGGGTATCCATACCGGACCGTACTCCTGCACGATTCGCCACTGGCCGTAATTGTCCAGATCTTCCGCGCCATAGACATCGGGCGGAAGATAACGGGTGCTCACTGATTCCGTCAGCCGGCTTGTGCGCTCGTCGTTCCAGCGATCCCAGGCGTCTGGCGCCGGCGCTGCATAGGTAGCCACCTGGGCCGGGTTGGTGCCGGTGACGACAATATCCTCGGAAGGATAGATGCTCATGGAGCGGCCATCGGCCGTGGTAACGGTGGCGCGGCCGCCATCCCGGGTGATGAAGTGAGTATCCTGAGCGTCCACATCCACCCGGTAATTGCCGGGATGCTCAATCGTGAAGACTGCGTTGGGCGTATCGACTTCCACCGTGTCACCTTCCGAAATATTGCGGATGTCGAAGGAAACCAGGCCGTCGGTGAGCTCGAACTGAATAAAATGCTCTTCCTGGTTCACCAGGCTTAGCTGAGTATTCTCATCCGCGCGCACAAAGCTGCGGCTGCCGAATTGCACTTCAAGATTGGCGTTTTGCCCGGTGTAGAGCGCATCCCCCTCAGCCAAGGGCAGATTGGCAGGCGCGCTGACCCAGTCGTCCGCGCCCGGGCGCCAGTAGGAAACCTGTCCGTCGATGAAGCTCAGGCGCGGCGGCGTGGGCGTCCAGGTCTCGTCATCATCGGCCCGCGCGGATGCAGCGGGCAGCAATAGCAGCAACAGAACGGGCATGAGCAGCATACGACGCACGTGTTCCATAATGCTTCCTTTAATCGGTTGGCCGTTGGCATGGCAATTTACGCGATTTCCTGAAGCTTTGGCCATGCGGATTCCAATTGGTTCTGAGCCGGTTGGCGTTTCACCTTTCATTTATAGGACGGCCGACTGATCGAGATGAGGATTCTTCTGCCCGAGGACATTTCATTACGCGATCGGTCGCGACGTGGGGCTTACCGGTGGCGTGTTCCAGAATCGGCCGCTCGCCGACCAAGGCAAGGCACTGCACTTCTGGATAACGCAGGCTTTCAGGTGCGCCTTCCCATGCTGGTGTCGGTCAATGAGGCCGGCGTATGCTTGGGACAAGTGATGGAATTTCTCTACTCGGATTACAAACCATGAATGAAAACCGCATCCTCCTGGCGCATGGCAACGGCGGGCGCTTCATGCGCGAACTGATCGCTGAGCTGTTTGCAAAACATCTCGCCAATCCGGCTTTGGATACCGACGCAGATGCGGCGCTTCTGCCCGGACTGAGCGGCGAAATCATGGTTACCACCGATGGTTTTACCGTGCAGCCGCTGGAGTTTCCCGGCGGCAATCTAGGCTCCCTCGCTGTCCATGGGGTGGTGAACGATCTCGCCGTGGCGGGCGCGGAGCCGCGATACTTCACGCTTTCCGCCATCATCGAGGAAGGTCTGGAAGTGGCGGTGCTGGAGCGTCTGATCGCCAGCTTTGCCAGCGCGGCAAAGGAAAACGGCGTGCAGGTGGCGGCCGGCGACACCAAGGTGGTACGGCGCGGGGAAGGGGGCGGGTTGTATGTCTCCGTCGCCGGCATCGGCGTGCGCGCCGCACGGCAGCCGCTCCATCTCAAACAGATCTCGCCAGGCGACCGGGTGCTGGTGTCCGGTCCAGTCGGCGACCATGGCATTTCAGTGATGCTGGCGCGCGAACAGTTCGGCCTGTCCGGCGAGGTGCAATCCGATTCAGCCTCGGTTCTACCCCTGGCGCGGGCCGTTTGGAATCTGCCCGGCGTTAAATTCATGCGCGATCCCACTCGCGGCGGGCTGGCTACGGTGGCGCATGAGATTGCCCACGCCACGGCCTGCACCGCAGTGTTGGAGCAGAAGCACATTCCGGTCAGAGATGCGGTGGCTTCGGTGTGCGAGATGCTGGGTTACGATCCCTATTACCTGGCCTGCGAAGGCCGTATCGTGGCGGTGGCGGCGCCAGAGGCAGCCGAGTCCGTGTTGTCTGCCTGGCACGCCCTGCCGGGCGGCGAAGAGGCCGCGCTGATCGGCCGAATTGATGCAGGCCACGCTCAAGTGGTGTTGGAAACTGAACTGGGGGGACGCCGCGTGCTGGACGAACTGGAGGACGACCCGCTGCCGCGCATTTGCTAGGACCTGTTAATGCTTGTGTTATGCCTGCGAGAAGTGCTTCGGTATGCAGGCCGCGGTCCGCGTCGCGCGAGGCTATTGCGATCCGGACCCGAAGTATTCAATCCCCCGAATCGATGCCGGGGTCTTTTCCGGGGAAATCTGCGGCGCGCTCGATGCGCCGGACGAATACCTTCATTTCCTTTGCCGCCTGAATGTCGCCTCGGGCTTCGGCCACTGCAATGCCCTGGCGATAAGAGGCAAGCGCTTCCTGCAGGTGATCCGCGTCGGTCAGCGCTTTGCCCAGCAATTTCCAGGCGGCGGAAAAGAAGGGATCCAAATCGACTGCCGCGCGCAGCTGAACGATCGCCTCTGTGGCGTTGCCCACTTTCAAAAGCTCATTGCCCAGCGAAAAGCGCAACAGCGCCCCGTCGCGCGGCGTGCCCACGAGTTTGAGCAGGTTGTCCAATGTGGTCATGCGACTTGGCAAGCCGCGGTGCAGCGTTGTCCTGTGCTGGCGCCGGCAAGCGAGCCCGTTCGGTTAACGGTCGTCGGACAGGAGGGGCTAATGCTCCCGCCCGCCAGCTTGTCTGCCTCGTTCACCGCGCCGAAAGCGGGGCAGGCGATTGGCAAGACGCCCAGAAACAGAGACGCGACGAACAGAGTCTTGAAAGTACGCATTTTCCCGCTCCTGTCAGAGTTACACGCTTTCAGGATAGCCCAGCATTCTGCCAGGAACATGACAGACTGGAGTTTGAATGGCGGACATTGGCATCCTGCCAGGAACATGACAGACTGGAGTTTGAATGGCGGACATTGGCATCGCGCATGGCATGGTCGGCGTGGTGTCCGGAATCGCGCCAGCCATGGTGGGAACAGCGATCCTGTGGCAGGCGCATTAGGGCCAGGCATGCGGTCGCTTCGGTGGGTGAGATGCACGTCTGCGATCCGTATTGCTGCACAGAGGTGGCAGCGACCTGGCACTTTGAGCCTTCCAAACTTACACCACTGATTCAGTGCTGTACGCACCAAGCTTTCCATGCATTTGCAGCATTTGGATCTTGAAGGCCGTTAAAGTCTTCAGACAAGGCAATAAGCAGGCGGCGCGGCTGGCCTAGGAATTCCAGTTGTTCGAAGGCGAAAGAGAAATGCGGCGCGTAGGCGAAGGCTTTAAATGCCGCGATTAAACTTTTCAGCCGGTTGTTGCTTCCGTCAGATGCCCTCCATCGACACGGTGAACCATCATCGGGAATCAGCAAGGTTCATCAAGCTGTTTTCCACGCGTGAGTGCTGGCTAACGGAAAAGGGGGCGCTACCCTATCCCGCTGTTTGCCTAGCCTGCAGCAGCTTCACCTGAAATAGCGTATTTCTCTCATCTTCCTCCAGCACCTGGCGAATGTGCTGCAGCGTAGTCTGATAGCGCGGGATGATGTTGTACTTGAGCGCGTTGACCCGCTTGCGCGTCTTGCGGCTGGCGGCGAGAAGCCGCCACAGCGCGTTCTCCGCCTCGCCCAGTTGGGCGAGCGTCAAGATCAGTTCGCGCAGACGCAGGCGCGCTTCGTCGAAACTTACATCGGTCCACATCAAGCCTACCGGCTGCAAGGGCAGTGGGCTGGCGCTGACGCTGGGGTATTCCACGCCCACGCTGGAACGTGCGGTGATCTTGAGGTTGACCGCAGGTTGCAAGCCTACCGCAGTCTGGCGCAGCATCTGGCTGCCCATGCGCATCTGCACGATGCCCAGCCAGTAATAGGCGCGCTGGAGTTCCTCGGCTGCCTGGGCGCGCAGCTTGCGATACACGGCCAGCCGTTCGTAGATCAGGCGGGTTAGCAGATCGCGTTTCTTTTCCAGCATCTGCTGGCCTTGCTCCAGAAAACGCAACTCGCGGCGGACCTGCAGCAGGACGCTCTTGGTCGGCGGAAGCGAGAGGCCTTTCTTCACGCGGAGGCCGATTCGGATCTTGGCAGGCTTTGCCAAGTGTGATACTGCGCAAGCTCGGCTTCGCTGACCCTGACCAGCAAGTCCGGCGGCAGCATGGAGAGCAGATCCCAGGCCAGATTGAGGGTTTCGAAAACGCTGCGGTCCTCGGCGTCGTCCTGACGAATGAAGTTCCTTTCGAAGGCATCGGCGAAGGCCAGATAGCGCTGGTCGGATTCGCCTAACTCTTCAGCGCCGATGATGGCGGCCAGGCCGCGCACTTCCAGCGCTTTGGCATAGCTGGCAAACAACTGGCTGGCGACATGGGGATGGTCCTCGCGCGTGTCGTTCTTGCCGATGCCGTCCTTCATCAAGCGCGACAAGGAAGGCAGCACCGCGACTGGCGGATAGATACCCTGGCCAGCCAGCTCGCGGGAGAGCACGATTTGGCCCTCGGTGATGTAGCCGGTGAGATCGGGAATCGGATGGGTAATGTCGTCGGAGGGCATGGACAGCACCGGGATCAGCGTAATCGAGCCGCGCCGGTCCTTGATCTTGCCCGCGCGCTCGTAGAGTTCCGCCAGGTCGGAATACAGATAGCCCGGATAGCCCTTGCGCGCCGGCACGTCCCCGCGCAGCACGGCGACTTCGCGTAGCGCCTCGGCATACGCCGTCATGTCTGTCATCACCACCAGCACGTGGTAGTCCAGCTCGTGCGCCAGGTATTCGGCGGCGGTCAGCGCCACGCGGGGCGTGAGCAGGCGTTCGATCACCGGCTCGTCGGCCAGGTTGAGGAATACCACCACCTTGTTCAATACGCCGCTTTCCTCAAAGCTCTCCTGGAAGAAGCGCGCATCGGTGCTGGGCACGCCGAAGGCGGCAAACACGACGACGAAGTCCGCTGCGCTCTCCCCTAACAACTTCGCTTGCCGCACGATCTGCGCGGCCACGCGGTTGTGCGGCAGACCGCCGCCGGAAAAAATTGGCAGTTTCTGCCCGCGCGTGAGCGAGTTCATACCATCGATGGCGGAGATGCCGGTCTGGATGAATTCGCGCGGATAGGCGCGCGCGGCCGGGTTGACCGGGGAGCCGTTGACGTTGCGCCGGTCGGCGGAAATGATGGGCGGCCGGCCATCGCGCGGCTGGCCTGCGCCGTTGAAGGTGCGGCCAAGTATGCCGCGGGAAACCGGCAGGCTGAAGGGCTCGTCGAGAAACCGGATCCAGGTGTGTTCCAGGTCGATGTCATCGGTGCCTTCGAAGACTTCAACCAGGACGCTGTCTTCTGCGGTGCGGATTACCAGACCGGTGCGCAGCCGGCCCGTGTGGTCCCGCAGGCTGACCAGGCTGCCGGCGGAAATGCTGGGCACCCCCTTCATAACGATGAGCCCCCCTTGGGCGGAGGCGCAGGTGCGGTATTCAATGTTCTTCACGTTGAGTGTTCTAAATTGGTGGGCTGGGGCGGATAGTCCAGCCTGAGCTTGTCTATTTCTCCCACGGCGGCGGCGATCTTTTCCTCCAGCTCGTGCCGTTGATCCTCGGTGAACTGATTTTTCCAGCGCCTGGCCTGGGCCAGCAATGGAAGCTGCAGCAGGCGCTGGACCGGCGCGCCATCCTTGACCAATTTAAGGCCCTCGGCATAAAGGCCGAGCAGCCCCGCAAGCAGGACAAACTGTTTTTGCGGGCCGCAATAGCTGTCCACTTCGTCAACTGCGCTTTGTTGCAGCAGGCCCTCCTTGAGCAGGGAGGCGCCTTCGAGGGTCCAGCGCTGCTCACTGGACAGGGCTTCCACGCCGACCAGATTGACGATGCGCTGCAATTCTTCCGACTGGATCAGCAGGGCCAGAGCCCGGGTCCGGGCTTGTTCCCAATTTCGATCCACATTTTCCGTCCACCACTTGGCGGCCGGGCCCACATAGCCGGAGAAGCTCTCCAGCCAGTCGATGGCCGGGTAATGGCGAGCATCGGCCAGCTCCTTCGAAAGGGCCCAGAAGGTTTGAATGATCTCCTTGGTGTGGCTGGTCACCGGTTCGGAAAAATCTCCTCCAGGAGGCGAAATCGCTCCGATCAGAGTGACCGAGCCATGGCTTCCAGAAAGCGTCTCCACCCGGCCGGCCCGTTCGTAAAAGGCTGCCAGCCGCGAACCCAGATAGGCTGGATAACCTTCTTCCACAGGCATGTGTCCCAGGCGACCGGCAACTTCCCGCAAGGCCTCGGCCCAGCGGCTGGTAGAGTCGGCGACCATGACCACGTCGTAGCCCTGATCGCGGAAATATTCGGCCAGAGTGATCCCCACATAGATCGAGGCTTCGCGTGCCACCACCGGCATGTTGGAGGTATTGGCCACCAGCAGGGTGCGTTCCATCAGGGGCCGGCCGGTGTGCGGGTCGGTGAGCAGGGGCATGGATTCAAGAATGTCGGTCAGCTCATTGCCGCGTTCACCGCAGCCGACGAAGATCACAATCTGGGCATTGCACCAGCGCGCGATCTGGTGCTGCAGCATGGTCTTGCCCGCCCCGAATGGCCCGGGAATGGCTGCCTTGCCGCCCTTGAGCAGCGGATAGAAGGTGTCGAGGATGCGCTGGCCGGTGAGCAGCGGCTCGACCGCATGATTGCGTCCGCGGTAGGGGCGCGGGGTGCGCACCGGCCAACGATGGAACAGCCGCAATTCGCGCATCGTGCCGTCCGCCATGCGCAGGTGGGCGATGATGTCTTCCACGCCGTATTCGCCGCGAGAAGCGAGATCCACCAGCTCGCCTGCCGCGTCCGGTGGGGCCAGGATGCGGTGCTCGCTGCTGGTGGTTTCCTGTACTGTTCCGAGTATTTCGCCGCCCTTCAACTGCGTGTTCAGCAGTTGCGGGTTGGGCACGAAGGACCAGCGTTTGTCGCGTGGCAGTGCGGCCACTTCGATCCCACGCGCAATGTAATCGCCGCTCAGCGCGCGGACTGCATGAAGTGGACGCTGGATCCCGTCAAAGATGGTTCCCAGCAAACCCGGTCCCAGTTCCACCGAAAGCGGATAACCCAACCCTTCTGCTGTTTCACCGGGGCGCAGTCCTTCTGTGTTCTCATAAAGCTGGGCCAGTGCGGTGTCGCCCTCACGAGCAATGACTTCGCCGACCAGGCGCAGTCTGCCGACCCGGACCTGTTCACCGATCATGGTCTGGGGAAGTTCAAGCTTTACCAGCGGCCCGTTGATTTCGAGGATTTTGCCCACGGTTCCAGTCTAGAGTTGAATCAGTTGGTCCAGATTCGGCTTGCCGGCGAACAGCTTTTCCATGGCGCTGCGGGCCAGGTCTTCCGCCAGTCGGTTGAGGCGAGCTTCAAACGTTTGATCCAGCCGAGCCCGATTGTTGGCAGTGCGGATGCGTATGCCGCCCAAACTGGGCAGACCATGAGCGGCCAGTTCCACCTGGCGGTCCGGAGCTGTCTGATGTAACCATTCCGGCCACAGCGGACGCAGCCGATCAAGGTCGGCGCCGTTGACTTCCGCTACCAGGGGGCCGGGCGGAAGTTCGCGCGCAGCTTCGGCCAGAAATCCGGACAGCACCGGAAAATAATGTTCGGGGTCCTGGGTCAAGGCGCCCAGGGCTTCCTTGACCTGGCTGAGTACGGTCTCGGACAGGGTCCAGCGCAGCCGGTCCAGTTCGCCGGACAAGCGGGTTTCCTCGGCCTGGGTCTGGCGGCGGACGAGCCGCTCCGCATCCGATTTGGCTGCCAGGGTTTCCCGTTCTTCCAACAGTTTTAGCCGGGCAGCCGCCTCGTTGCGGATGCGGCTGCAGGCCACTGCCGCATTGCGCAGCTCTTCCCGCGCCAGGGACTGAGCCTGGCTCAACAGCGCCTGTTCCAGTTGATCAACCTGTGATCCACTTTCCACGCTCATTCTCTGTCCATGGTGGAGCCGGACCAGTCTTGCATGCCCGCAAACTCCTTCATGGCTTCGGTCCCCAACACGTTTCGCACGATTTCATCCACAGCTGGGGTGTAATCCTGCGGCGCGCTCAAGGCAGGCAGTTCGGTAATCAGAATGCGACCGCCTTCGTTGCGCAGGCGATTGAGCCAGGGTCCAGTGCCGTGGGCCAGACTGGTTTCCAGTAGCACAAGTGCTTCGGCACCTTGTTTCACCAGACTTTCCAGCACCTGTTCAACTTTTGCATGGTCCGCCTGGGGATAGACTTCCGCGCCAATGAGGCTGAATCCTTCGGTCAGCCCCGCACTGCCCAACACCACAAGTCGGGCGGAACCAGAAGGACCAGAGGCTAGCCTGGGCTCAGAAAGAACTTGATCAGCCGTCATTCTAGAGCTTGCCCAGCAGGAGGATGGACATGACCAGGCCATAGATTGCAATCCCTTCCGCCAGGCCAAGGTAGATGAGTGTGCGGCCAAAGAGTTCGGGTTTTTCCGCCAGCACGGCCAGCGCGGCAGAGCCGATCGGGCCCAGGGCGATGGCTGCGCCAATGGCCGCAAGGCCGGTGGGCAGGCCTATGCCCAGCAGGGCGAGGCCCATGCCAAGAGAAATGTCCCGTAGCGGAACAACCGGTTCAGCGGCCAGCACGTCATTCGTGCCAATCAACAGAACCCCGGCCAAAGCCACGGCGTAAATCAACACATTAGCCAGCATGCCGCGCTTCATCCAGCGAGGAGCGCCGGACGGCAGTGGCCGGGGAACGAATTCCAGCACGATGCCGGTGAATATGAGTCCAGCCACGCAAAACCCCATCAATCCGATCAGCCACAGCATGGAAATTCTCCTTGTTCTTTCATTAACCCGACTTGAATGCGAACCGCCCTTTGCGACCAGCGAGAGCGTGAACACCTGTCCCAAACGCCAGGGGTTTGAATTCGACCCCGTCACCGCTGAAGAAGCGGGAAAAGCCTTCGTAATACATCAGCCGCAGGGCTTGAATGGCCACGATGCCGCCCTCCAGCGCAATGATAACCACATTGCCGATGACCACCGTGACTGCGTGGCCTGCCGCGCCCAGACTGTTGGCCAAGGTGAATACGGCCAGCGCAAGCGCCACATGGTTGAGGCTGAACGCAGCCACGCGCAGGAAGGACAAGGTATTGGCAAATAGGTTGGTGGCGGTTTCCAGGGTCTCGATTAGCGTCACCAGCAACCGTTCCGCCACTGCAGCCCGGCTGGTACTCCAGTGGCGCAGGGCAATGAGGGCCAGTCCGCTTAAGCTGGCAGCGGCACTGAAGACGCCGAATTTCTGTCCATGGATCAGATTGCCCAGTCCCAGCACGGCCCCGGCGTAAAACAGCAGACCTGCCAGCGCATGGCCGTCAAACAGCGCGTGCGTCAACTGGCCACGCACCAGACGGTTATAAATATTGATCAGGAAGGTGGCGGTGATGAACCCGACGCCGCTCAAGATGGCGAGTTCAAGCATGCGGCCGGCATCATGCATGGGCGACATCCAGAGCGGCTCGATCAGGTTCTCAAAGCCGAAGACGCTGCCATACAGCACGCCGAATACACAGGCCGAGGCGCCCGCCAGCAGGCCAACGGCGCGCAGCCAGGCGAGCTTGCCGCGGAGAATAAGGGCAAGCCCCATCAAGGCAGCACCGTGGCCCACGTCGCCGAACATGGCGCCAAACAGCAGCACATAGGAAATGGCAAACAGCAGGGCCGGGTCAAATTCGCCATAGCGCGGTACGCCATAACTGCGCACCAAAGGGATATAGGGTTTGAGCCAGACCGGATAGTTCAGCAGGGAGGGTATGGGCGCAGCTTCCCGCAGTCCAGGCTCGCGGACGCTCAGAACATGGCGCTGGGGAAAGTGGTGATCCAGGGCCGTCCCAAGCGCAGGCAGGGCACTGCGCGGAAGCCAGCCGCTCAATACCATTAGCGCACCCCTATCCTTGAGCGCGCCGAGGGCGGATTCGGCCAGTGGCTGGGCCAGGGTCAGGCACATCCAGGCTTGCCGGATCTGGTCGCGGTAATGGTCCAGGCTGTGCTTTCTCAGCTCGCGCTGAACATTTAATTTTTCCTTCAGCCGTTGCTTCTGTGCCTGCAAATAGGCTTCCGCGTTTTCCGGCCGGGTCTGCAATTCGGGCGGGATGGGCAAGTTACGCCACCCGGCCTGCGCAAGCAGATCCCCCAGTTCACCCTTATTGCGCGGGCCGGCAATCAGGGCAAAAGTCTGGGCCCCGATCTGGTCAAATGGCAACAGAAGATATCCCGCCAGGCCCAGGGCTTCCTGCAGGCGCCGGACATTGGAATTCGGAACCTGGCCGATGCGTGCTCTGATCATCGCCTCGGGCTTCAACAAGGTGGTTATGTCCTGGTGCAGGCCGCGCAACCGGGCATAGGTTTCTTCCAGCGATGCGAGCTCGCGCCGCTCCCGTTCCACTTCGTCTTCCAGCATCTGGCTTTCGGCGCAGACCCGCCACACTTCCTTGAGCTCACTGTTTATGAGGTGCATTTCCTGCAGCGAGGGTGCCAGGGCATCGGCAGGAATGGGCGGGGGGGCGCGCATGTCGCAGATGTGCAGAATCTTGTCCAAACGGGTGCGGGCTTCCGCATAGGTGTCACGGTATTCCTCCCACTTCGCGCCGGGCGGCCCGGCACTCGGGTCCGACGCCGGGCAATACACGCCTTCGCGGGCCAGCAGGAGCGCGACGTCCTGGACTTCGCTGGCCAGGCACCATAGGGTCATGTGGTAAAGGGGTTGGGCGCGAAACATCAGCGTATCAATGAAGGAATTGCACGCCTGGGACTGATATCAGTGGGTGTTGCCCGATGCGGAAGGCAAGCGCGGCAGGCGGGCCTGGCATCGCCCTGTTGCCATCGGAAATTGAATCCCAACTTCTTTCCCGCCCGTTCGCCTCTTTGAGCATATGCCAAGCAATCGATTGACGATGGCGGCAATTTTGCCACGCTTCAGGAAGTATGGGCACTTCAAAGCAGTGTCAGGCGAGCGCTGCTGCCGGGCCTACGATTACCGTCAATGTCACCACTGCCGTGGCGAGCAGCAGGATTAGTTTTGGATTTGGATTCTTACGCAGCGTGGCAACCACAGCAATCCCCGCAGCGACGCAGTAAGTAACGATCAGGACAACTGAATCCAGGCGGGCTCCTAGGCTCAAGCCATAGGTGAGGAGGAAAATCATGAACAACAGGCGCGAAGCACGATAGGTCTGCCGGGCACCGAAGCGGACCGCAAAAGAGTGTTTGCCGGCTTGCCGGTCGGATTCGATCTGCGGCGGCTGGTGGGAGAACAGCAGGGCCACGGCAAGGGCGGCAAAAGCGGCCATGGCCAGCACACAGCGGCCATCAATCGGCGTCCCGCTGAGCAGCCACAGGCAGCCGACCACGCCTGGGCCATAGCAAAGTCCCGTGACCCATTCGCCCATGCGGGTGTAGGACAGCGGTTTCTTGCCGGAGTTGTACCAATAGCCGAGGCCCACCATGGGCAGCGCGATGGCCAGGATCCAGAGGCGCGCTGACAGGTAGAGCACGCCCAGCCCCAACAGTCCGCCGGCAAGGAAACTCAGCCAGCCATGGAGACTGGCGAGCGTCAGGTTCTCACCGTGGGCTCGCACCCAGGAATCCCACTTCTCGGCATCGGCTCCCAGGCGCCAGTCGCTTACGTCGTTTAACACATTGATGGAATGCTGTAGCAACACGACCGCGACAGTGGCTGCAAGCAGGGCATAGTGCGTACCGTCCGTGGTGCCGGCAAGCCTCCATACCGCGACTCCGGGCAAAATGGAGACGAGATAGATGGCGGGGTTGAGCGCCCGCCACCATCCTGCTTTGGGCGCCCCAAGGGCACCCAAAGCAGCGCTCATGCCGCCATTGAGGCGCCGGTAGCGCGCGGAAAGGCGGCCAGTGCGCCCTTGAACCACTCCGCGTGCTGCGTTTCGGAGTCGATCACGCGCTGGTAAACCTTCGCCGCCGCCTCCTTGCCTTCGGCCATGGCCTGGTCACGGAAACGAGGATAGATGCCGAGCGCTTCGCGTTCCTCGACACGAACAGCCACGTGAAGCGCCTTTTCAACCACGCCGGCAGGATTCATGGCAATGAGGGAGTCGCAGTTGGCCTGAATGGTGTTGAGCGCGTCAATGGCGCGCTGCGTATCCTCGCCACGGGCCGGCACACCGAGGTCATCATAAAGCTCGCGCAACCATACTGCGTGCAGCTTTTCTTCGCCGGCGACACGACGGAACAATCGGGCGAGGTCGGGATAGCCCGCCTTGTCTGCCCAGCGCGCAAATTCAGGATACATAATTTGGTTCTCGTATTCCTCCACGTCCACGAAGGACGCGGCAGTCTTGCCACAGTCTCCAGACTGCTTTGCGGCGGCGAAGCATTCGAATATCATATCCTCGGTAATTTCGGTGGTCTGCATAATGATTCCTCATAACGTGGGTTGAAACACGGCGAAAGCCACTCCCCGCCTGTGAAACATGACCGGAGCGGCGGCGGTTCCGGTCATAAGCAGCAATGTCCCCGGTGCTGCAAAGAATTCTCCGGAGATGCGCGTTGATATTCTACTGTGATCCCCCTGCGGCGCGCTAGCGGATTACCATAACGGGCAGCTTCCTTAGGTGGCAGTGTGGTCAACCCCATCTTATCCGCGCCTCTCTCACCTTCCCGTTTGGGCAAGTGGCGCAAGCAGGCTTCGATTCTGCTGTGAGGGTCGACAATGAAAGTCCGTGTTCAGATTGTGCACCCGAACTACATATACCCTACACGAGATGGATGCCGGAAAAGCCCTTTACAGCTTGATTCTGATGCTGCTCTCTCTTCTTCCATGGGCGGCCACTGCTGCCCAGAAGTATACGGCCTGTGTACGCTGCCATATCGCCCAGGAAAAGGGTTTCTCAGCCTCGCATGTTAGTTTCGCCCATGTCTGTGCACTTTGCCACGCTGGGGACCCGACCGCCGTAACAAAAGCCGATGCCCACCATGGCATGATTGCCTTTCCGGGAGACATGGACAGCGCGGCGCAAGTGTGCGGCGGCTGCCATGCCGACAAGGTGAATGGTGTCACGCATAGTCTCATGCACACCGGCGCGGGGATGGTGGCCACCACGCGGGAAGCCTTCGGCGAGCGTATTGACCGTCCAGGGCACAACGACTTGACGCATCTCACTCACTCGCCGGCCGACAGCCTGCTGAGAAAACAGTGCGCCAGTTGCCATCTGGGCCAGAAGAAGACCTTCCATCGCCTGAACGCCACGCGCGACCGTGGCGGCGGCTGTCTGGCCTGCCATATCAACGAGCAATCGTCGCAGGCACATCCCGCATTGACTGCGCGGGTGAAGGACGCACGCTGTTTCGGCTGCCACTCCCGCTCAGGCCGCATTTCACTGAATTATGCCGGGCTGGCGGAAACCGATCGTGCCGCGGCAGGAACAAGTCAACTGGAGGATGGCCGCCGGGTGGAATTCCTTCCAGCCGACGTGCATCATGCGGCCGGCATGGGCTGTATCGATTGCCACACCGAGACAGACCTGATGGGGGTGGGCGCGGATCATTCGGCTGCATGGGACGCGAAGGCGGTGGATGTCGCCTGTGCCGACTGCCACAACATCACGCGCACCATCGCCCGCGCGCAGTGGCCGAACGGGTATCGCAATCTGCTATCACGCATTCCCTTTCGCAGCGATTCGGCCACGCGTTTCCCAGTGACTGCAAAGGGCACGCCCTTGTGGAACATCGAGCTGCACGGCGATGCGGGTTGGCTGCATCTCAAGAATGGGCTGGGTGTCTTGCGCATTCCGCCGTACCAGGACAGCAAACATCCCTTGTCGAAGCAGCACGCGTCATTGAGTTGTTCAGCCTGCCACAGCCAATGGGCACCGCAGTGTTATGGCTGCCACATGGGCTACGATTCGGCTGGGTACCAATACGATCATGCCGGAGGACGAACGACACCGGGCAGCTGGACCAGCCGACGCAGCGCGGTGCGCAACAGTCTGCCTCCGCTGGGTGTGAACGCCCAAAAACATATCGTGCCCGTCGTGCCTGGCATGATCATGACCGTGGTCTATCCGAAATGGCCCAAGCCGCTTTTCAACAGGCAGTTCCGCGCGATTGAGCCGCACACCGCCGGACCAAGCCGCAGCTGCGCGTCTTGCCACCGGGCGTCGACGGCGCTGGGGCTGGGTGAGGGCAGTCTGCACAGGTCAGCGAGCGGCAAGCTTAACTTCCATCCCTCCAATCCGTTGCTTGTAGACGGGCTACCCGCCGACGCATGGACGAGCGTCGATCAAACAACCAAGCGCCGCAATTCGGCGACACTGCGACCTTTTTCCGAGCAAGAGATGGAACGCATACTGGCTGCGCCGCTGCCCTGACCCGGTGGGGTGGGCGGCGTAACATGCTGATCGCGTCAGCAGCCTTCGTTATGCGCGGGATAGACGAGAGGAGGTGCCGATGGCGTGGAGACTGGCGGCACAAAGGCCGGCTTGGGGGGCGGAGGAGGCGGGGGGGCAGCTTGGGCAAGCTTGTTGCCGCCGACGAAGTAGCAGGCGATGGCCTGCCGTTCGGCGCCACTCTGGCTCTCTTCATCTGCCTGAGCGGCCGGGATGTTCGGGTTCAGAACATGCTGCGTCCAGAAATTGTAGCCCCCCAGCAACAGGTCGGCATGATAGCCCGCCAGGCGCAGCAACACTGCTGCCTGGGCCGCGGTTTCCGATACCTGCGAATAAACGATGACCCTGCGGTCTTTTGGCAGCGTCTTCATCTGCTCGGGCGAAATCAGTTCAGGCACCGGCAGGTTGCGCGCGCCGTCGATATGTCCGTTGGCATAGTCAGTGGGCGAGCGCACGTCGATCAGCACAAAATCCTTTTTGCCCTGAATGATCCATCCTGCCAACTCGTCGGCGGAAACGCGGTCGTTGCGACGCGCCACCGCCTGGGCAACCTGATCGAAATTGCGGTCGCCCGATGCCGGCTTGGGCCCCCGTTTGCTGCAGCCGGTGACGCACAATGCGCCCGCCAAGCTCAACATGATTGCTGTCGTCAGGTATTTGCTCATGGCTTTCAGCTCCGGGGCCGGGCGCTCAATGCAGGCGGTCCAGCAAGTGCGTGTTGAATTCGGAGGTGTAGTGGGTCCAGCTGGTTTCCTGTCCCAGGTCGACCGCAATTACGCGCAGTACGTAACCCCCCACCAGCACCAGTACCGGTGCCAGCATGGCAAAGCTGCGCGCGCTGCCGCGGATCTCGAAAAACTCCAGCACCAAGGGCAGCAACAGGCCCAAGGCCACAAACACCCCCCAGAATCCGAGGGTATAGCTGCCGCCCAATAACTTCGCGACGGCGTCCAGCTGAGGCTGGGAGCCGGTCGCGAGATTGACCAGGAGGAGGGCGACGATGAGCAGTTCAATCGCGATAAGCCCGATATCGATCAAGGTGAACAGCCGCCTTTCACTGTGGCTGCGGGCAATCAGCGCCGTCAGTGCCGCGCCGGTCGACAGCCCGGATATCAGGAACAAAGGTCCCAGCAGGCCGGTATTCCAGAACGGGCGCGCGCTGAAAGCACTCAGCAGAATGCCGGTGTAGATTCCCAGTGCCACGGCGATCGGGATCGCCAGCCAGGCGATGACGCGTCTGTAGCGCTCGGCCCAGTCCAGTACCGCCGCGACGACCGGGACGCTATCCACCAGGCTGGCCACCAGGCCATAGCCCCGTCTAAGCGTCGACAGCACCTGCAAGATGGCAACGGGGTAGAACAGGATCAGTATCCAGGCGCCGTAGGACATGGGCGAGGTCGGCTCGAAGGTCGTATAGAAGCGCCAGACAAACAGCTTGTGGTCAAGATCGAGAAACAGCGTCGTCATGCCCAGGGACAGCACCACCAGTCCGAGCAGAGCCAGACCGTTGACCGCGAATGGGGCTTCGTCGTCCTTCTTCAGCAGCAGCATCAGGGCGGAAAAGAACATGATGCCAGCGGTCAGGCCACCCATGAACAGGTAGACCGAGATCTCCCAGCCCCACACCGACATTACCGGATCGATGTGAGCGTTGCTGCGCGCACTGACGAGGATTTCTTCGAGCATGTTGCGGCGGCCTCAAATCAGATAATAGACATTGGGTTCATTGCCGGTTTCCGGGTTCAGCACCTTGTGCTTGCGGGTGCGCAGCAGCTCGCTCACCGTGCTTGAAGGATCATTCAGCACGCCAAAGTGCATGCAGTGGGTCGGGCAGGTGGAGACACAGGCCGGATCGAGCCCCTTTTCCACGCGGTGGGAGCAGAACGTGCATTTGTCGATATAGCCCCCGGGATGCATGATCAGGCGCGCATCATACGGGCAGGCGGCAATGCAGGCCTTGCAGCCTGTGCACTTGTTGGGATCGACCAGCACGATATTGCTGTCATTCCAGCGGTGGCTCGCACCTGTCGGGCACATGTACACACAGGTCGCATGTGTACAGTGGTTGCAGCGCTCGGAACGAAACTCGGTGCTCAGGTTCGGGTAAGTCCCCTGCGTGGCTTCAACCACCCAGTCGCGGTTGAGGCCTTCGGGCACCTTGTTCTCTGTCTTGCAGGCAACCACACAGTCGCAGCAGCCGATGCACAGCTTGGTGTCGATCACCATCCCATAGCGGATCATGTCTGGGTCTCCCGCACGATAGTGACGAAATTGCCGCGCATGCCGGTGCCGCCCATCAGGGGGTCGACCTTTATATTCGTCATCAGTTCGGAATCGTCGGCGCCCACATCGTGGGTCAGTCGCAAGCGGCGCGAGCGGTGGCCAAAGCCGTGCGCCATGAATACCGAGTCCGGCCGGATGCGCTCGGTGACACGCACCCGGATGCGGTTGCTGACGACGCCGTCGGGATTGGCAAGGCGGACATACTCACCGTTTTCGAGACCCTTTTCATTCGCGACCAGCGGATTCACCCACAGGGTGTTCTCCGGCGCCAACTGGAACAGCAAGGGGTTGTTGGTGGTCTTGCCGAAGGTATGTGCCGGCATGCGCCCGTAGTTCAGGTGGTAATAGCCTTGGGGGGGCTGTTCCGGGCGGGTGAATTCGGGCATCGGGTCAAAGCCCTTGTCCGCCAGTTGCTGCGAGTACAGCTCGATCTTGCCGCTCGGTGTGCGGAAGCTGACGGCCTCACCGGGGGCGAAATATTTGGGTCGGGTGCGTGGAAAATTCTTTGTGCCGATCTTTTTCATCTCTTCCAGCGAGGAGCCGACCTGCTTGAGCTGCCAGTCGATTACTTCCGCATAATCCTTCCACGGAAAATAGGCGTCCAGGCCGAGACGATGGCCGAGCTGCTTGGCGATCCACCAGCCGGGCTTGCTGTCATAGCGCGGTTCGAACGCGGGCATGCGCAAGGCCAGCGAAGGATGGCGTTCGCCGCTGTTGCGCAGGTTGTCGTAGCGTTCGAGATAGGTGCACTCGGGCAGGACGACGTCCGCGTAGCCGGTGATTTCCATGGGCATGGTGTCGACGACGACCACCAGCTCCAGCGAGTTCATCGCGGCCTTGAGCTGCGGCCGGATGCCGGGGATGGTCATCGGCAGGTTGGTGCCGTAGACAAGCCAGGCTTTGTAATGTGCGTCGGTGCCGATCGATGCTTCGATCAACGCGTTGGTGACCCCTTCATTGGCGAAGGGGTAGCGGTCACCATGCGCAGCAAGGTACGTGCTCTTCGGCGTCGGATAGGTTGGGAGTGGGTACTGCGGCAGGTTCACCCTATCTTGTATGTAAAGTCCACCTTCGCGCCCCCAACTGCCCAGCAGGGCATTGAGAATCGCAATGGCGCGCGACCGCTGGGTGTCGTCGCCATACCAGACCGTGTGTCGGCCGGGGTGGATTAGGGTCGCTGGCGCACTGGCTGCCATTTCCCGCGCCGTGGTGCGTATCAATTGGGGTTCGATGCCGGTTTCCAAATAGACCCACTCGGGCGAGTAGCGCGCAACGTGCTGCTTCAATTGGTCGAAACCGGTAGCATAGCGCTCAATGTAGTCCTTGTCGTAGAGCTCCTCGTCGATCAAGACGTGCATCCATGCAAGCAACAGCGCGATGTCCGTGCCGGGTTTGATCGGCAGCCAGTATTTCGATTTGCCAGCCGGAACGGAAAAGCGCGGATCGACCGTGATCAGCGTCGCATCGTTCCGCAAGGCGCCAGCCAGGGTTTGAACCTGGCTGTTGTGCAGATTCTCGCCAATGTGCGAACCGATCAGCACGATGCAGCGTGAATGCTCCATGTCGGTCCGTTCCGGCGAACCCAGCCCTTCGCCGAAGGTCAGCTCAAATCCGACATCGCGCGGTCCTCGGCACTGGGCAAAGGCGGGTTCGGCGTTGCTGCCCGAACCATAGGCGCGCATCAGATGCTGGAAATGGCTGGCGCCGGAACCGTGATTGAGCAGCGCAGTACGATCGGGACCGTACTGCTCCGCAATCGACTTCAGCCGTGTTGCGATAAAATCCAGCGCATCGTCCCAGGAAGCTTCACGGAAAGTCTGGCGGCCATCAGCGCCGGTCACACGCAACAGCGGCTTTTTTAATCTGTCGCGATCCTGATAGCTGCCCAGACCAGCGGTCCCGCGCGTGCACAGGCGGCCCTCGCTGTGGAGGTCCTCTTCATTGCCGGCAATTTTCCAGGGTTGCGTGTCTTCCTGGTAGACGAAGCCCGCACACTTCCAGAAACACATGTCGCAGACAGTTGGCGTGCGACTGACCTTCCCCTGACCGGGGAGCGGGTGGGCAGTGCAGCCGCCAAGCAGCAGCATCGGCGATAGCGCACCACCCATGCCCAGCAGGCTGGAGATCTTGATGAACTCACGCCGGGTCAGGCCGACGCTCAGCACCCTTCGCCTCCACCAGGCTTCATCGCGGGGCCTTCCTGAGGCTGCTTCTCGACGCGCGGTGCTGCCTTGCCCTGTAGCGGTTGTGTCGGTGCGGGTGCTTGCCTCTGGATGATGTACCAGGATGCCCCCGAGTTCTGCATAAAGCGGTCAGTCGGGAAGAATGCCATCACGCCGGCAACGATGAGGGCCAACAGGACCAGTGGCGCCTCATATTTCATCACCTGGGCCGTCGTCATGCCTTCCTCCTCTGGCGCGGGCCAGAAGAAATGCTGTCCCAAACGCATCAGCAGACTGCCAGCCACCGCCGCGATCACCAGGATCAGCACCACTGATCCGATATTCATGCCGAACAACTCATCCAGCCTGTAGACGCCCCGGTAATCACTGTTGTAGAAATCACCCCAAACATGGAACAGATCGCCAAACAGAATCGAACCGCCGAGAAAACCAATGATAAACACCATGGCGTCAACTCGTCCGGTAGCGACGGAGGCCGCCGCCGTGCCCGGGCAAAAACCACCGACGGCCATGCCGATGCCGAATAACAGGCCCCCCACCGCCATCGGTTTCAGATAGGTCGGCAGGTAATACATCTGGGAAGTATCGATGAAACCGATGAGACTGAGCAGCCACAGGCCCAGCATGCCGGTAACAATGGCGGAGAACATGACCACAGGCACGCCAACATCCTTCAGATAGAAGGCGCGCGCAATTTTGCGGCTGTCGGTGAAGCCGGCGTGATAGAGACCGAAGCCGAAGATGAAGCCAGTGGGAATCGCCAGCCACAGGTTTGCGGCTTCGGAGATAACGCCCGTCTTTGCCAGTGGCCCGACTAGATCCATTGTTTTCTCACGAACCAGGCCGTTGCGAAACCACCGATGAATATGCACAGCAGGAAAGCCCAGGCACCCACGGAAATTTCCGCACCCCCAACCAAACCCTCACCGCTGGTGCAGCCACGTGCCAAGCGTGCGGCAAACCCGGTGATGGCGCCGCCGATAAGCGCGTAAACGAGCCGTCCCGTTACCGAGATGCGCGGGCCGCGCTGCACTTCGAAGTGGAAATCACCGCACGACCAGGCACCCGCAAAGGCGCCCACCAAAAGCCCGATCACCAGATAGCTCAGGTAGTCGTTGAGCGGATTCCTTCCGTGAGCAAAATAGGGCGCCAGGTAGGCACTCTTTTCGGTCAGTTCAGGCAACAGCCAGTGTTGTACCGTTGCCACCAAGCTGGTCAACATGCCGCTCACACCAATACCCCGTCCCGCCAGGACAAAGGCCATCAGCATGGAAATGCCGATTACGATCCCCGCCAGCACCGGCGGGAAACGGCATTGCAGGTTCATGCGCAGCCTCCTATCTTCATTAGGCTTCGGTTGTCGGAGCAGCACCGGGCCAATATCCAACGCCGACATGCTTCTCGAACTGGAGTTGAACCGCCCTCAACGGGGAACCTTGACCTTCAGGCCTTGCCACAGCTCGACGTTCGGTCCTTGTCATCTTCGAACCTCAATATTTAAGATATTGACATCAAGTGTCTAATATTAGGAAACGAAATCTGGAACTGCTAGGTAAAGATTCCCGTCGGGGTAGGGCCGAGTGCAGGCATGATGGTCAAACTTACTCTAATTGACGAATCCTAAATAAGATACTTGAAGGAAACCAGTGCGTTGATAGGTCAAGCTGACTATCCGCTTGCGCGAAGGGTGAGCTGAGATTTTGGTCAATACACTTGGTCGCCCAGTCTGGACCGATCGCGCCCGGATAGAGCCGCTCGAACAGTCCTGTGGGCGCTTGAGGGATTTTCTCAGGCCGAGTTTGGCCGATGAGGAAGCCTTGCCACTGCGAAGGTATCCACGGCCCGAACATACTCGAAATGCCAGTCTATTATCTTAGAAGGACGACGCTGTACGAGGGTATGTTTTGAGTGGTCCGCCACCAGGAAAAGGAGTCTGTCATGTGGAAGGGGTTGTTCATTGTTGGCGCGGTGTTGTTCGCTAGCCAGGCCATAGCCTGGAGCGAAGGCGGTTACCATAAGCCGAGTGCCACGGCGCTGAAGAAGCGCCTGGAGCCGCAGCAGTACCTGGTGACCCAGGAAGATTGGACGGAACCGGCATTCCACAATGCCTACTGGAACAATTTTCGGGATGGTATCTATGTGGACGTCGTTTCGGGCGAGCCTCTGTTCAGTTCCTTGGACAAGTTCGATTCCCGCTCAGGTTGGGCAAGCTTCAGGAAGCCGCTCAAACCGTCTGCCGTGGTTACCCGCGTCGACCACTCCCGCAACATGGTGCGAACTGAACTGCGCAGTCGGTATGCCGATTCCCATCTGGGACACGTTTTCGACGATGGACCCCCGCCGTCGGGCAAGCGTTACTGCGTCAATTCCGCGGCGCTGCGCTTCATCCCCAAGGCGGACCTCGCAAAAGAGGGCTATGTCGAATTTCTCGGTCTGTTCAAGGGCAAGTGAGCCGGGACGATTGCATAACACCGACCTACTGGCCTTTGAGAGTGGTGATGTAGGCCACCACGTCCCAGACTTCTTGATCACTGAGTTCCGGCCAGGGAGCCATCGCGGTTCCGGGTACCCCGTGCCGAATCGCGAGATAGGTGCGGCCTGCCCCTGCCTCTTCCGACCATGGCGGTAATGTCAGATTGGCGGGCGATGGGTTCAGTGCGTCGTGCCGGAGACCGTGGCCGTCACCGTTGACACCGTGGCAGATGGCGCAGCGGGTGGCAAATATGACACCGCCGGCGTGTTGCGCCTCGCTGGATGTCAGCAGTCCGGCAGGTACCGCCGGCGATTTCCGCTCACATCCCGAAATAGCGAGTAAGGCTGTGAATAGGCCTATGCCGACCTGTAGTCTGTGATTCATGAACCAAGTTGTGGCCATGGGATTTCAGCTCGCGGACGATGGCCGCGACCAGTGCGTCCAGTCCCGCGTCGACCGCACTCGATCGGACCACGGCCAAATCGATGACGTCCGGAACGAGGCCTAGCAAGACCACGGTGGCCGGGTAGCGATCGATAAAACGCGCCGCCTCAAGCAGATCAGCCACTCCCACCTGGTGGGTGGACAGGCGTTCATATACAGCATCCATCACGTCTGCTCCGTCGAGTCGAACCAGGGTTCCCGGCGGGCTGTCGGTTTGCACGGCATCGACGAGGATCACGTGCTCCGATTCCGCGAGCAGCCCCAGAAGCGAGAGGCCAAGCGTACCGCCGTCTTCCAGACGCACGCTAGGCGGGACGTGATAGTCGCGTTCGATGCGGGCGACGGCAGCAGCGCCTACCCCGTCGTCACCCAACAGGACATTGCCAAGCCCAAGCACGAGAACGCCGTTTGCTTCTCCCGCGCAGTCGACCGCCGGCTTGTCACTCACGACGCACCTGATTTCCGCTTGGGGAGGAATTTGTAGCCGGAGAAGATCGAGTCAAAGGTTCCAATATGTTCGATGATGGAAGAAAGAAACACAAAGTAGACGTGGACCACCGCAAAGATCAGCACGATCCACATGCCAATATGATGGACGAGCTTGGCCGTTTGCAAACCGTAGAAGACCGGCGCCAGGTGCTCGAACCACCGGAATACCGAATCGAAGGGCGCATAGACTGAATAGAGAGCAAGTCCGGTCGCAATCATGATCAGATAGATCACGAAGATCAGCAAGTAACTTGCGCCCGCGAGGGCATTGTGACCGGCGTATTCGTCGGGATGATGGCGGGCAAAGGAATAGTACAGGAACGTGTCCCTCAGACTGCGCAGGCGTCGGGCCGATATCGGGAAAAACTCGGCGAGGCGCGCATAGCGGTTGCCGGCGAACAGCCAGTAGATTCGCACGAGCACAGTCAGCGTAAATACGATCGCAGTATACATATGCACCGTGCGTACTGTCCCCATCACGAAGTGGTCTCGCGCCGCACCCGAAACGCTAATGAAGGGATTGCCCATGTAATAGCCGGTCGCCGACAAAATGATGATCGAAAAGAAGATCACCCAATGCGCGAGCCGCACGGGAAGCTGCCAGACATAGACGCGTTCGAGAACGACCTTCTTTTTGCCTGAATCAGCCATGGCGATCACATGACCCTCACGCTGGCCAATTCACGCTTGGTCGCATCAACCACGTGAACGCCGCATGCCATACATGGATCGAAGGAATGCACAGTGCGCAGAATTTCCACGGGCTGGTCAGGCTTGGCGACGGGAGTGCCGACCAGGGCGGCTTCATAAGGGCCTGGATGGCCTTGGGCATCGCGCGGACCAGCATTCCAAGTGCTCGGAACGACGCACTGATAATTGACAATGGACCCCTTGCCGATATGGACCCAATGCCCAAGCGCCCCACGCGGAGCCTCATGGAAACCTGCGCCCATACAGTCTTCCGGCCAGCTACCGGGATCCCACTTTGAATTGTCCTGGATGCGGTAGTCGCGACGCCCCATATTGTCGGCAAGCCCCCGCACCCACATGTCCATCGATTCGACCAGCACCTGACATTCGATGGCGCGTGCGGCGACCCGGCCGAGCGTGGAAAATAGCGCCTCAGGACCCACCCCCAGTGCAGATAGCGTCTTGTCAACGAGTTGCTTGACGCGCGCCGGGCGTCCGGTTACGTACGCAACCAGCATGCGCGCCAGCGGCCCAACTTCCATTGCCGCGCCGTCATAGCGCGGCGATTTGAGCCAACTGTATTTCTGGTCAACGTCCAGCCTTTCATACGGCGGTTTGGGTCCCGTGTAATGTGGCTTGGTCTCACCCTTGAATGGATTGAGCGCTTGGCTGTCGCCGCCCGAATAATCGTACCAGGAGTGGGCGACCGACTCAGAGATATGGGCCTGGTCAACCATCGCGAGCTTCGACAGATCCCGGCCGTGGATGATGCCCGTGGGCAGGAACAGCTCCGGATTTTCGCCATCGCCCATGGGATAGTCGCCATAGGCCATGTAATTGCCGACGCCGGAGCCGATCGAGGCCCAGTCCTTGTAAAAGGATGCAATCGCCAACACGTCCGGCAGGTAGACCTGGCTGACAAAATCCCTGCCGTCCGCCACGAGCTTGTCGAGCGCTGCAATCGTTCCCATGTTGAGGGAGGATTGCGCATCGGGATCGACCGGGGTTGCCATGCCACCGACCAGGAAACTCTGCAGGTGGGGATTCTTGCCGCCCAGAATGGCATGTATCTTGATGAACCGGCGCTGCCATTCCAGTGCCTCCAGATAGTGCGCCACCGCCATGAGATTGGCTTCGGGCGGCAGCCGGTAGGCGGGGTGTCCCCAGTAGGCATTGGCGAAGGGGCCGAGTTGGCCACGCTGGACGAAACTCTTGATCCTGTCTCGAATCCCGGAAAAATACTTGGTGCTGGAAAGCGGCCAGTCCGAGATCGATTGGGCAAGGGAAGAGGTTTTCGCTGGATCCGCATCGAGCGCACTGACGATATCAACCCAGTCCAGTGCGTGCAGATGATAGAAATGGATCACGTGGTCCTGGACATTTTGCGCCGACATGATCAGATTGCGCAGCAGCCTGGCATTAGGCGGCGGCACCGCGCCGACCGCCTTTTCCACCGCACGTATCGAGGCAATCGCGTGAACCGTGGTGCAGACGCCGCAGATCCGCTGGGCGAAAGCCCAAGCGTCGCGCGGGTCGCGACCGCGCAATATCAGTTCGATACCGCGAAACATCGTGGACGAGGACCAGGCCTCCTTCACCTTTCCGCCGTCAACCTCTGCCTCGACGCGAAGATGACCCTCAATCCGGGTCACAGGGTCCACAACGATGTGCGCCATTACTCAGTCTCCGCTTCGTCTTCGATTGAAGGTGTCTTGCCCATGCGATGTCGCACGACCTCGCCGACGCCATGGAATGCCGCCGCTGCCGCCACCAGACCGGTGAGACCCAAGCCAACAGGGTCGATCCACTTGCCGGCGTTGAAGCCGACCACATCGGGAAGCCGCCCGTAGAAAGGCGTCATCGTGTCCCAGAAATTCGGTTCGGCGCACCCGATGCAGGGATGGCCGCATCCGATCGGCCAATTGGTGCCTTCATTCCACTTCACCACTGGACAGTTCTGCGACGTCGCCGGCCCTTTGCAACCCATCTTGTAGAGACAATGGCCGTGGCGATGCGCCTCGTCGCCCCAGGCTTCCACATATTGGCCGGCATCGAAATGGGCACGCCGCTCGCAGTTGTCGTGTATGGTCTTGCCATAGGCGAATAGAGGACGCCGATACTGGTCAAGCGGCGGCCAGCGCTTCAACGTCATGTAATAGACGATGAGCGCGGTGATGTTCTCCGCGTTGGCCGGACACGCCGACATGTGGATGAGGTTCTTCAGACCAGGCACCGCGTCGGCAACCGACAGCGCTCCCGTAGGATTGGGGCGCGCCGCGGGGATGCCGCCAAACGACGCGCAGGTGCCTACCGCGATTGTCGCCGCGGCGCCTCCGCAGACATCGCGCGCGATCTGAAGGGCGGACTTGCCGCCTATGGTGCAATAGGCGCCATCGGCGCCCGTCGGAACGGACCCCTCGACCAGAGCGATGTACTTGCCCGCATTGGCCTTGACGGTCTGCGTCAGCGCGTCCTCGGCCTGGTGCCCGGCCGCAGCCATGAGCGTTTCGTGATAGTTGAGGGAAATCGAATCCAGGATGAGATCGGCGACCGTCGGATGGCTCGCCCTCAAAAACGATTCAGTGTTACCGGCGCAGTCCTGGAATTCAAGCCAGACCAAGACAGGTTTGGGCTCGTTTTCTATTGCCTCGGCGATCGCGCGGCGGGCTGTCGCGGGCAGCCCCAGAACGGCAGCCATCGAAGCGCAAAATCCGAGGAACTCACGACGGGAAATACCGCGGTATTGAAGTTCGTCCGTCAAGCTGTCGGCGAGCATTTGGGCCTCCTTTTGTCACCCTGTCCGCTTGAAACGCGAACAAATTAGACTACAGGCAAGGTTTCAATTCTAGAAATACGGTCCTATCGGCGCCGTTTTGTCTGCAGTCCATGAGGACCCACACCCTTGGCGCATAGGTACTCCCTTGAAGGCAGGCACCAGTTTTTATTTTTAGATGGGCGCATCCTTTTGTCAAGGCTCCAATTCATGACAATGACATTGAAAAGCCAAGAGACTGCGGACATGCATCAGGGAAGGATGCAAAGGTCCGCGTCAAGCTAGTGGCTCCTCCAAGGGGGCCTCCTGCCGCTGGGCCTTGGATGCTCTCGAGGCGTGACTCGCAGCGCATCCCACAAGATCGACCCTCCCAATAGGTTGAAGGATGAGCACGTTCAACGGGGCTTAACCTTTTTCACTTCAAGTTGAAATTCATAATGAAGATTAAGTAAAAGTAATCATAAAGTGCAGTACCCAACTGCGAGAGAATATTGACCGTCGTCAAGAATTTTGTTCAATGCACGGTCTGCTTCCAGCCGCCAGATACCCGAGTATTCCCCTGGGGCATTCTCGATGATGGCGAGCGATACATCATGGAAATCAATGATCCCAAACATCGCGCCACAAGTAATCCTGCATTATTGAACGATACGGATGACCGCTCATTAGTTGTGGAGGTGCGGTCATGGGAAAGCTGGCAATTACTGAACCTGAAGTGATGCGAATCTCCATCCAACAGGAGAATGTGCTCCGATGAGGCGCGCTATGACCATCGGCGCCATGGTTTGCTGCTGGTTACTAGCGGCCAAAGCTGCCAGCAAGCTGCCGAGTTGTTTGGCGAAGATAGGCGCACGGTGCGACGCTGGGTCAAGCGGTTCGAAACCCGCAGGCTTGAGGAGACGCGCAAAGGTGATTGTTGGGGCCGGCCGACAGTGCTAGATAAGAAACTGTGGGCGGCGCTGGTGCGCAACTTGCGACGCGACCCCGGGGAATTTGGCCACGCTGGCCATTATCTGGGACGGCAAGATGCTTTCCGATCACTCGCGCCAGCGCCATGGCGTTGCCCTGGGAGGGCACGTCGCCAGCGAATCTTCGGACAGCCGGCCTTCCGGCAGCGCAAGCCCAGACCACAAGTGGCTCAGTCCGACTCCGTATAAGGTGCGGCGGTAGGAAAACTGCGTCGTCTGGCACGGTGACGGAACAATGAACTGTGGAGGCTGGACGAACTATACCTCGTGTTTATGCCCATCTCCTCGCCGCTCCACAGGAGGCTCCAAGTCCACTGGGTTAGGTGGGTTCTGGTTTGGCGGGGCCCAACGCTGCTCGCATGTTGTTGGTGCTCAGGCCGAGATAATAGCCTCTGCTCACCGCCCGTGCCCTGCGCAGATCGTGCTCGCGCAAAATCAGATAGGCAAAACAACGGGTCAACGCATGGTTCTGCGAGCCGACGACCTTGCGCGCGGTAATGGCCGCAGCCTGTTGCAGGCGCATGAAGACTTCCGGGATGTCGCGGACAGTGCCGGTGATTCCTTTCAACGCAGGCGGAAGGGCTTGCAGTACGGCCTCCAGGCTGTCAAGGGCAACCAGTTTCTGCAGCACTGTATCCGGCAGCCGGTAGCCTTTGCCCGGCAGCAGATAATAGACTTGGGCAGGAGGCAGGTTATAGTTGAAACGGAAACGCAGCAGCCAGACCAGATTGATCGGGTCAATCAGCCCTGCCATCAGCGTCTGCAGCGACTTTCCCACTTCACTTTCAAGGGCTCGGGCCTGTTGCGCCAGACTTTCGTAATAGGTTCGATCGAGCCTGGCATCCAGCATGAAGGGATCGCGACTTTGTTCAAACGCCAGCCGGACATTGCGCGCAATGAGGCCGTAGGGGCTTGTTTCAAGGCGGCGCAACAGCTCATCCACATCTTCCGCGTGGACCAGGGAAGTCAGATCCAGACGGGCAAAGGGACCCAGATTCACCAGCCGCGGTGTGATCGTGGCGGCCTTTTCCTGCACGAGTTTGGCGCGAATGAGGGTCTTGATATTGGAGAGTTCAAAGCGCTCGAGCCAGTGGAGCAGAAACTGTCGTTCGGCTCCTTGCAGCGGGCGTAGAAGAATGCGGGCTTCGTCCAGTAGTTTGATTGTGATCTGGGTTTCCAGCGAGAGAGTGTCTGTCGTGTAATGGCCAGGGGCGAGAAAGCCTAGCCCATGAGCCTTGAGAGCATCTCGCACTGTTTCAGGCGGCTGGTCGAGCAACTTGTTCAACGCCTCTGCGGGCCATAGCTGACTGGTAAAGAGGCTGACGCGGGTATTGAGATAAGCGTGCGCGGAACGGGGCAAGTGATCAAACTCGCGTGACCTAGCGCCCAGGATCCAGAATCAATGCAAGCGCAGCCGCAGTCGCCGCCTGCTCGTGTCGGGCGGCCAGTTCCCTTAGATTGCGCTGGCGATCCAGGTATTTCCGGTTAAGCTCGGCCACTGCCTCTCTGGCCCGCCCTTCGGCTTCCTTGAGGAAGGGCGCACGCAGTTGATCGCGGTTGGTTTCGAATTGCTGTTCCATCAACTGGGCTTTCTCCCGGGCGTCATTGATCAACGCTTCCCTCCGGCTGTTGGCCTCGCCAACAATTGCTTCGGCCTTAAGTTCCGCAGCCAGCAGGCGACTGATCACGTCTTCCATGTTATTTCGCCCCTCAGATTCTATCTAGCACAAGTCAAGCACCAGCCGCGGTTGAGACGAGCCAGTCGATGGCCCTGATTCTATCGCAGCCCAGCCTGCGATCAGCATACGTTGACTTTCACCAGTTCTTCGCCGTCCGGGTCGGTGACGTGGACCGCACAGGCGATGCAGGGGTCGAAGCTGTGGATGGTGCGGAGAATCTCGATCGGCCGCTTGGGGTCGTACAGCACGTGGTTGTCCTGCAGGGCAGCCTCATAGGCGCCCGGCTGGCTGGAAGGGTCGCGCGGGCCGGCGTTCCAGGTGCTGGGCACCACGGCCTGGTAGTTGGCGATGCGGCCATCCTCGATAACGATCCAGTGCGACAGTCCTCCGCGCGGTGCTTCCATGAGACCCACTCCCTGGGCCTGACTGGGCCAGGTAGACGGATCCCAGTTTTTTTCGTTGAAGGTGCGAACGTCGCCCGCCTTGATGTTGGCCATGAGCTGGTCATACCAGCCCTGCATGGAGTCGGCGATGATCTTGGTTTCCAGGGTGCGCGCGGCAGTGCGGCCCAGCGTTGAATAGAGCGCCTGCACCGGTATGTCCAGTTGCTTGAGCGTCATTCCGACCAGTTCCTTGGTTTGCTCGTGGCCCTTGGCATAGAGCATCAGCACCCGCGCCAGTGGGCCCACTTCCATCGCCTTGCCCTTCCATCGCGGCGACTTGAGCCAGGAATACTTGGCGTCCACGTCCAGATACTTGTAGGGAGATTGGGGCCCGGTGTAGTTGAGTTCGGTCTCGCCCTTGTAGGGGTGCAGGCCTCTTGCGTCGCCATCGTGGTATTTGTACCAGGAGTGAGCGACGAATTCCTGAATCTCGCCGTCGGCATTCAGGTCGATGGGGTGGATGGTGGACAGGTCGCGGTTGAGGATCACGCCGCGCGGAATCATCAATGAATCCGTGTCCATGATGCTTTTTGACGGGAAGTCGCCAAAGCACAGGAAATTGCCCAGACCTTCGCCGCGCGCCCCCCAGTCCTTGTAGAAGGAGGCGATGGCCAGCGTGTCGGGCACATAGACCTGGTCGACGAATTGCTGCATCTGCTTGATGATGTTCTGCACCGTTTGCAGGCCGATGATATTCACCGCCGTCGCGTCCTGGCCGCCGCCGATATTCGCGCCTGCACCTCCGACTTGTTGGGGGTGGACACTGATCGCACTGGGTACGCCGCCCACAACAAAATTGGGATGCGGATTCTTGCCACCGAAGATGGTGTGCAGCTTGGCCACGTCGCGTTGCCAGGCCAGGGCTTCCAGATAATGAGCGACTGCCATCAGGTTGGCTTCAGGCGGCAGCTTGTAAGCCGGGTGGCCCCAATAGCCATTGGCGAATATTCCCAACTGGCCTGACTCGACAAAGTCCTTGAGCCGCTTTTGGGTGTCCTCGAAATAGCCCGGCGAGGATTTGGACCAGTGACTGATGCTTTGCGCGAGCTCAGAGGTGACCTTGGGGTCGGCCTTCAGGGCGGATACCACATCCACCCAGTCCAGCGCATGCAGGTGATAAAAGTGCATGACATGGTCGTGCACATACTGCGCCCCGATCATCAGGTTGCGGATCAGTTCGGCGTTGTGCGGGATCTCGATCTTGAGTGCATCCTCCACCGAGCGCACTGATGCGATGCCATGCACCAGCGTGCAGACGCCGCAAATGCGCTGGGCGAAAGCCCAGGCGTCGCGTGGGTCGCGGCCGCGCAGGATGATTTCGATGCCGCGCACCATGGTGCCGGCAGAGTAGGCCTGGGTGATCTTCCCGGCCTCGTCGGTGGCTGCCTCGATGCGCAGGTGGCCCTCGATCCGGGTAATGGGGTCGACAACGACGCGCTGTGCGGTGGTCATGGCGTTTCCCTCACTGCTTGAGAAATTCGGCCAGGATTCGATACTGGGCGTCTGCCTCGTGGTTTTCCGTGCCCGCCCCCGCCGCGATGGTCTCGAAGGTGCGGGCCATGCGTGCCTGCATGGCGGCCTCCCAGCACAGATTGGCGCCCTCCCTGGCGGGCATCACACAGGAGAGCGCTGCCAGCGCGACGAAGTGTCCAGCCTGATTGTTCCAGTCGCATTCCCTGCCGCACTCAGTGTAGCTATCCACGCTGGCGGCCTTTGCCGCTTGGTACATGGCCGCAAGCTCGGCATCGGTGATGTCCTCCCGCCTGGCTGCGGTCACTGCACCTTTGATGCGCGGATCCTTGCACAATGGCAGCACATTTGCCACAAGGCGGGCTGCCGCGAGGCGCTGGCGGTCCGGCGAGAGCGTGCTCATTGCCGCCTTGAATTCGCTGTCGTTGCTGATTGCCATGTTTGTCTCTCCAGCCGATCAGGACTTGACGGGTTCCGGCAGATGCTCGGCGATGATTTCGGTCAGACCCACCACCGGGATGTCCATCTGGTAATGCTCCAAGCCCTCTTCCAGGACGATGCGGCAGTTGGCGCAAGCCGTGACCATGCGGTCCGGTCTGACCGTTTCCAACTGGGACTTCTTGCGCTTGAAGGCTTCCAGGCGGAGCTCCCTGGCGTCCTCGATTGCGCTGGTTCCGCCGCCGCCGCCGCAGCACCAGTTCAGCTTGCCCGGGTCCGGCATGTCAACGAAATTCTTCGCGACCATGTTCATCAGGGTGCGCGGCTGCTCGATGACGCCGCCGCGACGCACCAGCTGACAGGGATCGTGAAAGGTCAGCCGATCCTCTTCGAAGCCTTCTGTCTTCAGCAGTCCCTGGCCGCGCAATTCATCCAACACTTCCAGAACGTGCTGCACCTTGAAATTGTAGGGCCGGCCGATGAGATTGGGTCCTTCCCAGCGCAGTGCTGTGTAGGCATGACCGCATTCTGGGCTGATGACGGTCTTGACCTTGAGGCGTTCGGCGCCCTCCACGACGCGCGACACGATGGTGGCGGCAAGGTCCGACACACCAAGCTGGATGCCGCTGTTGGTAGCCTCGAAGGCGGTGGAGCAAAGCGTCCAACTCTTTTCCGCCTGCCTCATGATCTTTGCGATCGCAGCCAGGTACTCGGGAAAGTTGATGATCTCCATGGAAGAGAGCAGCACCATGTACTCGACGCCCTCCTGGTCCAGCGGCACTTGCAGCCCGGTCTCCGCCAGGAGGTGGCCCATCTGGGCTTTTACCGCGGGCAGCTTGACGCCCATGGGACTGCCGATCTCAATCGTCCGCCGACTGGCGTTGACGATGTCTTGGGGGGCATGGCCGGAGAGCGCCATCCCTTCGCGGAACTTGCGCACCATGTAGACGATGTCGTTGCCCACGGGGCAGACCAGGGAGCAGCGTCCGCACATGGTACAGCTGTTGTAGACCAGCTCCTTCCATTCCTCCAACTCCTCGTCGGTAACGGCCTTGGCCAGCCCGATCAGCTTGGCTAGCCGGCCCAGTATCGTATATTCCTGCTTGTAGATACGACGCAGCGGTTCAAGCTTGTGGATGGGGGTGTATTTCGGATCACCGGTTTCGGTATAGAACAGGCAGGCTTCCGCGCACATGCCGCAGTGCACACAGCTTGCGAAATAGCTCGCGATCGGTGCATCGATGACTTCCTTGAGGACATTGATGCCTCTTTCCAGCGAAGCACTCATACCGGCACTCCCTTTCGACCGTTGACGTTACCGTTGTACCAGCGGGCACCGAAGGTGGTGGCGCCATGCAGCAGCTTGGTGAAGGGGAAGAACATCAGAAAGATTTCCACGCACAGGATGTGGACCGCCAGCATCCGGGTGTAGGGCAGCAACATGTGCTGCACGGCCATCCAGCCGGTCAGCACCGGCAGGAAGGTGAGGGTCCAGGCAAAATAGTCGCCGAAAGTGGAGAGAAACCGCTTGACCTTCTTGGTGATCCTGTCGATCAGGACCATGACCATGGCAAGGATGGTGATCACCGTGATGAAATCCACCAGACGCGATGGCAGACCGGGCCAGGACAAGCCCAGGAGGCTTTTGAACAACTGGATATGCGGCGCGAACAGTAACAAGACGATGAAGAAGCCAATGTGAAACACATAGCCGCCCACATAGCTCACATAGGCGGCCGCACCGTGCAACTCGTGGGACAGCGACCGGCGAAAAATGGTGTGCCAACCGGAGGCGCCGGGACGGTGCCGTGGAACGGATAGATCCTTCTTGCGCCCCAGGGAAAAGACCTCGATCAGGCGCCAGATCAGACCGAGCAGGAAAATTGTGATGGCAATGCCCAAGCCGGGGCCGCGCACCCAGGTGAGAAACTCAAGGTCGTTCATGGTTTCTTCTCCAGATCAGCCACGGTTGCGGTTTGGTGGGCCGCCTTGGCGCTGCTCTTCTTGCTGCGGTTGGCGACCGCAATAGCCACCCCGACGGCGGCGCCGGCAACCAGGCCAAGTTCTGCAGTCTTGATCGGTCTGGATGGCGTGGACAAGGGGTGGTAGAAACTGCCCGCATCCCAGAAATTCGGTTCGGAACAGCCCAGGCAGCCGTGCCCTGACTCGATCGGAAAGGAAGTGCCTTCGTTCCACTTGGTCGTGGCGCAAGCGTTATAGGTGACCGGCCCCTTGCAGCCCAATTCGAAGAGGCACCAGCCATTGCGCGCACCCTCGTCATCGAAGGTTCTGGCGAACTTGCCCTGGTCATAAAAGGGACGGCGGTAGCAGCGGTCGTGGATGGTTTCACCGAAGAATGCCTTGGGCCGGCCAAGATGATCCAGATCCGGCAGGGTGCCGAGGGCGAGATATTGGACCAGCACGCCCGTTATGACCACCGGGATGGGCGGACAGCCGGACACATTGACAATCGGTTTGTCCTTGATGATGTCGCTGACCGCGACCGCGCCGGTGGGATTGGGGTTGGCATGAGGGATCCCGCCAAACGCGGCGCAGGTGCCGATTGACACGATAGCCGCCGCGCCCTTCGCTGTTTCCATCAGCATGTCGTAATTGCTGATGCCGGCGATGCAGGAGTAGATGCCGCTATCCTTGGTGGGTACCGAGCCATCCACAATAACCAGATACTTGCCCCAGTTCTTTTTCATCGCGTCGAGCCTGGCCTGCTCGGCGGCTTCCCCAGCAGCGGCCTGAAGGGTGTGGTGATAGTCTAGGGAGATCGTGTCAAAGATCAGGTTTTCCAGAGTGGGGGCATGCGAGCGGGTAAGCGATTCGGTGCAGCCAGTGCATTCCTGAAACGACAGCCAGATGACCGATGGCCGTGAGCCCTTGGCCAGAGCATCGGCGAAGGCTTTGCCCGCAGTCGGCGGCAGGGCCATCAGGGAGGCGAGGGTGGCGCAGTATTTAAGAAATGCCCTGCGGGATATGCCCTGGCTGGCTAGGCGCTGGAAAAACTTCCCTTCCTTGTCATGCATGACGATGGTCTCCCTGGGGTTGGTGGAGCATATCTGCGGGCGCTTAGATCATCTTAGCCATGAATCTTCTTATTGAGATTGTCGAGTCCCAATAAGACATCGTCCGGGTGCGTGGCGACCAAATCGGGCACTAGGGCCACCTCAATGAATTCGCCTGACTTGGTGTTCTGCTCATTTCGATGCGTAATCCACCACACGCCTGAAGCGCCTGTTTCCATGATTGTGGTGGGCCCACCGGCGTTGATGCTGACTTCCACTTCGCCCTTGCCGAGCTTATCCTGGAGCCAGGTTCGATCCGCGGAAGTGAAGGGCAGGCTGGCCAGATCGATGCACCCCCCTTCGCCGTTCCGGGCGAGCTGCTCGACCAGGCTTGCAATTTCCCGCAGCACGGCGGCGGCATTGCCGGTGAGAAGTCCATCCCCGCCGGAAACGTTCACGGAAATGTCTTCAAGCCACATCGCGCCACCTTTCAATCAGGGACTGGATACGCGCGCAGGCCAGGGGAAGGGCTGCGGCCACACGTGCAGTGGGGTGCTCGCCCCAGTCCACCTTTTCAGGCTGAATGGCAACCAGGGCCCGTCTTTCCGGCCAGGAACCCGTCAACCGGGCAATGGACATGAGATCTGTCAGCCCCACTTCATGCACGCTGGATTTTTCGTTGCCCAAGAGGAAGGCATCCATGGCTTCGCCTTCAAATAACCTCAACGTTCCCGGCGCAGATTTCAGTTGGGCTGCATCTACCACGATCAGGGCTTCGGCATCCTCAATTGGGCCGGCAAGGGTAAAGCTCAAGGTGCCGCCGTCGAGAATTTCAATATCCTCTGTGGCGGGCAGAAGTGTTTTCAGATGCTGAGTGACATGGATGCCCACACCTTCATCCGTCAACAAGGTGTTGCCAATGCCGAGCACCAGGGTTTTCATCGAACCAACCGTATCAACAGTAATGGTGAAGGAACAATGTCAGGCATCAAGATATTATGACCGGGGTCAAAGTTTATCTGAGAACTCAAGTAAAGAACTTGAGCTTGCTATTGTGCAACACTAGGACCATGGATGCACTATCGGCAAGTGTAGTCATGCGCTAAACTAATCCCATGTGTCTAGCCATTCCCATGCGTATCGAGTCCATTGAGGCATATACCGCCCGCTGTCAGGCGAAGGGGGTGTGGCGCGACGTGTCCCTTTTTATGATGCAGGACAAGTTGCCGCAGGTTGGCGACTACGTTATGGTCCATGTCGGCTATGCCATACAGAGCGTGACTGAATCGGAAGCCCGCAGCACCTGGGAGCTGTTTGACGAGATACTTGAGGCGACGGGCGGGTTGAGCTGTGCCACTCCTTGAGGCTGCGACATGCATGAGCTTGCAGTTTGTCAGGCGCTGGTGGATCAGGTAAGCGACATAGTGCGGCAACAGGGCGGTGTGTCCGCGTTGCGTCTCACGCTAAGAGTCGGTCCCTTGTCCGGGGTGGTGGCGGACTTGCTGGCTAATGCCTTTCCTCTGGCGGCGGCCGGGACCTGTGCGGAAGGCGCCGAACTCAACATCACCGATGCACCTATCCGGATACGCTGTCAACGTTGCGGGGCGGAAAGCGATGCCCTTCCCAACCGATTGCTGTGCGGGTCGTGCGGCGACTGGCATACCCAACTCATTGCTGGCGACGAACTGATCCTGGAAAGTGTGGAACTTCAACTCGTCGAATTGAGCGAGAGCAGAGCGGTGGAGATTGAGGATGTGTGATACCTGCGGATGCAATATCACACCGGGTAATCAACGGTTCGCCTATAGGCCGGTGGAAAAGGGCGCGACTGCCGTGTCGGTGCTGCAAGGCCTGCTGAAACGCAACGACGATCAGGCCGCCCACAACCGCGCTCACTTCGATACCCGCGGCATACTCGCCGTGAACGTCATGTCTTCGCCGGGCTCGGGTAAGACTGCCTTGCTCGAGGCCACGATTGCTGCATTCAAACATGAATTCAATATTGCGGTCATTGAGGGCGACCTGGAAACGGAAAATGATGCCCAGCGCATACGCGCCCAGGGCGTGCAAGCCCATCAGATTGTGACCGGCACGGCCTGTCATCTGGATGCGCATCTGGTGCATGACGCCCTGCGTCATCTGGATCTGCAAGATGTCGACCTGCTATTCATCGAGAACGTGGGCAACCTGGTGTGTCCAGCTTCCTTTGATCTGGGCCAGCACCTCAACGTAACGCTCCTGTCCGTAACCGAGGGGGACGACAAGCCGGCCAAGTATCCGGTGATGTTCCGTGGCGCGGATGCGATGCTGATCAGCAAAACCGACCTGCTGCAATACTTGGACGATTTCGCCCCCGACCGTGCTGAATCCTATCTGCGTAATCTGGCCAATCCAGCGCCCGTGCTGCGCTTGTCGGCCCGCAACGGCGACGGGATGACAGCGTGGCTAGACTGGCTGCGTGATCAATTGAGCAGCCAGCGCCAGCGCCTTGCGGCCGGCGAATCGCGCCGTCCGAACATACAGCCTGATGGCGCCCAATTGCATGGGCGAGGGATGGCAACGACACCATGACTGAAGCCCAAAGCTGGCTGGAAAGAATCCGTGGCCTGAAGTTCGACCGGCCGGTCCGCATCATGAACGTCTGCGGTGGCCATGAGCGTTCCATCAGCCAGGCGGGGCTGCGCGGGGTGCTGCCTGGGAATGTCGAGTTGATTCCAGGTCCGGGCTGCCCGGTATGCGTATGTCCGGAAGAGGATATTTACCAGGCAATCCAGCTTGCCTTGCGGGACAAGGTGATACTGGTTGCGTTCGGCGACATGTTGCGGGTACCGGTCAATGTGCCCAAGGGCGAGGTGCGCTCCCTGGTTGAAGCGCAGGCCGCGGGTGCCGACGTGCGGCCCATCGCCACTCCGCAGGAAGCAAGACAGATTGCCCTTGCCAACCCGGAGCGGCCGGTGGTGTTCTTCGCTGCCGGATTTGAAACTACCACTGCGCCGGTGGCGGCCATGCTGGCGGAAGCGGGACTACCAGACAACCTGTTCATCCTGTTGTCGGGCCGGCTCACCTGGCCGGCGGTCGCTCTGCTGCTTGAATCGGGCACCCCTGGTTTTGATGCGCTGGTTGCGCCCGGCCATGTGTCCACCGTGATGGGGCCGGAGGAATGGCGGTTTGTGGCGGAGCAGCACAAACTGCCCGCTGCCGTAGCAGGCTTTACCGCCGAATCTCTTCTTGCGGCGTTCTATTCCGTGCTGCGCCAATTACAGACGGGGGAACGGTTTCTCGACAACTGCTATCCGGAAGTCGCTCACGCCGGCGGCAACCCGACAGCCAAACGCCTGCTGGCGCAAACTCTGGATGTCGTGGACGCCAACTGGCGCGGTATCGGTGTCATCCCGCAATCTGGCTTTGCGCTCAAACCGGCTTTGGCGGGGCACGATGCCCGCGTACGGTTTCCTGACCATCAGGACACCGCCCGCCGCCGGGCCGGACAGATGCCACCCGGCTGCGACTGCGCCCAAGTGGTGCTGGGAAGAATCTACCCCAACCAGTGCCGCATTTACGGCAAGGCCTGCACGCCGCGCAACCCGGTGGGGCCCTGCATGGTGTCGGATGAAGGCGCCTGCCGCATTTGGTGGTCAAGCGGCGTGCGCGAGCAGGACGCAGCCTGATTCATACATCGACCCTTCGCCGCCAGCGCGTTTAGCTCGTTTTTTCCCGCATCGCCTGGTTCATGCGCTCCAGGCGCTGGCACAGCGTATCAATGATGTGGCGCGACAAGGGTGCGGAGTAGTGCATTAATTCTTCCAGTAATTCCGGCGCAAGCACCAGGGCAGTGACGTCGGTTTCTGCCAGCACGGTTGCGGTACGCGCTTCATTAAGAAGATAGGCCATCTCGCCGAACAGTTCGCCTTCCTTTAGTTGGCCAAGTTTCTTGCGCTCGCCCGGGATCTCCTTGTATATACCGACCCGGCCGGCAAAAAGCAGGAATGACGTCTTTGTAAAATCGCCTTCATGAATAAGTTCATCGCCAGCCTTGAAAGTCTGTCCGTACCTGTCCAGCAGCCGGTTGCTTCGGCCGAATACATAAGCCTCCACCTTGCTGTCCGGGCTGCGGACATGGCCAACAAAGAGTTTTTCCAGTGCAGACACATCCACCTTGGTCAGCGCAAACAGCAACTGGGCCCAAATAAAGAACAACAGGGAGGCAAAGTAGGCGCCGATCAGAATGAACACCACCCCCCCCAGGGCGCCGTACACAGACTGATATCGTTCCAGCTTGAAGAAGTAGCTAAAGCTTGCGAACAGGATGAAGAGGGAGGTGGCGGAAAGCAAGGCGACCACGGCGGCCATCCGTGCTGGAGGGCGCGGGCGTGGCATCTGCCAATAGGCAAGGAAGAGAAGTGTCCACGCGATAAGCAAGCTGAAGCCGAAATTGAGCCCCTTCAGCAGCCAGGCTTGGTCCCTGCCGATGAGGTCCACGCTGGCGAAGAAATTCAGCGCGACCTGGGCCACGGCAGCCAAGCCCATCAACAGGAACGCAACCGGAATGATGACGAGGGGCAAGGCCCATCGGGTCACAAAGCGGCGTTTGATCTCGTCCGGGAATATCACCCGGAATGCGCCCTGGACGGCGCCCACCAGGCCGCGCGAGGAAAGCAGCAGGGTAAGCAGACCAACACCGCCCGCTCCCAGCCGGGCGCGTTGGGGAATAAAGCCCATCGAGGTCAGCACGTCCAGATGCAACTGGTCATAAAGCGCCGCCAGCAGCATGGTGGCAGGGGCAAACGTTTCCGCCAGATGGGCCAAGCCCTGCAAGGCATAGGAAAGCAACAGCAACAGAGGGGTGGTGGAAAGCAGGAAATAAAACGCAGTCGCCGCCGCCTGATTCTGCAGGCCGTTTTTCTGGAACAAGCGGAAGGTCGTGTAGGCCACTTGCATCAGCCAGTCCAGGGTGTTGCTGCGTGTAATGACCGGGGTCATGGGGGAAGTATCAGCCAGGATCGGCGAAGTTTAAAGTGAAGCCACCGCCATGATGTCACACGAAATATGTTCGTGGCATCACTTGCCCCTGAGGAGTCGGACTGAATCGGTCTGAAGGATACTGATGAAGCTGCGATTCGGGAACAACAAAGCCCGTCTCTGCTTATTTCGAAAGGGAGCCGAGGTCGTCTCGGACGTTAGTAATTGCTATAATTTCATTGTGGTTATTGAAGTTGTTATGAAGGTATTCTAGATTCCATGTCATGGATTTGTACTGCGACGCGCAATCAAGACTTGATGGCGGCCTGAGCGCTAGGGGCAAGGCGTTAGAGCAATCGTCTAGTGGAATACTCGAAAGGAGAAACTCGAAAGGAGGAAGTCATGACCGAAAGGAAATATGGTTGGAACGGCTGGAAGATGCCTGTCCTCCATCCCAACGACCCTGAATTCTGTGAGTACGGGTGCCCAATCTGTGTTCCGGCGCGCAATGGCAAACCGGTGGCGAAGTGGGTACAAAAGATCGAGTTGGCCATCACCTTCGGCGGTTGCTGGTGGGGTCGAGCGAGGGAACGCAAGTACGGAGTGCGCCCCGACCAGATGCGGCGCGGGACTTGATTGCGGGGCTTCGCCTGGTAGCTTAGTTTGGCTATCTCGCATTGAGCGTTTGTCTTTTGTTTGGATGTGCAACCTTGACTTAGGAGACATGATGAAGAGAAACTCAATATTGATGATGGCGGCCATGATTTCGGCCTTTAGTACAGTCTCGCTGGCTGAAGGTAATCCGGAGGCAGGGAAAGACAAAGCCATAACCTGCGCGTTTTGTCACGGCGTGAACGGCGAACGGGAGATGCCTCTGCTGCAAGGCGGAACGTCCAAATTGGCGGGGATGGATGAGCACACGCTTTTCTTGGCGCTGATGGAATATCGCTCCGGCCGGCGCTTGCATCCCATGATGCAGTTCTTTGTGCTGCCCTACAGTGACAAGGACATGGAAGATATCGCGGCTTATTATTCCAGCCTGAAGGAGCTGCCCGTTTCACCACAGAATTAGCTTGGAATAGGCTTGGCCCTGGTCGCTGTCACTCGATTGCCTGGCTTGAACGGGAAACCCGCCAAGAATACAGCGGCGGGTACCCGTTTCCTGGCCAGCAGCAGGAATTCGGTAATTCTCGCAGGTCATCATTGATACGGGCCACGATCAGCCGGCTTTCCGGTCCCTCAAGAGATCTGGGGGTCTTTGCTGGGTTTGTTCTACCTGTCATTGCCAAAGTTGCTTATTGATAGCCGCCATAATATTAGCCAATCCAAATATTGAATTCGTCCCGCCATTGATGCATTTGGGATACCAAGGTATCGGTATAAGGGTGGATGGCTAACAATTCTTCACACTAATGTTTAGACACGAAAGTCACCATGAAACTTAAATTGATCCCCCTCGCGCTTGGAGTCCTCATGGCCCAAGGTGCTTTTGCCAATGGCACCCAGGCCAGTCCGGCTCCTCAGCCCAACCCGGCTGCCGCGCATAGCATCCCGCAAACCCCTGAGCAGTGGCTGGAGCGGATGACCGACTTCACCCGCAACGCTTCGGCCTATCGTGATCCCAAGGTGTTCGTGCCCTGGTCCAACGCAGTGACCGAACCTGGCTTTTACACCCAGATGGGCGTCAACATGATGGAACCCAACAACTGGTATCGCATGTTCGGCTCCATGATGGACCCCCGTTCGCTGACCAACTACATGCAGTTCGCCGATCCCAATATGTACGCCAAGTGGATGGCAGCTTCCATGGACCCCAACTTCTACACTGCACTGATGACCCAGTGGGCTGATCCCGGCAAGATGATGCGCTGGATGATGATGCCCATGGACCCCAAGGTGTGGGGCATGATGATGCAGGGCCTGAATCCCAACATGTATCTGAAGTGGATGATGGCGCCGATAGATCCCAAGCTCTGGTCCCTGATGATGCAGCCCATGAACCCCAATCTCTATACCGGTGTGGTTGGGCCAGTCCCTGAATCCACAGACCTACGGCGCGTGGGGCAGTTGGTTAAACCCCTCCAGCTACGCAGTACCCGGAATGGGTGGAATGGGGGAGCCTGCGATCGTCGCTCCGGGGACGCCTAATCCGTTTGATCCCACCACCTGGCTGAAGATGACGAACCCGGCCGCCTGGACCAATCCTGCCGCCGCTCCAGTTGCAGGCGCTGCACCCGCTGGTATGGTCAATGTTTTCGATCCCAGTACATTGACGAGGATGTTTAATCCTGCGGGGTACACGGCCGCTGTCGTCGGGACCGGTCCCGCACCTGCGGGCCCTGCTGCCCCTGTCATCGCCCATGAACAGGTGAAGAAGAGCCATCATCATCGCCGCCCTCATCACCACGCAAAGAAGGTGTCGGATAAGCCGGTTGAAGGCAAGTAAGCCGCGCACGCGCAATCTTACGGTGCATATGAGGCCGCAGTGATGCGGCTTCATTTCCTTGACGGATGGTACGACGCAAATGACATTTGCAGCTCTCGTCAAATAGTCAAGGTGAATGAAGAAAACATCGATCGGCCCATCAGGGGCGTTGGTCGGGCGATGGAATACGGATTTTACTTACTGGCGATTTTGAACCGGCATTCAGCCCCTGATAGAACGCCTGTTTCAAACTGAAACCAGAAGATCAAAGAAGTGGCTTCGCTTGTTTGAACGGCCTTCCGCGATCTATAAGTGGAACTCGGGTGCATTAAAGGTGCGTCTGGCAAGAACAATCATCGTCGGCCTGTTGGCTCTTGGCGCAAGTGCGGCGAGGGCTGAAACCCTGAATGGCGGTATCGTCAGCATCTCGGACGGCGATACGCTGACCCTGCTGGCTGGGCGAGAGCAGCGCAGAATACGCATTGCCGGCATTGACGCGCCTGAGCACTTCCAACCACACGGCAATCGGTCCAGAAGCAACCTTTCCCGGTATGCATACAGGCAGGATGCCAGGGCCGAATGTTACAAGAAGGATATTTATGGCCGTGACGTGTGCAAGGTCTGGGTCAAGCCATTTGATTGTTCCGGCTGCGGCCAGTCAGTGGATGTGGGCTTGGCGCAAGTGAGCGACGGTATGGCCTGGTGGGATCGGAATCATGCAAGCGAGCAATCGGAAGAAGATCGAGAGCGCTATCAGCGTGCGGAAACGACGGCCAAGCTCAGACGCTTTGGATTATGGAGAAACGCGAAGCCGGTGCCGCCGTGGGCGTGGCGTCACAACTTTCCCAGGGAAAGCGAGTGACTACCGATACACGCTACTGGTAAGCGGTGGCCACTGCAGTCGGGCCGAATACGCAGTGGCTCACCAGGTCCTTCCCGTCCCACCGATGCAGCAGAAAACCACCGGGTTCCAGGGTCCAGGCCAATGGAGCATCGGGCCGAGTATCCAGATGAATCTGGTGAGCCGGGCTGGGACAAATGCACGCAGGTATTCCGGCCCAGCGGGTAAAGACGGCGCGATGCACGTGGCCGCAGCTCAGCCCAACGACGTGGAAGTGTTTGGCCAGCACGTCGGCGAGTGCCTGCGGATTCGCCAGCTTGATGGCGTCCATGCCGGGGATGCCGCAGTCAAACGGCGGGTGGTGCAGGAAGATAAGACTGGCATGGCGATTAGCGCTGAGCATGTCGTCCAGCCAGTCTAGCCGGGCCTTGCACAGACAGCCGGCTTCCCTGCCTTCATCCAGAGTGTCCAGGCAGATCAGGTTCAGGCCCGGAAACTCAATCTGATATTGCAGATGGCCATCGCCGGCAGCGGGCAACGCGGCCGTGCCGCCAAAGATTGCTCTCAACCCGGCGCGGCTATCGTGATTTCCGCTCATAAGCACATAAGGCATGGCCAGCTTGTCCAGCAGGCCTTTCAGCGCCTCGTATTCGCTGACGTCGCCGGTATCGGCGAGGTCACCGCTGGCGACAACCAGTTGCGGGCGATCCGGCAGACTGTTGATGCGCTTCACGCAGCCTTCGACAAAGCTGGCAGTGTCAATGCGGCCAGCCACCAACTGGCCTGGTCGCCGCAGATGCAGGTCACTGATCTGCGCGATCAGGATCATGGCTCGTCTACCTGCTGATAAGGACCTTCCAGTTCGCTTACGTAGTCCTCTACCGCCCGACCTTCGCGCGAAAGAAACGCTCCCACCGCTGACCGGATGCGCTGATCCGCCAGCCAGTGCCGAGAGTTGGTAATGACGGGCAAGAAGCCGCGCGCCAGCTTGTGTTCTCCCTGCGCGCCGCCTTCAAACACCTTGAGTCCCTGGCTGATGCAATATTCCATACCCTGGTAATAGCAGGTTTCGAAATGCAGGCCGGGCACGAATCTCTGGCTGCCCCAGTAGCGGCCATAGAGCCGCTCGCTGTCCCTGAGGTTCAGGGCCGCGGCAATGGGTTTTCCGTTCTGATAGCCCAAGACCAGCACGCAGTATTGCGGCAGGTGTTCGCCCAGGCGGAGAAAGAAATCCAGGTTCAGATAGGGCGTGGATTGGTGGGCGCGGTAGGTGCGGACATAACAGCGATGAAAGAAATCCCAATCCTCTGGCCGGATGTCGCTACCCTGGCGAATTTCAAAGCGCAGCCCGGCTTCGATCACCTTGCGGCGTTCCTGGCGGATCTTTTTTCGCTTGTCGCGGTTCAGGCCGGCAAGAAATTCGTCGAAACTGGCGTAGCCCGGATTCAGCCAGTGGAACTGGTAGCCCTGACGCCGCATCAAGCCTGCCTGCTCCAGAGCCTGGTTTCCATCGTCATCCGGAAACAGACAATGAAACGACGATAGCCCGGCTTCCTCGGCAAACGCCAGCGCTTCGCGCACCAGACGCCCTCGATCCGCGTCCAGAGGCGCGAGGAGCCGTGGACCGGGCACCGGAGTAAAGGGAATCGCACACAGCAGCTTGGGGTAATACGGTCGGGCCAGTTGCTCATAGGCGTTGGCCCAGGACCAGTCAAATACATATTCGCCGTAGGAATGGGATTTCAGATAGAGTGGCATCGCGCCAACCAGCCGGTTCTGCCGCCACAGGGTCAGGTGACGTGGTTGCCAGCCGGTACGGACGCTAACGCAACTGCTGGCTTCCAACGCGTACAGGAAAGCGTGCTGGAGCATGGGTTGAGGGCCGGCCAGCCGATTCCATTCGGCGACAGGAATTTGTTCCAGGCTCGTGCAAAAGCGCGCTTCCGTTGCTTCTAAATCCAACGGATTTCCCCCAGAATGCTGGTTCCAATCGAATTGAAAGTTCCGAGCCCATGAATTTACATGAGTTCCAGGCCAAACAGTGGCTGCGTGCTTTCGGCATACGCGTTCCCAAAGGCGCAGCGGCATCCGGAGCGGGAGAAGCACGGGCCGCGGCGGAAGAAATTGGCGGCAAGTCCTGGGTGGTAAAGGCCCAGGTTCATGCCGGTGGCCGAGGCAAGGCTGGCGGGGTGAATATCGCGCGGAGCCTTGATGAAGTGGAGAACCTTGCAAGATCCCTGCTGGGCAAGGCCTTGGTGACCGATCAGAACGCTCCGGATGGCCAGCCGGTGAAGAAAGTGCTGGTGGAAGAAACGCTCCCCATTGCGCGTGAACTCTATCTGTCGCTTCTGGTGGACCGGGAGGCGGAACGTATCGCGGTGGTAGTCTCCGCATTCGGAGGCATGGATATCGAGGAGGTTGCACGTGTCAGTCCGGAAGAAATCCTCAAGGTCCATTGCGATCCCGTCAACGGCCTGCTGCCATACCAATGCCGCGAGCTTGCCTTTGGCCTTGGCCTAAAGGCTGAGGCTTTCCAGGATTTTTGCAAGCTGCTGCCGCAGCTCTTTCGACTGTTTGTGCAAAGCGATCTAGCGCTGCTCGAAATCAATCCGCTGATCGTCACCCAGGACAACCACATTCTGCCGCTCGACTGCAAGATGAGCGTGGACGACAATGCGCTGTACCGGCAGAAGGCGCTTGCCCGATTGAACGACATGAGCCAGATGGATCCCAAGGAAGGAGCTGCGCACGAGGCCGGCATCAACTACATCGCGCTTTCGGGCAATATCGGCTGCATGGTCAACGGGGCCGGCCTGGCGATGGCCACCATGGACCTGATCAAGCTGCATGGCGGTGAACCGGCCAATTTCCTCGATGTGGGCGGGGGCGCCACGGCGGAGACCGTGGCAAAGGCATTCAAGATCATTCTGGCGGACGCCAAGGTCAGAGCCGTGCTGGTCAATATCTTCGGCGGCATCATGCGCTGCGACATCATTGCGGAGGGCATTATCGCCGCCATCCGAGAGGTGGGTGTGCAGATTCCGGTGGTTGTGAGGCTGGAAGGCACCAATGTCGATCTGGGCAAGCAGAAGCTCAAGGACAGCGGGCTGGCGGTGATTACGGCCGACGATATGACCGATGCGGCCAAACAGGTGGTGGCAGTCACATTGACAAATACATACCACGATCGAGCCCCAGAATAATCCCAATCCAGAACCAGACATGTTTATCCTTGGGACGTCTGTTTACTTCGTGTACGAACTGCCTGTCCGCAAGCGACTGGACAACCGGAACCATGAGTATCCTGATCAACAAAGACTCTAAGGTCATCTGCCAAGGCTTCACGGGCAAGCAGGGGACATTCCATTCTGAGCAGGCCATCGCCTACGGCACAAGAATGCTTGGGGGAGTAACGCCGGGCAAGGGCGGGCAAACCCATCTGGGGTTGCCGGTGTTCAACACGGTGCGTGATGCGGTGAACGGGACAGGCGCCAACGCCTCAGTCATTTACGTGCCGGCCGCATTCGCTGCAGACTCCATCCTGGAAGCGGCGGATGCCGGTATCGAGGTGGTCGTCTGCATCACGGAAGGCGTGCCGGTACTGGACATGCTCAAAGTCAAGGCAGCGCTCAAGGCGACGGGCGCGAGACTCATCGGCCCCAACTGCCCCGGCATCATCACCGCGGGCGAATGCAAGATCGGCATCATGCCCGGTTTCATTCACCAGCCAGGCAAGGTGGGCGTCGTTTCCCGCTCCGGCACGCTTACCTATGAAGCAGTCTATCAAACCACCCGCCTGGGCCTGGGCCAGACCACCTGCGTGGGCATAGGTGGCGACCCGGTCAAAGGATTGGATTTCATCGATTGCCTGGAGCTTTTTGAGGCCGATCCGCAAACCGAGGCCATCATTATGGTGGGGGAAATCGGCGGCACCCGCGAAGAACAGGCAGCCGAATACATCAAGACTCACGTTACCAAGCCTGTGGCTGCCTATATTGCCGGCCTGACCGCGCCAAAGGGTAGGCGCATGGGCCACGCCGGCGCCATCATCGCGGGTGGCAAGGGCACGGCCGGTGCCAAGATCGCCGCACTGGAAATGGCCGGGGTGGTGGTGGCCAGAAGCCCGGCCGGAATGGGCGAGGCCATGGTCGAGGCCATTAGACGAAAGCGCAGCCGGTGAAAATCGCTCTGGCCCAAATAAACACAACGGTTGGAGACATGGCGGGCAATGCCGCCCTGATCAAGCGCTGCATGGCGGAGGCGAAGGCGGCAGGGGCTGGCCTTCTGCTGACCCCGGAAATGAGCATTTGCGGCTATCCCGCGGAAGACCTGGTGCTGCGGGAAGATTTCTGCCGGATCTGCGAGCAAACGGTCCAGCAGTTGGCGGCCGCGACGCGCGATATCACGGTGATTGTGGGCTATCCCAGGCTGCAAGGCGGGAGCCGCTACAACGCCGCCGCGGTGCTGCGCGACGGCCAGGTGCTCACCGTGTACCACAAACAGAAACTCCCCAACCATACGGTGTTCGATGAATTGAGAACCTTCGAGCCAGGGCTGGCCTGTTGCGTATTCGACGTGGAGGGAGTGCGCTTTGGCCTGAACATCTGCGGCGACATCTGGGAGCGCGGTCCGGCGGAAATCACGGCCGGCGCGGGCGCCCGGGTGCTGCTGGTACCCAATGCTTCACCCTATCACAGGGTCAAGCAAAAGGAACGCTATCAGGTTGTCCGCGATCGCATCGCAGAAGCCGGTGTTTCACTGATTTATTGCAACCAGATCGGCGGACAGGATGAACTGGTGTTCGACGGTGCGTCCTTTGCCATGGACGATTGGGGGGATCTGACTCACCAGTTTCCTGCCTGGCAGGAAGGCATGTTTTATCTGTCCATTGAGAACGGTGCGATTAAACCGGGTGAAATTACCCCTTTGCCGGATGAAGTTGCGGAAGTGTATGAAGCCCTCAAGTTGGGGGTCAGGGACTATGTTGGCAAGAATGGTTTCCCCGGCGCCATATTGGGATTGTCGGGAGGAATTGACTCTGCGCTGACACTTGCCGTGGCGGTTGATGCGCTCGGAGCGGACCGTGTGCATGCGGTTATGATGCCTTCCGAATTCACCGTCGACATCAGCCTGGAAGACGCACGCGAAATGGCGCGGGTCCTTGGCGTTGCCTACAGCGAAATTGCGATCAAGCCGGTATATGACGCCTTTGTCGGCCAGCTTGCGGAACAGTTTGGCCGGCGGCCTTTTGACACCACTGAGGAGAACATCCAGGCGCGCATTCGCGGGACCTTGTTGATGGCGTTGTCCAACAAGCTCGGGCACATCGTGCTGACCACCGGCAACAAGAGTGAAATGGCGGTGGGCTATGCCACCCTGTATGGAGACATGGCCGGTGGTTTCGGCGTGTTGAAGGACGTGCCCAAGACCCTGGTCTACCAGCTGGCCAACTATCGTAACGGCCGGTCCAAGGTGATTCCCCAGCGCATCATCGACCGGCCGCCTTCGGCCGAGCTTCGCTCGGACCAGACGGACCAGGATACCCTGCCGCCCTACGATGTGCTGGATGCCATCCTTGAGCGCTATGTGGAACTGGATATGGACCCGGGAGCGATCGTAGCCGATGGCTTCGATGTTGCCACGGTAAGAAAGGTGGTCCACATGATCGATCGGGCAGAATACAAGCGCCGCCAATCGACGCCCGGGGTGCGAATCACCCCGCGCAATTTTGGCAAGGACCGACGCTATCCGATAACATCGAAGTATCATCCTGAAAAAAATCTTTAGGAGACCACAAGTGAAGAAGATCGAAGCCATCATCAAGCCGTTCAAACTCGACGAGGTTCGCGAGGCGCTGTCAGAAATCGGCGTCACCGGCCTGACTGTCACCGAAGTTAAAGGTTTCGGCCGGCAGAAGGGGCATACGGAACTCTACCGCGGAGCAGAGTACGTCGTGGACTTCTTGCCCAAGGTCAAAGTGGAAGTGGTGGTCGGGACTGACCTCGCTGACAAGGCCATTGAGGCCATCGTGGGCGCGGCTCGCACCGGCAAGATCGGCGACGGCAAGATCTTCGTCTACCCGGTCGAACAGGTGATTCGAATTCGCACTGGGGAAACGGGGGAAGCCGCGATCTAACGAGGGCCTGTCTCTCGTCCAGGCGGGCCGACGACTCTGGCTGAATTCAAAGGCCCTTGGGATGATTGAGGCGTCTTACTTCAACCCCCTGCCTTATCCTCAAGGGGGAAGATGTCTTTACCAGAATTTCCACCAGGATCTTTCCGTCAGATCGACGCCATGAGAATATTTGCTGTTGGGAAAATTCATTTTCAGCACTCGCATGGCATCGTCCCTTAAATCCTTGATCCCCAGCTTGTCGTACGACACCACCATGATTGCCAGGGCCTCTTCCACCGCAGGGGTTTGCGGGTAATTCTTGACGACATTGTCAGCCCGGTTGGCGGCGGCCACATAGGCCTGTCGCTTGAGGTAGTACTTGGCCGTATTGATTTCACTGTAGGCAATTGCGTTGACCAGGTATTTCATCCGCGCCAAGGCGTCCGGAGTGTATTTGCTGTCGGGGAAGCGGGTGCTCAGTTCCTTGAAGGAATCGAACGCATCCTTGGCCGCCTTTTGATCCCGTTCGCTCAGGTCCTGTTCGACCAGGCCGGAAAACAGGCCAGTGTCCTCGGTAAAGTTGGCCAAGCCCTTAAGATAGTAGGCGTAATCGACGTTAGGGTGATTGGGGTGCAACTTGATGAAGCGATCGCTGGCGGTAATGGCAGATAAGGCTTCATTGTCCTTGTAGTAGGCATAAGCAATATCGAGCTGGGCCTGCTGGGCGTAGCGTCCGTAGGGATACCGGGACTCCAGGGTCTCGTACAGCTTTATCGAACGTTCGTAGTTACCCCCATTGAGGTTGTCCTTGGCTTCGCTGTACAGCTTCTGGGCGGACCAGCCCGCGGTTTCGTCCTGAACCTCAGGCAGCAGGCTGCAGCCTGCCAGTCCGAGGAACAATGCAAGGCCGGTCAGGGTCAGAAATCGGCGCAACCAGTTGGAGATCAGCATAGGAATTATGACGAACGAATCGGAAAACTCGGTGAATTATAAGGGAAATCCCGACGAAGACCGGCGGGAATGCATTGTGCCGGAAGCCCTGGCAGGCCAGCGGCTGGACCATGCGCTATCCGAGCTTTACCCGGAATTCTCTCGCAGCCGGCTACAGGCCTGGATCAAGTCAGGCAAAGCCCAGTTGAACGGTGACGTGAAAGACTCCAGCGACAAGGTCTGGGGCGGGGAGACCATTATTCTCTGGCCCGAACCAGAGCCTGGAACCACCCCGGATCGACCCGAGGCCATCCCGCTTAAAGTGGTGTTTGAGGATGCAGCCCTGCTGGTCATAGACAAGCCGGCGGGCATGGTGGTGCATCCGGGCAACGGCAATCCGAGCGGCACGCTGCTCAATGCAGTGCTGCATCATTGTCCCCAGGTCTCCGATTTGCCTCGGGCAGGCATCGTCCATCGGCTTGACAAGGAAACCTCCGGCCTGCTGGCGGTGGCAAAAACGCTTAGGGCCCATACGGAGCTGATACGCCAGCTTCAGGCACGGACCGTAAAACGAGAATATTTCGCCTTGGTGCAGGGCGAAATTGACCAGGCAGGTACGGTGGATCTGCCGCTGGCGCGTGATCCCTTTAACCGAACCCGCCGCGCGGTCCATCCTATGGGCAAGCCTGCCATAACCCATTATTCAATACTGGAGCGGTTTCCTGCCGCCACGTTGCTAAATTGCAGCCTGGAAACCGGGCGCACCCATCAGATCCGGGTGCATATGGCCCATCTGCAGCATCCGCTGGTAGGTGACAAGGTTTATGGCTCAATGCGGCGCGGGCGGGGCATGCATTTTCCGCGTCATGCTTTGCACGCCTGCCGTCTGGGTCTGGTACACCCGTACACCGGCAAAAAAATGACATGGGAATCACCCTTGCCACCCGATCTGAACGCCTTACTCGATGTAATGCGCAAGGGCGGCACGTGGATGTAATCCGGGCCGACTGGCCGGCGCATTCCCGAGTCAGGGCTTGCATGACTACGCGCTTGGGAGGGGTGAGCCGGCCGCCGTTCGAAAGTTTGAATCTGGGCGACCACGTGGGCGATACCACTGCGCTGGTCAGCGAAAATCGCACCCGATTGCGGGACATCCTGCCCGCGGAACCGTATTGGCTCAGGCAGATGCACGGCCGTGGCGTGGCGTGTGCGGAGGAAGGAACCGATCTGCCGCAGGCCGACGCAGCTTTTTCGCGCCGGACCGCCACCGTGTGTGCCGTGATGACTGCGGACTGCCTGCCGGTGCTGTTCTGTGACGAAGCAGGAAGCGTGGTGGCGGCGGCCCATGCAGGCTGGCGCGGACTCGCCGCGGGCGTGCTGGAAGCCACGGTGGCGGCCATGCACGTACCGGCAGACAGGATTCTGGCCTGGATGGGTGCGGCTATCGGGCCGCAAGCCTTCGAGGTGGGGGAAGACGTACGTAAGGCATTTGTGAATGATCTTGCGGCTACCGCCGATGCCTTCAAGCCCGGCAAGGAAGCGGGCAAATGGCGGGCCGATATCTACCGGCTGGCCCGGCTTCGTTTGACGCGAATCGGGGTAACCCAAGTCTATGGCGGCGGCTTGTGCACTTATACTGATGGCCTGCGCTTCTATTCTTTCCGCCGCGACGGAAAAACCGGCCGCATGGCCAGTCTGATCTGGCTGCAGGACTGAGGCGGATTGGACCCAACCCGGGGCCTGCTCCCCGGTATAATCACGCATTTTCCGCATAATCGCCACCTTTCAGCAGCTGCTATTGATCGGAATGTGCATCCGCAGCATTCTGCGGGTCCGCCATCTTGCGGGCGCGCCGTTGGCGTCCTCGCGGTCCGTCGATATAGGTGAACACGAGCGGGGGCACGGCGCCCAAGCCAACAAGAATGTCGAGGCCCATGATGAGGCTGGCTGAAGTGGCAGCAATCATGAGAGCCACGTAGGCCCAGCAGATTGCGACGATGTACATGAGTCAATGTTAGTTTCTTGTGATGCGTATTCTGAATATTGCCGCTTACCGGTTTCGCTTCCTCAACGACCTGCCGGACCTCAAGCAGCGGCTTGAGGATCAGGCCTGCACGCTGGAACTGAAGGGTACAGTGTTGCTGGCTCCGGAAGGCATCAACTGCTTTCTCTCCGGTCTGGAAGAAGATGTGCACACATGGCTGGCCAGTTTGCAGGTGGACTCGCGTTTTGCTGGCTTGGAAGTCAAGCGCAGCTTCTCCGACTATGTGCCCTACAAGCGCCTGCGCGTCAGGGTCAAGGAGGAGATCATTTCATTCCGCCAGCAGGGCTATTTCATTGGCGATGCGCCTTACGTCAGTCCGAAGGAGCTGGGGACTTGGCTGGATGGAGGCCGAGAGGTGGTGTGCATCGATACGCGCAATGAAGTAGAGTTTGCTGCGGGGAGTTTCGAACATGCGCTCAATCCCCATATTCACTGCTTCACCGATTTTGCCGCAGCCCTCGATCAGTTTGAGGATCTCAAAGACAAGACCGTGGTGGCCTTCTGCACCGGCGGGATTCGTTGCGAAAAGGCCGTGCCCTTCATGCGGGCCAGGGGGTTCAGCAAGGTCTACCAGTTGCAAGGCGGAATACTCAACTATTTCGCAGAATGCGGCGGCAAGCATTGGCGCGGCAACTGCTTCGTCTTTGATGAACGCGGCGCACTGACGCCTGCGCTAAACCCGGCGAACACGCATGTTGCGGCATAAGAAATCGCCGCCCAAGGTGGGCTTTGTTTCCCTTGGATGCCCCAAGGCCACGGTGGATTCAGAGCATATCCTGACCCGGCTAAGGGCGGAGGGTTATCTGATTTCTCCCAGCTATCAGCAGGCGGATCTGGTGGTGGTCAATACCTGCGGCTTCATCGATGCGGCGGTGCAGGAATCCTTGGACGCCATCGGCGAAGCCCTGGCGGAAAACGGCAAGGTGATTGTCACCGGTTGTCTGGGCGCCAAAGGCAGCGTAGTGCAGGATGCCCATCCTGCGGTTCTGGCGGTGACTGGCCCGCACGCTGCGGATGAGGTCATGATGGCAGTTCATGCCCATCTGCCCCAGCCGCATGATCCTTACACGGATCTTATTCCGCCTCAGGGAATCAGGCTGACGCCCAGACATTTCGCCTATCTGAAGATTTCCGAAGGCTGCAATCACCGTTGCAGTTTCTGCATCATTCCTTCCATGCGCGGCGATCTGGTCTCGCGTCCGGTGGGGGAAGTCATGAACGAGGCGGAAGCTCTGGTGAAATCCGGGGTGAAGGAACTGCTGGTGATCTCCCAGGACACCAGCGCCTACGGGGTAGATGTCAAATACCGGGCCGGGTTCTGGAACGGCCGCCCCCTCAAAACGCGCATGACAGAACTGGTGCAGGCTCTCGGAGAGCTTGGCGTATGGGTGCGTCTGCACTACGTCTATCCTTATCCACATGTGGATGACGTGATCCCATTGATGGCGGAGGGCAGGGTGCTGCCCTATCTGGATATTCCATTCCAGCATGCCAGCCCGCGAATACTCAAACTGATGAAACGGCCGGCGGCGGCGGAAAAGACTCTCGATCGAATTCGCGCCTGGCGCAAGGTCTGCCCCGACCTGACCCTGCGCTCCACCTTCATCGCCGGTTTTCCGGGGGAGACGGAAGCGGAGTTCGAGGAACTGCTGCTGTTTCTGGATGAGGCGCAGCTCGACCGGGTGGGCTGCTTCGCCTATTCGCCGGTGGACGGCGCCGCGGCCAACCAGTTGCCCGGCGCAGTGGCGGAAGCAGTCAAGGAAGACCCGCCGCGCGCGGTTCATGGAAAAACAGGCGCACATTTCCGCTCGCAGGCAGCGGCTAAAGATCGGCAGCGAGATGACTGTTCTGGTGGACTCTATTGATGACAAAGGCACCGCAGTGGCCCGCTCGGCCGCTGATGCTCCCGAAATCGATGGTCTGGTCTTGATTCCACGAGGCGAGAATCTGCCGGTAGGCGAGTTCGTGCGTGTGAAGATTGCCGATGCCAGCGACCACGATCTTTGGGCCGAGCCGATATAGGCATTGCATACGCGCCTTGGATGGGTGCATTTTGGGGCCGGACGTGATTGCTTATGGGGCATGAATCCTGCCCCTTTGGATTTATCAGGTTAATAATTCTTTAATTATCAGCAGCTAAGCTGATTCGTGAAGCTGGCTTAATGTTTGCTTTAAGCATTGCCAGGGATTCATCTGCAATGGAGCAATCACACGTTGAAGCGCCGCGCTGCAATACTGTTAATTGGACTTGCCATCATGACCTTGGTATCGAGCGCCATGGTATCTGCGGGCGGCTTGGACAGGGAGCAGTGCCGGGGAGGTTTTAACACCTCGCTGGTGACTGAGACAGAGTGCGAGGCCTACCTGAATGAGCATCGCGAATTGGAAATGCGCAATGACCGGGAAGGATTGCGCAACCTCGAAGCCTCGTTCGCCATCATGCTCGAGGAGCGCTCCGAGGCCTGTCCTTGCGTCGACCAAAGGACAAGAGAGCTTGCTCACTCGAAGCGCGTTTTGAGTTCATTTCCCTAAAACATTGCCAAACTCATCCACGGTCGCAGTGGCGGGGGGCTGAGACAGGGCAAGCGTTTCCTCGCGGAGTGCCAGTGGCTTTAGCCGTCGCCAGAACTTCCAGCGGTCCCGGGGGTTGAAATCCAGCGCGTTTCCGCTGACCGGATCTTCGATGCGCATTGCAACGCCGCTCCTGATGAGGCGAGAGAGCCACATCTCATCCAGTTCTTTCGCGGCCTCGCGCCAACCCAGAATATCCCCGTACTGCCCAAAGGTCTGGAGCTGATTCAGCAGCACCAGCGCGTCTGAATCAAGCTCCTCAGGCTGGCTCGTCCAAGGTGGAGTCACCATGCCAAGTTGTTGGGCAACCGAGCGCAGGTGCCCATCGGGGCAATAGAAGCGATTCAACACGGAAGGCGCCGGACTGGCGTGCCCGCCGCCCCACAGCCAGACCGAGTTGATTATGGGCAGGTTGCGCGCTTCCCGTTGCTGGTTGATGGGATGGTTGAACAGCAGCATTTGGATCTCATTCAACAAGGTGCGCCATTTCATTGCGCCGGGGCCGTGTGGCAGCAGGGTATCGATCGGACGGCCAACTGCCAGAGAAAGGGGCGTGGTTTCCATCTGTGGGTCCGGTTCCGCGCGCCAGTACCAGCGGTGGGGCTGCAGGGGCAGGGGATCGAAGGCTTCGCCGAAATGAACGTGCAGATCGGCGCACAAGGACGTGGCTTCTTCTGGGTGAAGATCGAGCAGATCGCTGCCCAGCAATATCAGCCGGTCTCGCTGAATGCGGAGGTGCACCGGATCCGTCCTGAGCCAGTAAGACTGCTCCGCGGTGCCGCCATCCACCCGTAGACTGAGCGGTGCCCATGGCCAGTCACTTTGCCGGTCGATAGCCCACGCGCGACACAGCGCGCCCTCAAGGCCTACAGGAGATGAGCTATCCCGCCGTCCACGCGCTACCATGGCTTCCAGCGCGGGCAGCCGCAGATCCTGCGCCGCCGCCCGGAGAAAATGCTCCGCTGGCAATAGATAGGGAGCGATCAAATGCATGCCGCGAGTGTAGCCGAGATGGGATGGCGGCTTACAATCGAGGCATGAAACAGCTAATTCACGAGATCAGTGTTCAAACCCAGGGTAAGGGGCTGTATTCGTTTACCTTCACGGTCGCTCATTGGCTTGAACAAAGCGGCATACAGAACGGGTTGCTGACGCTATTCATTCGACACACGTCTGCCAGCTTGGTGATACAGGAAGATGCGGACCCGGATGTGCAGACCGACCTGGAAAAGTTCTTCTCCCGCCTGGTGCCGGAGAACGATCCGGTCTACGCCCACACCCTGGAAGGCCCCGATGACATGCCTGCGCATGTTCGCTCCGTTCTCACCCAGACCCAGGTGTCCGTCCCGGTCCGCGAGAGCAGACTGGTGCTGGGAACCTGGCAGGGTCTCTATGTGTTTGAACACCGGCACGCAAGCCAGCAGCGCCGGATCGTGCTGCATCTGCTCGGTGAATAATTAGTCTTAACAGGCCCTGACCCCTGTGGCACACTTCGCCCGTGCGCTCCTATGAAATCCTGATCGGCCTGCGTTATACACACGCCAAGCGCCGCAACAACTACATCTCCTTCATTTCCATTGTGTCCATGGCGGGTCTGGCCCTGGGGGTCGCGGCGTTGATCGTAGTGCTGTCGGTGATGAACGGGTTCCAGCAGGAACTGCGCAAGGGCATACTCGGCGTGGTTTCCCACCTGGAGGTTACCGGCGCCACCGGCAGTCTGGACCACTGGCCCCAGATGCTGGAACGGCTAGGACATGACAAGGATGTGGTGGCCGGTGCGCCTTATGTGCTCACCCAGGCCATGTTGACGCACGGCGATGCGGTGCGCGGCGCCATGGTGCGGGGCATTCTGCCCGAATACGAGGACAAGGTCGCCGATCTGGGGCAGCATGTTCGGGTGGGCCACCTGAGCAATCTGCAACCGGGCGAATTCGGCATTATTCTTGGCTCGGCCCTGGCGCAAAGCCTTGATGTCAGTGCCGGTGACAAGGTGGTGCTGATTACCCCGCAGGGTAATGTGACGCCCGCCGGCATCATCCCGCGGCTCAAGCAATTTACCGTGGTGGGCATATTTCAAAGCGGCGTGTTCGAGTACGATTCGGGCCTGGCCCTGATTCACCTTCAGGATGCGCAGAAGCTGACGCGGATGGGCGAGGCCGTGTCGGGCCTGCGGCTCAAGCTGACGGACCTGTTTCTGGCGCCCTCCGTGGCGAAGACCCTGGAGGTTCGCCTGGGGCCGCAATACTACGTCAGCGACTGGAGCGAGAGCCACGCCAATTTCTTTCGTGCGGTGGCGATCGAAAAGAAGATGATGTTCCTGATCCTGCTGTTGATCGTGGCCGTAGCGGCGTTCAACATCGTTTCAACCCTGGTCATGGCGGTCACTGACAAGCAGTCGGACATCGCCATTCTGCGCACCCTGGGCGCGCGGCCCGGCAGCATCATGAAGATCTTCGTTATCCAGGGTTCCTCTATCGGCATCCTCGGCACCCTCGTTGGCATTGCCCTGGGTGTGCTGCTGGCGCTCAACCTGGAAACCGTTGTGCCCATTCTGGAGAAGCTGTTCGGCTTTGACCTGTTTCCTGCGGATGTCTACCAGCTCAGTGGGTTGCCCTCGCAGTTGAACGGGCACGATGTCTGGGTCATCGGCCTGGTCTCACTACTGATTTCCATCACGGCCACCCTGTATCCCAGTTGGCGTGCTTCCAAGCTCAACCCGGCGGAATCATTGCGCTATGAATGAGGGCGCCATCAAGAACAGCGTCATGAGTGAGGCCATCATCCATTGCCGGGGTTTGCAGAAAACCTACTACCAGGGCAAGACGGCGGTGCCTATCCTGACTGGGGTGGACTTGCAGGTAGATCGGGCGGAAACCATGGCGATCGTCGGCGTCTCCGGCTCCGGCAAGTCCACCTTGCTGCATTTGCTGGGGGGGCTGGATGAGCCCAGCGCCGGAGACATCGAGTTGATGGGACGCAATCCTTTCAAAATGGGCGAGTCGGAGCGCTGCGAGTTGCGCAATCGCTCGCTGGGCTTCGTCTATCAGTTCCATCACCTGCTGGCCGAATTTTCAGCCGAGGAGAACGTTGCGATGCCGCTGCTGATTCGCCGCATGAACAAGGCAGCGGCAATGGCTCAAGCAGCCGCCATGCTGGCAAGAGTGGGCCTCGGCCACCGGCTGAGCCATCGTCCCGGCGAACTGTCCGGCGGAGAACGTCAGCGCGCGGCCATTGCCCGCGCCCTGGTGACCCATCCTGACTGCGTACTCGCGGACGAGCCGACCGGCAATCTCGATCGCCATACGGCCAGCGAGGTGTTTGACCTGATGCTGAGCCTCAACCGGGACCTGGGCACCAGCCTGGTGATCGTCACCCATGACAGCGAGCTGGCCGGGCGCATGGGCAGTCAGCTTAGACTGGTGGACGGGCGGCTTACCTGATTTTGACCTGCGCACGGTAATTTTCTGCTGCCGTGCATAAGAATCCTGGATTAAGCGGGACCGCCTTTTGGTGCTAGTCTTTCTATTCACGGCTTGTCATCTGCCAATTCCAGGCCGGGCAAGCCGAACCGAGAAGGAGGGAAATGAATCATGGCAGAAAAATATTACGCGCCAATCAAATCCACCCTTCTGCAAGAGGGTATTTCCCTGCATGCGGTGGAGAAGGTTTATTCCGATACGGTTAGCCTGGATGATCCGGCCAGCCGGGTGATGACCGACCTGAGGAAGATCTCGGCCATTACCATCCGTCCGGAAATCAGCATCGAGATTGCAACACAACGGATGAAACAGCGGGGCGTGCGCATGCTGCTGGTAACAGATGACAATGACGACATCATCGGCCTCATTACCTCGACCGACCTGCAGGGCGAAAAGCCCCTGCAACTGGTACAGGAGCGCGGCGTCCATTACCGTGACATCACCGTGCGCGACCTCATGACCGAACACGCACAACTGGAAGTGCTGAGCATGGATGACGTGGAGAAGGCGACCGTGGGCCAGGTGGTGGCTACCCTGCAAAGCACCGGGCGCCAGCATGCCCTGGTGGCGGACCGGATTGGCGGAACCCAGGACCAGACCCTGCGGGGAATCTTTTCCGCGGCGCAGATTGCCCGCCAGCTCGATATCGAAATAGTCGGCCACAAGGTTGCGGAAACCTTCGCCGAGATCGAGCGCCTGATTCGCACCTAGGTGGCCGTCCCCAATGGGCAGTTTCCTGATATTGTCCTGTCTGCGTGAGAGCCAATCTTCTCGCGTTCGCCTTGGGAGTCTGGCTGCTGCAACAGCAGCCTCAACTTCCGGATTCCGGTCATCTCTGGCTCTTTCCCCTGGTTGGCACCCTGGTTTGGCTGCCAAAGTTTTCCAGTTTCCGCATCGAAGCCCTCAGGCGGGCCGGCATCGTCCTGCTATGCCTCGCATTGGGCTTTGCGTGGGCCGCATGGCGGGCTGAGCTGCGCCTGGCAGATGACCTGCCGGGCCAGTGGCAGGGAACGGACATCACGCTTAGCGGTGTGGTGGCAAGCCTGCCGGATCGGGACACGTACGGCGAGCGCTTCAATTTCGATGTCGAGCGGATCGCAACGCCGGGAGCCAAAACTCCGCAACACATCCGTCTGAGTTGGCCCAATCCGCAACGCGACAGTCAGGCCATCCTGCATCGAATCAATGCCGGCGAACGCTGGCAGTTCACGGTTCGCCTCAAACGCCCCCATGGCACCAGCAATCCGGATGGCTTTGATCTGGAAGCCTGGCTGCTGGAACGGAATATTCGCGCCAGCGGCTATGTGCGGCCGAAGGCGGATGCGCTGCGGATTAATGAACGGGTTAATCAGCCCGTGTACTGGGTGCAGCGCATGCGCGATGAAATTCGCCAGCGCATCTTTGCCACTCTGGGTCAGGATAGTCCTGAGGCCGGACTGATCGCCGCGCTGACGGTGGGCGACCAGAATGCCATTCCCGCCGCAGGGTGGCGGGTTTACAACCGCACCGGTACTTCGCACCTTGTCAGCATTTCGGGCTTGCACGTAACCCTGTTCGCTGTGCTGGTGATGTGGTTGGTGAACGCGATCTGGCGGCGTATCCCGGCGCTGAGTTTGGGTGTGGCTGCGGGCAAGGCGGCAATCAGTTCCGGATTGATCGCTGCATTTTTCTACGTGTGCCTGGCGGGCTTTCAGGTTCCGGCCCAGCGCACACTCTACATGCTCATGGTGATAACCGTGGCACTGTGGCTCGCGCGCCGTCCCCGACCTTCGTCCACGCTGCTCGCTGCCCTGTGTGTGGTGCTGCTGCTGGACCCGTGGGCACTGTTGGCTGCCGGCTTCTGGCTGTCCTTTGGCGCGGTTGCGGCGATCCTGTTCGTCAGCAGCGGGCAAGTCAAAGCGCCCAGCAAGCTGCAGGCCTGGGTGCAAACCCAATGGGCAGTGACCCTGGCACTGGCCCCGGCGCTGATCCTGGTGTTTCATCAGGTTTCATTGATCTCGCCCGTGGCCAACGCCTTCGCCATCCCGGTGGTGAGTTGGGTCATGGTTCCTCTTGCGTTGCTTGGCGTTGTGTTTGCTCCCATCTGGCACGCGGCAGCATGGGTAGGGGACTGGGTACAGACGACACTGGCCTGGCTGGCAGCCCAGCCTTGGGCCGTGTGGCATTTGGCAACGCCTCAGCCGGTAGCGATTGGCCTCGCCCTTGCGGGCATCGCCTGGCTGCTCCTGCCGCGCGGCGTTCCGGCCCGATATCTGGGCGTGGTATTGTGCCTGCCGCTCGTATTCCCGGTGCTTGAGCATCCGGCAGCAGGAGAAGCACGCATTGAGGTGCTGGACGTCGGGCAGGGCACGGCGGTGTTGATCCGGACCGCCCGCCACGCGCTGCTCTACGATACCGGCCCGGCCTTCGGCGACAGCGACGCGGGGCAACGCATTGTCTTGCCAAGGCTGTTTGGGCTGGGCCTGGAAAAACTCGACGGCCTCATCCTCACCCATGACGATCTGGACCACACAGGCGGGGCGCCCTCTGTGCTCCGCGATATGAACGTGGACTGGATCGCCACATCGCTGCCGGCGGATCGGCCCCTGTTTGTGGGGCAGCGTGTCATACGGTGTCAGCGCGGACAAGGCTGGCAATGGGATGGGGTGCGATTTGACATGCTCAACCCGCCTGCCGCCGCCTATATGGAATCACGCAAGGACAACAACATGGGCTGCGTGCTCAAGGTGACGGCGTCCGGCAAGAGCCTGTTGATGACGGCCGATTCCGAAGCCCCCGCGGAGAAGGAAATGCTGGCAGAGGAGTCGGGCAGCCTTCCTGCCGACGTGCTGTTGGCCGGACACCATGGTAGCAAGACCTCATCGACCCAGGAATTTGTCCAGGCGGTAAATGCCAGCAAAGTGATTTTTGCCATGGGCTACCGGAACCGATACGGGCATCCCCACTGGTCAGTGGTGAACCGGTTCCGGGCGCTGGGTGCAGAGCTTTATCGCACTGACCGCGCGGGAGGGCTGAATTTCGAGTTGGCATCCCAACACATCAAATTTCAGGGATGGCGCCATGCTCACCATCGCTACTGGCAGGACCCGGTGCAGGAAGATGGGATAATCGATCGGGATGAATGAGAGCAAACCCACCTGCAACGAAATCGTTGACCTGAACGCGGCCCGCACCCGCCTGGCGCACGTGCTGGGCCTGGCGCTTTCCCCGGATATTGAGCGAGCCATGGACCTGGCCCATCGCATGCTGCACAATCAAGTCACCTCGACTGGAGGCAATCTGTTTGCCCATGCGCTGGGCACGGCGCTGATCGTCGCGGAACTCCGGCTCGGTCCGGAGCCGGTGATCGCGGCGTTGCTGTATCCTCTGGCCGCAACCGCACCTGATGCCCTGCTTGAATTCGGCCCCGCCGGGGAAGTGGCGCGCGCGGTCGCCTCCATGGCGCGCATCGAGGTATTGGCCCGTGGCAGTCAGGATCCGGACGTGGAGGCGGCGGCGCATGTTGAATCCCTGCGCCAGATGGTGCTGGCCATGGTCCAGGACGTGCGCGCCGTGCTGGTGAAACTTGCGGAACGCACGCACGCCTTGCGCTGTGTGGCCAGAGCCGACGCCGCCTTGCAATATCAACTGGGCCGGCAAACCCGCGACCTGTTTTCGCCCCTGGCCAATCGTCTGGGGGTGTGGCAGATCAAGTGGGAAATGGAAGACTGGGCCTGTCGTTACCTGGAGGGCGAAACCTACCGGCGCATTGCCGGCCTGCTGGATGAAAAGCGCGGCGACCGCGAGCGCTATATCGCGAATGTGGTTTCCACGCTCAAGGCCGAACTGACGAAACACGGCGTCAAGGCCGAGGTGATGGGCCGGCCCAAGCATATCGCCAGCATCATCAACAAAATGCAGCGCAAGGACCTGGGCTTCGAGCAGCTCTATGACATCCGCGCGGTGCGCGTGCTGGTGGAGAAGGAAGCCGACTGCTATACCGTGCTGGGCGTGGTCCACAATCTGTGGCAGTCGATCCCCAGCGAGTTCGACGACTACATCTCCCATCCCAAGAGCAACGAGTATCGCTCCCTGCATACCGCCGTAATCGGCCCGGAAGACCGCGCGCTGGAAGTGCAGATACGCACGGTAGAAATGCACAGGCACGCCGAGCTGGGGGTGGCCGCGCACTGGCGCTACAAGGAAGGCGGCCGGACTGATGCGCGTATGGAGGAAAGAATCGCCTGGCTGCGGCAATTGCTGGAATGGAAGGACGACGTGGCGGATGCCGGCGAGTTTGCCGAAGAGTTCCGCACCGAGCTGTTCCAGGACCAGGTCTACGTGCTGACTCCACTCGGCCGCGTCATCAGCCTGGACCGCGGCGCCACGCCGATCGATTTTGCCTATGCATTGCATACCGATCTCGGCCACCGCTGTCGCGGCGCGCGGGTGGACGGCGTCATGGTGCCGCTCAACACCCCGCTGGAAAACGGCCAGCGGGTTGAAGTGCTGACGGTCAAACAGGGAGGCCCCAGCCGCGACTGGCTTAACCCGAATCTTGGCTACCTCAAGACCCACCGCGGCAAATCCAAGGTCCGCAACTGGTTCAAGCAGCGCGACCAGGGCGAGTTGACACAACTGGGCCGCGCCCAACTCGACAAGGAACTCAAGCGCATGGGCAGTTCCGCCGTGCCGCAGGACAGGCTTGCCCAGGCGCTCAAATTCAACAGCGTGGACGAATTTCTTGCCGCCCTGGGACGAGGCGACGTTGGCCCGCAAATCCTCGCCCAAGCGGTACGCGAACTGGGCATGCCCGCCGCCGCGCCGGCCATTGCGACCAAGGTCCGGCCGCGCGCCTCCAGTCCCACTGGCGTCATCGTAGAGGGCTTGGGAGCCGTGCCCCTTACCCTCGCGCGCTGCTGCAAGCCCGAGCCGCCCGAGGCCATCGTCGCCTACACAACGGTGGGCCGCGGCGTCACCGTGCACCGCCAGGCTTGTCCCAATCTGGTCAAGTACAACCCCGACCGCATCCTGCGTGCCGCCTGGGCCGAGTCCAGAATGGAAGGAGGCTTCACCGTCGATGTTCGCCTGCGCGCCTTTGACCGCCAGGGCCTGCTACGCGATGTGTCCGATGTCTTCACCAAGGAGCGGGTCGACGTGCTGCGCGTCAATACCGAGAGTGTCGGCGAATACGCCAACATGAGACTGACGGTGCGCGTCAAGGAAGCCGCGCAGATCGGCCGGCTGATCAACAAACTGGGGCAGGTGCACAGCGTGATCGAGGTGGGGAGGGGGTAGGAACCGCCGTGCTCGCCCTTGGGGAAAGTGTCGAAACATTCCGGTCTGGAGGGCCCTTGACGTCATTGATCTATTTTGCAGTCGCGGGGTGCGTCAAGCCGCGGTCGAGCTTGTCTTCCACTTCGCCAATGTACGCTGACAGGGTATGGTTGGATTCGTCAATGGCGTTCCGCAGCGCTTGCTCCATGGCTTCGATACGGGCACTCAGATCAGCGTGGGATTGCTCCGCCCTAGCTCGCAACTGGGAAAACTCACTGTCGAGTTGGCCCCGCAGCTCGTTAAGTCGCGAGGCCTCTGCCTTCTCGGCCAAGAGCCGCTGAGCCTGGAGTTCCCGCGCATGGCGGCGGGCGTCCATCAGCATTCCGGTGCGAAGGATGAGGACGTATGCGGTAAAAAGCCCCACAAATAGCAAAGTCGCGCCCAATAAGATCAAGCCCAACGGCGCGTTAAGACTAAATGCCACAAAGGACAAAGCGGTCGGCGTGCTCAGCAGGCTCCAGTTGGCCAGGGTAAAGACACCCAATAAGACCAATCCTGCAACAATAAGCGGCCCCAGAATTTTCATTTCAATTCCCCATCAACTTACTCTTGAATGGTGCATATCAAATTTGCACGGTAAGCGCTTGCATGGCAACAGCCCAATCAAGCAATCCTTTGCGCGGCGCCTGCAATCCGCCACAGTGATTGCGGTCGAATTTGTTCTCCCCGGCCGGGACAATCCTGTTCTTGACTGTGCGTGGTTACCAGTCGGGAGGCGTACGGACAAAGCAGGCGCAGCGCGTCATTTGAAGCGGGTGATGGCGTCCTTGACAGCCATGCTGATGGATTCCCAGGCCAAATCCACCCCTGTACGCAAGTCCTTCCAGGCGCTTTCGCTGGCCGCGCCGAGTTCGTCCAGCTTGCGCCGGGCTGTGTCGCTCTGTGCCTTGAGTCTGTCGACCTGTTCCTGGTATCTGAGTTTGGCGTCGGCCTTCGCCGCATTAGTCTTCTCCGACAGCCGGTCGATTTCTGAATTCCACTCGTCCAGCTTCGCCTTCATCTTCTGCACATAAGCGTCTCTCTCACCCATTTCACTCTCCATTGAAAAAATTGACCGGCTTCACAGAGTTTAGACCTGTCGCGCCAAAATGCATCCTGGCAGCGTGGCATGGCACTGAGAAATCAAGCAGAAACAGACTTGTCGCAGCCAGGAAACTGGCTGTCAATATGGCAATAGGAACGATAGGCAATCGATGTCTCAATCGCATCTGAACCACTCTTGGATAGCGGCTAGAGTGCCGGGGTAACCCCATAAGCGGGCGAGTGGTCTCGGCAATGACGACCATCAAGCATCTTGTCAGGGGATTCATGCCATGTTTGGCCTTATTGCAGCGAATAGCCGGGGGGCGCGTATTCCAGCACTAGCGTACCCAAGCGCTGATTCAGTCCAAAGATGGGAATGATGGCGCGCAAGGTGTCCTTGTTGGCACGTTCAACCTGAATCTCCTTGGCTTGCAAGTACTGGCTGGGATAAAGGTTGGGAAAGGACATGGCAAGCTTGTTGCGGTCGCTGGCGACAATGACTTTGCCGTCGGGATTGGCAAGCACGGCAGATTCAAAACCTTTAAGTTGAACGAGATCGCTGAAGTACTGGTCCACCTGATCCAGATTGGAAGCCATGAGCTCCCGGCGAATGGCCCAGGCCAAGGGAGTGCTGAATAGCCGCAGGTCTTCCTCCGAATGGCGCGCATCAACTTGACGTGCCTGTTCGGTCAACGCTGTCCGGGTCTGCGCCAGTTTGGCCTCCACCGCGCCCACGGCGGCGGACTTCCATGCATACATACCAAGCGCGACCACCACCAGGGCGGCAGCCAGAATCAGCATGAGCTTCCGATTGGTGTCCATGCCGGAGGCCTTGACCGGTGCGGGATCTTCCGTCGTGTTCATAGCTGGGTCCTTTCAAGAAATTGTGTTCCCTAAAGCCCGCCAGGATGGGAAGAGGCTTACTGGCGGTTCCCGGGTGAACATTGTTTACCCGCTGGACGAGCAGGGCAAGTTCCTCTTGCAGCCAGCTCAACACATCATTTGGCAACTTGTTCAAGGCATAAAGCAGGAAGCCAGTTAGACTTTCGGGCGCAGGGTAGGGAAAGACTTGGCCTTTTCCCATGACGTGCAGGATCAACGTACCTCCGCTATCGTGACCAAGGCCGTCCACGTACATCCTGTCCCACCGGGGTCATTGTCGAGGGTCTGGGTGTCATGCGCTTGACGCCGGCGCGCTGATGCAAGCCCGATCTGTCCGAGGTGAATCCTGGGCCGAGGCCAGAACGGAAGTCCGCTTCGCCGTCGATGTGTGCCTGCGCACCGTCGGCCCCCGGGGCCCTCTGCGCAATGTGTCCGACGTGTTTACCAAGGATCGCGTTGGCGAATACGCCAATATGAAACTGACCGTGCGGGTCAAGGGAGCCGCCTCGGTCGGCCGCATTATCAACAAGCTGTGGGTTGTGTTGAATATGTTTATCATATAGACAAGCGATTTATCTGACGCTGATTGAGGGCTTCGAATGGGACAAAGGGAATGTCCGCCGAACGAGAAGCATGGCGTTAGGGCGTCGGAAGCGGAGCCGGTGTTTTTCGATCGAACCCTGCTGTTGCTGGACGATGTCAAGCACAGCCAGGCGGAAACCCGCTTCCATGCTCTCGGCATCACGCATGCAGGACGTCAATTGCACATTGCCTTTGCCGTACGGGCATCAAGAATCAGGGTGACTTCCGCACGGGACATGCATCGCAAGGAGCGAACAATCCATGAGCAAACGTCTTAAACCAGTTCCTGCCTTCGCGTCGGAGTCCGAGGAACGGACGTTTCGGGAAACCCATGAGAGCACTAACTATGTTGATTGGTCCAAAGCCAAACGGAGCGTCCTGCCCAATCTGCAGCCGACGACGAACAGCATTTCCCTGCGCCTGCCGCAGCACTTGCTCGACGCCATCTGTGCCGTACCAGTCGCTGATCAAGGTGTGGCTGCAGGAGAAGGTGGAAAGCCAATGATCGCACTTGGTGAAAAATTGCGAACCCCATGGGCTCTTGAAGGCCCTGACCCCTTTGATTCAATAGACTGACTTACATGGCTCAATCAACCCCACGTGCATTTCCTGGAGGCTCCAAATCCCGTGTAAATCGCGCTGGGCAGAATATCCGTGACGGGGTGGCGACGCCGGAAGATCTGCATGTAATCGACGAGTGGCGAGCAGCACATCGCGGCGTCCTAAATACCTTTCAGGCAATTCTGAGAAATCGTACGCGTCGTACGCGCGGCACTGAAATCACTGTTGCCCAACGTCACAAGCGAAAACGCACGATCTTCGACAAACTTCTCCGATTGCCGGGGATGCAACTCGCACGAATGGATGATGTCGCTGGATGTCGATTGATATTTAAGAATCTCAAGGAACTCTATTCGTTTCGTATCGCCTTTCATCGTGCTCGTTTCAAGCACGAGCGCCGAAACGACCTAGACAAGTACGACTACATAAAGCACCCGAAGGAGACTGGCTACCGCGGCATACATGATGTATATGAATACGACGTCAACTCCGATGTTGGCCAAAAACTCTCCGGTCTGAACGTCGAGATTCAGTACCGTACATTGGTCCAGCACGCATGGTCTACCGCTGTTGAGGTTATTGGTTTCATCACGGAGAGCCAGCCCAAATTCCAGAAAGGCGACAAACGCTACGAGCATGCAATGGCTCTCGCCAGCGAAATCCTTGCAAGGGCGCATGAGAACCTCAAGGGCACATTCCCCGATATTTCTGACCGCGATTTGGCGTCAAGTTTTCTTGCTCTCGATAACGAGTTGGGCTTGCTGAGAACACTTCGTGGTTTGAACGCCGCAAACAGCGCGGTCTCAGACAAGCGCAACGCAATCCTGATTTTCTCGAACACCGGCGAGCTTGAAGTCCGTTCGTTCCGCGACGCGCCAGATGCTCTGCGAGCCCTGTTTGTGCTTGAGCGCGAGATGCCCGATAGAGACATTGTTCTCGTGCGCGCGGATACGAGCGACGAGGTTCGACTCGCTTTCCGGAACTACTTCTCTGATGCACGGGATTTCATTCGCTTGTTGGAAAGCGGATGCGAGAAGCTAATCAATCCGAAACAAAGTAGGCGCGTGTCTCTCTCGGTTCCCAAGGTGCGTTCTGCGAAAAGACGACCATGAACGATCAGAGGAGCCAGCACCAACACAAACGATGGCCACCGCCACTTTCCGCTTCTATGAAGAACTGAACGACTTCCTCGCGCCGGGCCGGCGCAAGCAGGAGTTTTCCTGCCAGTGCGCGCGCGCCGCGACCACCAAGCACATGATCGAGGCGCTGGGCGTGCCGCACACCGAGGTGGAGCTGATTCTGGTGAACGGCGAGTCGGCAGACTTCAGCCGGATTCTTCAGGATGGCGACCGGGTGGCGGTATATCCGAAGTTCGAGGCGCTTGATGTGACACCGTTGTTGCGGGTACGCGACTATCCGTTGCGGGTGACGCGCTTTGTCGCCGACTCGCATCTGGGCAGGCTGGCGCACATGCTGCGCATGTTGGGCTTCGACACCCGGTACGACAACCACTTTCAAGACGACGACATTGTGGCGATTGCTGAGCAGGAAGGACGCATCGTGCTGACCCGCGACCGCGAACTGCTCAAGCGCCGCGTTGTCACCCACGCCTGTTATGTGCACGCGCTGAAAACTGAAGTGCAACTGCGCGAAATCGTCGAGCGCCTGGATCTTGCGCGAAGCGCCAGGCCGTTCACCCTGTGCCTGCATTGCAATGTGCCGTTGCATCCAATTGACAAGGCCAGCGTATTCGACCGCCTGCCGCCCAGGGCGCAGGCGAACTACGAGCGATTCAGCACCTGCGACTCATGCGACCGGGTGTTTTGGGAAGGCTCGCACTGGCGCAACATGCGCCGGGTACTGGAGGGCATTGTTCCGGGCGGGTGATGCAGCTTCCGACAGGACTCCCACCGGGTGACGTATTGATTATCCAGCTTGCGGCGTTCCGCTTGCGGCGAGCGGCCCATACCCGCTACAATGCGCGCTCAACAGGCGCGTAGCTCAGCTGGTTAGAGCACCACCTTGACATGGTGGGGGTCGTTGGTTCGAGTCCAATCGCGCCTACCAATTATCGGAGGGTCGGGATGGCCCGTGGAGGTTGTGAAATGTCACCGCGAACTTGTTCTTGCTTTCAGGGATAGAGAAGCCGCCGCAGTCGTTTGTTCGCAACCTTTAGATAGATGTGAATGAAAAAGCGCGGTTTGCCGCGCTTTTTTGTTTTGGAGAGTGGGAATGGTCAACATCACCTTACCGGATGGTTCAGTCAGAAGCTTTGATGGTCCGGTTTCGGTCGCCCAGGTTGCGGCAAGCATCGGCCCTGGCTTGGCCAAGGCCGCGCTGGCGGGACGGGTGAACGGCAAGCTGGTGGACACCAGTTTTGTCATGGATGCCGACAGCCGGCTTGCGATCGTGACCGAGAAGGACACGGACGGCCTGGATCTGATCCGTCATTCCACTGCGCACTTGCTGGCCTACGCCGTCAAGGAACTGTTTCCTGATGCCCAGGTGACCATCGGCCCGGTGATCGAGGACGGCTTCTATTATGACTTTGCCTATAAGCGGCCATTCACGCCGGAAGACTTACAGGCCATCGAGAAGAAGATGACCGAGCTGGCGAAAAAGGACTTGCCGGTTCAGCGCAGCGTGATGCCGCGCGACGAGGCGGTTAAGTTCTTCCGCGATATGGGCGAGGCTTACAAGGCGGAGATTATTGCCTCCATTCCCAGTAACGAGGACATTTCCCTCTACCGCGAAGGCGACTTCATCGACTTGTGCCGGGGGCCGCACGTGCCGTCCACCGGCAAGCTCAAGCATTTCAAGCTGATGAAGCTGGCGGGCGCCTACTGGCGCGGCGATTCGAAAAACGAAATGCTGCAGCGCGTGTATGGCACGGCCTGGACCAACAAGGAAGATCTGGCGGCCTACCTGAATCGGCTGGAGGAGGCAGAAAAACGCGATCACCGCAAACTGGCCAAGCTGCTGGAATTATTCCACATGCAGGACGAGGCGCCCGGCATGGTGTTCTGGCATCCCAAGGGGTGGATCGTGTGGCAGCAGGTGGAGCAGTACATGCGGGAGAAATTCGTCGAATATAGCTATCAGGAGGTTCGCACCCCGGCGGTAATGGACCGGACCTTGTGGGAGAAATCCGGCCACTGGGACAATTACCGCGAACAGATGTTCACCACGTCCTCGGAGAACCGCGACTACGCCGTGAAACCGATGAACTGCCCGGGCCATGTGCAGATCTTCAACAGCGGGCTGCACAGCTATCGCGATCTGCCGCTGCGGCTGGCGGAGTTTGGCGCCTGTCACCGCAATGAGCCCTCTGGCGCTCTGCACGGTCTGATGCGGGTGCGCGGGTTTACACAGGACGACGCCCACATCTTCTGCACCGAGCAGCAGATCGAACCGGAGGTGGCGGATTTCATCGTCATGCTGCAAAAGGTGTATGCGGATTTCGGTTTCAACGACGTACTGGTCAAGCTCTCCACCCGGCCGGACAAGCGGGTGGGCAACGACGAATCCTGGGACAAAGCAGAGGCGGCACTGGCGGCGGCCTTGGACAAGAATCGCCTGGCCTATGATCTGCAAGTGGGAGAAGGCGCTTTCTATGGCCCCAAGATCGAGTTCACGCTCAAGGACACGCTCGGCCGGCTGTGGCAGTGCGGCACCATCCAACTTGACTTCAATTTGCCGGTGCGCCTGGGGGCGGAATTCGTCGACGAGGACAACGTCCGCAAACCTCCGGTCATGCTACATCGGGCCATACTGGGCTCGATGGAACGCTTCATCGGGATACTCATAGAGCATCATGCCGGCAACTTTCCGGCCTGGCTGGCGCCCGTACAGGCAGTGGTAATGAGCATTACCGATGCACAGAAGGACTATGCGCTAAAAGTCACACGGGAATTGCAGGAAAAGGGTTTCCGGGTGGTGTCGGACTTGAGAAATGAGAAAATAACCTATAAAATTCGAGAACATAGCTTGCAGAAGCTCCCTTATCAACTGGTTGTTGGGGACAAGGAATTGGCTACCGCACAGGTGGCGGTCCGGGCCCGCGGCAATCAGGATCTGGGAACGATGTCTCTGGCGGAATTCGTGGCGCGGCTGGGCGGAGAAGTGCAGGCGCGCAAGTAAGCAAATGAGGAGCGGGTGGCTTGCCGCTCCTTGTTTATTTTTGCCCCGCGGGGGTTTGACTTGGAGAATGGCTCATCGCAACTGACAAACAGACGCGAATCAACGGGGAAATCGATTCATCCGAGATTCGTTTAATTGGTGCTGAAGGTGAACAGCTTGGCGTAGTGAATTTGCGGGAGGCCTTGAAGGCTGCCGAGGAGGCAGAACTGGACTTGGTGGAAATTGCTCCCACCGCCAAGCCGCCGGTGTGTAAGATCATGGACTTCGGCAAGTTCAAGTATCAGGAAAGCAAGAAGCTGCACGAGGCCAAACTCAAGCAGAAGCAGGTTCAGGTCAAGGAAATAAAATTTCGTCCTGGCACCGATGAAGGCGATTATCAGGTCAAGCTGCGCAATCTTGTGAGGTTTTTGAGCGACGGCGACAAGGCCAAGGTCACCCTGAGGTTCAGGGGCCGGGAAATGACTCACCAGGAACTGGGCCTGGCGTTGTTGAAGCGGGTGGAGGGCGATCTGGTGGAACATGCGTTGGTCGAGCAGTTTCCCAAGATGGAAGGGCGCCAGATGGTGATGGTGCTGGGCCCGAAGAAGAAGAAATAAGCTTATTCCGGCCTCGATTTGCCGGAACGAGTGTCCTGATTCAAGCGGACATGAAATGCCATTTGACCAGGACAAGACAGGCGCAAGCCTGCAACAAGTGATGCCGGGTTGGTAAAGCTCGCCAAGGTGGCGACACCCTGTGTCATCAAATAACTGGAGTAGTAGCAATGCCCAAGATGAAGTCCAAGAGCGGGGCTGCCAAGCGGTTTCGCGCCCTGGGTAGTGGCAAGTTCAAGCGTACCCACGCTTTCCTGCGTCACATCCTCACCAAGAAAAGCACCAAGCGCAAGCGTCAGTTGCGGGGCATGGCCGTTGCCGATGCCACCAACCAGAAGTCCATGCGAAAGATGCTGCCCTACGCCTAAGGAGGATAGAACATGCCACGCGTAAAACGGGGTGTAACCGCCCGCGCCAGTCACAAAGAAGTTCTCGACGCCGCCAAAGGCTACCGCGGCCGCCGCAAGAACGTATTCCGTATTGCCAATGAAGCAGTAATGAAGGCGGGGCAGTATGCCTATCGCGACCGCCGCCAGCGCAAGCGCCAGTTTCGTGCTCTTTGGATCGCCCGGATCAATGCCGCAGCGCGCGAGCATGGCCTGACCTACAGTGTGTTTATGAACGGCCTGAAGAAAGCTCAAGTGGAGGTCGATCGCAAGGTCCTGGCGGACCTGGCTGTTCTTGACAAGGACGCGTTTGCCAAGATCGCAGCGCAAGTCAAGGCTGGCCTCGCCGTCTGACCGTCGAGTGATGTGAAAGGAGGCCCACGGGCCTCTTTTCGTTGCCAAGTGCTGAATCAGGGTATGCAAGCGTATGCAAAATCCGAATCAGATTGTTGTTGAAGCCCTGGGGGCGATCAACAACTGCCCTGATCTGCAGGCCCTGGAACAGGTCAAGGCCCGGTTCCTCGGCAAGAGCGGCACGCTGACCGAACTGCTCAAGGGGCTGGGCAAGCTCGAAGCCGACCTGCGCAAGACTGCGGGCGCCCGCATCAACGAGGCCAAACAGGCGGTGGAGGGCGCGTTAAAGGTCCGGCGCGAAGCCCTGCAACAGGCCGAACTGGATCGCAAGCTGGCGGCTGAGACGCTTGATGTCAGCCTGCCCGGTCGCGGCCTGGGACGCGGCGGACTGCACCCGGTGAGCCGCACCTTATTTCGCATCGAGGCGCTGTTCCGGTCGATCGGTTTCGACTCGGCGGACGGTCCGGAAATCGAGACCGACTTCTACAATTTCACAGCGCTCAATATTCCGGAGAACCATCCTGCCCGTGCCATGCACGATACCTTTTACCTGGAGGATGGCAGCCTGTTGCGCACCCATACCTCGCCGGTGCAGGTTCATTACATGCAGGACCATAAGCCGCCTTTTCGCATCATTGCGCCGGGCCGCGTGTATCGATGCGATTCCGATGTGACCCACAGCCCCATGTTCCACCAGGTGGAAGGCCTGTGGGTGGACGAGAATGTCTCCTTCGCCGATCTGAAAGGCGTGCTCGCCGATTTCATGCGCCGCTTCTTTGAAGTGGACAACCTGGCGGTGCGATTTCGCCCGTCCTTTTTTCCCTTCACCGAACCTTCCGCCGAAATGGATATCGCCTGTGTGATGTGCGGCGGCGATGGCTGCCGGGTGTGTTCCCACAGCGGCTGGCTGGAGGTGCTGGGATGCGGCATGGTGCATCCCAACGTCTTCAAGCACGTCGATATCGACAGCGAGCGTTACCTGGGTTTCGCCTTTGGTCTCGGGGTGGAGCGGCTGGCCATGCTGCGCTATGGCGTGGATGATTTGCGGCTGTTCTTCGAAAATGATTTGCGCTTCTTGAGGCAATTCGCATGAAAGCGTGCAAGTTGATTCAGTCGAGGCTCATGTCGGCCAATGGCCAATGTGACGCCGGAACCAAAGTGACCTGCGTTTTCTGGTTCAATTTGGGTAGACGTCGTGCAGTTCTCTGAAACCTGGTTACGTTCGTTCGTAAATCCCCGCCACGATACCGAGCAACTGGCGCATGCCTTGACCATGGCCGGCCTTGAGGTGGAAGCGATTAGTTCAATGGCGCCGGTTTTTTCCGGGGTGGTAGTGGGCCAGATCCTGGCTGTAGAAAAGCACCCGGATGCCGATCGGCTGCACCTGTGCCGGGTTGCAGTAGGTGAATCCGAACCGCTGCGGATAGTCTGTGGGGCCTCCAATGCGGCGGTTGGGCTCAAAGTGCCGTGCGCCAGGGTCGGCGCCGAGTTGCCGGGGATCGCCATTGGCCAGGTCAAAGTGCGCGGCGTGGAATCGTTTGGCATGTTGTGCTCCGCAAAGGAACTCGGGCTGGCAGAAGAAAGCGACGGTTTGATGCAACTGCCGGCAGATGCGCCGGTGGGAACGGACATCCGTATCTATATGGAGCTGGACGACCGGCTGATTACTCTCAAGCTCACCCCTAACCGGGCCGATTGCCTGAGCATGACCGGCATTGCTCGCGAGGTGGCGGCAATTACCGGCACCACCGCCTATCTGCTCGCACCTGCGCCGGTGATGCAGGATGCGTTCGATACGTTTCCGGTCAAGGTGGAAGCGAGCCAGGATTGTCCTCTTTACTGCGGCCGGGTGATCAAGGGCATTAATCCGAATGTGGAGACGCCTCTATGGATGCTGAGCCGTCTCGAGCGCAGCGGCATCCGGTCGATAAGTGCGCCGGTGGACATCACCAATTATGTGATGCTGGAAATGGGCCAGCCACTGCATGCGTTTGACCTGGCCAAGATGAAAGGCGGGCTACGGGTACGGCTTGCCAAGCCGGGAGAACCCCTGACTCTGCTCAATGGCCAGCAATCAGAATTGCGGCCGGATATGCTGATCATCGCGGACGAAAACGGCCCCATCGCGCTGGCCGGCATAATGGGAGGCCAATCCACTGCAGTCGAGGAACACTGTCAGGACATCTTCCTTGAATCCGCCTTTTTCCGGCCCGAGGCGATCGCCGGTCGCGCGCGCGCGCTCGGCCTGTCCACCGATTCGTCGCACCGCTTCGAGCGCGGCGTAGACTTTGCCGCTACCCGGTCCTCACTGGAACGGGCCACTACCCTGATGCTGTCCATTTGCGGCGGCAAGCCGGGACCGATCACCGAGATTTCCGGCGGTCTCCCGACTCGGCCCGCGATCCGGCTGCGTTTGGGCCGTACCCGACGCATGTTGGGTATCGATCTGACCCAGGGCAATGCAGAAGCGATGTTGGTCCGGCTGGGATGTCAAATCAAGCGCGAAGGGGAGGATCTGCTGGTGACGCCACCCAGTTTCCGTTTCGACCTGGGGATCGAGGCCGATCTGGTGGAGGAAGTGGCGCGGCTCGCGGGCTATGATGCCATTCCTGCCGCCCAGCCGCTGGCGCGTCTGGCCTTGTTGCCGACAGTCGAAACGCACAACGACGACGAAAAGCTCAAGCTGCATTTTGTCGGTCGCGACTACCAGGAGGTCATCACCTACAGTTTCGTCGATCCAGCCTGGGAGCAGGCGCTCGATCCCGCCAGCACACCGCTTGCCTTGGCCAACCCCATCTCCAGCCAGATGTCAGTTATGCGTACCAGCCTGTGGGGCGGTTTGCTCGAAGTGTTGAAGTACAACCTCAACCGTCAGCAGAGCCGCGTTCGAGTGTTTGAACTGGGGCGCATCTATCGCCGGGAGCAGGATGGCCTGAAGCAGATCCAGATGCTGGGAGGGCTGGCTTACGGCGATGCCGCAGCCGAACAGTGGGGGCGCGTCGGCCGGCCGACAGATTTCTTCGATGTGAAGTGCGACCTGGAAAGCCTGCCGGGCGAGTCCCTGGGCTTTGCTCCTACACCCCATCCGGCGCTGCATCCGGGCCAGTCAACCCAGGTCTTCAAAGCAGGCCGTTCCATCGGCTGGCTCGGGACACTCCACCCCCGCCTGGCGCAGCAGTTTGATCTTGCAGCGGCGCCGGTCGTATTTGAACTTGAGTTTGATGCAGTGGCAGCCCTGGACCTTCCACGGCATGGGACGATCGCGCGATTCCCTGCGGTGCGCCGGGATCTGGCCTTTGCAGTAGCCGAGTCGGTCCGCGTGGCGGATATGTTGGCCGCCATGCAGGAAGTGGCCGATGCCATTGTCAGGGACTTGGCCCTGTTCGATGTTTATCGGGGGAAAGGCCTGGGCGAAGATCAAAAAAGCCTTGCATTCCGGGTAGTTATGCAAGATACTGAACGCACGCTCACCGATGCGGAAGTGGAGGCGGCGGTGGCGAAAATCACCCAGGTAGTGATGGAAAAATTCAGCGCAGGCTTGCGCGCTTAATACCAAATACATCATGACAACGCTAACCAAAGCTGAACTTGCTGATCTGCTGTTTGAGAAAGTGGGCCTCAACAAGCGTGAGGCCAAGGACATGGTGGAGACCTTCTTTGAGGAAATCCGCAATGCCCTGGAAAGGGGTGACACGGTCAAGCTTTCCGGCTTTGGCAATTTCCAATGCCGGGAAAAACCCAAGCGTCCTGGCAGAAATCCCAAGACCGGCGAGGAGATGCCCATCTCGGCCCGGCGAGTGGTGACCTTCCACGCCAGCCAAAAGCTCAAGGCCATGGTGGAGGAAGTGGAGATTGGAAGCGCAGAATCCAGCTGAGTTGCCGTTGATTCCCGCCAAGCGATATTTCACCATTGGCGAGGTGGCGGAATTGTGCGCGGTCAAGCCTCATGTTCTGCGCTACTGGGAACAGGAATTTTCCCAGCTCAAGCCGATCAAGCGCCGCGGCAACCGCCGCTACTACCAACATCACGAAGTCTTGCTGATCCGGCGCATCCGGCAGTTGCTGTATGAAGACGGCTTCACCATCAGCGGTGCGCGCAACCGACTGGATCAGGACGGTCCGGAAGAAAAGACTTCGCGAAAGGAAATCAGTCTTGCCGAACTCAAGTCAGAGTTGCAATCGCTGCTGGATTTTTTGAGTTGACCCCGTACGCATGCGCGATAAACTCGGTTATAATCGCGCCTTTCGTGTCGGGGCGTAGCGCAGCCTGGTAGCGCACCTGCATGGGGTGCAGGGGGTCGGAAGTTCGAATCTTCTCGCCCCGACCATTTCGAAAACTTCCAGTCAAGATTACTCCTGCCCCCGGCGCGATAACCGGCAGACGGATGATAGAATGGCCCGCATGTTTGCGGGCTTTTTTATTGGGATAAGACCCAGCTGCAGCCGATATTCTGCGATGCCACTCCCGGTGCCTCATGCGTATATTGCTGAGTAACGACGACGGATATTTCGCGCCTGGGATCGCCACGCTGGCCGATGCTCTCAAGGATCTGGGCGAGATTACCGTGGTGGCGCCGGAGCGCGACCGCAGCGGAGCATCCAACTCGCTTACCCTGGACCGGCCGCTGATCTTGCGCCAGTCTCCATCAGGGTTCTATTTCGTCAACGGCACACCCACGGATTGTGTGCATCTGGCGGTAACTGGCATGCTCGATCACCTGCCCGACATCATCATCTCCGGAATCAACCATGGCGCCAACATGGGGGATGACACGATCTATTCCGGCACCGTCGCGGCAGCCACAGAAGGCTTCATGCTGGGCATCCCAGCCTTGGCGGTGTCGCTGGCCAATTATGCCGGTGGCAATTTCGCCAGCGCGGCCCGGGTGGTGATTGACCTGGTGCGGCGCTATCAGGTTGCCCCCTTCAAGGAAGCATTCCTGCTAAATATCAACGTGCCCGACAAAGTTTGGGCGGATATTGGCGCGATCGAGATCACTCGGCTGGGCAAGCGGCACAAGGCCGAACCGGCAGTGAAATCCGTCAACCCGCGTGGCCAAACCGTTTACTGGGTTGGGGCGGCGGGACTGGCTGAGGATGCCGGACCAGGAACGGACTTCTATGCGGTGGAAAACGGCCGGGTATCCATTACCCCCTTGCAGATGGATCTGACCCGTTACAGCCAGCTTGAAGGCGTAAAACAGTGGCTGAACCCGTAAATCCGCGCTCCGGAATCGGCATGACCTCGGCCCGCACCCGAGGCCGCATGCTCGACCGACTGCGTGAGCAAGGGATCAAGGATGCCATGGTGCTGGCAGCCATGGGTTCGGTGCCGCGCCATCTGTTTGTTGACGAGGCCCTGCAAAGCAGGGCGTACGAAGATGCTCCGCTGCCGATCGGATTCGGCCAGACCATCTCCAGTCCTTACATCGTTGCCCGCATGACCGAGTTGGCGCGCAATCACCGTAGCCTGAACCGGGTGCTGGAGGTCGGGGCGGGCTGCGGCTACCAGGCCGCAGTGCTGGCCCAGATTGCCAAGGAGGTGGTGGGCATTGAGCGCATTGCTGCCTTAGTAGGCAAGACCCGGCAGCGTCTCCGCGATCTGCGTTTCCACAGTGTCAAGCTCAAGCATGGCGATGGCATGAACGGGCTGGCCGAGGCGGCGCCCTACGATGCCATCGTGGTGGCCGCTGCGTTTGACGCCGTGCCGGAAACATTGAAGCTCCAGTTGGCCGACGGAGGCAGGCTGGTGATGCCGATGGGAACTCCGGAACATCAAACTCTGCTGGTCGTCGAGCGCCACGGAGAGCAGTTTAGCGAGGACAGGCTTGAACGGGTGAAATTCGTTCCCCTGTTGCCCGGAGTCGAGTAATGCGGGTTGCGGTCATTGCACTGTGCGGCCTGCTGGCGGGGTGCGAAACCGTCGTGGCGCCCATAGTCGACGTTACGCAGGCCAAGGTGACCAAACCCGGCACGGCCAAATCCGCGGCCAAGCCGGTGGCCAAAGCACCGACCAAGTTGGTCATTACGCCTCCGGCGCCGGGCGCAACGTACACGGTGCAAAAAGGCGATTCTCTGTTTGGTATTGCATTCTCCAACAGCCTGGACTATCGCGAACTGGCAGCCTGGAACCAGCTGCCATCGCCGGATGTGATCAGGGTTGGCCAGGTGCTGAGACTGACTTCGCCCACGACGGGGGTGCCCAACACGAGCGGTGTACAGGTTCTACCTGTGAAGACAATCGAACCGGAGAGCAGGGCGCTGCCTGCGATTCCGCTCTTCATCCAACCCCAGGCCCAGCTCATGCCATGGAGCGAGGCCAACTGGGCCAAGTTGAATGGAGAACCCGCAAGAACCGGGTCTGAAAAGACGGCGACGGAGCAGGATAAGCCTGCCGCCGGTGAGTCATCCCGCCTCACGATGGATGTCAGGCCGCTGCCCGTGCCCGCTGCAAAGGCCGAAGCTTCAGGCGCAACGGAAACCTGGCTTTGGCCTGCCGCGGGAGCCTTATTGGGACGCTTCGGTGAGGCGGGAGGGAAGGGGATTGATCTTGCAGGCGAGCGGGGCACGCCGGTTGTGGCCACGGCCCCGGGGAAGGTGGTCTACAGCGGCAGCGGCTTGAGGGGGTACGGCCAACTCGTGATCATCAAGCATGCCGATGAGTACCTCAGCGCCTACGCGCACAACCAGAAGGTCCTGGTACGGGAAGGGGAGCAGGTCAACGCCGGGCAAGAGATTGCCGAAATGGGCGACAGCGATGCGGATCGGGTTAAACTCCATTTTGAGATTCGCCAGTTCGGAAAACCCATTGATCCGCTCAAGCTGCTATCCAACCGTTCATGAGCCGCAAATATCCATCTGACCCCGACGAGGAGCTGACCGAGCCGGCCGAAGCCGCCGAACCGGCTGAGGAATCAGTGGAAGAGGAAGCCAGCGCCGAAGCGATCGGCCCAGACCCCGAGGTGCAGGCCGACGTCACTCAGATCTACCTCAATGAGATCGGCCATGCGCCCTTGCTGACGCCTGAACAGGAAGTGGGTCTGGCGCGCCGGACCAAGCTGGGTGATTTCGCCGCGCGGCAAAAAATGATCGAGCATAACCTGCGCCTGGTGGTAAACATTGCCAAGCACTACGCCAATCGGGGACTGGCCCTGCTGGATCTGGTGGAGGAAGGCAACCTCGGCTTGATTCATGCGCTGGAAAAATTCGACCCTGAACGGGGCTTCCGGTTTTCCACGTATGCGACATGGTGGATCCGCCAGAACATCGAACGGGCAATCATGAACCAGTCGCGCACGATACGCCTGCCGGTACATGTGATCAAAGAACTGAATATTTTCCTGCGCGCGCAGCGCCATCTGGAGACCCATGGCGTGGCCGATCCCACTCCGGAGGACATCGCCCATCTGACTGGCCAGCAGTCCGAGGAGGTGCGCCGCGTAATGGCCCTGAACGAGCGTGTGGCCTCCTTGGATGCGCCCCTGGACATCGATCCCAGCCTGTCGCTGGGGGATGCGATTGCGGACGAGAACATGCAGTTGCCGGAAGACCTGCTGCAGCACGCGGAGGTGGAAAACCACGTGCATGAATGGCTTGGGGAACTCAATGACAAGCAACGCTGGGTGATCGAGCGCCGCTTCGGCCTCAATAATCTGGAAGTCAGCACCCTGGAAGACTTGGCGCTGGAACTGAAAGTGACCCGCGAACGGGTGCGCCAGATTCAGATGGAAGCGCTGCGGATGCTGCGCCAGCTTCTTCGGCGCAGGGGTGTGAGCAAAGACGAACTTTTCTAGGGCCTGCCTAATGCCAACCTTTCGCAGATGCGAAATTGACCTCAGCAGGCCCTAGTTCAATGGGCAGTCTACCCACCGCGTTCATTGCCCATTCGGCATGCGCTGGTCACGACCTGGGCGCCTGGCATCCTGAACAGCCAGGCCGGATCGCTGCCATCGATCAGGCATTGCAGGAGGACCCGGTCTTTTCTGCGCTGATACGCGTTGAAGCGCCCGCTGCTGAGCGGCAGGCACTGGAGCACGTGCATCCTGCTGATTATCTGGATACGTTGATCAAGGCGACGCCGCCTGCCGGAATCAACTGGTTGGACCCGGATACCGGACTCTGCCCCAGGAGCTGGGACGCTGCGCTGCATGCAGCGGGGGCGGGCGTGAAGGCAGTGGATGACATTCTCGCGGGCGTCTACCAGCGCGCATTCTGCAACATTCGCCCGCCGGGCCATCATGCCGAATCGGCCCGCGCCATGGGGTTTTGTCTGCTCAATAACATTGCCGTGGCGGCGCGCCATGCGTTGGACCAGGCGGGCGTAACGCGGGTGGCCATCGTCGATTTCGATGTGCATCACGGTAATGGCACCGAGGAGATATTGTTCCGGAATGAAAGGTCACTGCTGCTCTCCAGTTTTCAGCATCCGCTATTTCCGTACTGCGGTACCACAGCCCATCCGGGCTATTTGCCCATGCCGCTGCCCGCGGGTACGGATAGCAAAGGCTTTCGAGCCGCCTGGCAGGAACGCGGCCTGCCGGCCCTGGACGCCTACGCGCCGGACTTTGTGTTGATCTCCGCCGGTTTTGATGGTCACCGCGACGACCCGCTGGCCGGGCTCAATCTTCTGGAGCCGGATTATGCCTGGCTGACCGGGGAAGTTTGCCGCATTGCCGATGTTCATGCCGGCGGCAGGGTGATCGCCATGCTGGAAGGTGGCTACGATCTGCCTGCCTTGGGTCGCAGTGCAGCTGCCCACGTGAAGGCGCTCATGTATGCTTGACTGGAAGTGCATCCAGACCGTCCTTCTCGACATGGACGGCACTTTGCTCGATCTCCATTACGACAACCACTTCTGGCGCGAGCATGTGCCCCTGCGTTACGCGCAAAAGCAGGGCATCAGCAACGAGGCTGCGCGCCAGGAACTGGCGGGGCGATACCACCACCGCGCCGGCACTCTGGAATGGTATTGCGTGGACTTCTGGAGCCGCGAACTGGACATGGACATCGCCGCCCTCAAAGAGGAAGTGGCCCACCTGATCGCCATTCATCCCGATGTGCCGGAGTTTCTGAGCATTGCCAGGGCGACCGGCAAGCGCGTCGTCATGGTGACCAATGCGCACCGCAAGAGCGTGATCCTGAAAATGCGCACGACCGGACTGGAGCCCTATTTCGACGCCCTGCACTCAGCGCATGATGTAGGCCGGCCCAAGGAATTGCCGACTTTCTGGCAGGCCTTGCAGGAACGTGAGCCTTTTGATCCCGCGGCCACGCTGCTGGTGGACGACAGTCTGCCCGTGCTGCGCAGCGCCCGTGAGTTCGGCATTGCGCACCTGTTGGCGGTGCGCTTTCCCGACACCCGGTTGCCGGAGAAGGATCCGGAGGAATTTCAGGCCATCCACACCTTCCGCGACATTCTGCCTGTCTGAACATTCCCTGTCGGCGCGTGCCCGATCGGCTTGCCCGTCGACGGGGTCAGAGTCCGTATTTCCTGATCTTGTACCAGAGCGAACGCTCGCTGATTTCAAGCAAACGTGCCGCCGCCGATTTGTTGTCTGAGGTGCGCTGCAAGGCTTGCTGAATCAGACTTTTCTCGAGCGCCTCCACCTGAAAATCCAGCACCAGGCTCTCACGGGAAGCCTCTTGCAAGGGAATGGCGGCGCTGTGATTCGAAAGCGGGCCTGTCACTTCCGGCGGAAGCTGGCCGGGGGCGATGTTGTCGCCTTGCGCGAGTACGGCCGCGCGCTCCATCATGTTTTCCAGTTCACGGATGTTGCCGGGCCACGGGTAGGCGGCAAGCCTATCGAGAGTTGCAGCCGCAAGCCGCGCTGGATTGCGGCCTAGCTCACGGCTGTGTTTCTCGAGGAAGTGCTCTGCGAGCATAGGTATGTCGTCGCGGCGTTCACGCAGGGGAGGGACATCTACGCGCACAACATTCAGGCGGAAATACAGGTCCTGACGAAGCTGGCCATCGGTGACTGCCTGCATGGGGTCGCGATTGGTTGCGGCCACCACCCTGAGGTCCAGCTCAACCGGTTTATGGCTGCCGAGCCGCTCGACGGAATTCTCCTGCAGCACGCGCAGCAGCTTGCTCTGCAATGCCATCGGCATCTCGGTGATCTCGTCCAGGAACAGGGTGCCCCGGCTTGCGACTTCGAAGCGTCCCATGCGGTCCCGATCGGCCCCGGTGAAGGCGCCCTTGCGATAACCGAACAGTTCGCTTTCCAGCAGATCGGCAGGAATCGCCGCGCAGTTGATCGGAACGAACAAGCCGGGCCGACGTGACTCATGATGAATGGCGCGCGCCACCAATTCCTTGCCGGTACCGGTCTCGCCAACCACCATGACGCTGGAGCGGGCCGGGGCCACTTGGCGTATCAACTGGTAAAGATCCAGCATAGCCTGGCTCTGGCCGACGAATTCGCCCCAGCCCCTTTCCATCTCGTCGCGCAGGAAGCGGTTTTCGCGCTGCACCTGTTCCATGGCCAGGGCGCGCGAGACGGCCAGTTCCACGGTGGACATTTCGAACGGGCGGATAATGTAGTCCACCGCCCCCAGCTTCATGGCCTCCACCGCGCTCTGAACTGTTCCGTGTGCGGTCAGCACGATGACAGGTATGTTTTCTCCGCGCTCCCGCAGCGTCTGCAATAGGCTTATTCCGTCGAAACGCGGCATGCGCAGGTCAGTCAGCACCAGATCGAATGCGCCATCGGCAAGCTGATCAAGGGCCTCCTGCCCGTCGGCTGCCTGAACAACGTCGTGGCCCATGCCCATGAGCGCCAGTTCCAGAATGCGACGCATCTTCTCTTCATCGTCAACCACCAGGATGCGACTGCTCATCCTGATTCCCCTTCGAGTTTCACATCGGCGAGATCAGCTCCGGATCGGTTACTCATTTGCGGGGATTCACGCAGATAAACCGTAAAGCAGGCTCCGCCAAGGATGCTCTTCGACACGCCTATCCTACCGCCATGCGCTAGAACAATCTGCTGAACGATGGTGAGGCCAAGTCCTATGCCCCCTTTGCGCTGGGTGAAGAAGGGATCAAATATCCGCCTTCGATCGGGTGCGGAAATGCCGGGCCCGTTGTCTTCGATCTGCACGCTGATTCCCGCACCATCATTTTCGTTTTGGCTGGTAATCAGGATTTGTCCGCCCTCCAACACATGTTGAAGCGCATTGATCACGAGGTTCAAAAATACCTGAATCATCTGTTCCCGGTCACAGGAAACGATGGAAGGACTTGCATTCAAGCGTCTCACCAGATTGATGCCGCCTTTCCCCGCCTTGCCTTCAATCAGCGCCAATACATGAGTAATGATCTCGTGCAGGTCATGGTCATGCAACAGGGGTTGCCGCGGCGAAGTGCTTTCCAGCAAGGTCGTGACCAGGCGGTTGAGGCGCTCCGTCTCGTTGACAATGAAGCCTGTCAGTTCACGATCCTGGGGCGACACGCTGGGGCGGCGTTCCAGCATTTGCGCCGAGGACTTGAGTATGCCCAGCGGCGTGCGAACTTCATGCGCCATGATGGCAGCCATCTCGCCCACTACCGCAAGCTTGCTCGCACGGATGAGCTGTTCCTGGGAGCGCTCCAAAGCCTGGACCATGTCGCTGAATGCGCCGTTGAGCTCGGCGACCTCGCTGATATTGGTCAGGACTTTCGGCATCGCCAGCGACTGTGTCCGGCGGAAGTTGCGTGCGAACTCAGTGACTTTGCCTATGGGACTGGCGATCCGCGCGGACAGGCGCATGGCAAGCCAGCCGGCGACCGCCAGGCTGAACAGCAGCCCGCCAAGAATCGCCCAGGTCAGCCTTACGATGGGGGCAAAGGCGACCCTGGTCGGCTCCACGACCAGCATGTGCCAGCCGAATCCCGGAAAGTGCTGGAGGCTTGCGGAAGACGCAGCACCTACCAACAGGCTGTGAGCCCCGAGAATCTCCCCCGAATGTTGCTTCGTCAGGGTTCTTCCACCTGCGTCATACCAACGCGGCAGCTTGAGCGGCTGAACCTGATTGGACGGAGACAGGGGTCCGGCGGCGGCCATGATCTGATCTTCCTCGCCAAGCAGCAATGCGGTGCGCTGACTGTCCGAGACGCCATCCTGCAGAAAACGTTGCACGACATTCCAGTTCAGGACCGCGTACAGATAGCCCAGGTATCCAGCTCCAAATGCATTCGGCACAGGCGTTCGCAGCACGATTTGGCCGCTGCCTTCAGGGTCGTTCGAATCACTTCTCTCCATCATGACCTGGGTGTTGGCATTCCGCGCTTGACCGGGCAAGAGCGCACCGGGCAATCGAGTCTTGGCGATCAGTGCCGGGTCGCTGGCTGCCACAATCCGGCCTTCCATGTTCGTGCAATAGAGTGCGCTATAGACGTCGCCGTGACCAGCCTTCATGTCAGACAATAGACGTGCCAGTCGTTTGTCCACATCTCCAACCTGAATATCCTGCATGAGTTCCAGGCGATGCCATTCGCGCAGATCTTCCAAACGCTCGAAGATGAACACGTCGATACGTTCCAGCAGGCTCTCCGCGCTATCGCCCAGATTTTGCGCAATTTCCGACCGGAGAGCCTGGCGTAGCTCGAAATAAGACAAGCTGCCGCTCAAGAATATGACCAGCAGCACCAACGCCAGAAATCCACGAAGAATGGCAGCACGGATAGTCAGGGGGCGACTACGTGCAACGGTCAAGATCAAGCGGTGAATCCTTTGCTGAGCAAACTGGGTACAATGCGCTGGCTCGTTATCATACACTTCAGGGCCATGTCGTCCGGCGCGGATGACGTTCAATCACTGGCTAGTAGACGGTTGACCCATTGGGGCGTATCAAGCACAAGATAAAACTGCCCATATTCACGGTCTTCCACAATTTCTCGGAGATCACAGCGTGGCAATTTTAAACCGCTCAAGTTTATGGGCGTTCCGGTTTGCGTCGTGCCTGGCACAAACCAGGTTCGTGTTTCGTCGAGGTCTTTGGACCCTGGCGGGTATGCTCCTGCTGATGACCCAATCGGCTTGGGCCGTTCCCTATGAGTTGGGAGAGGGGTACGCGCTCCCATGGCTGGGACTGACTGTTGGCGGTTATGTCAGCATGCAGGCCGGCAAGCTAGAACATGAGAACGCCAAGGCCACTGTCCAGGATCTGAGCCTTTTCCTGCACAGCGATCCGACCCCGGACTGGCATTTCTTTTCCGAGATCGAGGTCAGCAATCCCCTCACTCTGACGCGTGACGGTTTGACCACCACCGATGCGGATCTTGATTTCGAGCGTTTCTACGTGGACCACAACCTGACCCCTCGTCACACTCTGAGACTCGGAAAGTTTCTTACGCCCATAGGCCGCTGGAATCAGATACACGCCGACCCGCTGGTATGGACGGTATCCCGGCCCCTCACCACAGCTGCCCCATTTGCCCGCAATGCCTCGGGCGTCCAGTTGTACGGCAGTTGGCCATTGGGGGAATCAGCAATTGACTACCAGGTATACCTGGACGATTCCGCACAACTGGACCCAACGGAAGGACATGAGCTGACCTACGCGGACGTGAATGTGACGCCGAATCCAACCAGTTCGTTTGAGCATGGCGGTGGCGTACGCCTGCAATATCGAACCCTGGACGATGCGTTCCAGGCGGGGCTGTCTGCCGCACGCTACCGGCTGAAGGATTTGCCCCGTTTCAAGGAATTGGTCGGACTGGACATGTTCTACACCCAAAACGATTGGGAGTTCTCAGGTGAGAGTGTCTACCGGAAGGACGAAGGCGCTGGGGGCGCGAAGGAATGGGGGGCTTACCTCCAGGTGGTTGCGCCGATCGTCCATGATTTCTATGCCGTTGCCTACCAGGAACGCTACAAGGCCCAGTTGTTCAGCGGTGTGCTCAATACAACGAGTCTGGGAATCACTTACCGGCCGACTCCGCCGCTATCCATCAAGCTGGAACATCGTGATTCATGGGGCCAGGAACGCTTGGCCCCTGATGGCTGGCTGTTTTCGGTAGCCGTCCTGTTTTGACGAGGCCGGCTTTGCCAAACGGGCGAGCGATGCTTCGTTGTCTGATTGCGTTGGCATGGCTCGCGTGGACCGTAGTGGCGCGCGGCGAAGACACGATTGCCGTCATTACGGCGCAAACCTCGCCGTCCATCGGTTTCGATCGGTCCAATCTGCAGGATATCTTTCTGAAGCGCATTCGCGTGGATGACGCACATGCAGCGCTGATACCGCTGAATCTTTCGCCCACCGATCCGTTACGGGTCGCGTTCTCCCTCAGCTTGTTGGGCGAACGGCCCGAGGCCTGGCAGCGCTATTGGACTGAACGCTATTTCCAAGGCATTTCTCCTCCCTACTCGGTTCGCTCGCAGGAATCCATGTTGCGTTTCGTCGCCGAGACTCCGGGCGCGATCGGTTACGTGGTGTCCTGCCGCGTGGACGCCAGGGTACGGGTAGTGGCGAGGCTGCCCATACCGGCTGAGTTAACGTCAAAACTGCACCCGCTTTGCGAACAAGGCGAACAGTAAGACGGTCTTGTCGACACGGCTGGCCAGCCTGCAAATGCCGTTTACATTTTTTGCGCACTGCAAGATTCGCATGGTTCTTCGTGGGTGGGAAGACACGCTAATGTTATTGATATACATATAGTTAGATAAATGGCACGGCGCTTGCTAAATGCGATAAGGCTGCTTAACCGGACCTTGCGCATGAGCAATCAAGTTTCACCCTTTGTCGAGACTGGCGTCGATCCGCTGCTGGCCGAGCTATCGAGTTCTGTCGACCTCTATCATGCTAGGCCTGGGCATCTGCTTCGGCCAGCCCTGCAGGATTTCGTTCGCTACGTGTTCAAACAGGCACATGGGGCGGATGTGTCGTGCTTTTATCCAAACCTGGTGGGTTTTAGCATCAACGATGAGCTAAGCGCAGTCGTTGGCTACCGTGATGGCATGTCCCCACGCCTGTTTTCCGAACAGTACCTGGACTCGCCCGCACATGAACTGGCTTCATCGCGCCTGGGGCTGGCAGTCAGGCGAGATGAGATGGTGGAGGTTGGGAACCTCGCCGCGCTCGATGTCGGCCATGCTCGATGGATCATTGCTGCCAGCACCGCATTTCTTGCTGCCGCACGCTATCGCTGGGTATTGTTCACCGCCACCCGCCCTCTGGCGAATGCCTTCCACCGTCTGGGACTGAAACCTTTGATGTTGGCCGCGGCCGATCCCGGACGTCTGCCCGATTCGGGCGCCTCCTGGGGCAGTTACTACAAAGCAGCGCCTGCGGTCTACGTCGGCGACATACTCGCCGGCCTCGATAAGCTTTGCAAGGCAAGAGGCGCTCAAAGCGCAAACCTGGTCAACTTGCTCAAGTCTTCCCGCGTCATGGGCGCAACATTCGCCCGCGCGGGGCTGATTCCGGATCGGTTAGCGGCCCAAGAATGAAAAGGCTGCTGGAACGGATCAGGCTGCATGCGGTCGAGCGCCCCCATGTGCCTGCCATACGGGACGAAACCGTTCAACTGGATTGGCGCTCGCTGAACCTGGAAGTCGACAGGCTCTCAGACAAGCTGTTGGCTAATCGGGTCGGCTTGCTGCTCGCCAACGGCGTCCACTGGGCATGCCTTGATTTGGCCCTGCTCAAAGGAGACCGCGTATGCGTTCCCATGCCCGAGTTCTTCTCGGATTCCCAATTGCTGCACCTGATACGGGATGCCGACCTGGACATGGTGGTGACCGACCGTCGTGAGCGCGTCGCTGCGCTGCTGAACGGCCAGTCACATGCCAGGATCGATGTCGCCGGCCGGCCGGTCTGGCTTTTCTGGCGCAAAGCCAACGCGCCGGACAAAACGGTTCAACCCCTGCACCGCGAGACCGTCAAGGTCACCTACACCTCAGGCACGACCGGCCAGCCCAAGGGAGTATGCCTGTCCGGGGAAACGATATGGAACGCGACCGCGTCCCTGTGCGAGGCGGTGCAAGCCTGTCCGCAAGACCGGGCCTTGTCGCTGCTGCCGTTGTCTACCCTGCTGGAGGAAATTGCAGGCCTGTATGCGCCGCTTTGGGTTGGGGCTCAGGCGCAGCTTCCTGATCTTGCCGATTGTGGCTTGGCGGGATCGGCGGGACCGCAAACCAGGCAACTTTTCGACGCGCTCCGGGCCTATGCGCCGACGACGACGACCCTGGTACCTCAACTGCTCAAAGTCATGGTCGAATGCATGGGGCCGGGCATCCCGGTACCGGATTCGCTGCGCTTCATCGCTGTCGGGGGAGCTCCAACCCCGTCGGGTTTGATTGAACGTGCACGGGCATTGGGTCTGCCCGTCTTTCAAGGCTATGGGCTGTCTGAAGCAGGCTCGGTTGCCTGTCTGAGCACGCCATCCTTTGAACGGATCGGCAGCGTCGGCAGGCCATTGCCGCATCTGCAGGTCAGCGTCGCCGAAGATGGGGAGGTGTTGGTGTCCGGCAACCTGCTGCTCGGCTATCTGGGTCACACAGAAGCTGCTGCCAATGAAGCGTGGCACACAGGCGATCTCGGCTACCTGGACGAGGACGGGTTTTTGTATCTGACCGGCCGGAAAAAGACCACCTATGCGACGGCTTACGGCCGCAATGTGTCCCCGGAATGGGTGGAAAGCGAACTGACCAGTCATCCGCTCATTGCCCAGGCTGCCGTATTCGGGGAGGGTCAGGCGATTAATGTGGCAGTGCTGGTGCCAGTCCCCAATGCCAACTTGCAAGACGTCCAAAGCGCGCTGGAATGTATCAACTGCGGCTTGCCGAAATACGCACGAATCGGCGGCTGGATCGAGGCCGACCAAAGATTTTCGCACTCAAACGGTCTGGCCAACGGCGCGGGCGGTATCGATAGACAAGCGGTATGGCGCCAATACCAGACTCGCATCGAACAGCATTACTCCGCCTCTGAGCGCCATGTCATTTTTTGAAGACCTATCCCTTTCCACAATTGGTGATCGCAATCAAATGATCGGCATACCGGTCGTACAGCGCGCACTGAGTGGAGACGTCAGTCACCAGGAATATCTTGACTACCTGAGCCAGGCCTATCACCACGTCAAGCACACCGTTCCGTTGCTGATGGCATGTGGCGCGCGCCTGCCGGAACGGCTGAACTGGTTGCGCGAAGCCGTCGCCACCTACATCGAAGAAGAAATCGGCCACGAGGAATGGATCCTGGATGACATCGCCGCAGCAGGGGGAGACCCTGAAGCGGTGCGGAACAGCCGGCCGCATCCTGCCACCGAGCTGATGGTCTCCTACGCCTACGACACGATCCAGCGCCGTAACCCTGCGGGTTTTTTCGGCATGGTTTACGTGCTGGAGGGCACCAGCGTGAATTTGGCGCATCGCGCGGCGGAAGCTATCCGAAACAGTCTGGGCCTGCCGCAGACCGCTTTTCGCTACCTGACTTCGCACGGCAGCGTCGATCAGGGCCACGTCGCGTTTCTGGAGACGCTTGTCAACCGCCTGGAGGATTCTGCGGACAAGGATGAGGTCCTGCATTGTGCCAGCATGTTCTTCCGCCTGTATGGCGAAGTGTTTCGTTCGGTCGCCCAATAACTCTTTCCTAAGGAGATCTCGATTGAAATCGTACTTGCCCGCCCTCGGAATCGCCGCCCTGTTCGCAGCCCTGCCCGTTCAGGCCGATCCCGCCCTTGATCAGGCGATACTCGACATCCAGCATCAATGGGAACACATCAACTACGAGCTTCCGGACAGCGCGAAGCCCGAGGCCTTCGGGCAGCTGGAAAAACAGGAAGACGCCCTGGCCCGCCAGTTTCCCAACCAGCCCGAGCCGCTCATCTGGCACGGCATTACCCTGAGTTCCCATGCCGGGGCAAAAGGCGGCCTGGGCGCCCTGGGCCTGGCCAAGCAGGCGCGCAGCCAGTTGATGGCTGCGGAGAGAATCAACGCTGACGCCATGCAGGGTTCGATCTATACCTCACTCGGCACCCTCTACTACAAGGTCCCGGGCTGGCCGATCGGGTTTGGAGACGACGACAAGGCCGAGGCGTATCTGAAAAAGGCACTGCAGGTCAACCCGGGCGGAATCGATCCGAATTATTTCTACGCCGACTTCCTTTACGGGAAGCATCACTATCGGGATGCCATGAAGTTTCTCGATCGCGCGCTGGCTGCGCCTCCCCGTCCACAGCGTCCGCTCGCGGACAAGGGCCGCCGTCATGAAATCGAGTTGCTCATGGCCAAGATCAGGTCGGACGCCGGTGACTCCTTGAAGTCCTCCGCGAGGTAAACCCATGCAGCTCACTAATCAACGCATCGTTATTACGGGCGCGGGCGGCGGCATTGGCAAGGCGCTGACGGCCGAACTCGCATCCCAGGGTGCACGCTTGTGCTTGCTGGTGCGCCAGGGAGACCCGTCTGCTCATCAGACGAGACTGGATCCGGCCCGCGACAGCCAGACGCTCGCTCTGACTTGTGATGTCTCCAGATCCGACCACAGGGAGAGAGCGGTCAACACGGTGGAACGCTCATGGGGTGGCGCAGACCTGCTGATCAATCTGGCCGGGGTACTCGATTTTCGTGCGTTTCAGGATGAAGACCCCGCGATGCTGCAACGCATGATACAAGTCAATGTCGAGGCGCCCATGCAGTTGGCCCGCGCATTTCTGCCCGGGATGCTGGAGCGCCGCCATGGCCACATCGTCAATGTGGGCTCAATGTTCGGCAGCATTGGCTTTCCTTTCTTTGCCGCCTATTCCGCGACAAAATTCGCCCTGCGCGGCTACTCGCAGGCGCTTCGCCGGGAACTTGCAGGCACCGGCGTCGGGGTCACTTATGTTTCGCCGCGCGCAGTGAATACTCCGCTCAATCCGCCGGTCGTTCACGAAATGGCCAGCCGGGGCATGATGCGCATGGATGAACCGGGTCCAGTCGCCAAGGCCATCGTCCTGGCCATCAAGCAGGAGCGCAGCGAGGCCTACCTGGGTTTTCCGGAAAGCCTGTTTGCCCGGATCAACGCACTGTTTCCGGGGCTGGTCGACTTCGCCCTGGCGAAGCAGACACCCAACCTGTTGGCGTACGCAATCAGCAAGAAGAATTCCAGGACAGCTTGAGTCCTGTCACTGATCGTGCCCAGCGGCACAATTCAAGGAGCGCAGCATGAATTTGGAAAGATGGATTTCTCTGACCCTGCTGGTCTTGTGTCAGGGAGCCATGGCGGGAGATCTTTACCTGTTGGGCGACATCAGCCATTCGAAGGACTCACTGAAGAAAGGCCACTTCGATTCCGCACTCACCGGCGCCGGTGCAACCGGGCTGAGCAGCAGCGACAGCGGCAGCGGAAACCAGTGGCGGCTGCAATTGGGTTACGGCATCAACAGCAACTTTGCCGTGGAAGCGGGGTACATTGATTTTGACAAGGCGAAATATTCCGCCGCCTATGCCGGGGGCGCTGCTTCGGGAAACCTGAAGGCAGGCGGTCTGGATCTTGTCGCACTGGGCATCCTGCCGCTCTCGGAGCGTTTCTCGGTATTCGGCAAAGCCGGGGCGGTGGCCGTCAGAGCCAAGTCCAGCCTCACAGCGAGTGGACCGGCCGGTGCCGCTACGGCTGACGCGACCTCCAATGAGGTCCGTCCGCTCATTGGCCTGGGGGTAAGCTACAGGATTGCCGGCAATGTCGATCTTCGAGGCGAGTTCGATCACGTAAATGGCCTGGGCAAGTCAAACAAGACCGGCACGATGGATAGCAATATGGTCTCGGTGGGTGTCGCTTACCATTTCTAGGCACCGGAGTCCTGTGTATCAGCTAACGAACCAAATTTGATCCAATAGAAAGCGGGACCCAAAATGCCAGACGAAACATATTGTTCACTGTCCACGACGGCACGCATCCGGCTGTTGCTTGGCGTGACGACATTGACGCTATTGATAGGTTACTCGGGGCCGGCCAAGTCCATACCCGTCTTCGCGCGTCAGACCGGGCAAAACTGCGTGGCCTGCCACGCCGGCGGCCAGTTCCCTGAACTGACCCCCTATGGGCGTTTGTTCAAGCTCACGGGTTACACCATGGGTAGCCGTACCGTCCCGCTCTCGATGATGGCTGTAATTGACTACACCAAGTCGCACAATATCAAGGACTCCTCGGGGGTCAAGGACACCGGGGATTTCCCCAAGCAGAATCAGCTCCTGGCTGACTTCGGCAGCATTTTCCTTGCCGGCAAGATCACCGATAACCTGGGGCTGTTCTCCCAGGTGACCTACGCTCATTACGACCACCAAAAGGATAATGGCGATTGGGTTGGCCATTTGAGCCCGGACAATTCGGAACTCCGCTATGCAGACCGGTTCATTTCCCCCTCCAGCGACTTGATCGTGGGCGCATTTGCCAATAACAACCCGTCGATGCAGGATGTCTGGAACAGCACCCCTGCCTGGGGTTACCCCTACGTCAGTTCAGGCTTTGCATTGACCCCTGGTGCTTCGACCCTTCTGGGCGGCGGGGCGCTTGCGCAGAACGCAGTCGGCGCGGGGGTCTACGCATACTGGGACAAGAGCCTGTATGGGGAAGCCTCACTGTACAAGACGGCCAATGGGCCATTTTCCTTTCTTCATCCTTTCGACAATTCCCAAATCGCAAGGATAAAAGGGGGTGCTCCATATTGGCGTCTTGCCTATACGAAGGAATTCGGGCCGCAGAACCTGATGCTCGGAACCTCTGGCATGACTGCAGACATTCACGAAAACAGCGATGTCAGCGCGCCCACGGACAGGTTCCAGGATATCGGAGTGGATGCACAGTACCAGTACATCCTTGATCCCCATACTGTCACGACGCAGATCAGCTACATTCATGAGAAGGCAAAATGGGGTGATCCATTGGCCTTTTCCAATTCGTCCGACACCTTGAAGGAATTGAAAATCAAGGGAACGTATATCTATCAGGCCAAGTACGGGGCAAGTCTTACTTACAATGACATTAGCGGCACCTCTGACGCAAACCTCTATGGCGATGCCAACGAAATCACCGGCAACCCCAGCGGAAATCCTGACGCCAGGTCCTGGGTTCCGGAAATATTCTGGACTCCGGTGCAATACCTTCGTGTCGGCGCGCAGTACTGGCATTACACGAAATTCAACGGGGCCAGCAGTAATTACGATGGCTTCGGACGCAACGCCAACGCGAACGATACCCTGTTCGTCTACTTCTGGGGCGCCTACTGATGGACCGTGGAATTCGTACGAGACGCATCTGTTCTGACCAACTGGGAACTCCATCATGAAAACAGCCGTCTGCACTACGTTGGCATTGATTGTTGCGAGCCTTGGAATCGGGTGCTCGAACCTGGAGCGTTCCAGGGATACTGGTGATCCGAATGTTCCGGCGAAGACACTGGCCCTGCAGGTGTGTTCAAATTGCCACGGAGTCGACGGCAACTCCGTTTCGCCCAACTTTCCCAAGCTGGCTGGACAGCAGGAGGATTACATCGTTGCGCAGCTCACCTATTTCAGGAGCCACAACCGCTCTGACCCCGCGGGTTTTGAGTACATGTGGGGCATCAGCAAGAAGCTGACCGACGACCAGATCAAAGGATTGGCGGCCTACTTTTCCGGGCAAAAAACCGCCCCCAATGTGGCGGGGAATCCCGCGCTCGCCGCGACAGGAAAAGCGATCTTCGAGAACGGCATCCCCGGTGAAGGTGTTGCGGCCTGCTCCGGGTGTCATGGTGAGGCTGCCTTGGGGAATGGCACATTCCCTCGGCTGGCGGACCAACATGCAGATTACATGGTCAAGCAACTCCATGTATTGAAAGAGACCGACCAGCGCCCCGCCGGTGCAATGATGAAGCCGCTGATCCACGGCCTGATGCCGGCCGACGTGGCAGCGGTCACAAGCTATCTGCAGGGAATCTCTAACAAGTAGCCTGGGACAGACTCACCCCCAACCCGATTCGCCTTCCTTTAGAAGCAGGGCAGGAAGCCCCAGTCGCCAACCATTGGACAAGGCCATGGAACAGAGTGAGGCCTAGCTGCGAATCAATCTGGCCTGAACTGAGGGAGGGAGGATGAAGGCGCGTTTGGGAATGCTTATATCGATACTGACGTTTATTCCCAACCCAGCGTCCCAAGCATGGGCCGAACAATCTGCTGGAACGGTATGGACCGAGCCAACTACCGGCATGAAGTTTGTGTGGGTGCCAGGCGGGTGCTTCCGGATGGGGGCGGGCGACAACCGATCTGAGATGCCAATTCATGAAGTATGCGTAAGGGGCTTTTGGCTTGGTCGGCACGAAGTGACACAGAGGGAGTACGAGCGGACAGTGGGCAGCAACCCCAGTTACTTCAAAGAGGACGACCGCCCGGCGGAACAGGTCAGTTGGGATGAAGCCAATGCCTTTGCGGCGCAAATTGGGAAGAAGATCGGCAGCCTGATTAGGCTGCCCAGCGAAGCGGAGTGGGAATACGCCTGCCGGGCAGGGGGGCAACATGATGCCTTTTGCGGCCAGGGCGAAGTGGTCAATCTAGGCTGGTTTGGAAGCAACAGCGGCACGCGGACCCACCCGGTAGAGCAAAAGCTGGCCAACGCCTGGGGCTTGTACGATATGAGCGGCAACGTATCGGAGTGGGTGCTGGATTGCTGGCACGCGGATTACGCGGGGGCTCCCACGGATGGGAGCGCCTGGATGGGAAACGGAGCTTGCGGCCAACGTGTTTCCCGTGGCGGTGCCTGGTTCGACTCCGTGCCGTTCTTGCACGCGGCCTATCGCAGCAAGTATGAGCCGTCGTCCCGGTTTTCTTATCTCGGGTTTCGTCTGGTCATGACTCAGGGCTCGCCCACTCGTCAATAGCCATGTTCATCGACAATACTGCGTTGCCGCAGTCTCGAGGAACTGAGAGTCGGCGCCAAAATTGCTCAGTTTGGCAACTGGCTCAACAGACTGTTGAGCCTGCGCACAAAGCTGGCCGGGTCCTCCAGTTGGCCGCCCTCGGCTAGCAACGCCTGTTCGAGCAGCAGATTCGCCCAGTCGGCAAACCTTGACTCGTCAGCCTCGCGGTTCAGGCGAGTAACGAGCGCGTGGCTGGGGTTGATTTCCAGTGTTGGCTTGATGGTCGGCGCGGCCTGGCCGGCGGCTTTCAGCAGGCGTTCCAGATTGGCGCTCATGTCGCCTTCGCCTGTGACCAGACAGGCAGGCGATTCGGTCAGCCGGTGGCTGACGCGCACGCCCTTGACTCGCTCGCCCAAGGTCTTCTGGATGCGTTCGACCAGAGGTTGCAGCGCGTCTTCGGTATTCTTCTGCGCAGTTTTCTCGGCCTCGTCCTCCAGTTCGCCCAGATCAAGCGTGCCCTTGGCGACTGAGGCAAGCGGCTTGCCGGCAAATTCCGTCAGATTGGAAAGCAGCCACTCGTCGACACGGTCGGAGAGGAGCAGCACCTCGATGCCCTTCTTGCGGAAGATTTCCAGGTGCGGGCTGTTCTTTGCCGCCGCAAAGCTGTCGGCAGTGATGGTGTAGATGGCCTTCTGCCCCGCCTTCATGCGGTCGACATAATCCTTCAGCGCGACAACCTGCGCATCGGTGTCGGCGTGGGTGGAACTGAACCTGAGCAGTCCGGCGATGCGTTCGCGGTTGGCAAAATCCTCGCCCGGGCCTTCCTTCAGCACCCGGCCGAATTCCGTCCATAACTTCGCATAGTCCTCCGGTTTGGCTTCGGCCATGTCCTCCAGCAGGCCCAGCACCTTCTTCACAGAACCGGCCCGGATCGCCTCGATGTCCTTCGAGTGCTGGAGGATTTCGCGCGAGACGTTGAGCGGCAGGTCGGACGAGTCGATTACCCCGCGCACGAAACGCAGGTATTGCGGCATCAACTGCTCGGCGTCGTCCATGATGAACACGCGGCGCACGTAGAGCTTGATGCCATGCCGCTGCTGGCGGTCGTAGAGATCGAAGGGTGCGTGCGAGGGGAGGTAGAGCAGCGAAATGTAGTCGAGCTTGCCTTCAACGCGGTTGTGCGACCAGGCCAGCGGAGGTTCGAAGTCGTGCGCGACGTGCTTATAGAATTCGCGGTATTCCTCGTCGCTGATGTCCTTCTTGGAGCGTGCCCACAGGGCCGAGGCGCGGTTGACTGTCTCGTCCTCGTCAGTCGGGACTTCCACGCCGTCCTTCCACTCGGACTTCTTCATCACGATCGGCAGGGTGATGTGGTCGGAATACGTGCGAATAACCGACTTCAATTTCCAGTCCGAAAGGAATTCATCCTCGCCTTCCCGAAGATGCAGGACGACTTCGGTGCCGCGCGCAGCTTTGTCGACGGTCTCCAGCGTATAGTCGCCCTCACCCGCGGATTCCCAGCGCACGCCATGCTCGGCTGTGAGACCGGCGCGGCGGGTGGTCAGCGTCACCCGGTCGGCGACGATGAAGGAGGAATAGAAACCGACGCCGAACTGGCCGATCAACTGAGTATCTTTCTTCTGGTCACCCGATAGCTGGGAGAAGAACTCGCGCGTGCCGGATTTCGCAATGGTGCCGATATGCTCGATGACTTCCTGTCGGCTCATGCCAATGCCGTTATCGGCGATGGTCAGCGTGCGCGCTTCGCGGTCGAAGGCGACGCGGATCGTCAGTTCGCTGTCATTCTCGAATAGCGCCGCGTCGGTGAGCGCCTCGAAGCGCAGCTTGTCTGCCGCATCCGACGCATTGGATATCAGCTCGCGCAAGAAGATGTCCTTGTTCGAATAGAGTGAGTGGATCATCAGCTGCAGGAGCTGCTTGACTTCGGCCTGAAAGCCCAGGGTTTCCTTGGATGGCGTTTCGTTCATGGTGGTGTTTGTTCAGTTGTTTGCAACGGGGTGGCAATTGGGGGCAGCGAAGGAGATTTCAAGGGCCTGAGGGTTCGTCCGAAAGGGAACGCAGTCACTCATTCTGCGAAGCCTGGGACGATGGCCCTGAATGAGAGTCTTGTCAGGCGATGCCTGTCGCTGGAAGGATATGAACGCTGCAGCAGGCCGGCTGGGTGGCGGTTCATGGCGCGAGCGATTCTTTTGGAGTGCCAAGAGCCTGGCTCGTCCTGCCTGGCCCAAGGGCTAGTCACTGACTGCCTTGGTGATCAGTGGGACAAGCGGCTCTGGCAGCCTGATTTTGCCGGACAATGCAAATGCGCGGGCGCTTCTTGACATCTTGCCCCATGTCTTGCGGATGATGTCCAGCCACTTGGCTTCGTCGTAATCGGGCTTGCTGCCCGCAAAGGCCAGCATGTAGTGTTCGATGAATACAAGGTTGGCGGTATCTTCCAGCAATTGCGTGTCCGGATTGGTCTTGATACCACGCTTGCCAACGGCCTTCTTCACGCGTTCTATCATCGCCGCGTCATAGCCGGCCTCGCGCATAAGTTCGCCGGCCGTGTCCGCGTGAAACTTGTAGAGTCCACTGCGCCAGGCAAGATAGCCGTCCTTGGTCATCGGGTAGCTGTTGCGCGGCACCGTCCAGCGCCTGATGTGCTGGGCGCGCACCGCGAGTTGCGCAACCTCGGAAGCATCAGGCGCGAAGCGGCCGATCATTTCCGACATGCGGATGGCGTAAAGCAATTCCTTTGGCTGGCCCTGATCCTGATTGGGGTCCTCGGCATTGGCGGCATCGAACAGCGCAATGGCCTCGTTGAAACGTTCCGGGTTTTCGATCATTTTTCTTGCTTCGGTAGTCCGACATAATTGATATTATGCAATGCCCAACCTCTCTTTTTGATCAATCCTGTTCCATGCCGATTCTTACAATGGCTCGGCGATCAGCGTAAAATAAGCTGCGCTCCGCACGTCTTCTACCATCTCCATGTATCTGAGTTACTTTGGCCTCGCCGAGGCGCCTTTCTCCATTGCGCCGGCGCCGCGTTATCTTTACATGAGCCAGCGCCATCAGGAGGCGCTTGCTCATTTGCTGTACGGGGTGAATGGCGAAGGGGGATTCGTTCTGCTTACAGGCGAAGTGGGGACGGGCAAGACCACCGTATCCCGGTGCCTGCTCGAGCAAATTCCAGCGTCCTGCGACGTCGCCTACATCTTCAACCCCAGACTGACGGTGGAAGAACTGCTCTCGACAATCTGCCTCGAATTCGGCATCGATTGCCCAACCGGCAACACCAGCATCAAGGTGTTTGTGGATTGCATCAATGCTCATCTGCTCGACGCCCATGCCAAAGGCCGCCACTCCGTGCTGATCATCGATGAGGCGCAAAACCTCTCCGCGGATGTGCTGGAACAGATGCGGCTGCTGACAAACCTGGAAACCAACGAGCGCAAGTTGCTGCAGATCATTCTGATCGGCCAGCCCGAGCTGGCCACGATGCTGGAGCGTCCGGAACTTCGTCAGCTTGCGCAGCGCATCGTCGCGCGCTACCACCTGGGTACGCTGACCAAACCGGAAGTCGCGGCCTATGTCCGGCATCGCCTGGAGGTTGCGGGTACGCAGCGGCAATTGTTTCCGCCTGCGCTCATGGGCCGGTTGCACAAACTTGGCGGCGGCATTCCGCGTATCATCAATTTGCTGTGCGACCGCGCACTTCTGGGCGCTTACGCGCAAGGCAAGGAACGGGTCGATCGTGCGACGCTCGAGCAGGCTGCGCGTGAGGTGTTCAATCACTCGTCGGCGCGGCGCCGCAACGTGCGGCGATCTTTCGCAGTGGGCACGGCGTTGCTGGCAGGTGGTGTGCTGGCATTTGCGGCGTTTCAGCGGCACCAGCCGGAGATCAAAGCATTGGCGTTGCAGCAAGCCGTTGCGAAACCTGCCCTGCTGGCAACGAAGCTGAAAACGGCGGGTGTTCCTGGTGATGTTGGAACTGAAGCGTCCTTGCCGGACAGTTTGGCATGGCCGGCTGACCAGCCGCGTTCGCGCAGCAAGGTGCTGGCTTACGCTGCACTTTTTCGGGCATGGGGTGCAAATTATCAGGGCGCAGATCCTTGCCTACAGGCCGAAAGCCTGGGCCTGCGCTGTCGATCTGGCCGTGGCGGTCTCGCCGAACTTCGGGAATCGAACCGCCCGGTGGTATTGCAGATGCGTGATGATCAGGACCAGGAATTCTTTGCGACATTGACGGCACTTGGACCCAAGACTGCCAGCTTTGCGATTGGCGCCAAGACCACGACAGTCGCGCTAGGCGCCTTGGCGTCTCAGTGGTCGGGTTACTACAGCTTGCTGTGGCGCGTGCCGCCGGCCCTGCAAAGACGCGTCCAGCAGGGTGATCGCGGACCGGCCGTGGGATGGCTGAGCAGACAACTGGCACAGGTTCAGGGCGGGACGGCGAAAACAGACAAGGATTTGGTCTTCGACGATCCCCTGGTGCGTCAGGTCAAGCAGTTTCAGTTCGCCCAAGGCTTGACACCCGACGGAGTCGTCGGGCGTCAAACCCTGATGCGCCTGGCTGGCGCCGCGGATCAGGCGGCACCTAAACTGTTCCGCGAGCGAGGCGAAAAATAGCCATGTCGTATATCCTCGATGCGCTCAAGAAATCCGATCAGCAGCGTCAACGTGGTGTGACGCCGACCCTCCTTACGACACAGGTGACGACGCCAGCGCCCAAACGGTCCAAGCTTGTTCTAAATGGCGTACTTGTGGCGGCCCTGCTCTGCACAGGAATCGCCGTCGGCTGGCTGCGGCCATGGCAGTCCGTTCAGCCGGTTCCCGCGCTGGAGCCGATCGCCGCGAAGCCGATCACACCGAGTCTTCGCCTGATTGTGCAAGCGCCGCCGTCCGTCTCACCGGAAATGGCCGCAAAGCGGGAACAGGTCGAACTGACACGGAGCGCAACATTAGGAGCCCAATATGCCGTTCCGTCAGTCGGCGCGGTGAAGAAACAGGAAACGCCCCCGCTCGCCAGCGGCGAACCCACCCCCGCTTTGGCCCAAGGGGCGACTGTGGTGGCGAAGGAGGGGGCTACCGCATTGCCGAATAAGCAAGATGCGATCGCCCCTTCCGATGCCGAACAGGGACGAAAAGTGCTGGCGCTGAATGAATTGCCTGCTTCGATTCAGCAGGAGATTCCCGGCATTTCAATTTCCTTCCTTGCGTATTCGAGCAGGCCCAAAGACCGCCGTGTCATGATCAACGGCGCGATGGCAGGGCAAGGGGAAATCTTGGCGCCCGGCCTCAGCCTGGATGAGATTACGCCTGATGGTGTGATACTCGGTTACAAGGGATATCGTTTTCGCCGCGGGGTGCGCTGAGGAGACGCTGTTTGACTTGTCTTTGCGACGACTCCAACGGTGAGGCAAGTCAGGTATGGCTTTGATTTTTTTCAAACTGGATTGCCACGCTTCGCCCGCAATGGCTGGTTAATGACCTAGATCCGGGTGTTCGCGTGTTTCTCCAGGCTATCGAGGCTAATCCGGTTCAGCCGGACGATCGCGTCTGGGAAGCCAAGCGCTGGTCAGAACTTGATTTGCGGACCCTTCCAGGTATCGTCGCGCGGCTGAGCGCGGGCAATCGCTTCACCCGCCGAGCACCAGCCCTCGCAGGCGTTGCGCCCAGGCCGACGCCTCCAGATATTCAGCAGCCCCTTGCATTTGGCGTAGAAGCGAAAGAATCGCAGCACGGTTCTTCGCTCCGATGGGCCTACCGTGTGGGCGCTGCAGATCAGCTTATCGTCGGACATGCCACGGTCAGTCAGGGTCACCGCCCCCCACGCCCGGACCCGAATCCGCGTACCGCGAGGCAAACGCGGCCCAAGGACCAACGCGTCCAGCAGGTCGCCTTCCAGTCCGATGTAAGCCGGCACTGAGCCGTAGTTGTATGGGCAGGGCAGGGGTGAGATGAAATCAATTTGCCCCGTGGAACCACGTTTCAGAAAGCTTCCGCGCGGGACTTCGATCACCACCTCAAGCTCGGTCGGGGCCTGGCGCGCAGCACGGGGAGGGCGGGTCACATTGTTCACGCAGCAAAGTTACCGGAATCGCTTGGACACGAAACGAAAACGGAAGTGGCGCAAAATCTTGATGCGGTGGCGGCCATACGATAATGGTGTCGATGGCTCCCTGGCGTACCCGGCGTGGTCATGTCGAATCCTGCGTGAAGCTGCCCGAAGAGAATGGACAATTCACTCTCTGGCGGTCTTCTACCCGCTCACGCCAAGATGGTTGATCACATTGTCCACCGCAAACAGGCACCAGGCGTCCTGTTCGGCTCGGGCTCTTTGCGTCTGGGTGCTGACCAGCCCCTCCAGGGTGACGACAGAATTGCGGGTATGGACATGGATCTGGTCAGGATGGGGGATCATCGGGTCTATTTCCAGCACCAAGGACAGGGCGTCGTCGACTTCGCCGTCGTTGTCCTGTTCCTGGGGCACCACTTCCAGTCCGTCCACCACATCGCGGCAACCCGTTACCCACCAAGCCAGCACACCCGCCATGCGCTTGTGTGAAAGGCTGATGACCCAGCCATCCAGGGTCACCACTCCTTCGTTCACCGAGACCCAGACATCGCCGCTGGCATTATCGACGCTGCCCTGATGCAGCGTGCTGATTCGCCCCTTCTTCATCACGCGCAGCGTACAGTTTTTCAATTCGCGGGATTCGAGCAATATGGCTTCAAGGGCCGCCAGGATCTCGCCGTCCGTTTTGCGTTCCGCCGGTGCCACGTGCAGCCGGTCGACCACTCCGCGCACGTCTGGCAGCGAACCCGCCAGTTCGAGGGCCAGTTTTTTCGCGGCAATGCTCCCCGTGTCGCCCTCCAGCACCAAAGCGTTGTCGTCCGTCATGTCGAGATGAAGCGGCCAGCGATGCAGATTGATCCGCGGCTCGCATTCAAGCGCCGCGCGCGCGGCTCTGAGGATTGGATTTCCATTTTGCATCTTGGGCACCTCCAAATTCAACATAGCACATTGGACCAGCCCGTTCTCTGGCGCGCGGGCTGAAGCATTGACATGGAAGCGGTTCCCAACCCAGCATGAATGCAAGCAAATGTTGACCTTCCCACGAGGCCTTCCCAACCGTGACATTGGGCGGCCTGACAGTGGCTGACGGAAGACCGGCCACGCTGGAAGATCGAAATTTCGAGCCGGCCTGGATCAACTTAGCGCGCAAGTCGGGAAATTAACGGGTAAGGGCACCGCTGGGCGATCGGGTCATTTTCTTTGGCATGCCCCGGAGATCCCGTACAACTACGGCGCACTGGTGAACATGAGCAATGGCTTTCTAGAACGAAGTGAGGCCGTTATAGGGAATCACCACGCGATCGTCGCCCCCGCCTGCGACGCTCGCCATTGTCGACAACTGCTGGCGCGCAGCCTGATTGCCCCGAACCTCCGCGTCGAGAAACGTGAGCGCCCAGGTGAAAATATCGTTGGTCGATGCCACATCGAACTCGTGTTTCACACCGACCAGCTCGACGAGTTCGCGCGTCCCCGAGAGCCGGGCCATGCCTTGCCGCGTCATGATGATCGGAGCGGTCGTATCCGCCGTCCCGCTGATGGCGAGATACGACAGCGTAACGCCGTCGAGTCCCTGCTGGTCGCGCCCGAACGCTGGCAGGAAAGGTTGCCCAAAATAGGGCACATAGCCCACTGCCGCCTTGAAACGCGGATCGACGGTTACCTGGGCCGATGACAGTCCGTAAGTCGTCGTCAATCTGGCACCCCCCATCAACATCATTGCCTCGCCACCCATGCTCGCCCCGAATCCCCCGATCTGTGTCGGATCGACGTGGTCGCGCCACTGCGGATTAGTGAGCATAAGGTCGATCGCGGCCGACATCGATAGCGGGCGCAATGCCTGCAGCGCGTTGAAATCGCTTAGATGCGCCAGAACCGTCACAGCGTCAATGAGGTCGTCGACTTTGAGGTTGGCGAAGCGCGGATCGCCGTGAAAAGGGGCAACGACGATGTAGCCGTAGCTGGCGAATACCGACATCGCCGCAATATCATCACTGGAGAGCGGGCTGCTGTTCAAGCCATGCGAAAACACGAGCATCGGATAGCGAGCCGTGGCGTCAGCGAATAGCGGTGGATCCGCGCCGGTCTGCATGTGCGGCACGACGCTGCCCGCTGGCAGCGGATAATCGGCACGCGGATTGTTCGCGGCGGTCGGATAGCAGGCGAGCAACACAAACGAAGCCTGTTTTCCGGCAAACGCCCCGTAGAGGTTGGAGTCGTTCGGCGCCGTGACCGTGACTGAAAGAGTATCCGCCGGGTCAGTGAGCAGATCCGTCACATACTGCGGCGCGCCGCCTGCCGAAGGTGAGCCATCCCAGTAAGCCCTGGCGTCCTCACTGGGTGCGACGCGGCTGAAATCCTGCGCAACGTTGCTGCACGCCACGGCGTTTGGCCCCGGAAGCGAAAGTGGGGGAACGATGACCGTGGGTCGCGGGGTAGTGGAATCGGTGCCGCCGCCTCCACCACCGCACCCGGCGATGGTTAGCGCGATTCCCGTTATCGCCACCGCCAGCAAATCCCGCAGGTATTGTTTCATCATTGAATCTCCCAGGCGGCAACTCAGTGTCGTCATGATATTCCAGTCAAGCCGCTTCGTGGCGAACCCCGCCGGGGAGAACACTGCGGGCGTTTCAAACCGCCAGGAGTCCACTCATGAATCGGGGAAAGTTATTCAAACAAATGGAGCGATTTATTGTCGCGCAAAGCGGTCAACGGCTGTCGCCCGTCATTACGATATTGCGGGAGGGAGCCTTTCCTCGCCACACCACGGATACCCCCATCAATGCGCCAGATCGGTGGACGGCATGATGGCAGGTGTCCGGACTCTGATCCGTTCGGCTCGGGCCGACCATATGCCCTTGTCCGTGGCCTTGGCGCCGTCGAACACCAGCCAGCTCTGGCGCCCATAGTGGGGCACGGGGCGTTGCATCGCTTTCAGTGCGCCGGCATCCTGAGCCTCGACCACCGCGTAGGGGCGTCCCGACTCATTCCGGGCCACCCAGACCCGGGCGCTGCCTTTGCCTGTAACTTGGGGCGGCGAGGGGGGCAGGCCCAGTCGGGACAGCAGATCGTTGACCCGGTCGGTCTGGCCAACGATCAGCACGGGGTCGCTCCCAGGCAGACCTGATCCGGCGGCTTGAAGGAGGGCGGGTCGGGCATCCAGCAGGCGTTCTGCCAAGGACGTGGCGGGTTCTTCCATGTTATCTCCCACCGTCAACAGGCCCACCTTGGGTGCCACAAACACCTCCCGCAGAATGGGCGGAAAGTGGTTCGGTTCCAAGCGTCGCCAGAGTCGGAAATCCGGGTCCAGTTCCACCGCCTGGACCAACTTCGGCGCGAGCAGGCTGATGTGCGTGGAGGCTTCCTTTGCTTCCACCCAGCGGGTTTCCGTCTGGTCCGGGTAGACCAGCAGGCGCAGGGGCACGTGCATTTGGTACGGCGGGCCGGCTTGTTCCAGGGTCAGGTCCAGGTTGCCCTCGGCCCAGCGGGCATCGCTGAGTTTCAGGCGCGGTGCTCCGGCCTGCTCTACCCATTGCCGGAAGAAGGCAACCAGATCCCGGCCTGCCACCTCGGCGAAGGTTTTTTCCAGATCGGTCCAGCCGGCGCGCCTGAAGCGAAAGCGCTGCCAGAACAGGCGGAGACCCTTGGAAAAGGCATCGGCTCCGATCTCATCCCTCAACATGAAAAACACCATGGCCGCCTTGTCGTAGCCCACGATGGAGGAAATGCCGTGGCGGCGGGCGGTGAAAGCGGTGAGGGGAGTGTCCTCCGCCTCCGGCACGGCGGCCAGGTCACGCAACCAGGCCAGGCGCGCCGCTCTGGCAGCTTTTTCCGACTGATCTTCCTGGTACGCATAGTCGGCCATGAAGGTCGTGAGCCCTTCCGACCAGTTGCCGGTAGCCCAGTCGGGGATTACGCCATTGCCCCACCAGTTGTGCAGCACCTCGTGCCCCAAGGAGGTGGCGCGGATAAAGGGCAGGCGCAGCACGTCCCGGCCAAGGTAGGTGAGGCCGGGCATGCCGAAGCCGGTGGGCAGAGGGCTGGCCACCACACTGAAGGCGTCGAAGGGGTAGGGGCCGATGAGTTCGCTGTATCGGGCGATGTAGCGGGCCGAGTCGTTCAGGTAGCCGGGCGCCAGGTCTGCCATGTCTGAATAGAACCACGCGCGCAGCCGCAGGGGTACCCGTCCCCGTCGGGGAATCAGGCGCTCCGTCACCGCATACGGCCCGGTCATCAGGTCGATCCCTTCGGCGGGATGGGCAAAGACATATTCCGCCTGGTAGCCATTGCGTTCCGACTCTTTCACCAGAGTGCCGGGAACCAGGCCCTTTTGCCCTGCGGGCAGGTGCAGGCTCAATCGGTAGCTGAAGGGCACGCCGGGGTCCGGGTACCATCCGCTGCCGGCGGGAAGAAAGCTGCCCCGTATATCGACCATGGGCGGCAGGTGGTTCAGGACCCCGTTTTGATCGAGGTCGAGCAGACGGCCCAGCGTGCCTTGATAAGCCAGCCGGAGCGTGTGGGGACCAGCGCCGGCCAGGGCCAGATGAATCGGTTCTCCATCTGGCGGGGGCAAGGGCCGTTTGCGCCCGTCGATAGTGAGACTCCTCACCTTCAAGGATGGCACCAGGCGGAAGTTCAGATGCTTGGCCTGAAAGCTCAGGGTGGCTTGGGCGACCAGGGTCCGGTGGCCGGGATCGAGGCGCACGACCAAGTCCAGATGGGCTTGCTCTTCCGCCCATGCTGGTTGGACGATGAGGAGCATCAGGAAAAGCAGCGCTCGCATCATGGATGGGCCAGCGCAGCCGGTTAAGGCCGGGAAGGAAAGCGTACCACGATCTCCAGCGTGGCGGCCCCGCGGCGGATCAGCAACGGCAGCCAGGTGCCGTCGGGCTGGCGCTGCACAGAGCCGCGCATTGCTTCAATGCTATCCATCTTGCTGCCGGCAGCTTGAAGGACGACGTCGCCGGCCTGGAGTCCGCTCCGTTCTGCCAGGCTGCCCGGCATCACCGATTCAATTTTTACTCCATCTTCTGCTGCGGCAAGGCTGACCCCGAGGCGCGGCGGTGTTGCAGCCACCCGCCCAGGCTGGGGAGGGATCAGGAACACCGCATCAGCCAGTCCAGGGGTGATTTCCGAACAGGGGTGATCACTGGGCAGGGTAACCAGATTGGCAATCTGGTCGACACCCAGGGTATGGAGTTGGTGGGGCACGCCATACCCGTTGCGCAAGTGGCCGGCGCCCACGATGCCCGCCACCAAGGTGCTTGGATGGCTCTGGAGAAAGGTGCTGATGCCCTCTGCCATGGCCCGGTCCCACAGCGTCTGGGCCTCGACGAAATGGTTGAACTGAGTTGCCCGGTCAGGGGGGTTCTTGTTTAGTGCGGGGTGGAAATCGAAGATGGCCTGTAGTTCCGCACGGTACGAAGGCACGGGAGCAGCGGCCCGGCCCACACCTTCGCGCTGGGTTTCCGGCACCGCGTCCCAGCCGGAAGCGCGCACCTGATTGACCAGGTCATGGTCCACGTTGAGAGCCAGCATGGGCAAGTGGTACAGGCGGGCGAATCGAAATAGGGGCAGGTAGAGCTGGGGATCGTAATCCCAAACCTTGCCCCACTCTGCCTGCTGCAGGAATTCGGCCTCGGACAATTGCCCCGCCACCCAGCGGTCCAGCACGGGCTGAAGGCGGCGCGGGAACATCTCGAAGCCAATTGCCAGGTCCGGGTGGAGTTGGTGCAGGGCAGTCAGCATTGCCAGTTGCCAGCGGTGGTCGTCGGCGCAATCGTGGGTCTCGCCCAGCAGGACCACCCGATCGCGGGCCAGTTGTTCCAGGACTTTACCGGGTGACAAGGGGAGCGTCGCGGAATCGGTAAGCGACACGGGAGGTGCCAGAAATTGCCCGGGTTGCCCGCAGGTATCCGCGGCTCCAGCCTTCCTGGCTGCCAGCAGGGGCAGGGCGCAGATCAAAAGGGTCAGGGCAAGCTTGCGTTTGGACATATTGGGTGTTGACGGTGGCTGGGTGGGGAACTTTGCATGCTTTCCAGGGATGAAGTGGAGACAGGCAAAGCCCTGAGATCAAGATTAGGCGCCTTCGTTCATGAAAACGGGTTCTGTCCGCTCTTTTCGATCTCCGCTTTCGATTCCGATTGGCTGTCCGTGCCCTCAACACGCGGTATAAAGCCATCGAGATCAGGTAGTTGCTGACGAATACTGAAGTAGAGTTCGTCGGGTGCGGGGCGCAATCCGGTTCGAGCGAGATAGATCGCCACACCGCGATTTAGCGTTGGAATCTAGTCGAAGAAATGAACAACTCGTTGAGAAGCTGACATTTTCTCCTTATCTCCGGCTGACAAAGTGGCCAGATATGACGTCGGCAATAGGAGGCACGTATATTGCATATCAACGAGTTAACCAAGACGTAAGAGGATTCACTTGAATGTTCGGGAACTTCTTCAGAAAAGGTCATATGGAAGAGAATCTCAAGGCCGACGCGGGCTACGTGCAGGATGCGGCTTCGTCGCTCTGGGCGAATGTGGATCGGACCGCCAAGATAGACGAACAATTTGATCACGCAAGCCTGTCCCCTGACGAAGACCGATGGGTTGACCAGCGTGCGCCCGAAAAGCCGGAAGACCGGGTTCTGGGTCCAAAGACGCAGGCTTGGTTTGATTTCCTTCCACGAGGGGTGCGACCCCATAACCTGGCTTATCGCTACCCGCGGATTTGTAACCGCATCGTGGAGCGCTGGGCATATCCGGATCTGATGATTCGCTTTTTTGACGCTTTGTTGATGGATGGGCGTGGTGGTCGTCGGGGATTTCCGATGACGATTGCAATTGAGATTGCGCGTCTAAAAGAGCATTACCTGGCAACAGGCGGCACAAAAAAGGGCGATGTCTGGAATCGAGTTATCGCCAGCCGCATGTCATGACGTCCGAAAGCGCAAGTGCGAAACGGACGCCTTTGCGGCGTAGCCGGACGGTTACCCCCTGACGTGGGATCGGATGGTGAAACTCGCTAAGGCTTGGCTCCCGCCACCGCGCATCCTTTACCCATGGCCCACGCAGCGCTTTGACGTCAAGCACCCGAGGGTGGGAGCCGAGGGCGTGAATTGCGCTCGCCCAGATCTGTGCGGTGGGTGCGCAGCAATGTGCATCCCCGCCGCAAACGGAATACTTCGGGCAGCCGACTTTCATGACGCCGAAGGCCAAGCGCCTTTGTGGGTCGTGCGCGGAAATTCAACTTCGCCGAATGCAGTAGTGGACCGCAATGGTCTTGGGGGTAATGGCAGGCGAGCGATGATGTTTGCGGCAAATGCCATCTGTGTGAGACAATACGACTGTGGCAAGGCATCACTGCAACAGATCCACCCCTCCGCCTTCCACCCCTTGTATCGTTCATTATTGGCTTGATGCCAGCCGTCATATCAGACGGACTCCCTGACCTATATCCTGATTCTTTCAGTGTTTGCCGGTTAGCGAATGAGCGCCGGCAGCCGCGCCCTTGGGCACGCGGCAGCATGTGTATGTGTTGCCCCCACACTTGAAAGAACTCATGACTTTTGAATCGCTCGCGCTCAACCCCTTCATCCTGAAGGCCTTGACTGACTCGGGTTACACCGAGCCTACTCCGGTTCAGGCTCAGGCCATCCCGATCGTGCTGGCTGGCCATGATCTGATGGCTTCGGCACAGACCGGCACTGGCAAGACCGCAGCGTTCATGCTGCCTGCCTTGCAAAAACTGACGGACGCTCCCAAAGCTCCGGGCAAGGGACCGCGCATTCTGGTGCTGTCGCCCACCCGCGAACTGGCCCAGCAGATCACTGCCGCCGCAACCCGTTACGGCAAGTACCTGCGCTACGCCAAATGCGTTTCCATTCTGGGCGGCATGCCCTACCTGGTGCAGAACCGTCTGCTCGCAAGTCCCGTGGACATTTTGGTGGCCACGCCGGGTCGCCTCATCGATCAAATGCAGCGCGGCAAGGTGGATTTTTCACGGCTGGAAATGCTGGTGCTGGATGAAGCGGACCGGATGCTGGATATGGGATTTATCGAGGATGTAGAGAAGATCGCACGCGCTACGCCGAGTACGCGCCAGACCCTGCTATTTTCCGCCACTTTGGACGGGAAGATCGCGCAGGTGGCGAAAAATCTGTTGCGCGAACCCAAGCGTGTTGAAGTGGCAGGCCAGCGCGATCGACTGGAAAACATCGACCAGCGCCTGCATTTCTGCGACGATCTGGCGCACAAGAACCGCATTCTCGATCATCTGCTGCGCGACGTCGGACTCAACCAGGCTCTGGTCTTTACCGCCACCAAGCGGGATGCCGACCAGTTGGCGGATGACCTGTATCAGCAGGGCTTTCCTGCCGCTGCGCTGCACGGAGACATGCATCAGGGCGCCCGCAACCGGACGCTGACCAGGTTGCGCCGCGGTGAAATTCGTGTCCTGGTTGCGACTGACGTGGCAGCCCGCGGCATTGATGTGGCGGGTATCTCCCATGTGATCAACTTCGATCTGCCCAAGCAGGCCGAGGATTACGTACACCGCATCGGTCGCACCGGCCGGGCAGGCGCGAACGGGACGGCCGTTTCGCTGGTATCCAGCCGGGATGGTTTGCAACTGCGGCGGATTTCCCATTTCACCGGACACAACATCGAGGCCCACGTGATTCCGGGGCTGGAGCCCAAGACCCGGATGCGTGCCGAAGCACCTCGATCCGACAGGGGCGGAAAACGCCGCGCGCCGCATGAGTTCAAGCCCGCGTTCAAGCCGAGATCGGGAGAACGCACCCACGGCAATCGGGAAGCCGCCTTTGCCGGCCCCAGTGAGCGGCGCATGCAGGAGCGCTACGCACCTCAAGCTGACGCCCACCGAAACGCGGATGGAAACAGGGCAACGAGAACCTCGGACCGGCCCGGGAGGAAGTTCGACAAATAACGCGTTGCAGGGGCCGGCCCACGCCTTATAGAATCGGACATTCGAATCCTTCGACTCCGACATCATGCCCAACCATCCCTACCTTGGCCGCCTGTCTGTAGTGGTGCCGGTCAAGAATGAGGAAGACAACGTCGAGCCTCTGGTGCGCGAAATTGTGGCCGCACTGACGGGCAAGGCAGAATTCGAAATCGTTTATGTCAACGATGGCAGCACGGATTCGACGGCAGCGGTGCTGCGGCGTTTGCAGGGAGAGCTGCCGAATCTCAAGGTGATCCGGCACAGGACTTCGTGCGGACAAAGCCAGGCGGTCACGTCCGGGGTCAGGGCGGCCAGTTATGAATGGATCGCCACGCTGGACGGGGATGGGCAAAACGATCCGGCCGATATCCCTGCCCTGATCGCTGCCCTCGCGGACCCCAGACAGCCTGCCAATCTCCAACTGCTGGCGGGCTGGCGCAACAAGCGAAAGGATACCTGGATTCGCAAACTGTCGTCCAAGGTCGCCAATGGGGTGCGGTCCACCCTGCTCAAGGACAACACGCCCGACACGGGCTGCGGGCTCAAGCTATTTGCACGCGAAACTTTTATGGCATTGCCCAACTTTGATCATATGCACCGCTTCCTGCCTGCACTGGTCTTGCGCAATGGCGGGGCGGTCATCTCCGTGCCCGTCAATCATCGTCCACGAGAGCGAGGGGACTCCAAGTATGGTATCCACAACCGGCTCTGGGTTGGCATCGTGGATTTGTTCGGCGTGGCGTGGCTGCAGCGCCGGGTGCGTCTGCCGGAACTCATTCCCCAAGATGAATGACGAGTAAGCGCAATGAATTGTCAGCAGTTCAATTCATCGGGTTCGCCTCCACCGCAAGAACCTCATGGCCGGCGGTAAGCGTTATTTCTGGTTGCGCGGGCTGTTGCTGCTGGGGTCTCTGGTCGCTATCGCCTATGCACTGAGAAGTTTCGGTTTCGAACACGTGTTCGAGCGGGAATGGATCGAAACCAATGTAAAAGGCCAGGGGATCAAGGGGCAATTCGTCTTTTTGCTCGCCGGCGCCTTGATTACCTCTGTCGGGCTTCCGCGCCAGGCGGTGGCGTTTTTCGGCGGCTATGCGTTCGGTCTGGCATGGGGAGTGCTGCTGGGCAATCTAGCCGCCTTGGCGGGAAGCATCCTGGCCTTTTATTACGCGCGCATACTGGGCCGCGGCCTGGTGATGAAATTCTTCGAAGACCGTATCCGGCGTTTTAACGATTTTGTCGAGGGACATCCGTTCGGCATGACCTTGCTGGTCCGGCTGCTTCCCGTGGGCAACAACCTGGCAACCAATCTGGCCGCCGGCGTTTCACGCATCCCGGCGCGGTTCTTTTTTCTTGCCACGTTTCTGGGCTATATCCCCCAGACCCTGGTCGCGGCCTTGATCGGCAGTGGCGTCACGCAGAACCCTGCGCTCAAGATCGGTTCGGGCGTGGCGTTGTTCGTGCTTTCCAGCTTTGTGGGACTGCATCTTTATCGTCGCTATCGCCATGGCAAGAGCTTCGATGCCGCGCTGGATGTGCAGGGCTGAATGCCATGAACGCCAAAGCTGGTTCGCGCGCACTTAATTTTCTGGGACTGGCGGTTTTCTTGGCCTTGCTAACTGCCGTCGCCATCGTCTCCAGACCGCTCACTCCGATTGACGAGACCCGTTATGTGAGCGTGGCCTGGGAGATGTGGCTGCGCGGCGATGCCTGGGTACCGTTCAAGAATGGAATGCCATACAGCGACAAACCTCCGCTGCTGCTTTGGCTCTATCAGGCCGGATGGGGCTTGTTCGGGGTCAATGATTGGTGGCCCCGGCTGGTCTCGCCCATTTCCTCCCTGAGCTGCCTGGGATTGACCGCGATGCTTGCCCGGCGGCTCAGGCCTGAACTGCCTGAAGTGTCAATCTCGGCTCCATGGATTCTAGCGTCTTCCCTGCTCTGGATACTGTTCTCCACCTCGGCCATGTTTGATGTACTACTGACTGTCTGGGTCCTGCTTGGGGTGTTGGGAATCTGGATGGCGAGCCAGGGAAAGACTATCAGGGGTTTTGGCCTTCTTGGCCTCGCCATAGGCATGGGCGTGCTGGCCAAGGGCCCGGTCATCCTCCTGCATGTGCTGCCGCTGGCAGTACTTGCGCCCTGGTGGTCACCGGGCCTGAATTGGAAACACTGGTATGGCGCAATTGCCCTGGCGGTCCTTGTGGGGGCGGCCATTGCCCTGGCCTGGGCCATACCCGCAGGATTCAAGGGCGGCGAGCAATTTCGCCACGCGATCTTCTGGGGCCAGACTGCCAACCGGATGGTCGACTCGTTCGCCCACCGGCGGCCGTTCTGGTGGTATCTGCCGTTGCTGCCCGTGCTGCTCTACCCGTGGATGGTCTGGCCCGGTCTGTGGCGAGCAGCCGGCGCGGCGTTTTCTGCCGGACAGCCTCAGGCCATGAAGTTCTGTCTGGCCTGGGGAGTGCCGGTATTCATTGCCTTCTCCCTGATCAGCGGCAAGCAGATTCATTACCTGGTTCCACTCTTCCCCATGTTTGCGCTGTTCTCCGCCCAGGTCCTGGCCGACAGGCCCCAAAAGCTCGGGCGAGGCAGCAGCCTGATCCCGGTAACGTTCCTGTTGCTGACCGGCGCCGCCGCGTTATGGTTTGCGCTGAAGGGGCTGCCCGCGCACAACGACTGGGCCAACGCAATTTCTCCCTGGGCAGGCAGCGCAATGCTGGGATTCGGCCTGTTCTGGATCGTCGTCAGTCCGCGCCTCCATTGGCGGCACGGCTTGGTCGGCCTGGCATTTGCGCTGACCGCTCTGGTGCAACTGGGAGTGGTTCGCCCGCTGTCTCCCGCCTATGATGTGACGCCCATGGCGCGGGAACTTGAACTCCTGCAACAAAAAGGCGTGCCCATCGCCCACGAAGGCAAGTACCACGCCCAATATCAGTTTGCCGGCCGACTGGAGCAACCGCTGGAGGTCATTTCTAGTCAGGCATTGCCTGCCTGGTTCAGTCATCATCCGCAGGGCAGAGCAGTTGTCTATGTGAGCAGTCTCAAGCAGGCGCAGGAATTGAAGCCCGAGTTCTACCAACTGTACCGGGGTGATGTGGCGATGCTGGTGACCCAGGATCAACTGGCCCGACTCAACGGAGTGCGGGTGCAGGCGGAATAAGTCAGATTCGCCCGGTCAACGGGTCAGGCGGGAGGCGGTTTCTTGGTCAATTCGACTTCGCGCGAAGGTGAAATCGTGGAGATGGCATGCTTGAATACCAGTTGCCCGGCTTGATCATGGCCTTTGAGCAGGATGGAAAACTGGTCGAATGACTCGATTTTTCCTACCAGCTTGATCCCATTCACCAGGAATACCGAAACGGGCATGTGCTCGCGCCGCAGGGTGTTCAGAAACTGGTCCTGCAGATTGTTATATTCCTTGTCAGCCATGGCGGTGTCCTCTTTTTATCGGGCCTGCCTGATGGCAGGCCCCCTTCTGATTCTTATTCAATCTTGGCGTCTTTACGCAACGCGAGCAATGCTTCACGGATGCGCTCTTGTTGAAGCTGCCGGGCGATGTCTGCTCTCACATCGTCCAAGGGCGGTACCTGAACGGGGCGCACATCCTCAACCCGAATAATATGCCATCCAAATTGGGTTTTCACAGGCGCCTTGGAAGTTTCGCCCTTCTTCATGCCGGAAAGCGCATCGGCAAATTCCTTCACAAAGGAATCGGGGGCATTCCACCCCAGATCGCCGCCTTTCTTGGCTGAGCCCGGATCGATCGATTTCTTCTTGGCCAAATCCTCGAATTTGGCCTTTCTTCTCAACTGCGCCAATATGGATTTGGCTTCGCCTTCGCTCTTCACCAGAATGTGCTCAACCTTGAATTCGTTACCGGTCGCTGCAGCCTTGGCCTTGTCATACTCAGCCTGGATGTCGGCTTCGCTCACCGGATGGGAGCGAACGTAGTCTTCCAGATAGGCCTTGGCCAACTGGTCCTTGCGCCGAATATCCAGAACCGCCGCCAGCTTGGGATCCTTGTCCAGTCCCTTTTCAATGGCCGCACGACTGGCCAGTTCCAGGCTGATCAGACTGTCCCTGACCTTGGTATCGAGACGGGCATCGTCTGTTTGGCCCTGAGCCAGCATGTCATGCTTAATCAGTTCAGCATAGATCGCAGGAATTTCGCGCCCATTGACAACGGCAACCGGCTTGTTGCCGGGCGCCTGGTCGGTGGAGGCGGGCTGGGTCCCGTCCGCAGCTTGGGCAAAGGCAGCCAGGCTCAGCAGAAAAAGCGCCGCTGAGCGTTCGAGGGAATGTTTCATTAAATCTCCTGTCGTCATAGTTCTTCGGGGGTTAAGGCGGTAATGGCCAAGGCGTGCACCGGCCCTTGCATCAGATCGCCGAGGGCTTCATACACCAACCGGTGACGGGCCACCGAATTCAAGCCGGCAAAGCGCGGCGATACGATAGTTAGCCGATAATGGCCGCCACCGCTTGCCGCGCCGGCATGACCTGCATGCAGGCTGCTCTCATTCTCCAGATTGAGGCTTTCGGGCTTCAAAGTTTGAAGTCGAGTCAAAATCTGCTGATCGGTGCTCACGGCAGTGTCTTCAAGAACGGCCTGACACTAACGCGGTCGTATACCCTGGCGGCCACATAGGGGTCAGCTTCGGCCCACTGCCTGGCGGATTCAAGCGTATCGAATTCTGCCACGATCAGGCTGCCGGAAAAACCGGCCGGGCCCGGATCAGGACTATCGATCCGGGGAAAGGGGCCGGCCAGCAGCAGCCGACCTTGTTCCTTGAGGTTTTGCAGGCGCTCCACATGAGCGGGCCGGGCGGCGAGTCGTTGATCCAGCGAATTCGGAACATCCTCGCCGGTAATGGCGTAGAGCATTATTCGCTTTCTTCCTTGTGCAGATACTTGTTCAGCATCAGGCTTTGAATGATGACGAAGACAAGCATCAGCACCAGGCTGCCGAACAGCTTGAAGTTGACCCAGGCGTCGGTGGAAAAGTTGTGCGCCACAATCAGGTTGGCCAAGCCCATAAAGGCGAAAAATCCAGCCCAACTCAGGTTCAATTGACTCCAGGCCTTCTGCGGAAGTTCCATCTGGGCACTCATTATGGACTGAATCATGTTCTTGCCCAGCATGGCCGAGCCGATTAATACCCCGGCAAACAGCCAGTAGAGCACCGTGGGTTTCCATTTGATGAAGGATTCGTCATGCAGCCACAAAGTGGCGCCGCCGAAAATCACAATAATCACCAGGCTGGCCCACAGCATGGATTCGACTTTTCCGCCGCGTAGCTTTACCCACGCCACCTGCAGGAATGAAGCGGCAATGGCCACCAAAGTGGCGAGATAAATACCCGGCTTCGCTGTGGGCGATGGGGGCAGGCCCAAGCCGTCCATGAATGCCTTGGTGGCCTGCGCATTGCTGTCCCCCAGTTTGTAGGCAACAAAAAATACAATGACGGGGAACAGGTCGAAGAGAAATTTTTTCATGTAAGGGCTGGGCCCATTTCTGCTGGATTAAGAGAAAACTCCGTTATTTTGCTATGATTTGGCCACCCGTCAAAGCGGGTCCCGTTCCTCATGCGCAATTTTGATCTGCACTGCCACTCAAATATTTCTGATGGCGTCCTATCCCCCCGGGCACTAGTCTCGCGCGCCGCCGAAAAAGGGGTCGATGTGCTGGCTTTGACGGACCACGATGACGTGGACGGCTTGACGGACGCAGCGCAGGTTGCGCAGCTAGTTGGCATCTGCTTCATCCCGGGCGTGGAAGTCTCCGTCACCTGGCAAACGTCGACACTGCATATCGTCGGGTTACGCATAGATGCGCATAACGATATGCTTCTGAAAGGTTTGGAGGCGATCCAGCAAGGACGCCAACAGCGCGCCGAGCGCATAAGTCACGAGCTCGAAAAGGCGGGAATTCCGGGGGCCTTGGCCGGGGCAATTACGCATGCCGGCAATCCGCGCCTTATCGGCCGAACCCATTTCGCCCGCTTCTTGGTGGAACAAGGCATTGTCAAGGATATGCGCAGCGTGTTCAAACATTTCATGGTCAAGGGCAGGGCGGGCTACGTACAACATTGCTGGACCAGTTTGGAGAATGCCGTCAGTTGGATACGGCAAAGTGGCGGACAGGCGGTTCTTGCCCATCCCGGACGCTATGATCTCAAGACCGGCAAACTCAAACGCCTGCTGGCCGAATTCAAGGAACTTGGCGGCGAGGCGATCGAAGTCGTGACCGGGTGTCATACTCCGCAGCACTGCGCGCGCTTTGCCGTTCTGGCGGCGGAGTTCGGCCTGCTGGCGTCGCGCGGATCGGATTTCCACGCCCCAGGCGAAGGGGGACGCGAGATAGGGGGCGGCCTGGCTTTGCCGCAAGACGTTACCCCTATCTGGCACAATTGGGACCTTGACTGACTCTAACATGACTGAATTTTCCCCATTTTCCATGGCCCAGTTCTTTAATATCCATCCGGACAATCCTCAGCAACGCCTGATCCAGCAGGTGGCTGCCATCCTCAGGAGCGGCGGGATCATTGTGTATCCGACCGACTCTTGCTATGCGCTGGGCTGTCGAATTGGTGACAAGGCTGCGGCAATGCGTCTGTTGCGCATCCGTGGCCTGGATGAAGGTCACGACCTGACCTTGGTGTGCAGGGATCTGTCCGAGCTCGGTCGTTACGCTCAGGTCGACAATAATCAGTTTCGCCTGCTCAAGGCCCACACTCCCGGCCCTTATACCTTCATCCTCAAGGGTACCCGGGAGGTGCCGCGGCGACTTCTGCACAAGCGTCACGACACCATCGGCCTGCGCGTGCCGGAACATGGTGTCGCACAAGCACTGCTCAAGGAAATGGGTGAACCGATTCTGTCCTCCACCCTGATGCTTCCGGGGCATGATGTGCCGTTGAATGAAGCCTGGGAGATTCGTGAGCGCCTGGAGCATGAGGTGGATCTGGTGATCGATGGTGGCGCCTGTGGCCTTACCCCGACGACGGTGGTGGATTTGACCGGCGCCCACCCGGTTGTACTGCGCCCGGGCAAGGGCCCGGTCGATAACTTCAAGAGCCCTGCATAGCGACCCATAATGGAACTTAGCCTGATTCAAAAAATTGCTGTTTTTGCGATCCCGGTGATTTTTGCGATCACGCTGCATGAAGCCGCGCACGGTTATATCGCGATGAAGTTTGGCGACAAGACCGCCTGGATGCTGGGCCGGGTGACGGCCAATCCGATCAAGCATATCGACCCGGTTGGCACTATCGGGCTGCCCCTGTTTCTGCTGCTGATGAGCAAACTGATGGGTGGACCGGCCTTCCTGTTTGGCTGGGCCAAGCCGGTGCCGGTTAATTTCAGCGCACTGCGACACCCCAAACGCGACATGGTCTGGGTGGCTGCCGCAGGGCCTGGGGCCAATCTGCTCATGGCGCTTTTTTGGGGAATCACCATTCAGATCGGTCACGCGATAAACATGCAGTTTGTTAGCACGCCGCTGATGCTGATGGGTGCGGCCGGCATTCTAATTAACGTTTTTCTTGCTTCTTTTAACCTATTACCGTTGCCACCTTTGGATGGCGGTCGCATTGCAGTCGGCCTCTTGCCGCGCGGCCCATCGATGGCGTTGGCGCGTATCGAACCTTATGGTTTCTTTATTTTGATTGCACTATTGTTTACGCCGTTGTTCAGCATTCTCGTGTCGCCATTGATAAACGTCCTCTTGATGTTGATCAGCCTAATTACAGGTCTGGATGTCAGTCTCTTTGATAATCAATTGCAGCAATTATTAGGTTAAGACTATGTACGCCAATCGAGTCTTATCCGGCATGCGTCCGACCGGTCGCCTGCATCTCGGGCATTACCACGGAGTGTTGAAGAACTGGACACGGCTCCAGTTGGAACATGAATGCCTGTTCTTTGCCGCCGACTGGCACGCCCTGACTACGCACTACGACGATCCCCAGATCATCGAGCGGAGTGTCTGGGACATGGTGGTGGACTGGCTGGCCGCCGGCGTCGACCCCGCCCAAAGCACGCTGTTCATTCAATCGCGGGTGATCGAACACGCCGAGTTGCATTTGCTGCTGTCGATGATGACGCCGCTGGGGTGGCTGGAACGGGTGCCTACCTACAAGGACCAGCAGGAAAAGCTCTCCGACAAAGACCTCTCCACCTACGGCTTCCTCGGTTATCCGCTGCTGCAAAGCGCGGACATCCTCATCTACCGGGCCAACCTCGTGCCGGTGGGCGAGGATCAGGTGCCGCACATCGAATTCACCCGCGAAATCTGTCGGCGCTTCAATCATCTTTACGGCAAGGAACCTGGCTTTGAGGAAAAGGCCCAGGCGGCAATCAAAAAGCTTGGCGGCAAGAAGGCCCGGATTTACAAGGAGGCCCGCAATGCCTATCAGGAAAAGGGTGAGGAAGCGGCGCTTGACCAGGCGCGAGCCATACTGAACGACGCGCAGAACCTTTCCCTGGGCGACCGTGAACGGTTGTTCGGCTACCTAGAAGGGGGCGGGCGCATGATACTGGCCGAGCCCGAGGTGCTGCTGACTACAGCGGCCAAAATGCCTGGCCTGGATGGACAGAAGATGTCCAAGTCCTACAACAACGCCATCGGCTTGCGCGATGATCCGGACACCGTGAGCAAGAATATCCGCACCATGCCCACCGATCCCGCGCGAGTGCGCCGCACCGATCCGGGCAACCCGGAAAAGTGCCCGGTCTGGCAATTTCATCAGGTGTATTCGGACGACGCCACGCGAAAATGGGTGGTGCAGGGCTGCACCAGCGCAGGCATCGGCTGCCTTGAATGCAAACAGCCTGTCATCGATGCGGTGCTGAAAGAGCTGGGACCTATTCGTGAACGGGCGTCCCATTACGACACCCGTCCCGACCTGGTGCGCAACATCATTGCGGATGGTTGCGAAAGAGCGCAGGAACTGGCGCGCGAAACCATGCGGGATGTGCGTGAGGCGATGGGACTCAATTACACCTGAGCAGGCGCTGAATACGTCTCCATAAGCTTGAAATACCCGGATTCCGCCGCATACTGAAAGCCATGGAGCAGGAGAAAGAATCCGATACGGCTGAAGAACCGCGCGCTGCGTTCTTGGAAGGGGAGGTACTGCCCGATGAATCGGGCACGCAGTTGCCCACCGCGCCAGCGTGGCCGGAGGACTTGTACATACTGCCCCTTTCAGACAAGCCATTTTTCCCCGCCCAGACCCTGCCTCTGCTGATGAATGAAGAGCCTTGGCTTGAAACTGTCAAGGCGATCGGCGACACGCCCCAGCATCTCGTGGGTCTGGTGCTGGCCAAACCAGACAATACAGACGACGCCACCTATGAAGATTTTCATGGCGTGGGAACCGTGGTGCGCGTACATCATCCGGTCAGAAATGAAGGCAAGATCCAGTTCATTGCCGAAGGCCAGCGCCGTTTCCGCATTGTGGAGTGGCTGTCGAAAAAGCCGCCGTACCGGGTGCGGGTCGACTACCCCAGCGAGCCGGGCAGCCCGGATTCACAGGAGATCCGCGCCTATGCGGTGGCGATCATCAATACGATCAAGGATCTGCTTCCACTCAATCCCCTGTATTCGGAAGAGCTTAAATTCTTCCTCAACCGGTTCAGCCCCAATGAACCTTCGCTGCTGACGGATTTTGCCGCGACCCTGACCACCGCCAACAAACAGGAATTGCAGGAGGTGATGGAAACCATGGCGCTGAAGAAGCGCATGGAAAAGGTGGTCGTGCTGCTCAAGAAGGAACTCGATGTGGCGCGACTGCAATCCCAGATACGCGGCAAGATGGAAGAGAAGATGTCCGAGCAGCAGCGCGAGTTCTTCCTGCGCGAGCAACTCAAGGCCATCCAGAGGGAACTGGGACTGGCCAAGGATGACAAAACGGCGGAGTTGGAAACGTTCAAGTCGCGCATCGAACAACTGGCTCTCCCTGAATCCGTCCGCAAGCGCATAGAGGAAGAGATGAACAAGTTTGCCGTGCTGGAAACCGGCTCGGCCGAATACACGGTATCGCGGAATTATCTCGACTGGCTGACGGTCCTGCCGTGGGGCGTCTATTCCAAGGACAAGCTGGATCTGGAGCGCGCCCGCAAGATCCTTGATCGCGACCATGACGGGCTGGGTGACGTCAAGGACCGCATCATCGAATTCCTGGCCGTGGGCGTGATGAAAGGCGAGGTGTCGGGCTCCATTCTCCTGCTCGTGGGCCCGCCCGGGGTAGGCAAAACTTCCATTGGCAGATCCATTGCCGAGGCCCTGGGGCGCAAGTTCTACCGATTTTCCGTAGGCGGCATGCGCGACGAGGCAGAAATCAAGGGCCACCGGCGCACCTATATCGGCGCCATGCCTGGTAAGTTCGTCCAGGCCATGAAAGACGCCGGCACCGCGAATCCGGTAATCATGCTCGATGAAGTCGACAAGATCGGTGCAAGCTATCAGGGTGATCCGGCCTCCGCGCTGCTTGAAGTGCTCGACCCCGAGCAGAACAGCGATTTCCTGGATCATTATCTGGACGTGCGCTTTGACCTGTCCAAGGCCTTGTTCATCTGTACTGCGAACCAGTTTTCCATTCCCGGCCCCTTGCTCGACCGGATGGAAGTCATACAGCTTTCGGGCTACATCACGGAAGAAAAAATCGATATTGCGAAGCATCATCTCTGGCCCAAAGTGGTGGAAAGATCCGGCCTCAAGAAGGGCCAGGTCACCATCAGCGAATCCGCAATCCGCCGCGTAATCGAGGGTTATGCCCGCGAGGCCGGGGTGCGAAACCTTGAAAAGCAGTTGGGCCGGGTGACACGCAAGGCGGTGGTGCAAATTCTCGGGGGAGCAATCACGCCCATCAAGGTAGGGGTAAAGGAAATCGAGTCCTATCTGGACAAACCCATCTTCACGCGGGAAAGGCCGCAGAGCGCGATAGGCGTCGTTACCGGACTGGCCTGGACTGCTCTTGGAGGCGCCACCCTTGACGTAGAGGCTAGCCGCGTTCATACCCTCAATCGCGGCTTCAAGCTGACCGGCAAACTGGGCGACGTGATGAAAGAGTCGGCCGAAATCGCATACAGTTACGTGGCCTCGCATTTGAAGGACTATAGGGCGGATCTCAAATTCTTCGACTCCAGCTTCGTTCACCTACACATTCCTGAGGGTGCAACGCCCAAAGACGGCCCCAGCGCCGGAGCTACCATGGCCACTGCCCTGCTGTCCCTAGCACGCAATGAAAAGATCCATGGAACGCTGGCGATGACTGGTGAGTTGTCGCTCACCGGTCAGATCCTCCCGGTCGGGGGCATACGCGAAAAGGTGATCGCCGCCCGTCGCGCTGGCATCATGGAACTCATCCTGCCGGAGGCAAACCGGCGGGACTTTGAAAAGCTGCCGGATTACATCCGAAAAGGCATAGCCATACACTTCGCCAAACATTTTAAGAATGTGGTGCAGATTGTTTTTCCAACCCACGGAAAAACGGCAATAAAATAAAGCCGCATGCAGTTTCTCTGGACCCTGGAGGAGGGTGGTAAAATCCCGCCATGGAAGTCGTTCAGGCTGAACTCCCCATCGCCCGCGTCAAGGGCGAACCGCTCGCAGAAATGCCCGCAGATCTCTACATCCCGCCTGACGCGCTCGAGGTTTTTCTCGAGACATTCGAAGGGCCGCTGGATCTGTTGCTGTACCTGATTCGACGCCACAACCTTGACGTGCTGGACATTCCCATGGCGGAATTGACCCGCCAATACCTGTCCTATGTCGAGGCAGCACGGTCCTCTAGACTGGAACTGGCGGCAGATTATCTGTTGATGGCAGCCATGCTGATCGAAATCAAGTCGCGCATGCTGCTGCCACGGCCAGCCCGCGACGCTGGGCAGGGTGAAGCGGAAGACCCGCGTGCTGAACTGGTGCGGCGCCTGCTGGTATACGAGCAGATAAAACTGGCGGGACAACGGCTGGACGATTTGCCCAGGGCGGGACGGGATTACGAAGCGATATCAGTGGCGATTGGCGCCGCCGCGACGCGGTTGCCCCAAGTCGGCGTGGTGGACTTGGCTCACGCCTGGCTATCCATCCTTTCCCGCGCAAGCGGCAATCGTCACCATCGAATTTCACGCCAGCAGCTTTCGGTTCGTGAGCACATGAGCCGCATACTAAAGTGTTTGCGGGGCCGCGAATTTACCCGTTTTCAGTCCCTGTTCGGCGAAGGCGTGGGCATCCCGGAGCTGATCGTTTCTTTTCTCGCGATCCTGGAATTGGCCAAGGAAACTCTCATCGATGTAACCCAGGATGAACCCCTGGCTCCGATCTACGTAAGACTTCATGAATCCAACGCCGATCAACAATCTTGAACAACTGAAGTCGGTTCTGGAAGCGGCGCTGCTGTCCGCGGAAGAGCCGCTTGCCCTGAAACTTCTTGCCCGCATGTTCGAACAGGACTTGTCGCCTGACATGCTGCGCCGCGCCCTGGAAGAAATCCGCCTGGCATGGGAAGGCAGGAGTATTGAACTGGTCCAGGTCGCCGAAGGCTGGCGCTTCCAGACCCGTACGGATGTCCAGCCTTACCTGGCAAGGCTGCGCAATGAAAAGCCGCCGCATTATTCCCGCGCAGTCTTGGAAACCCTGGCCATCATCGCCTACCGTCAGCCGGTTACCCGCGGAGATATTGAAGACATCCGAGGCGTATCGGTCAATGCCCAGATCATCAAGACCCTGGAGGACCGCGGCTGGATTGAATCGATCGGCCACCGCGATGTGCCGGGGCGGCCGGCCCTGTTTGCCACCACCGACCATTTCCTGTCCGATCTAGGCCTGCGTTCCCTGCAGGAACTGCCGCCACTGGAGGACATGGGCAGCGTACTGGCGTCAGATCATTCGGGACAGATGGGAGCGCTGCACGAGCCGCGGCAGTCTGAAGACGAGGAAGAAGAGCCCAGGGCGACCCTGCCTGACGAAGCAGACAGCGAGCAAGCCGCAATTATGAGCGAGCCTCAGGACGAACCCCGGGCCCTGGCGGCTGGCGGGCATACGATTCCAGCGGCCTCCAGCGACTGAGTAGCAATTCCTGCCCGAATAAGACCGGGCGCGTTAACACGTCCTGACTTAGGGGTCGAATCAGGCCAATCTTTGTACACCAAAATGCCCCGCCCATCCTACCCCCGCCCACTTGAAATAAAACGCCGCCGCCCAGACAAGCCGGTTACCGAACCGGAAATCTCGCTCAAGCTGCAAAAGGCACTGGCCGACGCGGGATTGGGCTCGCGCAGGGATATGGAGGAGTGGATTGCCCAAGGCCGGGTCAGCGTCAACGGACAGACCGCCACTATCGGCGCCCGGGTGACGTCCAAGGACATCATCAAGGTCGGCGGCCGCCGAATCTACTTGCGCCCGGCAGCGGAGAAACGCATCCGGGTGCTGATCTATCATAAGCCTGAGGGAGAGATTGTCAGCAGCGACGACCCGGAAGGGCGTGCATCCGTGTTCGACCAACTACCCAAGATTCGCGGAGCCAAATGGCTGGCCGTCGGAAGGCTGGATCTGAATACGGAAGGTCTGCTGCTTTTCACCACCAATGGCGAACTGGCCAACCGACTGACTCATCCTCGGTTTGAAGTCGAACGGGAATATGCCATCCGCATACTGGGCGAACTGACGCCGGATCATTGCACCCGACTGCTGCAAGGAGTGGAGTTGGAAGACGGTCCCGCCCGCTTTGACCGCCTTGCGGAAGCGGGAGGGGAGGGCGCAAACCGCTGGTGGAAAGGCGTGGTCAGAGAAGGGCGCAACCGGGAGGTGCGGCGTTTGATCGAAGCCGTGGGGTTGAAAGTATCGCGGCTGATTCGAACGCGTTTTGGGCCGTTCAGTCTGCCCCCACAGTTGAAGCGCGGCCAAATTCAGGAACTGGATGACCGCGCCATGGCCGAGTTGTTCGCATGGGCCGGGCTTCCAGCACCCACCCGGGTCCGGCGGCCGCGCGGCCCGCAGCCGGGGCGGCCCACACGCAAGCCGCGTTAGGTGATATCAGGCCTAACTTCCGTTTCTCTTGTCCGTCATCCGCTTGATCACTCCGGCGGCCCACTCCCTGCCGCCCAGGCCGAAAGCCAGGGCCAGGGCCAGGGCGATGGCGCCGAAGCCGATCTGAAACGCGGCGGTCAACAGGTGGGTGCCGATTTCCAGTTGTTCCAGGCCGACGAAGATCACGAAGATAATGACCGCGTATTCCGAAATCGTGCTGAGGGTCAGCGCACCCTCCACCCCCATGTTGTTGAGATAGGCAAACACGAGCCGGTTGATGAAACGGGCCAGCAGCACGCCGAATACCAGCACCAGAATGGCGACGATGATGTTGGGAATGTAGAGCGCGACGCGGTTGAACAGCTCCGCCACCGTGTGAAGTCCAAGGCTGTTGGACACCGTCACGATCATAACCAAAATGAACAACCAGTAAATCAGGTTGGCGACGATGCGCGCCAGGGATAAACTGATATTGCCTTGCTTGAGAAAGGCATCAATTCCGGTTCTCTGGCTAAGCTCATCAAACTTTAGGACATCCAGCAGTTTGACCACTCCGGTGCGAATCAGGCTGGCCAGAATCCAGCCTACAAACAGCAACACGAGCGCGGCCAGCAACTGCGGAACAAAGCCCGCCAGTTGCGTCCAGAACGAGGTGAGTGAAGCGACGAATACGTCGATTTGCTGTTCCATGGAAGTCCTCCGTTGCTGACGCTGTTCCAACATTATACCCAAGCATGGGCAAGCAGAAATTTCCCCTGTCACAATACAGACTTAAGCTTGCATTTCGGTCGGTTCGTTCCACACTCACTACATATTTTCGAGCGAAAGGTTTATCCTCCAACAAATGACCGCTGAAGAATTCGTCCCGAGATTTCTGCGCCATACTCAATTGAGCCAATTGTTCCTGGCCCTCACACGACGCGGATACCGATGCATCGGTCCCCAGGTCGAGGATGGCGCCATTGTCTTTCGTGAACTCTCCGATGTCGACGAGTTGCCGCGAGGCGTTCAGGCCATTCAGGTTCCGGGAGGCTATCGCCTCGCAGAGGATAAGGAGCAGCGGTACTTTGCCTGGGCCAACGGCCCGCAGGCGCTCAAGCCCTGGTTGTTTGCGCCGACGGAACCCCTGTGGCGGTCGATGCGTTCGGAGGACGGTCGTCTCAACTTTGCCGAACTGATGCCTGAGGCCAAACCGCTTGCAGTCATTGGCGTGCGGGCGTGTGACCTGGCAGCACTGGCGCTGCAGGATGCGCATTTCATGGGGGGGCCGCATCCGAATGCGCATTACGCGCGCCGCCGCGAGGGGCTGTTTGTGGTAGCGGTCCAATGTGCCGTGCCTGCTGCCACGTGCTTTTGCGCCTCAACCGGAGACGGTCCGACGCCATCCAGCGGATTTGATCTTGGCCTTGCTGAACTGCGCGAGGGATTCGTTGTAACGACCGGGAGCAGCAGAGGATCCGAAGTTCTTGGCGAACTGGATCTTGAGGCCGCCATCGCCAGCCAGAACGAAGAAGCGCGCAGACAGGGCGAGCAGGCCGCGCAAATGCAAAGCCGCAGGCTGCCCAGCCGCAATCTGCGTCAGGCATTGCTGGATCGGCTTGAACATCCACGCTGGAACGACGTGGCGTCGCGCTGTCTTGCGTGCGGCAATTGCACTGCCGTGTGTCCGACCTGCTTCTGTCACGCACATGAAGTGCAGCCCGCCCTGGGTGGTGAAGAGGCAGAACAGGTGCGCAAATGGGATAGCTGCTTCGGTGAATCGCACGGCCAGTTGCACGGCTTTCAGGTGCGGCCGGATATTCGCAGCCGCTATCGGCAATGGCTGGTGCACAAGCTGGGCACCTGGCATGAACAGTATGGCCGCAGCGGCTGTGTGGGCTGCGGGCGCTGCATGAGCTGGTGCCCGGTGGGCATCGATATCACCGAGGAAGTTGCCGCGCTGGTGGTGGACGCATGATGGGCTCGACCACATCCAGTCTCGTCCCTCAGTCCGCGGTGATCATGAACCGGGTTCAGGAGTCCCCGACCATCTTTACCCTGGAGGTGCGACTCGAGGATGAGGCCGCCCAGAGCGGCTTCGGATTCACTCCCGGTCAGTTCAACATGCTTTATCTGTCAGGAGTGGGCGAGGTGCCCATTTCCATCATGTCAGACCCGGAAGACAGCCATCATCTGATTGGCCATACCATACGGGCCCTGGGCCGGGTCACGAAGGGCCTTGCCAAATTGCAGCCAGGCGAGCGTGTCGGCCTGCGCGGTCCGTTTGGCCGGGGCTGGCCGATGGATCTCATGCGAGGGAAGGATGTGGTGGTCATTACCGGCGGTCTGGGCTGCGCGCCCGTCGTGGCGGTCATCCATTACATGCTCAGGCGCCGTTCCGACTATGGCCGCCTGACCATCATCCAGGGCGTGAAGAAAGCCGAGGATCTGATCTGGCACGAGCAGTATGCGCTCTGGAGCACGCTGCCGGATACCCACGTGATGGTGTCAGCCGACGAGGGCGGCGCATTCTGGCCCGGCCATGTAGGTCGCGTGACCGACCTGTTTTCGCGCATCACCATGGATGCCGAAAACACCGTCGCAGTCTTGTGCGGGCCGGAGGGCATGATGCGGGCCGCGACCCAGTTGCTGCTCGAGCGCGGCCTGCCGGAAGCCAGTACGTTTCTGAGCATGGAGCGCAACATGCAGTGCGCAGTGGGATACTGCGGGCATTGTCAATTCGGCAGCTCATTCGTCTGCCGGCATGGGCCGGTGTTTGCCTGGCCCCAGGTCAGGGACTTGATGCAGCACCGGGGATTTTGAACATGACAGTGACTCCAATTTCCCGACCCAGAGTGGCGGTGCACAAATTCAGTTCCTGTGATGGCTGTCAACTTGCTTTCCTGAACCTGGGCACGGATTTGCTCACGCTGGCGGACAAAGTCGAATTGGTGCATTTTGCCGAAGCCGGGCCGCTGGCACCGGATGCCGAAGTCGATCTGGCCTTTATCGAAGGCAGTATTTCTACATCTGAGGATCTGGAGCGCATCCAGCATATCCGCAATCACAGCGGGCTTCTGGTGGCGATTGGGGCTTGCGCCACCGCCGGCGGCGTCCAGGCCCTGCGCAACGGTCCGCACAGCGCGCACTGGCTGGCGAGCCTTTATTCGGCGCCGGAACAGATCGCCAGCCTGCCCACGTCCACACCCATCAGCGCACATGTGAAGGTCGATCTGGACTTGCCCGGGTGTCCAGTGACCAGCGAGCAGGTAGTGGGTGTCATCAATGCACTCTTGCTGGGCGTAGGCCCTCAGGTGACGAATGAAAAGGTCTGTGCTGAATGCAAGCGGAAGGGCTTGCCCTGCGTCATGGTCAGCAAGGGCATTCCCTGCATGGGCCCGGTTACCCATGGCGGTTGCGGCGCCCTGTGTCCCAGCCTGGGACGGGACTGCTACGGCTGTTTTGGTCCGGCAGAGCCCGTCAACACCGATGCCCTGACGCGACAGTTCAAAAAACTGGGCTTGAACGACGAAGCCATTTCGCGCCGCTTTAGCTCCATCAACAATTATGTTCCGGCATTTGCGTCTGCCGCCCGCAAGGTCCTGGATAACCATGACTGAAACGCAAAGAAGCGTAACAATTCATGTGCCGGTATTGACCCGGGTGGAAGGAGAGGGCGCACTGCACCTGCGGATACAGGCAGGTTGCATCGAGGAACTGAAGCTGCAGATCTATGAGCCGCCGCGCTTCTTCGAGAAATTCCTCGAAGGCCGCTCCTATCAAGAGGTGCCGGATCTGGTGGCACGTATCTGCGGCATATGTCCGGTGGCCTACCAGATTACCGCAGCGCAAACCCTGGAAAAACTCTTCGGCGTTGAGCCCTCGCCATGGGCCAAGGCCATGCGCCGAGCGATGTATTGCGGCGAATGGATACAAAGCCATAGCCTGCACATCCATCTGCTGGCCGCGCCGGATTTCTTCGGTCATGAAAGCGCGATCGGCATGGCAAGAGATTATCCGGAAGTGGTCCGCCGTGGCCTGAAGCTGCAGGCCGCGGGCAATGCGCTGATGGAGTTGTTCGGCGCGCGGTCGGTCCATCCGGTAGGGATCAAGGTTGGAGGTTTTCACCATGCGCCGAGCCGGGACCAAGTGGCCCGGATGCGAGAGCAGTTGGACGAAGCCCTGCCACTGGCCGAGGAACTGGTGCGATGGACTGCGGCCATTTCCATGCCGCCGGACGAGCAGGCTTTTACCGGCGTGGCCATGCGCGAGAAGCATCACTATCCGATCGAGAGCGGCAACATCATGTCCAGTCAGGGCTTGAGTATTGCGGCGGAGGGCTTTGAGCAGCACTTTACCGAGTTCCAGGCGCCTCATTCGACTGCTCTGTACAGCCAGCTTGATGGTCATCCGTATCTGGTGGGTCCGCTGGCCAGACTGAATCTGAATTGGAACAAGTTGCCGGCTTCCATTCAAACCCTGATGGCCGAATGCGGGCTGACGTTCCCAAGCGCCAACGTGTTTATGAGCATGGCGGCGCGGGCCGTTGAGATCCTCTACTCGCTGGGCGAGGCCCGGCGTCTGCTGGAACACTATGAACGCCCATCACGCCCGGACGCAGACGTGATGCCAAGGGCGGGAGTTGCGATGGGCTGCACGGAAGCTCCGCGCGGTTTGCTCTGGCATCGCTACGAAGCCGATGCAGCCGGACACATCGTGGCGGCGCGGATTGTCCCCCCCACCAGCCAGAACCAGGGCCGGATCGAGGAGGACTTGCAGCTTTCCCTAAATGCCTTTGGCCTGGATCACGAAGATAGCGCACTACGCCTGCATTGCGAAAAGATCATCCGCAATTACGATCCCTGCATTTCGTGTGCAACGCATTTCCTGCGGCTGGATGTCGAGCGCGGTCATGAGCAGTAAGGAGGGGCTGGCATGGAGAATGGATCAGGGCGAAACGCCCGGCGGAAGTGAGGCAATGATTTCGGTGCAGATACTCGGCATCGGTTCACCCTGCGGCGACGATCAGGCTGGTTGGCTGGTCGTGGACGCGCTGGCGAACCGCCTGCCTGAGGGAGTGCAGACCACGCGGCTAGATCGGCCGGGCAGCGCACTGATTGCGCAACTGGAGATTGCGGACCATGTCATCCTGGTGGATGCCATGCAAGGCGGCGGCAAGCGGGGAGAAATTCGCTGCTTCAACAATGATAAATGGGCAAGCTATCGGAATGGATTGTCCAGTCATGGCATGGGCGTATTTGACGCGTTGATGCTGGCGCGTGAGCTGGGCTGCCTGCCGGGTCGATTCGAACTGTATGGCATCGAAATCGGCTCCACGCTGCCCGGACAAGCGCCTTGCACAGCAATCATCTCTGCCGCCCGACAACTCGCTGACAAGATCGCCGCCGATTGGTCCGAATCGGATCATGCAGACTCGAAGTCTTCGCGCCCAAGCAGAAAGACGAACTGATCCCGGCCGCTGGTATCCAGCCAGGTAAAAGGCAGCTTTGGATACATGGCTTCCAGGGCATCGCGGTTATGGCCGATCTCTCCCACCAGCCGCCCGCCGGGATTAAGATGCCTGGGCGCATCTTCAAGGATGCGACGGATGTGGTCGAGTCCATCCTTGCCGCTGGCCAGCGCCAGTTCAGGTTCGTGCCGGTATTCCTGCGGCAGTTCGGCCATCGAGGGCGCATTCACGTACGGTGGATTCGTGACGATCAGGTCGTAGGTCTTGCCCTTGAGCTTTTTCAACAGGTCGGACTGGATCAGGTGAATCCGATCCTGCAAGCCATAATCCGCCACGTTCCGTCTTGCCACTTCCAGCGCATTTCTTGATAGATCTACCGCATCGACGACGGCATTGGGAAAGGCATGGGCCAGCAGAATGGCCAGACAGCCTGAGCCGGTGCAGATGTCCGCCGCGGCATGAATCGACGCCGGATCGTCCAACCAGGGCGACAGTTGTTCTCTAAGCAGTTCTGCGATAAACGACCGAGGCACGATGACGCGCTCGTCCACATAAAAGCGATATTCGCCCAGCCAGGCTTCGTGTGTCAGATAGGCGGCCGGCACGCGCTCTTTCACCCGTCGCCCAAGCACAGCCTTGATCTGCTCCGCCTCTCCGTGTGTCAGGCTCGCATCGAGAAATGGCTCCAGCCGGTCGAGTGGCAGATGCAGCGTATGCAGGATCAGATAGGCCGCCTCGTCAAAGGCATTGTCCGAGCCGTGCCCGAAAAACAGCCCGGCCTCGTTGAAACGCGACACTGCAAAGCGCAGCCAGTCGCGCACGGTGATCAGGGATTCGGTGTCTTTGAAAGGGTCAACAGGTTTGGCCATTGGGGCAATATTACTGGCTTGCAGGAATTCGGTGCGGAAAGATTGCGCATTGAGAAGTTGCAAGAGACGGGTCCCGACCCAAAGCGGAAGTTGGCCGGTTCCGAAAGCTGACGTTCAACCTTTGCGCTCAGCCGCGTGCGGAGGCCGCAGGCCGTAGCGCGTCAACTGGAGCGAATAAGAGAGGTTAAGCCTCCCTCACAGCATGAGGAAAGCGCTGTTCATTCGATGAGACCCTTAAGCTTGCCATCAAGGTGCGAGGTGTACGTGAAGGATTCGAACAGCACTCTGAACTCTGACGCGCTGCGACTACCTCTCCATAGTTTGACCGTGTCGTTCTGTCCTGCGAGGATGAGGCATACGACTTCCAATGACTGCCTGTCTATGTCCGGGCCAAAATAGATGCCCGTAAGAGCAGAGGCTGGGTATCCGAATTCGGTACCAGCCACATTGTGTAATGCTCGCCACTCACGCTCGTACGCCCAGGCGGCTGACTTCGTGCAGAACAGTTCCCGCACAGGATGAAAGTCCCGATCAAGCAAAACATTGGAGATGGAGAGAGCGGGAAGGGCTGGTAGGTACCTGACTTGGTTGACTTTTCGGAACGCCTCGGAGGACGTATCAAACTCCAAGCAAAAGCCCTTGTACCTGCCACCGTAGTGCGACCACATAAGTAGGTCATCGTTCCTTTCAGAGAAGCAGGCTACGCCCCGCTTGGTGAGAAACTCGTCGACGACCTTCTGGAAACCAGCTCGCGCAGCGCGCAGAAGCGCAACTCGCAACTGTGCCGGCGAAAAGGTTTCAAACTCCTGGCGCACCTTCCTTGGGAGATCGGGTCTCTTGAGGTACGCGTCGCGCACTTCAAATAGCTCGGTTTCCGGAGGCTCAATGATATTCGGGGTGAGAGCACAGTCGTATGGATCGCTAAACTTGAGGGGCGAGCCGAAGTGAATGACTTGCCTCTTCAGATTGAGAAGCGACTGCGTTGAGAATGCCTCGTATTTGTACAGGGACGGTGGCGGGTTCACTTGCGAGCCTGACAGTTATTCACCAGACCGGCCGGTCTGGGTCTGTATTATTGAAACTTGCAGAACATGCTGATGCGGAGGAACTACCTGCTTCGTGGTGGGTTGGCCGGGGTTATCTGTCCGCATATGTGATGATAATATGGATCAAGTGTCTGCTATGGGGAAAGTGCCTAGCTGTCCGGAGATGGCCGATGGCGGACCCATCGATTCAGATCTACGAGTCGCGTGAAATTCCA
>CAVVDR010000004.1:0-374654 GCA_963746955.1 uncultured beta proteobacterium | reverse complement strand
GGTTTCTCGTGATGGCTTCATCTTCACCGATCTATTGCCGGAAGCGCAAGACAACCTCTTCGAGGCGGTCGGCTGAGCCTTCCGCTAGTCTCCCTGATGCGTCGCCACCCAGGCGGAACAGTGGTCAAAGCAATTCTGGCGATCACCTCGCGGGCCTCACGCCATCCGGTAACACCCCCCTGAAATAGCCTGCTTCCGCTTCGCGCAAGCAGGAAGAAGCCCAGTTCATCCATTATCATTCCGCTCAGGTGTAAGAAAGGCCGGCAAGGCTACAATTCCCTGGTTTCACGAACGGAAAGAAATGGAAGACCGCTCGCACGCGCACTACGGAACCGTCGCCCAACTCTTTCACTGGATTACGCGCTCTTGTCCTGGTTGCATTTATCTATGGTCCGGGGGGATCGGAGCAGCGCGTGTACTCCACTGCTCGTAATTTTGATCGCCAGCTCCATGAGACGCTGGGATTGTGCGTATTCACCCTCGCCGTGATGCGCGTGCTTTGGCGGATGGTCGACACGCGACCGGCCCCGCCGCAGGTTCCCCGTTGGATGGGCGTCATGGCATTGGCCGTAAAGGGAGCGCTCTACGTTCTACTCTTTGCGGTCCCGTTAACCGCCATGGCCGGCGCTTGGCTCGAAGGGCATTCCTTGACGCTTCTTACCGGCGTGGAGATACCACCTCTCGTTCGCAAGTCGCATCATGCCGGCGCGACTATAGCGAACATCCATACTTGGCTTGGCGACACGATCCTGTGGCTTGCGGGATTTCACGCCTCGCCAGTCTCTATCATCACTTTATCCTCAGGGACGACGTGCTTGCCTCTATGCTTCCACGCTGGCTGCCCCTGCGACAGCCGAACAGAAATTGAAAAACGGGGTTCTTCCGAATCCTTGACCTCAGCCCGTCCGTACCGAGGTGAAACACCTTCCGCGATAAGACGTTCCTTAAGCTTTGACCAGCGCCGTTTCATTTGCTTTCCCTTGACCGCGATGGCCAGTCCGTACCCAAGGTGAAACACCTTCCGCGATAAGACGTTCCTTCAGCTTTGACCAGCGCCGTTCCACCTGCTTTCCCTTGACCGCGATGGCCAGTGCCTTTTTCTGGCCGACGAGCACCACCAGCGTCTTGCCCCGAGTGATGCCCGTATAGATCAAATTGCGCTTGAGCATCATGTAGTGCTGGGTCGAGATGGGAATGACCACCACCGGGTATTCAGAACCCTGCGACTTGTGGATCGTCGTTGCGTAACAGAGGACGAGCTCATCCAGCTCGCCAAATGGATAGCTGACCATCCGGCCATCGAACTCCACCGTGAGTTCTTCTTCGCCTTGATCAATGCCGGTCACAAAGCCGATGTCGCCGTTGTAGACATCGCGGTCATAGTTGTTCTCGATCTGCATCACCTTGTCACCGACGCTAAAACGGTAGCCAAACTTGTCCACACTGTTTTCGTTGGGGGGATTCAGCACCTCCTGGAGGGACTGGTTGAGGCCCCGCGCTCCGGTGATTCCCCGGTTCATCGGGCAAAGCACCTGAATGTCGCGCACCGGATCGACATTGAACTTTTTGGGCAGGCGCGTTTTCACCAAATCCACCACGGTTTGCGCAATGGCCTCTGCTTCTTCGGCGGCAACGAAATAGAAGTCGGATTCCTCGCCTTTCTCGGGCAAGCTGGGATAGATCCCCTGATTGATCTGATGCGCACACCGCACGATGCGCGATGTGGCCGCCTGACGGAATACCTCGGTGAGTCGGATGACCGGAACCGCTCCCGAGTCGATCAGGTCCGCCAGGAACTGCCCAGGGCCCACCGAGGGGAGTTGGTCGATGTCACCCACGAGAATCACAGCCGTGGTGGAAGCAACGGCTTTGAGCAATTGGTTCGCCAGCGGCACATCGATCATCGAACATTCGTCGGCGACCAGGAGATCGCATTCGAGGGGATATGTCCTCGTTCCGCTTGAACTGCCCATTGGCTGGATTGACCTCCAGCAAGCGGTGGATGGTCCTGGCTTCCAGACCCGTCGATTCGGAGAGACGCTTGGCTGCACGCCCGGTGGGCGCACACAGCAGGGGCTTGACGCCCTTGGCGGCGAGGATGGTCAGGATGGAGTTCACCAGGGTGGTCTTGCCGACACCGGGGCCACCCGTGATCACCAGGAGCTTGGAGGACAGCGCAAGACGGATCGCTTCCTTCTGGCTGTCGGCTAACTGGATGGACAGTTTCTGCTCGACCCAGGGTATCGCCTTGTCGGCATCGAAGGCGGGCAGGGTCGTCAGGTCAGTCTTGAGGCGCCGGATCTGGGCGGTGATGGATTGCTCGGCATAATACAGGGGAGCCAGAAACACACAGGGCTGGCCGTCGACCGTATCGGGGAGCAGCACCTGGTCCTCGATTTCCTGGGCGATGGCCGTTTCGATGACCGATTCCGGGATATCAAGAAGCTTCACTGCCAAGGGCACCAGTTCCGCATAGGGCAACCCGCAGTGGCCCTGGGCCGACGCTTCAGTCAGGGCGTAGGAGATCCCGGCCTGGGCACGCAGGGGAGAATCCAGGGCCACGCCGATCTTTTGCGCGATGGTGTCGGCAGAGAGGAAGCCGATGCCGCGAATGTCGCGGGCCAACCGATAGGGATTCTCCCTCACGATGTCGATGGCGTCCGGACCATAGGTCTTGAAGATGCGCACGGCCCGCGAGGTGGAGACGCCATGCGCGTGCAGGAACACCATGATGTTGCGGATGACTTTCTGGTCGGCCCAGCCCGATGTGATCTTGCGGGCGCGAACGTCCCCGATTCCGGGGATTTCACGCAGGCGGTCCGGGGAGCGTCTCAATGACATCGAAGACGGAGATGCCGAAAGCCTTGACCAGTTTACCGGCATAGACAGGTCCGATGCCTTTGACCATGCCCGAGCCAAGGTAGCGCTCGATGCCCGTCAGGGTGGTGGGCGGAGAGATTTTGACGAACACCGCGCGAAACTGCCGGCCATGTTCACGATCCGTGACCCAGTGCCCGGAAGCAGAGGCGTATTCGCCGGGGGAAACCGCAGGCGTATGGCCAACCAGGGTGATCAGCTCGCGCTCGCCCTTGACCTTGAGGCGCAGAACGCAATAACCGTTCTGTTCATTGTGGAAGGTGACGCGCTCAACCAGCCCGGCGAGGTGGTCAAGTGCGGCGGCGAGGGGAGCTGACGTCGGGGTCGACACGCAGGTCACACTGTCGCAGGCTGCACCCGAGTGGGCTGCAACCCCTTCGACATCCCACCCTTGACGATTTCGGCAGGTACTGCCAACCCCCGATCGCAGGGCATAGTGAGCCAATTCCGGCTCATGCCGGGTTTTCAGAAAGGTGGGCGGGGATAAAGGGGATCAGGCCCTTCTCAAACGCCAGTCGCTGCAACTCAATCGGGGCTTGCCGGATATCGACCATCAGGCCGTCAACCTGCAGCATCCACACCATGGGGTTGTCAGCGAGTCGGCTGGGCAAAGTCCATTCGGGTGACAAGGGCCCCATGTTGAGCACCTCTCGAATTTCCCTGGACTTGTTCTGCCCGGTGCTTTCAGCGACCCCGAAAAACTCGTAGATGCCTTTTGACTTGCAGTGCGGAGTTTGGGCAGGGTCATCCAGAAAATTGACCCGCCCGACCGCCTGCACCGCCGCCGCTGCCCAGACATTCTCCTTGCCCTTTAACAACGGTGAGGGCCGCTTTCTGGCTAAGGCAGCAACGACATGGTGAATCATCTGGCGATACTCCCCATTCAGTTGCTTGGCACAGAACGTGTCAGTCAGGGTCGTGATGGCAGCAAACTTTTCTGCCATGGCCTTGGGAATCTTCTCGGTCAGGACCGGATCGCGTGATTGATTGGTCACGTCGTTCATCTTTTTGCGTTAATCAAGTGGGGGCAGGTTCAAATTATATTGCGTACCTCCTCGGAATCTCTCGATGATCCGAAACCAAGAACCCTGCAACATCCTCTCCGACTCCTCGCGCGCCACCCCTCACCTTGGCGTGCCCACTCGGCCTTGCCTTCATTCGCTTCTCCGTTGCTTCACCGACCGTTTGGAGCCCGGCGGCGTCAGACGCCGGAACCTCTCTGGAGCTCATTCAGGTGCTTGCGGCCACGAGTCCGTCACGACCACCGAGAAATATCTCAAGGCTCGCTGGAGAAAAACGGCAGCACCCAACAAGGTGAATCTTGCTCTCTAGATCGCGACATTGAATCCGGGAATAAGCAGGTTATCTGAGATGGAACGAGCCAGACAATTTCTCACATTGAGTTCCACCGAAGGAATTTTCACATCACCACCCACCACCACAGAGCTAGCGAAAATGTTCCAGCGCCGTGACAGCGAGTGCGGGGTTCTCATAGTGACGGGTGACACCCGTTTCAAGGCTTGATATAAGCATTCAGCCCGATAATGACCGGCTTGCCGTCGACCATGGCCGTCGTAACGGCATTCCCACGGGTGCTGGCGATCACCAGGGTTTTGCCTGAGGACGATGGCGTGGGCTTTTCCAGGTCAATTTCAATGTGGAGTTTGTTGTCTTTGATTTCAACTGTCATTGCCATGGGGATGTTCCTTTCGATTTGCTGGATGTCAGGCTCAAGGCCCTGGGCGCATTTTACATTTGCCTTGCCGGGGCTTGCGCGTTGGCCCAGTAGTCGGAACGTGTAATAAGAATTGATACTGGCCCGCGGGTTAATTCTATTGGCGCACGGCCAGTCAACGTGGGATCTTAACGAACAATCAAAATGTGATCGATACTCGACAATCCGATACTCAATGCGACGGATTCTGTCGCCACCATGCCCGATAATGGCCTCAGTCACTACCGAGAGGTCATCATGAAAACCGCCCCCAACGCCAACGACAGCACTGATCCGCAAACATCGTTATCGCCTTTAGTCCGGCTTTGGATATTGCGTGCGCTCGTGAACCTCGGTGGTTATGCCAAACTTTTTCCTCGCAATCAATCCGGTCTGGACCTCCATGAGATCTTCCTCCCGGAACTTGACCTTGTGCATTGGTTTGACGTTGACATTGAACTCAAGCCTAGACGGGCTCTCACCGAACTGCGCCGCAAGCTCAAGGCTGAGGAGTCCAATGACGCTGAACACGTGCTGCCTTCACCGCTTGCGGAAAACGCCCAGAGTGTCGCTGCCTTGCTGGGTCTCACCGAGATTGAACGTCGCATCCTCGAACTTGTCGTCGAGCTCAAGAATGACTCTGTGCTGGACCGTGTGACGCATTTTCTGGGTGATCTGAGCACAGGCCAAATGATCCATGTACTGTCCGTCATCCTGGCCGTGTCCGAATTCGAGGTCAGTGCAGCAATGTCATCCAAATCCACCCTGGCGCAAACCGGTCTGGTCACACTGGACGGTGCCAGACTCGGCTTGTGCAGCAAGTTGGACCTGTTGCCCGGCTTCAGTGAGCGCATGCAAGCCGAAGAGGGAGACGCACTCAGTCTGTTCCGCGATTCCTTTGCTCTCGCCACCCCACCGGAACTGACCCTCGCTGACTACGCACATATCCAGCCCAGCCTGGATATCATCGTGCCCCATTTCCGACGCGCTCTGGCCCAAGGCGAGGGCGGCGTGAACGTCCTCCTCCACGGGGTGCCCGGCACCGGCAAGAGCCAATTTGCACGCGTGCTGGCCTCGGCAATAGAGGCCGAGTGTTTCGAGGTCTCCAATGAGAATGAAGAGGGCAATCCTATTGACGGCGAGAAACGCCTGTGCGCCTTGCGGGCCGCCCAGCGTGTCCTCAAGGCCAAGCGAGCGATCCTGGTGTTCGACGAATGCGAGGACGTCTTTGCGGATGGCTTCAGCTTCTTCGGAATCAGGAGCACCGCCGACAAGCGCAAGGGCTGGATCAACCAGATGCTGGAGGACAACCCCTTGCCGTGTCTGTGGCTGTCCAATGTCATCGAGGGCATGGACCCGGCCTTCATCCGCCGCTATGACGTGGTGCTGGAACTGCCAGTGCCACCCAAGCGTCAGCGTGAACGCATCATCACCGCAACTTGCGGCGACCTGGTCGGCACCCAGGCCATCGGCCAACTGGCTCAGTCCGAACATCTGGCGCCCGCCATCATTGCCCGAGCCGCGCGAGTAGTGCGGGGCATCCGCGAGGAACTGCCCGACGCACAAGTCGCTGGCGCCATCGAACATCTGGTCAGCGGAACCCTTGAAGCTCAAGGCCACGCGCCCGTCAGCGTGAGTGAAAGCTTGGCCCTGCCGTCGTTTTACGATCCCGCCTACATCAATGCAGATGCGGATCTGGCCGCCCTTGCCGACGGCATTGCCCGCGCCGGCAGCGCCCGGCTTTGCCTCTATGGCCCGCCTGGCACCGGCAAGAGCGCCTTCGGTCGCTGGTTGGCTGAGCAACTTGATCGGCCTCTCAACAGCCGGCGTGTGTCCGACCTGGTCTCACCATACGTGGGCATGACCGAAAGAAACCTTGCCCGGGCATTCCGTGATGCCGAACGAGAGCGGGCGGTGTTCCTGCTCGACGAGGTGGACAGTTTTTTGCAGGACCGGCGTCAGGCACAGCATGGTTGGGAAGTAACGGCGGTGAACGAACTGCTTACCCAAATGGAGGCCTATCCCGGTGTATTCATCGCTGCCACCAATCTCATGGATGACCTGGACCCCGCTGCTTTGCGCCGTTTCGATCTCAAGGTTCGCTTCGACTACCTGCGCCAGGATCAAGCTTGGCCATTGCTCAATCGCCATGCCCACAGCCTGGGCCTGATCTGCGAACAACCCGCCGTGGCCGCCGCTCTGCGAGGCCTAAATACCCTCACCCCCGGAGACTTTGCCGCCGTCGCCCGGCAGGCCCGTTTTCGCCCGCTGGCCGACGCCGGCGCGCTGGTCGCGGCCCTTGCTGCCGAATGCGCTTTGAAGGAAGCTGCCAAACATGCCCCCATCGGTTTCTTGTAATCTGATGCGACACCCTGATCCCGTCACAGCACCCCTTGGGCAGAACCCATGCAGTCGACCTTTCACCGTCATCTCCTGATCCTGCAAGCCCTGCCTACCGCCCCGCGCGTGCTGGACAGCACCAACCTTCTGCGCCAGTTGGCGGCGGCGGGCCATGAAGTGGACCTGCGAACCGTGCAGCGCGATCTGGTGCAACTCTCCACGGAATTCCCCATCACCAACGATGGCGCCAAGCCCGCCGGCTGGTATTGGGCACAGAATGCCAAGACCATCAGTCTGCCCGCTCTGGACCCGCACGCCGCCCTGGTCATGCAACTGGCCCGCACCCATCTGGAACGCCTGCTTCCAGCCGCCACCCTGGAACACCTGGCTCCCCACTTCCGCCAGGCGGGCGATACCCTCGACCGCTATGGCAACGGCCTGCGCAAGTGGCCGGACAAGTTTCGCGTCCTACCTCGCGGACCAGAGCTCGCTGCCCCGGCCGTCAAAGCCAAGGTTCAGGCGGTGATCTACGAGGCCCTGCTACTGGAAAAGCGCGCCAAGGTGCGCTACCGGCCCAACCTGGCCAAGAAAGCCAAGGAATACGAAATCAACCCCCTGGGCCTCATCGTGCGCGACCGGGTGAGCTATCTGATCTGCACCATGTGGGATTACACGGAACCGCGCCAACTCGCCCTGCACCGGGTACTTGCCGCAGACCTGCTGGACACACCGGCCACCTGCCCGGAGGGCTTCGATCTGGACGCCTACATCAGGCAGGGTCAAATGGGCTTCCCGAGCGGCGAAACCTTTGCCCTGCGCGTTGCCTTCACACCGGCGGCAGCGACGCAGGTACGGGACTGCCCGCTGTCTTCCGATCAGACAGTCACTGAAGGCGAGGCAGAAGACGATGACATAATCGTCACCGCCACTGTTCAGGACACCATGGAACTGCGCTGGTGGCTGCTGTCCTTCGGCGACGAGGCAGAGATACTGGAGCCGTCCGGACTGCGGGCGTGGTTTCGGGAGGTGGCGGAAAGCATGGCTAACTGCTATTCGGACACAAACGAGGAACCAACATGATCGGCTTATCCAAATCTCGCATCTTGGCTCATCGCCAGTGTCCCAAACGTCTTTGGTTGCTGGTGAATCAGCCTGAGCTGGTGGAAGAGGGTTGCGAAGCAACTCAACGATTCGCCATCGGCAAACAGATCGGTGATCTGGCCCGCACCTTCTATCCCAAAGGGAAATTGATCGATACCGAAAACCTTACACAGGCCATCGCCGATACGGCCAATCTGCTCAACGAAAAACGGCGGCCCCTCTTTGAGGCGACATTTCAGGCCGGCGGGGTGCTGCTTCATTGGGCAGTACCGGAGTGATGACCATCGCGATGCGGCGCCGATCGAGACGCGCCGACCCGAGAGTGTGGTCTGTCGTGCGGCCGAGATGGGTCGCTAATCAAGCCAGTCACTCAGGGTGTCTTTGACGCGTCGAGCATGCTGCAATTAAATTTCTCCAACCGCTTCGAGCGCCTTCTTGACGCGCTCCTTAGCGCGATGGCCACACCACCTCGGTCACCGTTCGAGCGCGAGGAAATCATTGTGCCCAGCGCAGCCGTCCAGCGGCGCGTCGAACTCGCCGCCGCGGACCGTTTCGGCATCTGCTCGAACGTCCAATTTTCGTACCTTGCCCAATGGTTGTGGCGGCAGATCGGGCACGTCATTCCGGTGTCGGAAACCTCGCCGTTCACTTCAACGGTGCTCACTTGGCGCGTGCTCGGCATCTTCGGCGAAGAGGCTTTCGTCGCCGAACATCCTCCGCTCGCCCATTACCTGGGCCAAGCCGACGACGTGATGCGTTACGAACTGGCGGCGCGCACTGCGACTATGCTCGAACAATACCTGACGTATCGCACCGACTGGCTCGACGCCTGGCTGGGCAGGAAGACAGCCGACATCGAGAATCTGGACGCCGCGCGAAAAGAGGATGAACGCTGGCAAGGTGCGCTGTGGCGGCGCATCGCGCGCGATCTGGGCACCGACAGGCGCCACCCATCAGCCGTGTTTTTCGACGTGATGAAGGAAATGGGGCCAGACGCACCAGCCCGTGCGGGACTTCCGGCGACGGCGCACGTCTTTTGCCTGCCGACCACGCCGCCGCTGTACCTCGAGATCCTGCGGCGCCTGGCGCAGTGGATCGATCTCCGCTTGTACGTCATCAACCCGTGCAGCGAGTACTGGTTCGAAACCGTCGCACCGCGCCGCCTTGCCTACCTCGCCGCGAAGAGCCGCGCCGATCACCACGAAGTGGGCAACTGCCTGCTCGCTTCGTGGGGCCGGCAGACGCAGGACCACATCGTTCTGCTGCTGGAGGACAGCGCCACGCAGGTCGAGGACGCCGACTTCGCGGCGAGCGAAGGCGAAACGCTTCTCGCGAAGCTTCAGAACGCGATCCTCGACCTTACCGATCTCGAGCGCGGCAGCGTCGTGCTCTCTGAAGACGACCGCAGCTTTGAAGTTCACGTCTGCCACTCGCTCACCCGGGAGCTCGAGGTACTGCAGGACCAGCTTCTCGCGATCTTCGCCGGCCCGAACCCTCCGCGACCCTCTGACATCCTGGTGGCGACGCCGGATCTCGAGGCCGCCGCGCCGCTCATCGACGCAGTCTTCGGCAACGCCCCGAAGGGACGCCAGATTCCGTACGCGATCACTGGCCGGCCGGCGAGCGTGCTCAATACATGCGCGCAGACGCTGCTTGCGGTGCTCGCCGTCGCCACGTCGCGCTTCCAGGCGAGCAGCGTGTTCGACTTGCTGCAAAAGCCGATTGTCGCGCGCCGGTTCGGAATCGGCACAGCGGAACTCGGGTCTATCCACGCCTGGATCCAGGATTCTGGCATCCGCTGGGGCATCGACGGGCAGCATCGCCGGGAGCTGGGCCTACCGGCGGTAGACCGGCACAGCTTCAGCGACGGCCTGGATCGCCTGTTTTTCGGTTATGCGATGCCGGCCGGCGCCACGGTAACGCTGAATGGGCGCCTTGCGGCCGGCAATCCGGAAGGCTCCGGAGCGCTGGCGCTGGGCAGTTTCAGCGAGTTCGTCCGCCAACTGGAGCGCTTGCATGCCGATCTGGCGCAGCCCAAGCCGCCGGCTGAATGGCGGCAAACGCTGCTTGCTGTTCTCGAGAACTTCAGTGCGCCCATGGGCGATGAAATCGACGACGAGCGCGAGACCGCAGCCTGCATCTACGAGCTACACGCCAACATGACGCACGGCGGGATGAGCGAGCCGCTGGCGGTGGACGTCGTCCGAACCGCGCTACAGGGGCTGCTCGGCGACTCGACCCGTGGCGGTGTACCGGGCGGCGCCGTCACGTTCGCGGCGATGACCAGCCTGCGCCACCTGCCCTACCGGTTCGTGTGCGTGCTGGGCTTGAATGACGGGGCCTTCCCCTCGACCGCGCGTCCCATCGAATTCGATCTGCTGGCACGCGCCCCGCGACGCGGCGATCGCCAGCGCCGCGAGGACGAACGCAATGTGTTCCTCGACCTCGTCCTTGCCGCCCGCGAGCGCCTGTATCTGAGCTATACGGGGAAGAGCGTGCGCGACAACTCGCTGATGCCGGCGTCGGTCCTGGTCGCAGAATTGCTCGACTACACGGGCTCCGCCACCGCCCAGCCACCGTTCTCGCCGGAATCGCTGGAGGCCGCGCGGCAGCGGCTCACCGTTCTGCACCCGCTGCAACCCTTCGACGTTAGCTACTTCGAGCCGAATGCCGACCCGCGTCGGCGCAGTTTCAACGACGAATACTGCGAGTCCCTGAAGCAGAGGTTGGTGGCGCGTCCGACACCAGTTGCGCCCACACCCGTTGCGCCGGCCGAACATGCCGACGAAGCCAAAGCGAGCGACGAACCCGAGGACGAGGACAGGGCGTGGGAACCGCAGGAGAGGTTCTTCCAGATCCCCCTCGGCAAAGCCGGCCCCGAGTTCCACGAGGTCACGTTGGAGAACCTCGCCCATTTCTTCCGCAATCCGTGCCGCTATCTGCTCAAGCAACGCCTCGGTATTGCACTCCCGGAAGGCGACGAGGAGCTTGAGGACGAAGAGCCGTTCGTGCCCGACATACCGGCACGCAGGGCGCTTTCGGAACGCATGCTCCCCCGCCTGCTGGAAGGCGTGTCGGTCGCCCAGTTGCGCTCGTTCGCCCGTGCTGGCATCGAGTATCCGATCGGACGCCTGGGCGATCTCGAACTAGATCAGGAGCTGCAACGGCTCGGCAATTTCGGGAGCGGACTCGTCCATGCACTGAAAGAGGCGCACCTCGACCCGGTCGGCAACACCTTCGATTTCATGATAGATGGCGAGCAGTGGCGCCTCAGTGGCGGTTTCGGTGACCTGCGCAAGAGCGGCCTCATCCGCTATCGCTACGACGATGCCCGCGCCTACGATTATCTGAACGGGTGGATCGCGCACCTGTTCCTAAATGCGATGTCCCCAGGCGGGGTCACCCCGCAGACCGTGTGGCACTCCCGCGACGGCCATTACGTTCTGCTCAAGATCGACGACGCGCGAGGGCAGATCGAGGCACTGCTCAGGCTCTATCGCGATGGACTGCACCAGCCGCTGCACTTCTTTCCGAAGTCCGCGTGGGAATATATGAGCAACGGCGAGAGCCTGTCCAAAGCCGTCAGCGCGTGGCTGAGCACGAGCTTTCGTCCGTACGGAGAAGATCGCGACCCGGCCTACCGCCTGGCACTGCGTGGCGTGGACGAGCCCCTGGATGACGAATTCGCACAATGCGCGAAAACCGTGTTCGGTCCGCTGCTGCGGGTTATCCAGGACTACAGACTGGGGGGCCAAGCATGAAGGCACCCGCCGAATTCGACGTCTTCGACTGCGATCTGGATGGCATCAACCTGATCGAGGCATCCGCCGGAACCGGCAAGACCTGGAATATCTGCGGGCTGTACTTGCGGCTGCTGCTCGAGCGCGGGCTCGATGTGCAGAAGATCCTGGTCGTGACATTCACCAATGCGGCCACGGCGGAGCTGCGCGAACGAGTGCGCTCAAGGATCGTGGAAACGCTGGGCTATCTGCGCGATGGCAGCCAGGCCAATCCACCACACGATCCGTTCGTCCCGCGCCTCGTGGAATCGGTCGAGCAGCGTACCGGGGAAACGCGCGATCGACTCGCGCTGACCCTCGACAAGGCATTGCAGTACTTCGACGAAGCAGCAATCTTCACGATCCACGGTTTCTGCCAGCGCGCCCTTGCGGACACGTCGTTCAGCTCCGGGCTGCCCTTCTCCCTCGAGCTAGTCACGGACGACAGCGAGATGGTCATGGAAGCGGTGCAGGATTTCTGGCGCAAGCACGTCGCAGACGACAGCTGCCCGGCGGCGCTCGCGGCCTACCTGCAGGAGGTCGGGGACACGCCCGACAAGTACGCAAAGCTGCTGGCCCGCAGTCTCGCCAAACCGCTGGCGAAACGCCTGTGGCCTGCGGACATCGACAAGGCCTTGGCGATTGACGCGACGGCGGTGACCGCGGCGTACGAAGCCGCAAGAGCGATCTGGATTGCCGAACGCGACACGATAGTCGCCGAGCTCGCCGTCTCTCTGCCGGCCCTCAACGCCAACTCCTACAAGCCGCAGGGCGTCGAGCAGGCGACGGGCGAATGGGACGACTGGTTCAAGGAGGAAGTGCCGCTCGCCCCCGTTCCCAAGAAGAACAAGCTCGACCTGTTGTCGAGTGAAATGCTGCAAGAGCGCACGAAGAAGGGCCAGACCACGCCAAAGCACGCGTTCTTCGATGCCGCCGGCGCGCTCCTCAGCGCCCGCCAAACCATCACGCAAGAACTGGATCTTGCACGGATGCACCTGATCCGCGAACTGATTGACACGGCGGGTGCCAACCTTCGCCAGCGCAAACGCGAGCGGCGCGTGATCTCCTTCAACGACATGCTCTACAACCTTTACGCTGCGCTGGAGGGCGACGATCATCCGGGGCTGGCTGCGTCACTGCGCGAGAAGTTCCCGGTTGCGCTGATCGACGAGTTCCAGGATACCGACCCGCTGCAGTTTTCGATTTTCGACAAGATCTACGGCAAGGGCGACGCACCAGCCTTCCTGGTCGGCGATCCCAAACAGGCAATCTACAGTTTTCGCAACGCCGACCTGCATGCCTACCTGCGGGCGCGCCAAAGCGCTTCGGCGGACTACACGCTCGCCGACAACCAGCGATCGACGAAGGGATTGATCGAGGCTCTAAACGGACTGTTCTTGGCGACGTCCAACGCCTTCATGCTGCCGGGCCTGGACTACTACCCGGTCCACATGGGCAACAAGCAGCGGAAGCCGTTCTCGGCCAAATCGCTGCAGCGCGCCGACCTGCAGGTGTGGGCCCTCCCGCAAACGCCCCAGGGCGACCCCCTCCCCAAAGCAATTGCCAAGGCGCTTTGCGCGCGGGCGTCGGCCGCGGAAATTGCGCGCCTGATCACGGAAGCGGATAAAGGCGGCATCACCATAGGCGCGCGCCCGTTGCTGCCCGGCGACATCGCGGTGCTGGTCCGCACGCACGCGCAAGGCAGCGAAATGAAGCGCGAGCTCGCCACGCTCAACATCGGCAGCGTCGAGCTGTCTCAGGCGAGCGTCTTTCAGTCCTCCGACGCCGAAGAGGTCGAGCGCGTGCTGATCGCCATCAGTCAGCCATCGCGGGACGCCCTGCTGCGCGCAGCGCTGGCCACCGAGATGATGGGCGCCGACGCGGCCAGGATCGCGGAGATCTCGGCCAACGAAACCGATCTGATGGGCTACCTCGAGCGGTTCGCCGAGTACCGGGAGATCTGGCTGCGCCAGGGTGTGGGGGTCATGTACCGCCGGTTGCTGACCGACCAGGGAGTCAGCGCGCGCATGCTCCGCCGCACCGACGGCGAGCGGCGCTTCACCAACCTGCTGCACTTGGGAGAGCAAATCCACCAAGCGGCCGCAACGCACCAGTCGCCCGACGCGCTGCTGCGCTGGCTGGCCACGCAGCGGCGCGAGGGTTCGGCCGACGAAGTCGCGCAATTGCGCCTCGAGTCCGACCGCAATCTCGTCCAGATCATCACCATTCACAAGGCAAAGGGGCTGGAATTCCCGATCGTATTCTGCCCCTTCCTCTGGGACGGGAACACCAGGTTCGGCGGACCGAAACCCGAAGGACGCGAATACCACGACACCAACAGCGACGCGGTCATCGACTTTCACCTTGATGACGAGACTGACAGGGATTGGGACGCCATCAAGGCGCAGATCAAGCTCGAGGAATCGGCGGAGTGGCTGCGGCTCATCTACGTAGCGCTCACGCGCGCGGTCTACCGGTGTTACCTCGTTGCCGGTACCTACACGACGAACAGTTTCGGCAGACCCAGCACCTCCCAGAGCACGAGGAGCCTGCTCAACTGGCTCGTCACCGGAGGCAAGGAATCGCCGGAGAACTGGTTCGACGGAAAGCGCTCGCCTGCCGACATCGCCGCCGCATGGGAATCCCTGGCCAAGCGGCTGACGCCCCACCTCGGCCTCGAGCCGCTACCCGCCAACCCGGGCACGCCGGTCGCGCTGCCCGGACCCGCACCGGAGACGCTCGCGGCGCTCCCCGCGCCGAAGACAATCGCGCCGGCGTGGCGGTTCAGCAGCTTCAGCGGAATGACCAGCGACGCAAAGAGCGAGAGCGCGGCGAACGATCACGACGCGCGCGTCGCGGAGGGCGCGAAAAGAATCGGTCCGCCGCCGCCGGACCTCGCTCCGGAGGATATCCTGCGCTTTCCACGCGGCCCGAGCGCCGGCACCTGCCTGCACGCCATGTTCGATCGCATCGACTTCACCAGCCCGGCAGGCTGGGACGAAGCTATCGCACGCAGCTTGTTCGCACATCCGCAATTCCTTCCCGGCGTGAGCACGACCGGGCTAACGGCGCTGCTCACCGGCATGGCGTCGCGGATGCTGACGGACGTGATGAACACGAAGCTGCCGGAGGACATCGTGCTCGGGTCCATCCCCGCCACCCGGCGCCTGAACGAACTCGAATTCAGCCTGCCTTCGCCGCGCGTGTCCGCCAGCGCGCTCAACGGTGCGCTCAAGAGCCTGGGCTACGAAGTGCCACGGCTCACGTTCCGCGACATCGAGGGCTACCTGAAGGGCTTCATCGACCTCGTCTTCGAGCACCGTGGCCGATATTACGTGATCGACTGGAAATCGAACCACCTGGGCTACGCCCGGTCCGACTACGGTCCCGCCGAACTGCAGACGGCGATGGCCGAGCACAGCTACCACCTGCAATACCTGCTCTACTCGCTGGCCGTCGACCGCTATCTCAGGCACCGCGTGCCCGACTACCGCCACGATACGCATTTCGGCGGCGTCTTCTACCTTTTCGTTCGCGGCGTGCGGCCGGATTGGGTCAATGTCGACGGCACCCCGGCGGGGGTGTTCCACGATCGGCCATCGGCGGCCACGCTGGCGCGCCTGGATGCCATGTTCGCCAAAGAGCCCTTGAAAGTGGCGCCATGAGCGCACCGTTCGTGCAAATGCCGGACCAAGCGCTCGCCAGGGGATTCGCCCAGTACCTGGTGCACTGGGCACGGGAGAGCAAAGCCCCAAACCACACGCTCGCCGCGCTGGAAGCGGCGTCGCGCGCGACGAGCCTCGCTACTGCCTCGGGTCACGTCTGCACCTATCTCGCGGACATCGCTGCGGCGGAGAAGCTGGACGAAGACGCACTGCGCCAGGCGCTTCTCGAGTCGGGAATGGTCGGCACGCCAGGGGCGCTCGGTACCTGTCCGCTGATCCTCGACGACGATAGCCGAATCTACCTGCGCCGCTATTTCGATTACGAGTGCCGGTTGGCACGACGACTGATGGAGCCTTCACCCAGCCCGGCAAGTCCTATCGGCAAGAGCGTCCAAACCCTGCTCGGCGACTTGTTCGCCGCGAACGTAAAACGCCTCTGTGATCGGCTCGACTGGCAGAAGATTGCCACCGCCCTGGCGCTGGAGCGCCAGCTCACGATCATCAGCGGCGGTCCCGGCACCGGTAAGACGACCACCGTCGTCAACATGCTCGCCTGCATCCTCGCTGGGAACCCGGACTGCCGGATCCGCTTGGCGGCCCCAACCGGCAAGGCCGCTGCCCGAATGCTGGAGGCCATACGCAAGGCCGCCGCCCACTTGCCCGAAGACCTCCGCGACCTTCTGCCCGCCGAGTCGTTCACGGTCCACCGCCTCCTGGGCTTGTTGCCCGACTCGGGCGACTTCCGCCATCACGCGAGCAATCCGCTGCCGATCGACCTCCTGGTCGTCGACGAGGCGTCGATGCTCGACCTAGCCCTCGCGACCAAACTGGTCGAGGCTGTGCCGCCGTCCGCGCACCTCATCCTTCTGGGCGACAAGGACCAGCTCGCGGCAGTCGAATCCGGCGCCGTGTTCTCGGAACTGAGCGCCGATCCGACCTTAAGCAAGGCGTGCGTCAAGCGGCTATCCGGCATCACCGGCATCCCCGCGGCACGCATCCAATGCGCGGCGCCGATCAAGGCGACTTACCTGCCTGACAGCGTAGTCTGGCTGACCGAAAACTTCCGCTTCGCGAAGGATTCCGGCATCGGGCGCTTCGCCGCGCACGTCAATGCCGGCGAGGCCGAGGCCGCGATCGAATTCCTGCGCTCGGGCGCGGATCTGGCGCTGGAGTGGGTGGACGACGCGAATCCGGCACCGTCGACCGCATCGCGCGAGCGCATCGTCGACGGTATGAGGAACTACCTGGACCTCGCCCACGTCGACCTCGGCAACAAGCCGGCACTGTTCGAGGCGCTAGCAGGATTCCGCGTGCTATGCGCCGAGCGCGAGGGTCCACGCGGAGTGGTCGAGATCAACAGGTTCGTCAGCCAGCACTTTCGCGGAGCGCTCGAGCACCCGCTCGATTCTGGCAGCCGCTCCGAGTGGTATCCGGGCCGCCCTGTGATGGTGCTGCGAAACGACTACGTGCTGAAGCTATTCAATGGGGACGTGGGAATCGTCCTTCCCGACGCATCGGACACGCTCATGGTGTTCTTCCCGGACGGCGATGGCGGCTTGAGGCCCGTTGCGCCTCTGCGCTTGCCGGAGCACGAAACGGCGTTCGCCACAACGGTGCACAAGGCGCAGGGCTCGGAGTTCGACAAGGTGCTGCTGATACTGCCGGCAAAGCCGAATCGCGTGGTCACCAGGGAGTTGCTCTACACGGCGGTCACGCGTTCACGCTCCCGCGTGACGATTGTCGGCGGGGTCGAAGTGCTGGAAAAGGCGATCGCTTCGCCCACGCGAAGGTATTCGGGGTTGACTGCGAGGTTGCGGGACGCGCGCGGCTGATACCCCTATGGCGGCCCCTGCCCCCTATCGGCCGCCATCGATACTTCACAAGCTTTATGCGCTCGACACCGTCCTGCCGGTTTTGAACCCGGCGACCAAAGCAACCATGGAGAAGGCGATGCAGGGGCATATCCTGGCTCAGTGCGAATTGGTTGGGTATTACCGAAAGAAAAAGCAAGTTAGTTCGTGGCTCAGTCGCGCCGCGTCGGTCAATCGCACGCCCTAGCCCGTGGACCGCCCCTCGACTGATTGGCACAGGCCGGAGACGCTCACAAGGCAAGGAAGTTGCCGCAGGGGGACTCCGGTCCGCACTCAACAGCCGACGTTCATGTGCGAATGAGCAATGACCCTAGATCGGTCGTTGCGGACGGTCACCCCTTTCCAGTTGCGACCGATTGGCAATGGCCGCTTCCGTGTATCGCGAACGGGTACTTCGACCCCTATGCGGTCAATAGCACTCACAGCAGTAAAGAGAGCGCTGCCGATCATTGGTGCATGTGAACCTTACCTTGGCAAGGGAATTCGAATAGCTCCGCCAGCGCCATAATTTTCGTGGGTTGGCGAAAGTCAGTTTGCATCGAGCTCGTCTTCCAGATGGGCCGCATCCGCCGGAAAAAGACCGAGCGATCTGACCTGGCGTTGGGCCGCAGCAACATCGGCCGAAAAGAGCACGACGATCAGATCTTTCAAAGCACGCGTACAGCATACATAAAAGAGACGCCGAGTCCTCTCAACAGCCGTTTCTTTGCCCTCGCGCCTATTTAGCCCGAACTTTGGGCGTGTGAAATAGCTGAGATCTTTGCGTGGTGCGGATTTCAGCTATTTTTTCAAGCATTGATGTAGCCATGTAATATGTTAATAGTCTCTTGACTGTTCCAAACAGATATGGCACTCTACGCGCCATGTATGTCGAAGCCGTCCCCAATCGCAATTCACCCCCAGCCGTCTTGCTGCGCGAGTCCTATCGCGAAGAGGGCAAGATCAAGAAACGCACCCTCGCCAACCTCTCGTGCCTTCCCACCGAGGTCATCGAAGGTCTCAAGGTTCTCCTCAAGGGCGGCGTCGCCGTACCCAGTGCGGATGACGTCTTCACCGTCGAACGCAGTCTTCCGCACGGTCACGTCGCCGCTGCGCTTAGCAGTGCGATAACGTGTGGAGCACAAGACTGGTTCGGCGCCGCGCCGGCATCGCTGCGACGGGTCTTGTTGGCGATGCTCGTGGCCCGTGTGGTGTCGCCTGGCTCTAAGCTCGCGACCCACCGCATGCTGCGTGACGAGACCGCGGCGCACTCTCTTGGACGGGTTCTGGGTGTGGGTAACATTGAAGCCGATGAGCTTTACCGTGCCTTGGATTGGCTGCACGAGGCGCAGCCCGCGATCGAGAAGCGTCTGGCGCGGCAGCACCTGGCAGGCAGCACCTTGGTGCTCTACGATCTGACCTCCACCTGGCTGACCGGAAGGTGCTGCCCCCTGGCAGCGCGGGGTCATTCGCGCGATGGCAAGCGGGACGATCCGCAAATCGTCTTCGGCTTGATCTGCAATGCCGATGGATGCCCGATTGCGGTGGAGGTGTTCGAGGGCAACCGCGCGGATCCGGCGACGGTATCGGCTCAGGTCGCCAAGCTGAAGGACCGCTTCGCAATTGCCCGGATCGCCTGGGTGGGCGACCGCGGCATGATCACCTCGGCGCGCATTGAGCAGGACCTGAAGCCCAACGGCATGGACTGGATCAGCAGTCTGCGCTCGCCGCAGATCGCTTTGCTGGCTCAGGAACGAGGGCCTTTCCAGCCTTCATTGTTCGATGAGCGCAACCTGCTCGAAGTGGACAGTGAGCACTTCCCGGGCGAGCGGCTGATCGTTTGTCGCAATCCTTTGCTCGCCGAAGAGCGAGCCCGCAAGCGCGCTGAGTTATTGGCAGCCACCGAAACCGAGCTTGCGGCCATTGCCACCGCCGTGCTGCGCCCGCGCAACCCGCTGCGTGGCGAGCCAGAGATCGCTCTGCGCGTCGGCCGCGTGATCGACCGCTACCGCATGGCCAAGCACTTTGAGTTGACGATTGCGCAGGCGCGCTTTACCTGGAAGCGCAAGCACGCGCAGATCGATGCCGAAGCCGCCCTGGACGGTCTGTACGTCATCCGCACAAGTCTGCCCCCGGACCAGCTCGACCCCAATGCGGCGGTCGCCGCTTACAAGAGCCTGTCTCGTGTGGAGCGGGCGTTCCGCTCGATCAAGACCGTCGACCTTAAAGTCAGACCGGTGTTCCACTACAGCACCGAGCGGGTTCGCGCCCACGTCTTCCTGTGCATGCTTGCCTACTACGTGGAATGGCACATGCGTGAGCGCCTGAAGCCCATGCTGTTCGACGACGAGTTCATCGAAGAAGCGCAGGCCATCAAGGTCTCCGCCGTCGCCAAGGCGCGGCGCTCGGATCATGCGAAGGATAAAGACGCAAGCAAGCACGCCGACGACGGCACGCCCTTGCACAGCTTCCGCACCCTGATGCAGGATCTCGGCACGCTGGCCTACAACATCACCTACACGGCGCTCAATCCCAAGGCCAAGATCATCCTCACGACTCGCCCCACGCCCTTGCAGGACAAGGCCTTCAAGCTCCTCGGAGTGAACCCCGCGCGTACCCAGTAAACCATCGGCTCGCCACCACAAATCGCATAGCAAACAAGCTATTACTTCGCACTAAGACCCAAAGTTCGGCTTAGCGCGGCCACTGCAACATGCGCCATGAAATTCGGTGAGTAGATCGTGCCCTTTTTCCGCCTGCCCCCGAAACGGCGCCTTTCCTTTACCAGCCCGGTAAGGAGGGCTGCCTTGCGTGCGGGGCCACGGCGGTCAACCATGCGCCGCTCCAGCGGAATGAACTGGACCTCATAGCCGCTAATTGAATTGTTATACATGTCCGCTCCCCCGGAACTTGCACTCTTGTTCATGTTGTCAGATTGACTGGTTACTTTCAATCTACACCATTCGCGGGCTTGGCGAGATCCTGGGGTGACTCCGATGTGAGGCTTGTGACCCTTCTAGACGCAGCGGCTACAGTGGCGAAAATGCATCTGGTGAGATCAACCCAAACACACTCAACCGCAGGCCGCAGGGCATGGCCACGATGCCGTGAAAAAGGGCTCCACGGCTTGTTCTTGGATGTCGAAGTCCCAGTAGTGCAATCAGTGCAAACGCTCTTTTATGGCTGAGGTATCAATTCGACGCGGCGGTTTTTGAGGCGGCCTTCGGCTGTTCCGTTGTCAGCAATCGGGTTGGACTCGCCGTAGCCTTTTACAGTCAGGCGGCTGGCATCGATACCCTTGGAGATCAGGTAGTCGCGCACCGCACTGGCGCGGCTGGTCGATAGTTCCTGGTTGTGGGCGTCGGTGCTGGCTGAGTCGGTGTAACCGGCCACTTCCACTTTCACATCCCCCCACTCCCGTAGGGTGGCAACGGCTTTGTCCAAGATCTCATCCGCATCGGAATGCAACTGGGCGCTGTCGTTGTCGAAGTTCACGCCTTCCAGAACCAGCGTCTTCGGCACCACTACCGGAGCGGGCTGATGCTCCGCTACTGGAGCTGGCGGAGGCTGCGGTGCCACCCGCTGCCAACCACCGGGGCATTCTTGTACGTAAGGATAGTAACCTGGCGGATTCGCGCAGTAATACCAATAACCGGACTGCGGAGGAGGAGCAGCCTCTTCATTTCCTTGTTCCACGTACACGGGAGGTAAAGTCGCCGAGGCGCCGTAAGGTGGATAGGACGGGTAGGGATAGGGATAGGGATACGAATACGGAAAGTAGGGATAAGAATAGTCAAGCCCCCAAAATAGGGGGGCGCCGATGAACACGCCAACGCGTCCGTGACCTCCACCGCCACCGTGGTAGCCGCCGTCACCGCGGTAGCCGCTCCCACCGCGGTAGCCACCACCCTGGAAGCCTCCACCACCACGGAAGCCTCCACCACTGTGCAAGTCGCCGCCACCACGGAAGCCCCCTCCCTGGAAGCCGCCGCCACCACGGAAGCCCCCACCGCTGTGGACACCTCCACCGCTGCGGGAACCCCTACCGTCAGAGCCTGCGGCCAAAACACCTCCGCTTAATGCGGCTGACGCAAGGATCAATGGGATGAAGGCAGATATGGTTTTTACTCTGTTCATGGCACTTCCTTTGCTGATGGCGTAAAGCGTCGATAGCTCCCTCACCAACTGCTGCACCTGGAAGTGCAGCGGTTCAATGCTCTATCAATTATTTGGGACCGGCTTAGCTAAGCATAGTTCACGAAGCGAGTTTCTTGGTGAAGATGATCGCCTTGTTGAAAATCGGAGTGGGTAGTTCTGATCTGCTGCCAATGAAAGTGCGCACTCTTGCACTTGGGGCAAGGGGGAATCCGCGTGTCGGCAGTTCGATTCTGCCCCTGGCCACCACCTACACCGCGCAATGGGCCACTCTTCGGGGTGGCCTTTTCGCGTTTCTGGCGTCACCCCTTCGCCGGAGTCCGCGTGTGTGGGCACAACTTCCTATCGCCATGCCACGCAGGAGTCATTGAGGGAAAAGCTCCTTCGGGTGATCGTATCGAAGAGCCTCGCCGGGATCGGCGTAGTTTCGGTTGCTTCAGTGTCCGCGCCGGAGATATCTGGGCAATTATCAATATTTTCCAAAGCTCCGCTTCGAACGAGAAGAAACTGATTTGGATACTCGCAGTGGTGCTACTGCCATTGCTGGGCTTGATCCTCTGGTTTTTCCTCGGACCACGAGATCGCAAGGCGTAACGTGGTAATTCGCGCTGGCTGTAAGGCCGGGCCATCTTCAGCCGCGTCTCCATTCGAGGAACGCATGGGCGTCCCCTGAGATGAAACCGTTGCCATGCTGGACGCGACGGAGCCCAATGATGCACAGATCGGGTTAATCATCAGGGGAATGGAAACGCTTGTTGGGCTGCTTGGGAACGTGATGAGTGGGTTGGGGGAGGACAAGCATTGAGGGCATCGGGCTGCTTGGCCACACGAAATATACCGATCACGTGAGCAATGCCAACTGCAGTAATAGTCCCTACCGCCCCAAATATTGGTAGAGCCGTCACGGTAGCAACACCGATTGCCGCGCCTTTCGTTATCTTCACCAATCCGCTAATGAATCCCATTTGTGCCCCCCAGGCGAGTCCAAAAATTGTATGTCATCTGGTTGCCACCGCGGTTCTCTTCCGCGTGGCCATCCTCCTGGTCCTTGGGTCGCTGGTGCTGGTCGGATTGATTCTCGTGGCCCTTGCCTCCCCATTCCTGTTGCCGCTTCTGCTTCCATTATTTTTTGTCTTGGCTCTCGTGGCTTGGATTACCCTTTTTGTCATGTGTAATTATTTCGTTGCCAACCTTGTTTCGAATCTCCCCCACTGCTTGCTTTGGTGTAATCCTTCCCTCATACCACTGATGTATCTGTGGCCATCCAAGTACGATGATGACGATCACAACCACCAACCCAATTAAACGCAACATAATCATTTCCTATGAAATCAGTCGGCAATCCCGGCACTGCCGCTCGCCTTGTACCACTGTACTGTGTTGATTATGGCTAAGCATATGGCACTTTCAAGGCGGGCTTGTCTGCCAACGTTTCCGCCCGAGCATTTATCAGCTTGACGCCGATGGTGGTGTCCTTGGCCCAAGATGGGATAAGCCCCCACTTGAGCAAGACCAACTCTCGTCCTTGGCCGGTGTCGCGCACCATCGGGGTCATCTGGCTGGGGGCGATGTTGTAGTGGGATGAGAGTCGTTGCACCCGCTGCAGATTGAACCGCTCTGCAAGCTCTTCGGCAGAGGAAGTCAGCGCATAGCGCGTCCGCACATGAGGAAAGTATAGAGCAAACGGCATCGTGGAGGCCATCGACGGGCACCTCCTTCACGCCTCCACTCGACGCCCTGGACGCCAGTATCCCCTCACCGTCCTCTAGTGGCATCTGTGGGCTGGCCGCCCTAAAGTTGCCGCAACAACGCAACGCCTCCCAGAAGTCAATAACGGCATGGCCCGCTGCGTTGCGGATCAGGCGCAACAATTCCGCAACACCTCCCGATGTCCCTGCTGTCGGGGCGCCGTTGCGCCAGACTCCCGCACCTATTGAGCCGCTCCACCCGTCTAACGTGAGCGATCCCTAAATGATGACTTCTGGTGTCGGTATGGACAGGTTTGGACTCGGTATTGAGTGCTGTGGCCGTCTATATGGGACCGGGAATAAGCTTGGGTTACTGCGAGGTTGCCGCTTGTGGAAGACAGCGCGGACATCGCGCTCACCCCAGCGTAAGGGTCGAATCGGACCTACGCATCAGCGCATCAGATTGCTTGGCAAAGACATACGGGAAAGGTATGGCCATCAAAGCCCCTATGACGTAGGTTGCATAGAGTATGGCAATCGGTATCGCATGCGTCGGAAGGCGTCCTGCAACCAGGAGGGGCAGCACAATTCCACCTACAAACCAAACCGCTGAGCCGATCAGTTGAAAGAACAGAATCGGCACATATTTGAGGGGAGATCGTAGTCCGAGTATGGAGAGAAGCCCGACGGTTAAGTAAACACAACCAATGATCCCAAACGTGACCGGATCTTCAGTTGGCAGACCGAACACAGATTTCACCAGATCGGGAACGGTGATTATCCCCAATCCGGCTAGCCCCGTTCCGACAACGTTGCAGATGTACATGAACTTCAGCCAACCCCATCGAACAAGTATGTTCTTGTGCATCATCTTCGGTTCCCTATATCTTCCCGTTCCCTATCCAAAGCGCCTATCCAGGGCGCCCGGTAATACCTGGAGTGCGCAAGCTGATTCATCATTAAACGCTTGCGATATTCTGTGGTCTCTTTGGGCGCGCCAACACCAACTTCGAACGCTGATCCACGTCGCACTTGGGCTTTCGGGCGTCAGAACTCGCGGCTGGCGATAGCCCGATTCCAGACATCGTCGTTTGTCGCAGAAACAATTGCCTGGCAATGCTTTTTCAGACCGGCAATCTCAACTGCAATCGTCATCGGAAAGCCCCGACGACCACCACGCCGATCCGTCAAAAGGTTATCGAAAAAGCGAATCATCAGATCGGGGTATCCCCAGCGCTCAACGACACGGTTACATATCCGAGGATAGCGTTCAGCCAGGTTATAAGGTCGGACCCCTGGGGGAAGAGAATCAAACCAAGCCTGCGCCTTTAGCTTCAGAACCCGGTCTTCCGGCTTTTCGGTGGCACGTTGGGTAGCCCATCGGCCTTTGTCAGGCGATGCGCTTGCTTGATTAACTTGCTCATTTCGGTTGCCGGCCCGATCCAGGTTCTCCAAGAACAAGGGAGCGGCATCCTCGTCCACAGGGTTTTTCATTGACATTTTGACGCTGCTATAGCTTGGTTAAGTCCTCATGTGCAATATGCGTGCCTCTTATGGCCACCGTTAGATTCAGCCACTTTTTCAACTTGGGCTATGAAGCAAATGTCGGCTTCTCAACGAGTCGCTAATTTCTTCGTCCAGATTCCAACCATAATTCTCGGCTCGGCGGTCCATGCCCGCCCGAATCGGATTACCTCCCACATCCCGCACCGGTACCGTAGGTGCTCAGTCACGGCCACATCATGGTTTTTGGCGTTCTCTTCGGGCGCAGTTTAGGGTCGGCTTTGACTTGGCATCAAAACGGTGTCAAGCCCATTCGCAGATATCTCTATGGCATGATAAATGCATCTTAAATTACACAAGATAAAGCATTGGGCAGAAATGAACTCCAAACAGATCCTAGCGGCAGTTGCCTTCATCGGCGCTGCGATGGCAAGTCAGTCGGCCCTGGCGAAGACGGTTCTCGTTGCCGGCAAAGATGCTCAGAAAATTCGCACCGAAATGCGCGTCAAGGATAGGCACGCCCAGTTCAAGACCACGCGGATCCAGGCAAGTGCCCATGGAGTCAAGGTTTCAAAGAGGGGGAAGATCTCCCTGGCGCCCCTGCCTGTGGACATCTATTTGCGGCCGAAGGAAAAACCGACAGTGGCTTTCACCACTCCCTGTATCGTGATCGGCAAGATGAGCCATGGCTTCCCCCCAATTATCGCGTTCGAGACGGCCGTGTTCCAGATGATAAGCAATGTAAACGACTCCAATGTCCTGCCGGCAAACCTGGAGCCAGTCTGCCGCTAAGTCGCCCACGCATGACCACCAAAGCGAGGAACCCCAGTCTGACACTTGAGGCAAGCAATCTGGATCAGGACTTCCTCCCGGCACGATCCCTCCGGGGTGGCCTTTTCGCTTTTCTGGCTTCTGTATAGGTTGCTCTTGGGGTCTGTATTGAGCGGTCCTGGGGTCGGTATTGAGCGGCACTTCCTTCTGATGCGTTTCTCGATCTGGATTTCCGACCACCACGCCTCCCCTATGGTTCTTGCCATTTCACACTTACACTGCTTTCATCCATATAATCTCCAAGGCATTAGCTGCGGCAGACATCAAAGTGGCCAATAATTGATTCACCAAAGCCCTATGGAGAACACCAAATGAAAGCGGTCCTGCAAGAAGTGCTCAAGGCAAACACAATGAACAAGTTTTTGTTGGTCTGCGTGGTCGCATACGCTCCTTTTGTACTTGCGGATAAATTCACGCCGGATTCCAAATTGGTTCAGATGTGTGGCGCCTGCCATGGGGTTGATGGAAATAGTCCTCTGCCAAATGTTCCAAATCTTGCTGGACAACTGCAGGGATATCTCTTACAGCAATTGCTAAGAGAAAAGGAATTCAAAATACATGGGCGCGTAAGTGAAAAAATGGGATCTGAAGTAGACCAGACGTCAGAAAGCGACATTCGCAATATGGCCAGGTACTACAGCGAGCAAGAACTAAAATCTTCTACTTCAGACGAATCTCTTGATCCTGTCTTGATCGCGAAGGGCAAAGACGTCTTTAAAAGGCAAATTACGAAAAGGGTAGGTCTTTCTTGTGGAAATTGTCATGGCGATAATGCTGAAGGTGAAGAGAATCGTAGAGCGGTAGGTCTTGTAGATTTCCCGCGTCTTGCAGGGCAAAAGCATGATTATATAGTGTCAAGACTAACGAAATATGCCAGTCGCGAGGTGGGTTATGGCTTGCTTGGCATGAATGTCGTTGCTGAATCATTGACTGAAGAGGAAATTAATGAGCTTGCAGCGTACCTGTCCAGCTTGAAGTAAGTCTTATAGAGACGGATACCCGAGTCACTCGCTGCATACCAGTTGCCAGGAGAACACAAAAGAAACAACCGTGACAGATTTGGCGCCGATCAGCGCGTATTGGCGAGCGTTGGCGCCACGTTATCAATAAAAACAACGAGTTTACACAACTGAAAATTCGCGTGGCGGCAGTTCGATTCTGCCTTGGCCACCACCCACAACGCGCACTTCGGCCACTCCTCGGGATGGCCTTTTTGCTCTATGGGTCACCATCACGCCGGAGTCCGCGTGCGTGGACACAAACTTCCTATCGACATGGCACGCAAGGGAAAGCCTCCATCGGGTGACCGTGTCGAACAGCCTTGCCGGTCTGCTTGCTCTGCCCCGACTTTGACACCGCCAAGTAACACGCCCCTCGGAAGGCCGCATGGCGCAAAGCATTCGGCGAGGGAGCCGAAATCGGTGTGTATCTAGGCGGGGAAGGCGGTCAATCCAGATTCAGGATTGGTTTTGGCGGCTTTATTTTTAACAGTTTCAGTCGGTTAGCCGCATCTGGCGAAGGCTCGGTCACCTGCCAGACGCGACCATTGGGGCTGGACAATTGCGCCAACTGGATGCGTTTCAGGTCATCCCGGATATTGCGCCAGGAATCCTGGCAAGCATGCTCAATGGTCCGCTCAAGCAACAGGGACAGGACCGTGATGGCGACGTGGGCATGAATGCGGTGGGGCGCCCAGTGGAACACCGGGCGCATCTTCAACCCGCTCTTCATCGTCCGCCAGGCTTCTTCCACCCGCTGCTGCTGTTTGTAGCCCAGCGCCATGTCTTCGGCCGTAAGCGTGTCGTCGTTGCTATGCACGACGAATTTGCCGTCGAAGCGTTCCAGTTCGGTCACCGCCTGACGATCGATCGCCAGACCCCGTTTCGTTTTCTTCAGCAAGCGCCCGTAGCGAGCGCTGGTGCGCAAGCCGCAAACCCGTTTCGTGTGGCTCACTTTGGCCAGATCGGACAGGCCGGCCAATTCCGCCTCCAACTCGTGCAGCAGTTCCTCACGATGCGACTTCTGGCGCGTGGCTTCCAGTGGATTGAAGCAGACCGCATAGCGTCGCCGTCGCTCTCCCTCTCCGACAATGACTTCCTTGACCTCCAGATTCTCAGCGACGGTGCGGTAGCGTCCCGGACGCGACAGGACCGCCTCGGTGACTTCGTCGCCGCGCCGCATCGGCATCGCCAGCATGTACTTTCCGCCGCCCCGGGACAAGGTCTGCAAGTTGGCCTGCGAGACCATTCCGGCATCGCCCACGAAGAGGCAGCGGGTGAGTTGCCAGCCACGCAGGTCTTCCTTGACCCGGGCGACCGTGGTGACGTCGACCGTGTTGCCAGGAAACACCCAGTGGCGCACCGGGAATCCGTCCCGCGTGACGGCCATCCCCACCACGATCTGCGGCACGTCGCTGCGGCCGTTCTTGCTGTGCCCGCGCTTGCGGGGCGCCGCGTAGGCTTTCTTGCCGGCCGCCTGGCTGCCGTGGACGTTTCCTTCCTGGTCCCCGTCATCCTCGTCGTCGATTTCAAAGTGCAGCGAGGTGGTGTCGTAGAAGATCACCTCCACGTCCAGGTTGAGGAGGTCGGCCACCCGGTGGAAGATGGCTTGCTCGATGGCTTCCTTGTTCGCCTCGAGGAAGTCCATGGCGCGGTAGAGCTGGTGCAGCTTCAGCCCCTGCGTCCCGTCGATATGCGCATCTTCCTTGAGCCACTGCTCATGACAGTAGAGCTTCGAGGCCGGGGCGCAGGCGCGATTGGCGATCAGGGCGAACAGGGCGCGCTCAACATCGAATCCGAGATGCCGCGTGCCGGCCTGCTGCCGCACGATGGCGTCAATGCCGAGTTGCTTCCAGATGGCTTCGAGGACGTAGAGGTCGCCGTAGGGCCAAGCGCAGATCAGGCGCCAGTCGCCACCGGCGCCGACGATCTCTTCCGGCGAGCATCGGCGCAGGATGCTCTTGGCCAGCCGGCGCAGCCGCTCGACGACTTCTGGATCGTCGGCGCGCCCGCAGTTATGAACGATGCTCGCTTGCGACCTTCCCTTCGCGGCATCCCAGACATTCTCCGCCAGTTGCAGGTAGGTCACGACGCTGCCATCCGCTCGCCGTTGTTTGCTCTCGCGTAGGTACATGGCCCCTATCGTAGCGGCCTTCAGGCGTGAAAATCAACAATCCATGTATCTAGGCTTTTCGCAACTTAACGCCCCGAAACCCGCACTGTTGCTGGGTGTCAGTGAAAAATGTGCCTCGAAAGTGTCAAAGTCGGGTGGCAGGCTCAGGTCAGTACCGTTATCGGATGCCGCCATTGAAGTCCTGGATGAGATCGGGACGGAGGGAAAGTATGAGTACGTGTTCACCAACCTGGAAACAGGGACACGATATGTCCACATTGCTCACACCTGGCACTGCTTGCGCGCCAAGGCAGGCCTTCCGTGGCTGCGCTACCATGACCTGCGGCATAATTCCGAGTCCCGGATTATTCCGCATACCGATCTCCGGGGGCTGAAATCCCTGGAGAATACGCAGCCAAGGCCACCACCAATGCGGAATAATCAGAGGCTCTTCAAGAAGGCCAGTAGGCGATCATTGGGACGGAAACGCGGTGCGCGCACGTTGGTGGTCGCGGCCTTGGCCAACGTCGTTACAGGGCGATGAAATCAATACAGATTTTGTGGGAGTGATCTGCGCCACGGTGGGCGCTTGAGTTCCCGACGTTATTGGAGTGTCGTCTCCTTGGGGATTTCCCCTCGATTTAAGGAGACTGACGATGAAGATCACTCGCAACGGTGCCGTTACGGCACTACCCAGTTGTTCCGGCGGTGGCCCACTGGTATCCCACCTCGATAGATTTGCAACGCTCCTCGCCAGCGAGGGTTACGCCGCGACGACTATTCACGTCAAATGTACGCTGGTGGCGGAACTCAGCCGTTGGCTCAAGCGGCACAAACTCCCGCTGGCAAAGCTGGATGAGCAGTGGCTCCGGCAATTTCACATGGGTCGCCGCCGTCGCAGTGTTGTGCGACGCGGGGACGTCGCGACGACGCAACAACTTCTCTCGTTTTTACGCGGGATCGGCTGCGTTCGGGTAGTGTCACCACGGATCGATCGGAGCGCGATGGGCAAGCTCACGCGAGATTTTGAGCTATTCCTCAGGTCGGAACGCGGCCTCTCGCCGTCGACGTTGATCAGCTATCTGCCTATCGTGCGGCGTTTTTTGACTGAGCGGTTCGCCGGCAAGGCGCTGCGTATTTCGGAACTCTGCCCGCAAGATCTCCATCACTTCATTCTTAGTCAAGTCCAGCGGGTCAGCCGTACTCACGCCAAATTGACGGTCACGGCGCTGCGCTCGTTCCTGCGTTTTCTACTCCAACGCGGAGCGATCAAGATGGATCTGGCTGCCGCCGTACCGGGCGTTGCACTCTGGCGCTTATCACAACTGCCCAAGTCGCTCCCACCCGAACAAGTGGAGCGACTGCTCGAATCCTGCGATCGCAATACACGGGTAGGCCAACGCGATTATGCAATCTTGTTGTTGCTGGCACGTCTGGGGTTGCGCGCCGGGGACGTAGTTGGGATGACCTTGGATGATCTGGACTGGGAGGCCGGCGAGATTCTCGTGCGTGGCAAGGGCCAACGGCTGGCACGATTGCCACTGCCCAAGGATGTCGGCGCCGCCTTGGCGCACTATCTGCGTCACGTTCGTCCCGTGTGCTCGACGCGTCGCGTATTTGTTCGTTCGAAAGCTCCACGGCGTGGCTTTGCCAGCGCTGTCGCCGTTTGCAATGTCATGCGTCGCGCACTGCAACGCGTCGGGTTGAACCCCGAGTTCAAAGGGGCTCACCTGCTGAGGCATTCGCTGGCAACAGAGCTGCTGCGCAGGGGTGCGTCCCTGGATGAGATCGGTCAATTGCTCCGGCATCAACAACCGACGACGACGCAGATTTACGCCAAGGTGGATATTGCTGCGCTGCGCCGCATTGCCCTACCGTGGCCGGGTAGTGCATCATGAGGAAATCACCCCCTGCCACGTCGTTACAAGCTTCGCTCGATCAGTATCTGGCGCTCCGCCGTGCCCTCGGCGTCAAGTTGCGGTTGCCCGGACGTTTGCTGCAACGCTTCGTCGACTTCGCCGATGCTGCGGGCGCAACGTACATCACCACCGATCTCGCTCTGGCGTGGGCGACTCAGCCTGCCAATGCGCAGCCGGCGCAATGGGCCAACCGCTTAGGCATGGTGCGTCGGTTTGCGCAGTACTGCAGCGCGAGCGATCCACGCACGCTCGTGCCATCACCGGACTTGCTACCGTATCAGTTACAACGTCCGGAGCCCTATATTTATCGCGACGAAGACATCGGCCTCTTGCTTGAGGTGGCACGGCAACTGCCATCGGCGACCGGTCTGCGACCGCATACTTATGCCACGCTATTCGGCTTGTATGTTGCCACCGGTCTGCGCACCAATGAAGCCTTGTATCTGGATCGAAACGATGTCGATCTCGTCAATGGCGTACTGACGATTCGCGAGAGCAAATTCGGTAAGTCGCGTTATGTGCCGGTGCATCCCACCACGCAATCGGCGTTGCAACGCTATGCAAAGCGCCGGGATCGTTTGTGCCGTTACCCAGATAGTCCGAGCTTCTTCCTCTCGGACGCTGGTACTCGCCTGACGGATTGCGTCGTGCGCTGGACCTTCGTCAAATTGTCTCGCCAGATCGGCCTGCGCGGCCCGGATGATTCACGCGGACCTCGTCTGCTGGACTTTCGGCATCGACTGGCCATCAACACACTGACCGAGTGGCATCGCCGCGGCGTCGATGTCGAACGGCACCTGCCGGAACTTTCCACCTATCTCGGACATGCCCACATTACCGATACCTATTGGTATCTCACCGCGACGCCGCAACTGATGCACTACGTAATGCGCCGGGTAGCACGCTCCGAGCGGGGGATGCGGCCATGAACACAATTCAAAATGGAGTCAGCACTTTCTCCGCGCTCCTGGAGTCGTTCTTCCTGGATCGACTCCTGCGCCAGCGGCAGGTCAGTTCACACACCATCGCCAGTTACCGCGATACCTTTCGCTTACTCCTGCAGTTTGCTCAGCAGCGCCTGCGCAAATCACCCTCAGCACTGTCGCTGCCCGACTTGGATGCGGCGTTTGTCGGTGTGTTCCTCGATCATCTCGAGCAGGACCGCGACAATAGCGTCCGCAGCCGTAATGCACGCCTGGCCGCCATTCATTCCTTCTTCCGCTATGTCGCCCTGCACGCACCGGAGTATAGCGCCGTGGCGCAATGCGTTCTCGCCATGCCGAGCAAACGCTATGTGCGCCGACCAATTGCTTACCTGACACCGGATGAAGCGGACGCACTACTCGCCGCGCCTGACCTCACGACCTGGATCGGGCGACGGGATAGAGCCCTGCTCCTATTGGCCTTGCGAACAGGGCTGCGCGCATCGGAACTCCTCGGCCTGCGCGGTCAAGACTTTGTACTGGGCGCCGGCGCGCATGTACGCTGTATGGGAAAGGGGCGAAAGGAGCGCTGTACACCGCTGCGCAAAAATACCGTGGCGGTGCTGCGGAGTTGGCTACGCGAATGCCAGTACCCACCGTCCGACCCGATCTTTAAATCGCTGCGTGGCACAGCGTTGAGCCATGACAGTCTGGAATACCTGCTGAACAAGCATCTCGCCGTAGCGCGCCTTCACTGCCCCTCACTCATCGGCAAGAACGTCACGCCACACAGTTTGAGACATTCGCTGGCGATGAATTTGCTGCACCATGGCGCAGATCGTGTGGTCATCGCGCTCTGGCTCGGTCACGAATCGGTGGAAACGACTGCCATTTATTTCCAGGCGGACATGCAACTCAAAGAACAGGCGTTGGCCAAGGCCGCGACCACCAACGTGCGCGCACCGCGTTTCCGTCCCAATGATCGCCTACTGGCCTTCTTGAAGAGCCTCTGATTATTCCGCATTGGTGGTGGCCTTGGCTGCGTATTCTACGGGGATTTCAGCCCCCGGAGATCGGTATGCGGAATAATCCGGGACTCGGAATTATGGCGCTAATTCCGCATGCGGAATTACAGGCACTCTTTCGCGTCCATGCTGGTGAATGTTGGTCGTAGCCTGTACGAAGTGCAACAGGTGCTGGGGCATGCCGACAGCCGTGTGACGCAGAGGTATGCTCACCTGTCATCCAAGACCCTTCAGAATGCCACGAACAGTGCATCGCTGAAGATCATGGAGGCCATCAACAAGGTGGGGTGAGCGTGGGGTGGCTGTCACTGGGAGTGCAGTCTGGCTCTCGGTGGCAAGCTGCCTCGCCAATATCACCTTGACCTGTTATCGCGATCAATTTGATCAAGTATTGGTTATCATGAAGACAACTGGCAATTGCCCAATGGCAACAGGTCTTCCGGCCCTCCGTTTGAAACCCAAGAAGGACGACAAATGAATAAGCTGAAGCTGACTTATTTCGACTTTTCCGGTGGACGAGCAGAGCCGGCTCGGCTGGCCATGCATATTGGTGGAATTCCGTTTGAGGACCATCGGTTTGTACCCAAGGATTTTCCCGAAATCAGTAAGACAACCCCACTAAATCAGGTGCCGACGCTTCACGTCAATGATGTGCAGATCACCCAAAGTGACGCGATTACGCGCTATGTCGGAAAACTGGCCGGCCTGTATCCCGTAGACGAGTTTCAGGCCTTGTTATGCGACGAGGTCATGGCTGCGCTGGAAGACATCAACATCAAGATTGGGGCAACTTTCGGGATGACGGGAGATGCCCTGAAAAGTGCTCGGGAGGCCCTGGTAAAAGGTCCATTGCCCCGATATTTGCGCTGGCTACAGAATCAGCTTGAGTACCGTGGAGGGGAGTTCTTCGCGGACAATCGTCTGACCATTGCCGACCTGAAAGCCTTGGTTATCCTGCGCTGGCTTAGTTCTGGAGTTCTGGATCACATTCCAAGTGACTTGGTTGAGGCCGAGGCGCCAATGCTCAAGGCATATATGAACCGTATCGCCATGCTTCTGGCCATCGCGCAATACTACGCAGGGCGAACTGCAGGCTAATCATAGGCTAAACGTCTGTGTCGAGATCAAGGATGGCACCGATCCAAGTACGAACAGGTGTTTCAACACAGATTCGAGCGTCGCGAAGTACGCTTTGCTCGGGAAGCATCAACACCGCTCAGCGTTGATACGGAAAGCCTGCTGTCGGCCAATAGCCGTCAATGCCTGAGCCGGAAGATGGTTTATGGAACGACCGGTCTACAGGACTGATCCGGCCAGCAGCATCAAGCCGGTTCGCTATGGCGCATTGCCGACCGGATAGCCTACGGTTTGCGCGAGGATAATTCTTTGACGACTGTTCAGCCCCAACGCGGCACCCAGGGCGTCACGGTCTACCGAGGCGCGCACCACCGTGCCGAGGCCAGTCGAGGCACAAAAGAGATACACGTTCTGGGCGATGAAACCGGTGTCCGCTGCCGCATAGAACGTTTGCTGCTCCGTCGTGGCATCCCTCATCCTGTCAAGGTCTGCCACATAAACCAGGTTCAACGGGGCCGTTGCTACAAAGTCCTGTACCCCAGTGAGCTTGCGGATATCCTTCGCCACCACGAGTGTCAGTGCGTGGGCCTGAGGGTCGTAGCGATAGGCGCCATCTTGCAATACCAAATAAACGTCGATTTCGCGCCAGTCGCGCGCCGAGGGCGCAGTGCGCTTGCCCGAGTCGGGCCTGTTCACGCCGAACGCGGCCCAAATCAGGTTTGAGAGAATCTCGGGTGGTAGCGGCTTGGTCGCAAACTCACGCGTTGAGTGTCGTTCCTTCAAGATCTGCATGAACGGCTTGCCGCCCTCCATCTCGGGCGGCAGCAGCTTGATTGCAATGTGTTCCTGCGCCAGCGCCGACCCCATGATGCTCACCGTTAGCAAGACTGTCGACATCCACTTGACCACAGTCGGTACCCTATGGAATAGGCAGGCGCTTTCGCAAGCACCCCGTACTGCGTGGCCCTTGCCAATCCACGAGGCTTGGATAATGGTACCTCACGCCCTACTTCATCTTGAGAACATCGTCAGCCACGGCCTGCAGGACTTCCTGTAGTTCCTTGCTGGCTGCCTTGGCGGCTTCCATCTGCCTGATGCCCAGGTGGCGGGCTTCCTCCGCCGGATCCGAAATGCCAACGATTATTTTCCCCGCCTTGCCCGGCTTTCCGCCGGCAGCCTTTCCGGAGGCATCCACGCGATACACCGCAAAGCGACAGGGAACGATCAGCGTGATATTCGGATCTTCCTTGATGGCCTGCGCCAGGTACTGGGATTTGCACGCATAGACGACCTTGTTCTGAATGTTCATGTGGTAGTTGGCCTTGAGACCCTCGTCCACATCCTGCACCTTGAGCACTTCCCAGTTCTTGGCCTGGATTTCGGTCTGCAGACGGTTCACCACCTGCGCGAAATCGACGGTGGCCGGCAGGCGTATATAGTAGGCACCACCGTGCTTTTGTACGTCTCCTGCCGAGGCCGGAGCAGCCATGACCAGGGACAATCCGATAAACCAAGCTTGGAGAATGTGTGTCAGGTGTTTCATGGCGTACCCCCAGATCGCAAACTATATCTATAGCCCACTTTGGATGGAAGCGCACGGTTGGCACGCGTCACGCGAATTGCCTCACAAAGAATGTAACCGAACGGAGTAGACGGACAGGTACGTTGACTCAAATTGCGGGTAACCGACGAAATGGAGGTTACCGATCATGGGCAAACACGAGCGACGGGCCTATCTGGAAGCGATCCGTGGCCGTTACCGCAAGGCGAAACGAGCCGGCACGGCGAGGATACTGGATGAGTTCTGCGCCGTCTGTGGTTATCACCGGAAGTATGCGATCCGGCTGCTCGGGCGGAAGAAGCCGGCATCAACCCCTCGCCGTAGCGGCCGCAAACCCCGCTACGATCACCGCAACTTCTCGAAGCCCTCCGCCGGATCTGGATGGCCTCGGACCAGTTGTGTGGCAAGCGGCTGAAGGTCGCGTTGCCCTTGTGGTTGCCCTACTATGAGCCAGACCATGGCGCACTGCCCGAAGCCGCCCACGCAGGCCTGCTGGCCGCTTCCGCCAGCACCCTGGACCGCCTCCTCAAGGCGGCCCGTGTCGCGCATCCCAAGGGACTATGCGGCACCAAACCGGGCACCAAGCTCTTGAAACACATCCCCATCCGCTGTGAGCATTGGGATGTCACCCAGCCCGGCTTCATCGAAGCCGACACGGTTGCCCATTGCGGAAATTCTCTGGCCGGCGACTTCGCCCGGAGCCTGACCATGACCGACATTCTCACCGGTTGGACTGAGTGCCGGGCCACCTGGAACAAGGGCTCTGTCGGTGTCATCGCTCAAATCAAGGCCATTGAGACGGCACTGCCGTTCCCGCTCAAGGGCTTCGATTGCGACAATGGCTCCGAATTCCTCAACCATCACCTGGTACGCTACTTCAGCGGCCACCCCGGCCAGCCGTCGTTCACCCGCTCACGACCCTACAGGAAGAACGACAACGCCCATGTGGAGCAGAAGAACTGGAGCCAGGGGTGGCCTTTTGCATTTCTGGGGTCTGTATTGAGGGGCGCGAGTGGGTTCGGTATTGAACGGCCAGCTTTTTTGCTTATGCTCCTGTGCTGATGGAAAATGACTCATTTTCACCGCCGCCGGGAGGGCACAATGACCGACATCCCCGCCAACACCGCCGGAAAGCGCAACATCTGGGTGCGCGGCCTCCTCATGATCTTGATGGCCATGGGCTTTCAGATTTCTGGAACTTTGCTGGCCCTGAGCGCCGTCATTCAGTTCGTCCTGGCACTGATGAACAACACCCCCAATGCGCGATTGATCGTCTTCGGCCAAAGCCTCGGGCTTTACGTCAGACAGATTGCGGACTTCGAGAGCTTTGCGACGGAGGAAGTGCCATTTCCGTTCAGTGCTTGGCCGTCATCCGAAGATTCCCACTTGCAATAATCTGAGCTTGGAACAAGTTCTACGAGAGACCTGCAAAATGCGACGATACATCCAAGCAACAAGTCCTAGTGGAATGCGCGAATCACTACATCAAGGAGTAGAACAGATTCAAAGCATTGTGGGCCAACAAGCAATTGCGCAACTAACCAGTTTGGAAAATTTGCGTGGCTATCGTCCCAGAACGACCCTGACCCGCCTGTCACAACATGAGCGTTGAATGTCTCTTCGTAATCGAGAGCAGTCAACACGCTTTGAGCGTCGTGGGGTCATGGGTGAGCGGGGTGATCGACGTCGAGGCTACGGACACCAGCATGGGCCACACGGGCTATCGCATGGAGGGGAACTATTGAAGCGGTACGAAGACAACAAGAAACGCTTATCTCAGAAATTTATGTTTAATTACGGACCACACGTGCCACTCCGAGTGGCGCCCACTGAGCGGTAATCCAGGAATGGCAGCGGAGCGCAACGAAATAGGCTGGCGCCATGACGGCGTTGATCTATCCATCGGCCTCGACCGGATGGGTAGGGGTCAAACCGTTCTTCTTCTGCCCGCGCTCAGTTCGATTTCCACACGACGAGAAATGCGGCCACTGCAGGAGCGGCTGGCAAAGTCATTCACAACCATTGCCGTCGACTGGCCTGGATTTGGCGATCGACCAAAGCCATACCTCGACTGGCAAGCCGAAATTTACGAAGCGTTTCTCGCGCACCTGCTCTCGGATATCGTACCGGCGCCCTTCGCGACAATTGCGGCAGGCCACGCAGCAGGCTACGTTATCAAGCACGTTGGGCAAACATAAGCATTCGGCTGGCCGCCTCGTTCTGCTTTCGCCTACTTGGCGGGGGCCGTTGCCCACCATGGCCGGCGGCAGTCGCCCAGTATTCTCAAAGATTGCTCGTGCTTTTGACCTGCCTGTCTTTGGAGCAATGCTCTATCGCTTGAACGTCAACAAATTCGTCATCGGCATGATGGCACGCGGGCACGTCTACGCAGATCCTGCCTGGCTCAAAGGACATCGCTTTGATGAGAAGCTTGGGGTGACACGAGCGCCTGGTGCCCGCCATGCTTCAGCGCGCTTTGTTACGGGCTGTCTTGATCCCTTTGCGGCACGTGAAGAGCAATTAGACACCGTGCGCCGGATTGCTGACCCGATATTGGTTGCGTTCTCAGACAATGCCCCGCCAAAATCGAGGGCGGAGATGGAAGCACTCGCGGAAATGGCAAATGTGGAGGCAATTCGGCTGCCAAGTGGAAAGCTTTCGTTTTATGAGGAGTTCCCCACACAGACTGCCGACGCGGTTCATGAATTTCTTACATCTGTCGTCTCGAATTGACTGGGAGCCAGTCTCGGCTGCTGCCGTATGACTGAAACGGCCAAACTCCGGCGTGATGGCATCTTCAACTGGCCGTCTCAAAGTCAGCCAACGCGGCCTGTCGGGTTCTGGGTCCGGGAAGGTACCAATGCGCCGCATATCGGTCTTGATGAGATCAAGGTCAAAGCTGCATTTAGCACGGGTGAATTCAGACTCCCGACCCCTTTGAGATGCCCACTGGCTGTCTACCCACTATATGGTCGACGACTCTTCTCAACCATCCAGCAGCGCTCCTAATCGGAATATCCTTCAACCTATTTTCCTCTGTTGGATTCACATAAACTGCTGCAACGTCAGTATTGATGCGGGTTAACAGCTGAAGAGGGGGGTCACCCGGTGGGTGAGGTTAAATTTGAGCAAAAGGCCTTGGCCAAGGCGGTCGATCAGGTGCTGGAGGAAGGGGATCGTGAGGCGGTGGAATTGCGTGTTGCCACCCCTGGGGGGCGGTTTCAGGTTCGCTGGGACGAAGGTGGAAGCGCGACGGCTATGGGACAGTTGGCGTTTTTTGCCGAGTTTCTGGAAGTCTCGGGTTTATTTGCCCGTTGGGTCGACGGGTGTCCGATGGACTACACCAGTCCTAACGCACCGGCGGCCGTGGATGTGGTGGGCACCTGGCTACTGTCGATTCTGGATGGGCAGCGGCGCTATGCGCACGTTGCCGGGCTGCGCGGCGATGAAGTCGCGCCGCAGATTCTGGGCATGAACAAGATCGTCAGCGATGAAAGCCTGCGCCGTGCGCTGGCGCATCTGGCGCCGAGCCAACCCAAGCACTGTAGCGAGGAAGAGCGGGCGGCCCGCTTGGCTCAATTGGCGAAGAGCACGGCGTGGATGGATACCGCCTTGAGTGAGAGTACCCGCGAAGCCCTGCGCACCGCCTGGATATTGGATGTCGATACCAGTGTCAAGCCGCTGTACGGCCATCAGGCCGGAGCGGAAATTGGCTACAACCCCACCCGGCGAGGACGGCCAAGCCATACGCTGCATACCTACTGGATCGGCAACCTGCGCCTGGTGCTCGATGTCGAAGTCCAAGGCGGCAAGGCCAGCGCAGCCAAGTACAGTCTACCCCGTCTACGCCAGTGGATCGAACGGCTCGCCCCTGAGGAGCGACCGGCCCTGGTGCGCGGCGACAACGCCTTTGGCAATGAGGGGGTGATGACCGAGCTGGAAGAACTTGGACAGCGCTACCTGTTCAAGCTTCGGCAGACGGCCGGGGTCAAGCGTCTCATCGAGCGCAAGTGGCGACACGGGGACTGGACGAATGTCGGACAGGGGTTTGACGTGGTGGAAGGCGAACTTCAGTTGTCGGGCTGGAGTGCTGCGCGACGGGTGGTGGTATTGCGCCGCCGAATCAAAGAAGATCTGGTGGTTGAGACAAGTAGCGAGGGGCAACAGAAACTGCACTTCGTGGACCGTTCAGACAAGGTCAAGGTTTGGGAATACGTGGTGCTGGTGACCAATACGGATTACGCACTCGAAGCCATGGGCCAGTTGTATCGGGATCGGGCGGATTGCGAGAACGGGTTCGATGAACTGAAACGGCAATGGGGATGGGGCGGCTACACCACGCAAGACATTGAGCGCTGCAACCTCTCGGCGCGGGCGGTAGCACTGATCCATAACTGGTGGAGTTGGTATGTGCGCCTGGCTCACCCGAAGAAACGTCTGGAGGCCATCACCAGTCGCCCCATGCTGCTCAGCGGCGTTGCCCGACTGACTCAGCATGCGGGCCAGTCACGGCTACTGCTCACGCTAACCCATGCAGCGGGGGATCAGATCAAATCGATGATCGCCAATATCCGCGAGGGTCTCGACCATATTCTGGCAACTGCGCCTCAGTTGCCTAAAGCGGAGCGATGGCGTGCCCTGCTCCGCTACATTATCGACAAAATCATCCAGACCAAGCCGAAAAACCCACTACCCCTCGGCTTGGCTCCTCCAGCTTTGGCCTCTGATGTGGGCTAACAGAGGAATTTAGGTTCAAGCGGCAACCTCCGGATGGATTGACGTGCCTCTAATGCAGGCCACTATCACCAGCGGTTCACTCAAGTCGCGGGTGGCCAATTGTGGGTTTCGCTCCGCGCACTTTTGATCCACGAGTACAGGGCGTCATACATGACCATGCCTTGCCCGAGCATATCAAGGTCATTGGGGTAATTGTGTGAAAGTCCCAACGATAGCGCCAGCAGGCCTGCACATTGCGGCGCCAGGTCCAGTCGCGCTGTATCTGCGCCACGCACAATGATCGCAAGTTCATGCAACGCTGGATCATCCAACTTATGCAGCTTGAGAAACGCATCGAAGCTGCACTGCTCACCCTCATGTCCATATCGCACCCCTGGTATGTCATAAGGAATGGCACCGGCATCCTCGGCCACTTTCAATACCTCTCCAGCAGGCACGTAGAGAAATTCTGCGTCCTCGTCGATAAACCGCGCGACCAGCCAGGGGCAGGCGATGCGGTCGATCTTGGGACGTTCACGGGTCACCCATTTCATCGGTTCGCTCCTTAGTTGCCTCGGGTAACTGAGCACGGTCATCAATCGTGATGGGAAAACGGCTTGTTTTGGTCAAATAGAATGATGGGCATATCAGTAACTGCATGACTATTGACGATAGTCGCGAAACTTGATGGCTCGCCGAAGTGCCATCAAGGCGTGAACAAAATTTGGTCATCCGGATTGATGGTGGCTGAAAGCTTGGTGCGTATGGCTTGCCGGTTTTTCGTGTTCACGAACGTGATGGGCCGATGACTCGGAACCGGGTCCAGGGCAGGCTGCGGCTTCATGCAGCCTGGCGAAGCGTACCCTTGACGCGGTGGAGAGTCGATACGCTCAATCATGGCTGTTGGTGCGGCAGTTCGCACCAACAGCCATGATGACCAGTGGCGGTTACCAGCCCAGGCTCCCCCACACCTCATCGTTTAACGTGAACGTCGTGCCATCAAAAACAGTGACCCCACTCAGGTAACGAGGGGATCGCAAAGCATGGATTTCATTTCATAAGGTGTGGTGGAGCACTTAAACCCCCAATAATATGGCCACACTGAATGTCAGTATCCCTATCAGGCTTGCCAAACTCCAAACCCTGCTTCACGAAAATCTATCGCCAACTCCACCTCCATGTTGAGCGCGTCATCATAGAGCATAGGGTTGTAGAGCTCATACAACCCTGGCAATAGTCGAACTCCATATTGCTTAACAAATCGATTGGCTTGTATACCCGCCTTGTGTTTATCGAAGCGCAAATCGGGATCCAGGCCGGTCATGCCCACGTAAACACACGGCTTGCCCAAGATGTAAGAGGGATTGGCCTTCTTGAATTTGCTTTCAAACAGGACGTCTTTCGAAAGTTCAATGACGTAGACGTGATAATGATCCCGGCGGCCCATGATTGCATTCTAGTGACGTGCAGCTATTTGGGTCCGCATACGGCTTCTCAAGCCCATAGATAATTCAGGCTCTAAGTGGGGCTAGCTTGTATTCACCATCATTTGCCATCCTCATTGCCTGAATTCGAGAAGTCCGTAATTCACGCGTCACAGTGTGGTTCCAACTTTTCACCCGCAATAACATCGGGGGACGGGGGGATGGCTGCCCCCTTCCGCTGCCCCCCGCGCGCCGCTCTGGGCCACCTAGAGGCGCAGTTTTCAATACCCGCCCGCCGACGATCCCCTTCGCGCACTCCCCTCTTGCGACGTTCGGGGCGAGTTGGGTGGCGCCCTAGGGTAACTGGATGATTCGGTTGGCGTTCAAGAACAAATATTCGCGGTTATAGAGTTCAGGTTCTGGATAAGTTCGGTCGGGAGAACTTGCCCGGAGGCCAAGCAGAAAACTGGCAGTTCATTCATCTGCCCCCTAATCTCTGGCAGCTTCTTTACCACATCGCGGAATTGATCGAGGGTAAGTTTTCCGTATTCCTTTTCCGACATAGATCGCCACCCCTAGGGGTGAATCAATGCAGGCACTTAACAAATTTTCCCAGCATTGCTGCCTTGCTCGGGCCTCCAGAAGAAGCTACTTGGCCTCGGGTCTTCAATGTACGTTGCGGTGTCAGCTGAGTGGGGTCACTGTTTTTGATGGCACGACGTTCACGTTAAACGATGAGGTGTGGGGGAGCCTGGGCTGGTAACCGCCACTGGTCATCATGGCTGTTGGTGCGAACTGCCGCACCAACAGCCATGATTGAGCGTATCGACTCTCCACCGCGTCAAGGGTACGCTTCGCCAGGCTGCATGAAGCCGCAGCCTGCCCTGGACCCGGTTCCGAGTCATCGGCCCATCACGTTCGTGAACACGAAAAACCGGCAAGCCATACGCACCAAGCTTTCAGCCACCATCAATCCGGATGACCAAATTTTGTTCACGCCTTGATGGCACTTCGGCGAGCCATCAAGTTTCGCGACTATCGTCAATAGTCATGCAGTTACTGATATGCCCATCATTCTATTTGACCAAAACAAGCCGTTTTCCCATCACGATTGATGACCGTGCTCAGTCAGCCAACTTCTCAAGTTTTTCTTCTAAAGACTTCCGAATCCTGGGATCAAGAGCTTCACCCCGTTTCTTTATCACTCCGTGACTGATGTCTGCATGTCCAAGATACTCTTCTCGTGAATCGGATACGGCTGAACCTATCTCGCGAACGGTGCGCGCAGAAACAAACGCCAGTCCAATATACATCTTTTGGGGGTTTGCGTTGGGACGTTGTACCCAAACCTTGGCATACGCCTTTGACAACCAATTAGGCACAAACTTCCCACGACTTACGGAAACCTCATCGATATCAGGTGGAGCCTCGAACGCCTTCCAACCTATCCGTTTCTTGTTACTCTTGTGAAGATGATACGGGGTCATAACAGCGCGCACCAATACCTCATCATCGTGTACTAGTGTTTAATTGCGTACATTAACAATTGTATTTCTGAGTTGCGATCCCTTGACTTCACGCTTGCGCCAGACGAAGGGAGAGGCCGATTGGTTGTAGGACGCGATGAATGTCTCGATTGCACCGACCAATTGATCGGTGCTGGCAAAGCTTGCGCCGCTGAGAGTCTTGCGGGAGAGGATGCCAAACCAGATTTCCACTTGGTTGAGCCAACTTGCCGAAGTGGGCGTGAAATGGAAGTGAACATTCGGGTGCTTGGCCAACCAGTCGTGGTTTTTCTTGTGCGTGCTGTAGTTGTCGAGAATGACGTGAACTTGCCGGTCAGCGGGGATATCAGCGATCACGTCATCCATGAATGCTTGGAAATCAGGGCGCTTCTTGGTCGCGGTCGTCTTCGATTGGATGGAGCCGGTAGCAACGTTGAGCGCAGCGAACAGGTTGATGGTGCCATGTCGCTTGTAGGTGCTCTTCAGTCCGCGCACAACCTTGCCACTGCTGGTGCAGACGTAACCGGTTTTTCTTTCGAGCGCCTGGATCGAGGGTTTCTCGTCGACACTGAGCACCAAGGCGTTTTGCGGCGGGCTCAAATACAACCCGATGACGTCCGCCGCCTTCGCCGAAAACTCCGGGTCGGTACTGACGCACCACGATCGATGGCGCCGCAGTTGAATGCCTTCCTTGCGCAAGACGCGCCATACGACGTCGTCGGAAACGCCAAGCGCCTGCGCCAGCGTGCCGCCATCCCAGCCGGCCAGTCCTGCCGGGGGCTGCGCTTCAAGTTGTTTGAGAATGCGCTGGCGCAATTCCGAAGCCGGATAGACCGGCGGTTTGCCTGGGCGCGCTCGATCACGCAGCCCCGCCAACCCCTCGCTGGCGAAGCGTTTGCGCCACATGCCCACCGTCGCCGCCTGAATGCCCAGTTCCGCCGCCACCTCATCATTGCGTCGCCCGGCAAGACAGCCGAGAATGACCTTGGCTCGATCCACCATCCGCGCCTCGTCTGTCCGGCTCTTGCTTAACCGCTCCAGTTCCTTCAGGTCATCCGCCGTGCAACTTATCGCCGCCGCAACCCTCGACATGCCCACCCCCATCCACTGATGACGATTGCAGTCATGGTAGTTAATAATGTACATTATTACAATTAGACACTAGCTCAGGAACCCTTCTAAGCAACGCGCGGCTAACCAGCAGCCAAATAACCCTCTTCCAAAGACCGCGGGGTATGGTGCCCAATAATTGTTGACAATGCATTGTTGATTTCTTCTGAATCTAGTTCCGCCAGATTGCCACTCAAAAAAATCGACCTACCTATTCCCGAGACGGTATAAAAACCAAACGTCTCTCGCCCAAGCTCAAGACTGGCCTTGCCACGTGGGCTCTCCCATTCAAGCAACACAGTTCCGGACGCACTGGGCGTCAAGTGCTGCGGATATTCGGCAAGATACGAAAGCATTGATAGTGCTTTAGTGACTGCATTCGGCTCTATTCCTGCTCCACCATAGCCGTCCCAATCATCTTTGAGGTTGCCCATTTTTCGTAACTGCCTGCTAAGAGACTCCTCATACCAGATTGGGCTGGGACGAGAAATCCATCTTGGATCAAGATAGTCCTGTTCTTGGCCTTGATAGAAGGCAACTACGGCCGCACCACCAATCAACATTGGCGGAAGCTCCCAACCAGACAGCTTACTCACGATGTTGGCTCCATGACATCGTGCAACGATGCCGTAAGGGTACGGAAAAGGTCGTGAATCACACCACGCGCTTCTGTCAACGCATTGATAGCAGCATCAATATCTGAGCCGATATCACGTTGTACCAGTATGCTTGTATCCAACAATACGGCGTTTTCATTTTCCTTTATCGCTGGACCGAGCACCAAGTTCATCAACCCAAGATCAATTTGCTGTTCGATCTGAATCACTTGTTGTGCAGATGTCCCCGCTTTCACCAGCGAGGTAATACTGGACGGTAATGAAAGTTTTATGCCCATAACCTCCGCAAGAAAATCAGCTAGATCACGCCCGCCCGTCAGCTCATGACTAAATGCATCGATATATCGAATCAAGACCTCGGATATCTCTGGCACCGGCTGACCAGCGCGACGATATGCTTCATACAGACTTTCCAAACCCGTTCTCACAAAGGGAGAGAAGGTCTGCCAGCTCTGATAAGCCGGAGGTAAGGCATTCGCTGTAAAGATGCCTTTCCCGATCTGGAATAATGGCGACTGTTTATTGACGTCAGTTGGTCTAAACCTACAAGCAGGCGAGGTGAACGGGAGAGGAACTCCAGGCGGAATAAGCCGCTCAAAGCGGCCATACCCCTTCTGTGCAACTACGACACCGTAGTGCATAAAGATATCGTCATCTGCAGGATGCGGCAGAGATATCCTTAACGTTCTTTGCGGACTTTTTAATGTTCTATCGCCGACGGGTCCCCAACGAACCTCTGCAATTAGTTCAACGAGCGGGGCTTTTTTGTACGTAACAGACATTCAAGTATGAGTTGCCTATTTTGATTACAACAGAGAGCAGGATCACTAGCCTGAAGGCCAGTCTATCTCAAAGAGTCCTTCAACAGAATAGGCCGTCACCAGATGTAGAGAGAGCACTCGACGCAGACCGTGACAGCTAGTCTGGGGCATCATGGGTACGCAAAGGCGATACTCGCGTCGTTCTCCGAACCCTATGGGCCTGCCCTTCAGCATGTCGCCCATTAGGCGGGGTTCTGGATCGGGATGCTGTTCCGCTGGCTCTTCGATGAACTGGGAAACGCATTGCGGTTTGTCGCTTACAGGATGTTGACCGCCATTGCCGCGCTGCTTGGCGTCTGGCTGATCATGGGCTTGGTCTTCCTGCGCAGGGGAATAGAGCGAATCCCCGTGGGGACGCCAGCTTATTCCCGGTAAGCTGGCCCATTTTGTAGGCGCCCGAAAACCATGCCGCGCGCTCCCCTAGTGCGCTCCACTCATCTCGACGCCCGCTTCGCGCCTTGGCGGCTGTGCCAGCCACACCAGAACCATCAATGCAGCAAAGAAGATGCCGGAGAGCCAGAACATGTCGTTGGTCGCCAGCATGACCGCCTGCTGGTTGACTACTGTCTCGATCAAGGCGGCATCGGCAGGTTGACTGAGCGACAGTGGCTTCAAGGCGGCCAGGAAATTAAGACTTGCGGGGTCGAGCCCACTGACATGCCCGGCAAGCACACTGTGGTGATAGCTGGCGCGCCGGTCCCACAGGGTGATGCTCAGGGAGGTACCGAAGCTGCCGGCCAGGATGCGGCTGAAGTTCGATAATCCGGTGGCGCTCGCCAGCATGTTTGGCGGCAGATCGGACAATGTAAGGGAGGTGAGCGGAACAAAGAAGGTTGCCACGCCGAATCCCATCAGCAGGCGCGGCACCACGATCTGTGCGAAGGTCACGTCAGTGTCAAAGTAGCTGTTCCAGAATGAAACCGCCGCAAACACGGCAAAGCTGAAGCTGGCCCACAAACGCAGATCGAGCTTGTGCATGCTCTTGCCTACGAGGGGTGCCAGAAACACCGGCAGGATGCCGATGGGCGCGGCGGCCAAGCCGGCCCAGGTTGCGGTATAGCCCATGTTGACCTGCAGCCAGAGAGGCAGGATCACTACATTGCCAAAGAACACCAGGTAGCCCAAGCTGAGCATCAGGGTGCCGACGAGGAAATTTCGTTTGGCGAACAGGTGCAGGTCGACAACGGGATGCAGTTCGGTCAGCTCCCACGCCACCAGAAAGGTCAGCGCCACCAGGGAAATCACTCCAAGCGCCAAAATGGTCTGCGACTCGAACCAGTCCAGTTCATTGCCCTTGTCGAGAAGAATCTGCAGGGTGCCAACGCCGATCACCAGCAGAGCAAGTCCAATGCGGTCGATGGGTACGACGTGCCTCTCGCTGTCGCGCGTGCGCAGAATCTGCCAGGTGAGAAACGCAGACAGTATCCCAACCGGAATGTTGATGTAAAAAATCCAGGGCCAGTTGATGTTGTCGGTAATCCAGCCGCCAAGTATCGGGCCCATTATGGGCGCCACGATAACCGTCATCGACCAGAGGGCGAGGGCCAGCCCCTTCTTTTCTGATGGATAGTTGGCAAGCAGCAGACTTTGCGAGAGAGGAATCATGGGGCCGGCCACCGCGCCCTGCAGCACCCTGAAGACGATCAGCATGGGCAGGTTGGGCGCCAGGCCGCATAACCAGGAGGCCACAGTGAATAGCAGGGTGGATAGCACGAACAGACGAACCTCGCCGAAGCGTCTCGACAGCCAGCCGGTGAGTGGCAGTGCAATGGCGTTGCTGACGGCAAACGAGGTGATGACCCAGGTGCCCTGATTGGGGCTGACCGCGAGATCGCCCGAGATGGCCGGCAGCGACACATTGGCGATGGAGGTGTCGAGCACCTGCATGAAGGTGCCGAGGCTCAGTGCCACGGTGAGCAGGAAAAGCGTGGACCCGTGCAGGGGCTGTTGCGCCATGGCTGGGAAGTCTAGCGGCCCCGATTGGCCTCGATAATGCGCTGAATGAGCTGATCCACTTTCCGGTCGGCGCTTTCGTACACTGCCGTTTCGTAGCGGCCCGCGCGGGTGCCGCTTGCCAGCACCGCCCCATGCTGATCATGTATGTCCACATCCGCCTTCATGGACAGGCCGACGCGTAAGGGACGCCGGATCAATTCCTTGGGATCCAGTTCAACGCGAACCGGCAGGCGCTGAACGATCTTGATCCAGTTGCCGCTGGCATTCTGGGCCGGCAGCAGGGAGAACACGCTGCCGGTTCCCGCTGCAAGTCCGGTCACTTTGCCGTGGAATTTCACGCCGCCGCCATACAGGTCCGAAACAAGAGTCACCGGCTGGCCGATGCGTATGTCCCGCAGTTGGTCCTCCTTGAAGTTCGCTTCCACCCAAACCTGGCTGAGTGGAACGATGGCCATCAGCGCACTGCCGGCCTCCACCTGCTGGCCCACCTGGACGGAACGCTTGGCTACGTAGCCGTCATCCGGGGCGCGAACTTCGCAACGCGCTCGGTTCAGCCACGCTTCACGCAACTGGGCTTCGGCCTGCTTTACCGCCGGGTGGCTCTCCAAGGTGGTTCCCGCCACCGATGCCTCCGCAGAGGCGAGCTTGGCGCGTGTCAGACGCAGTTCCAGTCTGGCCTGCTCGCGCGCCGTCGCCGCATGCTCTGCCTCTTCGCGCGAGACGACCTGGGCCGCAACTGCCCGGTCGCGCCGCAACTGGTCGGCTTTGGCTTGTTCAAGCGCGCGTTCCTTTAACGCCAGATTGGCCCGCTCCTGGTCACGCGCCTGGAAAAGCTGCCGCACGTTGCGCACGGCATCGGCCAGCCCGGCCTCGGTGCGCTGTAGAGCAATGTCGGCATCTGCCGCATCGAGCCGCACCAGAACCTGGCCCTGCGCTACGTGATCGGTGTCGTCGGCAAGCACCGCTACCACCGTTCCCTGCTCGCGCGGTGTGACTCGAATCAGATTGCCCGCCACGTAAGCGTCATCGGTGGTTTCGTGGTAGCGCGCAAAGAGGATCCAGTACGCACCCCAGGCCATACCCGCCAGCACAAAGACCAGTGCCAGCAAGAGCAACAGGTGCTTGCGTTTGCCGTTACTGGCCGCAGGAGGAGGATTCGGGTCGTCCATCGTCATTCCTTGCGAGCATCGGTTGACCCGCCCAGCGCCTCGGCCAGGGCCACGCGGGCGCGAAGCTGCGCAGCGCGCAGCCGCGTCAAGTTGAGTTCCTGATCGAGCACCGCGAGCTCTGCCTCCAGGGCGTCGAACCGCGGCGCCAGCCCCAGTTCAAGCTTCTTGTCAGCCAGCGCCCGAGTCTGTCTTGTTTCGTCCAGCGCCTGCCGCTGCGCCGCTTCGCGCCGGTCCAGGCTGGCGTTGAGTGCGTAGCTGTCGACAACCTGGCGGGCCGCTTCCAGTACGGTGTGGTTGTACTCGCCAACAGCGGCGGAAACATCGGCTTCCCGCATGCCCAGCCGCGCCTGGAGGGTGTGGGTATTGAACAAGGGTAGGTGCAGTGCCGGGCCGACGGCGAAGGTGACGCTGCCGGAGCGGAGCAGCTTGGCCAGATCAAGGCTTTCCACACCAATGGCTGCCTTCAGGTCGATGTTCGGATAGAACTCGGCCCGGGTGGCATCAGCCTCGGCCTTCGCCGCCTCCAGACCAGCGCGCCGTGCGGCCACATCCGGCCGCCGGCCCAAGGCGTCCAGAGGCAGGCTCGGCGGCAGGGAAGGCACCTGTCCTTCGAGACGGGGTGCGGGCAACTGCGCCGCGTGATCAGGATCGAGGCCCACCAGGCCCGCGAGACGGTAGCGGGAGGCCCGATTCAGATAGTCCAGGCCATGAACCCTGTCCGCATCGAGGTCCAGCCTCTGCTGCGCGCCATGCACCGGCCCGATGCCAGCCAGACCTAATTCGAAGCGGGAGCGTGCAAGGTCGTATTCGTTGCGGTGGCGCTGTTCAATTGCTCGCGCCAGCGCCAGCTCATGACCGCTGTCTGCCCATGTGAAATAGGCGTCCGCCACGGCGGCGGAGAGTGTCAACCGCACTGCTTGACTCTGTGCCTGCGCCACCCGCGTTTGCGCGCCGGCGGCCTTCACCAGCGCGCGGTTGCGTCCCCAGGCGTCGAGACTGTAGGCGAATGACTGCGTAAGGTCGAACTGGGTAAAGGTGCTGCCGCCGATGGGTGGGGGAAAAATGCCGTTTTCGCTGAAGCGCTGGCGGACGGCGCTGGCATCCGTGCTGTAGTGCACGCCGGCATCCAGGCGAGCGAGCTGCTCCGCCCGGCTGGCGGCCTCGAGCCGCGCCCGCGCGGTGACGAGATCGGGATTGGCCGACAGCGCCTGTTCCTCGACCTGGTTCAACTCGGGGATGGCGAAAGCCTGCCACCATATCTCGTCGCGCATCGGCGCGGACGCCGCGTGGACGTCCTGAGCCAATGCCGCCACCGTTGCCGCCGCCTCGGGCTGGAGCACGGCGGGACGCTTCGGCAAGTTCGTGGGCAGTGCCGCACAGCCACCGAGGATCAAGCCGGAAAGCAAGACAAAGCGGGACATCTTCAACGCTCTGCCATACGATTCAGGCCGATGAGGAGCTTGCGCAGCAGGCGATCAAATTCCTTCACTTCCGCCGCGGTGAAGCCGGACCATTGTCTGGCGATGTGCTCCCATAGTCCCGGCAATACCTTTTCCACCAACGCCTTGCCCGCTCTCGTCAGGGAAAGTTCCACCCGCCGCCGGTCCGCGGTGCTGGGCTTGCGCTTCACCCAGCCGGCCTCGGCCAGATCATCGCCCAAACGCGTCACGTTGGTCCGGGATGAAATCAGCGCATCGCTCAGATCACTGGGATTAAGCTTGTTGTTTTCGCTGCTGTAGATCATCGCCAGGGCCATGAAGCTCGTGCTGTTGAGACCATGCTCCGCCAGAACGCGGTTGTAGCTGTCATCGAGCTTCCCGACCACAAAGAACAGCAGCCGGTTGAGAACAACCCGATCCTGCGGCATGCCCGACAAACGCCTGGCAACACGATTTATGCCCTGCTCGAAATAGGAAAAGGCGTGGTCCATGAAGTGCGTGTCCCGCAGTGCCATACATCCAATGGAATAATAACAATGGAAATAGTTCAGTGCGTTACGATCTGGTGCCGAAAGCCCAGGTGCGTATCGTGGACATCAGCGTCGGCAGGCCGGAGTGGTGAAGAGTATGAATTTCGCTTGGATATATGTGCCATCCCGATTCGCCATAGGATCAGCCAAAGTCGTCCCGGCTTATCCTAAGGGAGGGTGGATCGTCCGAGGTGAAACCCTCCCCTGCCGCCAAGTACAGCAAGCGATCGGATTGCGCAGGGTAAATGGATGAGCCGAATGGAGGTAACATCTTGGCTAAGCGTACCGATTCGGTCCATGAACTGCGGGCCGGGTAGATTCAGAGAAGCCATTAAGACGCACAAAAGAATGACCGTCGGTGAACGCACTACGTAGAAATGTGCTGAAAGGCGTTGCCGGCGTGGGCTCCCTTTCCGTGGCTGCTGCAGCCGGTATGGTCAAGCCTGGTCAGGTGCTGGCCGACTGGGACCAGGTCGCGTTTGATGCCCGCAAGGCTGCCGACTCATTGGCCGCCATCGGCGCGCTGCATGCCCCCATTAGCGAAGATATTATTCTCAATGTCCCGGATATTGCTGAGAACAGCGCCTCGGTTCCCGTTGAGATAACCGTCAGCATGCCTGATGTTGACTTGCTCTATATTTTGGCCGAGAAGAACGCGTACCCCTTGATCGCGAATTTTGCTTTGACTGATTTTGGCGGATACATGTCAACCCGGATCAAGATGGGACAGACGGCCGCCGTGCGTGTCGTCGTGAAAGCGGGTGGAAAGACGTGGACCGTGGCCAGGGACGTGACGATCACGGTCCGCGGATGTGGTGGCGGCGATCCTGCCTAGGCAACACCCGGAAGGACTGTACGCATCGCCGAGAGCCGGGTCTCTGGTCCCAGCCTCAGTCGTTCTTACACCGGCGGTTGTCCATGTGCCAGGGGTCGTTGTCCCAAGCGTCCCTATGCTTCCTGAACTCCGTCCCAGCCATGAACCCGAACAGGGTGGTCACAAACAGCATGATTCCCGATCCGAGCCATAGCCCCTTGTGTTCCGAAATTGCGCCGACATCAATGCCCATTACAACGATGCAGAACACGATGTAGCCGATAAGTAATGTGCGCCAGATCATTTTCTTCTCCTGATGATAATGTTTGGTTCGCTGTACTTTCCCGTTCCCTATCCAATATGCCTATTGAAAGCGCCTAGTAATACCTGGAGTGCGCAAGCGGACTGGCCATTGAACGCTTGCGATACTCAATTCGCATCTTGAGAATGATCACCCCTGCTGCAACTAACAGGACCCCGCACAATCTCCCCAGGATTCCATCTATTCCAGCCAGGGAGGCAGCACCCAAAATCACGTAGATGACTGGCAAAGCCTCGTAGGTGGCAAACGGGATTCTCATTCTGTGGTCTCCTCTCCGGGTAGACTTGGGGTTAGCGGGACATCACTTCCTGAGATGCAATGTATATGCCATGCGTGTTTGTGCGGGGAAGATCCCTAATACCGGCGAATCCGGCTGCGGTCCGCGCAAAGCATAAGGAATAACGCAAGCCTGACCCCCGTGTTGTGCCGACAGTTCAACATGACAGTCGAACTCAGAGAAATCCCCGTGTCGGCAGTTCGATTCCGCCTTTGCCACCAAGTACACCAAGCGATTAGCTCACCCTACGGGCGGCCCTTTCGCGCCTCTGGGGTCTGTTTGGCCTGCTATTGCGCTCAACATAGGCTCAAAATTGGCCAGGAAATCGGGGAAGATTCATATCCGAGCCGAAGGGGGAGCGAAGGGCAATATCTTTACGAGAACCTTGAAGCGCACCGTGACGACCCAAAGGCGTGGGAAAAACGTCGCGTTAGTGGGATTGGGTATCGCGGGTCCCTGAGGGCGCAGGGAATTGGCGAACTCTGAGTGGCCTTGGGCAAGCTATTTTGTCGACGGTGGAAAGGCCGGCACGCGGAAATTCAAAAGGGGCGCTCGCAGGGAATGTCCCCACAAGCGCCTCGGTTCGGTACGTGAAGCTTGGATGGCCGAGCTATCTCCGGGGTTGAAGGTATCGCAATCCCTGGCCCGTGGATTCCATCGAGGTGATTTGATAGCCTACTCGTATGGCTGAGTTGTACCCCAGACGCTCACGCCGCCGTCCCTGGCGTTGAACGTATCGTAACCCTGGCCCCTGGAACCCATCGAGGTGCCTTGATAGCTCCCTTCAATAGATGCGCCTTCCCTAGCATGGAAGGTATCGTAACCCTGACCGGGCGCCGACCTCATCGAGGTACCCATATAGGAATTGCTGGACACCGGTTGGCCATCGCGGGCCTGGAACGCGTCCCAGCCTTTGCCAGGCTGCAGATCTGCGGCCTCTGCGAACTGCAAGGCGAACGCAGACGCGGCGAGAACGGTTGCTGCCTTGGCGCTCAGTTTGATGATGTGCATGATATGAAACCTCCAAATCGATTGATCAAACACGCAGGCTGTGTATCAGCCCACCTGGTGGAGACATTGCGTTAGCGATTGTCCCCTTTCTCCCCTGAGGCCTTATCACCCTTGTATAGACCAAAGTCCCCGCAGAAAAAGCAAGAATTGCGCAGGAGTTGAAGCGGGATTCGGCTTTGGCGCTGATCTATAAGAGAAAGGTGGGTCCAACTTCATGGACCTGCCGGACATTCTCTGCTCGAACTCTGAAGAATTCGGCAGGCTCACGGTCATCTGGAGATTTACTTTAGCGACAATGCCCGGGCAATGATTTGCTTCAGGTCCGCGTCCTTGACCTCAGGGTTAGCGGCATGGGAGTGCCACCCCATATGCCCCGTCCGCCTTCTCTCACCTTTACGAACAGCTTGTCGGCTACACCCTTGGGCGTATCTCTTCGCCACTTCCTTGTGGGCGGGACCTGCGGTCTTTGCCCCCAATATTTGGCACTGCAGACAGCCATTCTCTTCAGCCACTTCCCTGCTGGCGAACGCAAGAATGGAAACCACCACCATCGCGGCGGTTCCAGCCACAAATCATGACCTGTCCCTTCCGGCGTCCAGCGCGGGCAACCCGTTCCCCTGGCCCGCTGCGCACTGTCTCAGTGGCCGCTCCACCCGTTGCGGCAACCGGTGATACCGGCCTTGGCGCACGTCATAATCTGGGACCGGAAATGTTGCCGCCTCATCGTGTTGCCTCTAAGGCGAGGTATTGGCGAACCCCGTCCGCCACATGACGCTCGATCGCAGCGATCAGGATGCGGACCTCTGCGGGGCTAAGGTCAGGGTAGGACTCATGCACCACCCTTTGAGCGACATATTCGACGGAGCTGTCTACCCAGTCGTGGGACCCACGAAAAAAATGGGATATGCAATTACATGCATCCGGGAAGATCAAGCGCAGTTTGGCGTTATGGCGACGCTCAATTACTGACGATTCGTTGCCTGCGATCACCTTGTCCATTTCCGCCTCCCCGTTCCCGCCTCTAATAAGGACATAATAGACCATGAAATTCGTAAGGTCTCTATGCAGCCAATGGAGCCGGCTCCTCCTCTGATGGTTTGGCCCAACGGCCTGCCTTTAGTTGTCCGGCCCCAGGGAAGGCGCCATGAGAGCCTTAAGAACACCCGGAATGAGATAACCAATTGATAGTAAGTACACGCTATATGTCGGTTCGTCCGAGCGTGCGCTATGAGGGATTGGTCTTAGATCCCTTGAGTCTTGAGGGCGACTGCCCTGGCGACCTTATGCTTCACCAGGCTTTGCTGACAACCACCCCATAAAACCCGCTGTCTGAAACGGGGATGACCGTCATGTCTTTGTAGGGCTTGGCAAAATAAAAACTGGTCGCGGAACCAAGTGCCGCGCCTGCAACCACGTCATGAATGTAATGTTTCTTAGACTCAACCCTGCTGTAGCCGACAAACGTCGCGGCCACATAGGCAGGAATCGCGTATTTCAACCCGTAGCGTTCGTGGATAAAACTCGCGCCCATAAACGCGCCCGTGGCGTGTCCGGAAGGGAACGACTTGCAGCACCCCCCGTTCGGCCGTCTTTCGTGGACTACGTCTTTGAGGATTTCTGCAATGGCCTGAGAGGTCGCCAGGGACTCGGCAAACTGGACCGTTCCGTCCCAGCCTTTCTCATAAAATAGCGTGCCCCCCAGACCAACCGCCGGAATGGCTATTTGCAGGACATCTCCGGCTTTCTCAATGCTGTCCTTCGCACTGACCGGTCCCGAGCCAAGTGCCAGGGCCAACCCGGCAATCCAGATGCACCGCCGTCCCGCAAGGAAGAACAGACTCATGCCTTCTTGTGCTGCCTGATCCTGGCTAGACCTTCTTGGCCATCCGGCTGATGGCGTGGTGAAAGACTGCAGAATGAAGCCTGCCCGGCAAAGATCGGAGAACTCGCGCCGCAATTTGAAATAGGCCTTGTGGCCTCTCCCCCATGGTTGGTGCACTCAGATCCGAACGTTGGATGTGTCGCCAATTCTCTTGACTGGCCGCTCTCCGGCGATTGGAGTGTTTCCTTGATAAGGGCCAATATCGGTTTGGTCCGGCAGACATCTGCGACTCTGCCAAACAAGGAAGGGAGTCCTTATGTGCATTGCCGGGGTGCGCCATGAACGCCGTTCAGGTCCATCTGGAAAGCGTAGGGATGAAACCTTTCAATTTGCTTACAGCATTGCCGCGATATCCTTCCTCATGCGAACGGCGGCATTCGGCTTCCGCGCGCCAGGTCGCGCTGTGCTGATGGCGAAGCCAAGAAACGCCCGGCCCCTCGCAGGCAGGTCAGGCAATCAGACTTGGAAAAGCGCGACGGCGCCCACACACCGGGTAACGCCACGCCGGTAACGAGCTCGGCGTTCAGTGCGTCGGGGACGGCGGGAGGCGGCTGTGCTGGGCAACAGCCACAGAATTCACGCGAATCGGCCGGCGTCTTACGGTACGATGCCAAAGAACCGGCGTGGCTATCGTTACCGGTGAATGTCCGCTTGGCTGAAGCAACCGGTTCCGCATCGGGTCGAACGGGAAATCTGTAATCGTCCCAGGACATCAGGCAGGGACTTCGCTTAGCCCCGCTTTCTGAACTCGATCGTCGGAGTCGCGTAAACTCCAGTTTTTTGCACTGCAGGCGTTCTACAAATTATCGACGCGTGAACGAGTGATAGACTTGCAATACTGGCCTAATGTGAGGAAGCAGCAAATCCATGTTGAACCTAACCCGGCCCGGACGGGTCGCAAATGAGGACGGCACATTCTCGTCGCAGTTGACTTGCGCTGCATGAGTCGCGTCGACTGAATCATATCCAGGACGCGCTGAAATGTCTGGGAACCAGTAGAGTAAGAGGAAGTAACCCATTAACCCCCAAGGAGAATCCATGAAAGTCCGCGCCTTGCCCATCATCACGCTCGTCCTGGCAAGCAGCTCAGTCCAGGCTCAAGATGGCTCTGAATCGATGATGAGCCCCATAACCGATTTGAATCCAGCGACCGTAATGGTTGTCCCCATAAAGATGATGACAGAGATGATGGTTATCCCCATGAAAATGATGGTCGGGATGATGGCGGTTCCCGTGAAAGTGATGGAAGAAATAATGGTGGCGCCCACGGGCATGATCAATGCGGCGAACATGATAGACCCGGCGACCATGTCTCAGCAGACTTCGGCGGCAGCCTATGGCATTCCGACATACGATACGTTCGCAGCTCCGGCTCAAGCGGAGCTAACCGGTAGAGCAGCTCCAGCCCTCTGAAGCTGCTCCAGGCGCGCTTCTGAGCCGCGAGCCAGGCCTTAGCCCAGTCTTTGAAGACTGGGTTGTAACATCAATAAGGTGATGTAACATCTCCCGGCTTGAACTTGCACAAATGCTGAATCGCTATCTGAGCCGAGCGCCAGAGCGGTTTACGTTGCAACGAAATGACTTGGCCCCTCAGGGGATCTGATATGGAGGGCCTGTCCGGCTTCACCAGACTGTGCAAACACTGCTGCAACCCGTCGTCTTCTTTCTAAGTCCCTGGGAGTTTTCGCCGACTGTGCTGTTTGTCTGTGCCGGGAGCGCCCTGCTCTATCTGCGCGGACTGCGTCGCGATAGCGGCGACGGGACATCACCCGGATTCTGGCGCAGCACGGCTTTCCTCATCGGTTTGACAGGCATCTATGCGTTTCTCCAGACCCGCCTGGACTACCTGTCCCAGCACATGTTCTGGGTACATCGCCTGCAGCATTTGGTGCTGCACCATGCAGGACCATTTCTCATCGCTCTTTCGGCTCCCCTGGACACCATGAGCCGGGGCACCCCAAGTTGGCTTCTCCGCACATTTTTCGTCCCGTTGCGACACAATCGACTGACACTGAAACTCTATCGGCTCATCCAAAACCCGGTCGTCGCGCCCCTCTTGTTCACGGGACTTATCGGCTTCTGGCTGGTACCGTCGATTCATTTCAAGGCCATGCTCAGTATCCAGCGTTACGACACCATGAACTGGAGCATGCTGATTGACGGGCTGCTGTTCTGGTGGCTGATCGTCGGGCCGGAGAACCACACGGGCCTCAAACCTCTGGGCTATGGCACCCGCATTATCATGCTCTGGGCTGTCATGTTGCCGCAGATCGCCATCGGCGCTTATGTCGCGTTGAGCAATTCCATCCTGTACAGCATCTACAGCGTGTGCGGCCGCGCCTGGCCCATTGCACCGCTGACGGATCAAAATCTCGGCGGACTGATCACCTGGATTCCGGCTGCCATGATGAGCGTGGCCGCCGCGCTGGTCGTATTGCGGCGGTGGCGACTCGACAGTGACGCTGAGGGCGTAACGGTGCCACAGGCACCAGTCGCCATGGCGGAACCGTCGATGTCTTGAAGCGCATGATCGTCCGCAACGCAGCCAGTCAAGATTTTCTGGGCCGGCTCCATGCCCGCCAAATCTTCCCTTCGAGGAGAGGCTTGATGACAATATGCCGTGACATTGCTCTGGCTTTCTGTTCGCCGCTATCTGGCCCCAGGCGCGGCGGCCTGCGGTCGATGCGCAGCCTGCACCTCTGGCTCGCCGCGGCACTGTGCGTGGCGTTCGCTGGGCCGGCGCAGGCCACCGAACCGCGCCCATTGGTTGAGCATGCGCGCATCCGCTGGCTGCCCGGAAATCTGCCGCTGGCCGGATACTTTGACGTTACCGACACGGGACGGCGTCCGATCACCCTCACGGGCGCATCCAGCAGGGAGTTTGGCGACGTGATGATGCACCGAACGGTTCACAGCGGAGGCGAATCGAGCATGCAGCCGGCAAGTAACCTGAGGATCCGGCCCGGACAAACGCTCCATTTCGCGCCGGGTAGCTACCACCTGATGCTGATGAACCCTGCCCGGCCGATGGTTGTGGGCGACCGAGTGCCGGTCAGACTGCAATTTTCCGGGGGATATTCCATGGAAGTGGAGTTCACGGTCAGAGGCGCCGACATGCAATGAGAATCTGGAATCCGTTCGTCCGGCGTAAGCGGTTTCTACTCATCGCCGCGCTGTGTTCGTTAGCGACCGTGCTGAACGGCTGCAGCCAGGACAAATCCTGGAGCTTGGTGAACATCACGGGCGTCATGCCTCCACTGGTTTTCTCTCTCACCGACGACACCGGACGGAAAGTCACTGCGGACACATATCGCGGCAAGATCGTGATGATGTATTTCGGCTACACGCACTGCCCCGATGTCTGCCCAGCGACGATGGCCAGGATTTCCCAGGCCCTATTGAAGCTGGGAAGCGGTGCCACAAAAGTGCAAATGCTGTTCGTAACGGTCGATCCAAAACGCGACACTCCGCAACTGCTCAAAGACTACGCCCAGGCATTTGGTCCCGAATTCATCGGGCTCCGCACCGACGATGACGAGCTGCGCCAGTTGACCAAACGCTACCGTGTCACCTACAGCCTCGGTGAACCGGATACCCATGGCAACTACGACGTCACGCACAGCAGCGCCGTATTCATTTTTGATGGCGCTGGAAAGGCGCGACTGATGGCAGAATCCAGCGACAGCGCGACCGCTATCGCTCACGATCTGCGCCAGTTAATCGACGGGGAGTAAGGCCGGCGGCTGGCCGGGCCGGCTGGGCTCGCCTGCAAGAATGGGCAATGTTCCTAGTCCGCCGATTAGGTATATGCTTTGTACATCCATCAAGAAGATGGATTTATTTTCAAAAGGAGATGGGTAATGCAGCTCAAGACACGAATGAATGGTGGTGAATCGTCATTACAAGAAGTAGCAGATGCGTGGAAGAAAGAGGTCCATAACTATCCTTGGAGCAAATTAGAGTCGGACAAGTGGTCAGTTGAGTTTACTAAGAAGCTAAAAGATGAGCGCTTGAAGGGGGCGCCGCCTATTCCCGACCCACGGAACGCTCATGGGAACTAGGACGGAGATCGCCTCAACTCTCATGGGGAGACAAGGCTTGTTGTGCGCCTGAGAATAAACCGCCTCAGTTAGTGCCGCCCATTACCAGAGGTTTCGGGGTGATGAAGCACGCGGAACGTTTAGAAACGTGGTCCCACCCTGGGCAAGCCAGCAGGCACCCGCTGATTAGCGCAGCTTGATTTCTGTCCAGATGCGATTGAGGATGCGCCGCTTGCGTCTGTCGAAGTCGCGCAACATCTCCAGCCGCTTCAAGGTTTGTTGATCGGGAAAGATGGTCCGGTCGCGGGCGATGGCCGGATTGATGAAAGCCATGGCGGCGGCATTGGGATTACCCGAGCCGATCAAATTGGTCAACTCCGCCGAATTCTTTCCCTGGAGCATGAAGTTGATGAAGCGGTGGGCAAGTTCCGGATGCCGTCCGCTCTTGTGGATCACCATGGAGTCCAAGGCCAGCACCGCGCCCTCTTTGGGAATCGAGGCGGCAATGGAAAACGGGCGGGCGGCCTTTTGTGCATCCGCATTGGCCTGGAAGATGTCGCTGGAATAGCCATGCACCACCCAGATATTGCCCACGGTAAGTTCCTTGATGTAACTGGAGGCATTGAAGGCAGCCCAATAGGGCTTGGCACGGATGATGAGGTCACGCGCCTGCTTCCATTTGGCCTCGTCGGTGTCGTTTACGTGATAGCCGAGATAGAGCATCGCTGCCGCCATCAATTCGCGCTGCGAATCCAGCACTGTGATCCGGCCCCTGATCTTTTGTAGATATTTAGGCTCAAAGATCAGCGCCCAGCTATCCGTTGGCAGGCCAAGCTGCTTCACCTTCTCGGTGTTGTAGCCGATCAGAGTGACGGTGTAGGCGTAAGGCACGGAGTAGCGGTTCCCCGGATCGAAGAACTGATTCAAGAACGCAGGCTTGATGTTCTTGAGATTGGGCAGCAAGTTCTTGTCCAACGGACGCAATTGCCGGGAACGGATCAGGGCCTCCACCGCGTTGCCGGTCGGCACAATCAGGTCGTAGCCGCTGGCTCCGGCGGCCAGTTTGGCGAGCATCTCCTCGTTGTCGGAATAATAGTCCTGCTCCACCCGACAAGCGCATTCAGTCTCGAAGCGCGTGATAGCGGCGTCCGATATGTAGTTGTTCCAGTTGTAGAGATAAAGGGTTTCCGCAGAGCCGGAAGCCAGTGCCGACTGCCACAAGCACAGCGCAAGCAATAGCCCTCTCATGACGCTGCCCGAATAAGGCTTTTGTCGAGCCGGGAAGCGATCACTACCAGCGCCAGGGTCAGCAGCATGAGCAGGGTGGAGATGGCGTTAACCTCGGGGGTCACGGCAATCTTGATCATGGAATAGATCTGCAGCGGCAAGGTGGAGACGCCGACGCCCGCGGTGAAAAATGTGATCACAAAATCATCCAGCGACAGGGCAAACGCCATCAGGGCGCCGGCTGCAACCCCGGGTCGTATAAGAGGAAAGGTCACCCAGCGGAAGGTCTGCCAAGGTGTGGCGCCCAGATCACGAGCGGCGTCGAAGATCTTTTCGTCCATGCCGGCCAGTCGCACCTTGACCACAATCGCGACAAAACCGATGGAAAAGGTGATGTGGGCGAGGATGACCGACAACATGCCCAGAGTGAGATGCAAGACCTGAATGAAGAACACCAGCAGGGAAACGCCGAGCAGGACTTCCGGCATGGCCACCGGACCGATGACCAGAAACGGCAGCAGCCTCGGCCGGTAACGATGCATGGCCAGACCGGCGAGAGTGCCGAGTACGGTAGCTGACAAGCTGGCGGTAGACGCGATCAGCAACGAATGGCCCGCCGCGGTCAGCATGTCCGAGTCGGCGGCGAGCACCTGATACCAGTGCAGCGTGAAACCCACCCATTCCGCATTGAGGCGCGAATCGTTGAAGGAGTAAATCACCACGATCAGCAGCGGAACGTAGAGGAAGGCATACACCAGGGCAGCCGCAACATAGACCCACGGCACCGGCTTACGCACGACGATTCACCTGTCCCGCCAACCTTCCCGCTAGTGCCGCCAGCGCCAGCACCGCCAAAGTCAGCATCACCGAAAGCGTCGCCCCGAAGGGCCAATCACGCACGCCGAGAAACTGGTCCTTGATGAGGTTGCCGATCAGCATGTCGCGTGTGCCACCCAATATGTCCGGGATAGCAAACATGCCCAGCACTGGAATGAACACCAGCGCGGAACCGGCAAACACCCCGGGCAGGGACAACGGCCAGGTAACTCGCCAGAAGCGTTGCCAGGCACTGGCACCGAGATCCTGAGCCGCGTCCAGCCAGAGCGGATCATGCCGCTCCAGACTGGTGTAGAGCGGCAGGATCATGAAGGGCAGGTGCACATAAACCATGCCCACTAACACTGCGAACGGCGAAAACAGCAGACTCACCGGCTCCAGCCCGACGAGCCCCAGCACGCCATTGACCGCCTTGGCCAGCGCCGCCTGCGGACCGAGGATGATCATCCACGCATACACCCGGATGAGAAAATTGCTGGCAAAGGGAAGGATCGCAAGGAGCACCAGCAGGTCGCGGTATTTGCGCGGGCTGTGCGCGATCAGCCAGGCGACCGGATAAGCCAGCAGCAGGCACAACAGGGTACTCAGCACGGCCACCACAAAAGAGCGCAGAAAGATTTCGGTGAAAATGAAATCGCTGAAGAAGAACTGGTAGTTTTCCAGGCTCAGGCCGTAGTCGCCATTGCCATGATTAGTCAGCGGCGCAAGGCCGCCGAACTCGCCCGGGTACTGGAATGAAGCCAGAGTAATGAGGAGAAAAGGTGCAAGGAAGAATACCAGCAGAAACAGCGTGGGCGGCATGCCCACCAAGCGGCGGGTCCAGCGGTCTTCAATCGTTCGGGACATAGTGTCCCACCTCCCGCGGCCAAGCCACCCATACGCGGTCGCCCGGCTCGAAGAACCGGGCGCGGCCCGCCGCGCTATTAGGCAGCAGGGCCTTCAGCACGAAGCCGTTATCCAGCTTCACCTGATAGGTGGTGACATCGCCCACATAGAGAAAGTCCTCCACCGTGGCGCTGAAGCGATTATCAATCCGGAGCGGTTCCTCGCGCTGGATGGTGAGTTGCTCGGGACGCAAGACCAGGGCACCAAGCTGCCCGGCTTGACACCCCGCTGCTGCAGGCGCCTCCAGCTGCCCCAGCCCGGCAATTTCAAGCTGCAGATTCCGTGCGCTTGACGCGAGAATTCTTGCGTCGAGCAGATTGCAGTGGCCGATGAATTCCGCAACGAAGCGGCTGCCGGGGATGCCATAAATCCTCGAAGGTTCGTCGAGTTGCTCGATGCGGCCCTCGCGCATCACGGCAATGCGGTCCGACAGGGCCAGTGCCTCGTACTGGTCATGGGTGACAAAGATGAACGTGATGCCCACAGTCCGCTGCAGATTGATGAGCTCGACCTGCATTGCCTCGCGCAGCTTCTTGTCCAACGCAGCCAGCGGTTCATCGAGCAGCAGCAGACGCGGCCGGTCAGCCAGGGCGCGAGCAAGCGCGACCCGCTGCTGCTGCCCCCCGGAAAGTTCATGCGGAAACTGGCTTGCCTGCCCGGCCAGATGGACCGCTTCCAGCATTTCTCCTACACGACACCTGATTTCCGCGCTTGGTGTCCTGGTCATCTTGAGTGGAAAGGCAACGTTGTCCCAGGCCGTCAGGTGCGGAAACAGGGCATAGCTTTGAAACACGGTGTGGATGGGCCGGGCCTCGGCCGGCATCCCCGCGAGATCCCTGCCGTCGAGCATAATCTGACCGGAATCGGGTTGGTCAAATCCGGCGATCAGGCGCAGCAGCGTGGTCTTGCCGCAGCCTGAAGGCCCCAGCAGGGTGAAAAACTCTCCCGCCTCGACGCTGAAACTCAAATCCCTGACCGCTTCAAACGTACCAAAGCGGCGGGTTAGGCTACGAATTTCCAGGAGGGCCATGGTGCTTCAACGGGCGAAATCATCAGCCAGAGATTTTACCCGCCGCCCTCCATGGCGGTGAATCTTCAGTTCGATAACCTCGCCGCCTTGCCATTGCGCTCAGGCAATTGAGCGCCCATGTCCTCGAGCATGCGCGTGGCGTCCCAGCATGAAACCGGCGCGCTGAACAGAAAGCCCTGCATCTCGCTGCAGTCCAGGCTGCGCAGGATGTCCAGTTGATCTTCGGTCTCCACGCCCTCGGCCACCACATTCAGGTTTAGCCCCTTGCCCATGCCAACGATGGCGTTGACGATGGGCGAATGCTCATTGGGAATCAACTCCTTGATGAAGGACTGGTCGATCTTCAGGGTGTGAATGGGAAACTTGCTCAGGTACTTGAACGAACTGTAGCCAGTGCCGAAATCATCCACGGCGATTTTCACGCCGCTGGACGCCAGCCGGCCGAGCTTGAGCGCATTGCCTTCCAGATCCCGCATCAGCAGACTCTCGGTGATTTCCAGTTCCATGAGCTCACTCTCGACCGCGTGGATCTGCATGGAGCGCATGACGCTGTCGACGAAATCGGGATTCTCCAACTGGCGTGCAGAAATGTTGACCGACATGCGGACCACGGACAGTTTTGCCTCTGTCCATTCCGCAATCTGGGCGGCGGCCGCCCGCAGCACCCACTCACCTATTGGAACGATCACGCCCGTTTCTTCCGCAATCGGAATGAATTCGGCCGGAGAAAGCAGGCCGCGCTCGGGATGCAACCAGCGCAGCAGAGCTTCAAAGCCGCGGATGGCTCCGGTGGCGATATCCACGATTGGCTGGTAGAAGAGCACGAACTCATTGCGCGCCAGGGCGCGACGCAGGTCTGCCTCCACCTGCAAGCGGGTCGAATACGGCGCCTGCATTCCGGGCTCCCAGAATTCCAGGCGGGCCCGTCCCTGGGTCTTGGCCTGATACATGGCAATTTCGGCCTGACGGATCAGCATATCCACCATGTCACCATCGCTCGGCGCCGTACAGGCGCCGATACTGACCGACACGTAGATTTCATGACCCTTGATCTGCAATGGCTTGTTCAAGGCAGTGATGATCTTGCGGCCGATTTGCTCTACATCATCCCGGGTCAGCACCCCGGGCAGCAGCAGACCGAACTCGTCTCCACCAAGCCTCGCCAGAGTATCTCCCTCCCGCAGGCAGCCCCGCAGGCGGCTGGACATGTAAATCAGCAGTTCATCGCCATAACCATGACCGAGGGTATCGTTGATGACCTTGAAATGATCCAGATCGAGAATGAGGATGGCCATGGTCTGATGGTTGCGCTTGGACTGGGCCAGTGCCAGACCCAGATGGTCGCGGAACAGGGCCCGGTTAGGCAGGCCGGTCAGCAGATCATGATAGGCCTGGTAATAAACGGTCTCTTCTGCCTGCTTGCGGTCCGAGATGTCTTTGGCCACCCCGTAGGTGCCCATGAATCGGGTCTCGAACTTGTTAGCGGTCGGCTCGTACATCCCGGTGGCATTGAGTTCCACCGTGCGATAACGTACGTTCATGACGCGCGGGCGGCGGCGGCCGGGGTTGAATTTGAGCCGCAACTCTACATTCCGGGTGCTGCGCTCGGAAGTGCGCCGATCATTGAAGACGTGTTCCGCCCGCGCAATGTCTTCGTCATGAATCATGCACGTGTAATGCAGACCGATCAGTTCTTCCTTGCCATAGCCCAGCAGATTCTCCACCCGTTCATTGATGAAGGTGAAACGGCCATCCTGGTCCAGGGTATAAATGAAATCCGGCGAGCTGTTCACCAGAAAACGGTGCCATTTTTCCGACTGCTGCAAGCGTTGCAGGATAAGGCTGTTCTCCCTCTCCAGCCGCCGTTTGTCCAGCGTGTTGCCGATGCGTCGCAACAACTCTTCCGGCTCATAGGGCTTGCGAATGAAATCCGTCGCCCCGCCTCTGAGCGCACGGATGGCGCTCTCGATCGAGGCGTCGCCGGACACCACGATCACCGGCGTTTCCACACCGCGGTCGGCAAGAAACCTGAGAACTTCTGCGCCGCCCAGATCGGGCATGCACAGGTCCAGCAGGATCAGGTCAAACTGCTGGCGGAAAATAGCGCTCAGCGCGTCACGCCCTCCCAGCGCAGTGGTAATCTCATAGCCCTTCAGCTTCAGCAATCCTGAAAGCCCTTCAAGGACCAGCGGCTCGTCATCCACAATCAGAATACGGGGGGCTTGTCCCAACCGCCCGAGGTCCTGAGTCTTGCTCCCGTCTTGGTCGATTTCAGTCTTCATGTCCTCGCGTCCCTCGTTGTAATGGTTCTTAACCGGCCATTCTCAAGCTCGCCCAGGCAGATTGGTTGACCGGCAACAGGATGCGAAATTCGGTCCCGTTCTGCCCGGTGTCGCATTCGATTTCCCCACCCAAACTCTTCACCAGATTACGGCTGATGGACAGACCCAGACCGGCATGGTCTCCGCCCTTGCCACTGTCCACCGGTTCGTACAGCCGCTCCAATACCGCATCCGGCAAGCCGGGCCCATTATCACGCACGGCAATTTCGAGCCGTGGCGGACTCATGTCCGCCCGCATACGGGTGGTAAATATCAAACGCCCACCGCGCGGCATGGCCTCCACCGCATTCTTGGCGAGATTAAGCAGCACCTGCTTGAGTTTGTCCCGATGAGTTGGAAGCTGCGGAATGTCCGGATCCAGATCAATCTGCACGCTGATTCGGTTGGGCACAAACAGCGTGCCCAGAGACACGCGAACCAGTTCTGAGATCACCGGATTGATTGCGATATTGCTGGTCTCTTCCACCGGGACAAGCAAATCCTCCTCGATCGGTCCTTTGGCCAGTTCGCGCAGGATGCGGGCCACGCGTTCAATTTCGTCGTTGATGATCTTGAGGTCGCGCTGGGACGAAACGTCCGACTCCAGCTTGCCCGACAGCAGCTTGACGTAGTTGCGCATGATGGTGAGGGGATTGGCCACCTCGTGGACCGCCCTGCGCACCTGGTCGCGCGGAATTACATCTGACGCCGATACCGCCGGCGAAGGCGCGACGGCAGGCTGCTCCGCGAGATTCAGCCCTGCTCCTATCCTCGCGATGAGTTTCTGCCAAGGTAATTCGTCCTCCAGTCGCTCAGCAGGATTTGCCATGACCAGAACGGCCTCAATCCCTCCAGGCGAACCCAGAGGTTGGTATAACAGGCTATACGCCTCCAGCAGACGGGCAAGCTGCCCATCCAGTACGGTATGCCGGTCGGCGTCCTCCCGGGTCCAGCGTACCGCTCTGCCCTGGGCTGCCAGGGACAGACAGCCGAGAGGGTCATCCAGGTTGAAGCTCAGTTCCTGCAGTCCAGGCGGCAGGCTGATATCTTTCGCCAGTCGCAACGCGTCTGGGTTGCGATCCACGATGAACAGTACTGTCCTGGATGCGCCAAAGAGCAGCGGCAAGAGTTCGCTCAGGCTTTTGCCAAGCGTTTCCAGAGAAACTGGGGCCGGCAGTAGCTCCTGGAATACCCCAGCGGTGGCAAACCGGCTGTACGCCCGGATAAGCTGCGCCATCGACCCCGAAGCACGCGCGATTCCGCCAACCTCATCCGGGTTCCCCATGCCATAGCGGGCTGAGAGCAGATCCAACTGGGTCGAAGCGCGCTGAACCATGGCGCCGGCTGCTGCCTTGTCCACTCCCAGGTTGGCCAGAGCCGCACGCGCCTCGCCTGTGTCGGTCCCCTGTTCCCGCCTGGCCAGAGCATGGGCGGCATGAACCACTTTCACCAGCGCATGGGAATTCTTGACCCGAACCAGCGGCACAGCACAGTAGCGCACCGCATCGGCAATAAATCCATAGGCATCCATCTTCTCCTGAAGCGAGTCGGATGAGTCTTCTGCAAAGCCCTGGATGCGCAACCAGTCCCCCAGATTGTGAAACAGGCCTGCCAGCCAAGCCCACTCCACCGGACAGACCCGGGTTCGTTCCGCAATTTCCTGGGCGAGCAGGGCAACTCTGATACTGCGCGGCCAGCATTCCTGGAGCGCGGGCAGCAATTCCGGAGCTGCCGGAAGCAGTGATAACGCAAACGCACGAATCTGGCTTACCGAGTAACAGGCCAGCGCGGGGCGAATCAGTTCCGGATCGCGCGGCGTGGGGGCGGGCAGCGGCGACGAGGTCAGCAGGCGCAACGCCAGGAAAGGCTCATGGAGAAAAAAAGGCGCAAAGTCGCCGAGCCCGGATTCGTTCCGGGTGCAAGCCTGCACCAGTTCGGCCAGCAGGCCGGGCGTGACCTGAGTAGAACTTAGGTTCTTTATTTTGAGTAAAATCTCCACTACCCCCGGTAACGTACTATATATAAGATTATTTTGGCGCGCTGGTCAACGTATAAATGTATGCAAGACGACTGTGGATAAAATAGCACCTAAGGTTGTGGGTCGACGACGTTCAATTTTCGAACGCCTTGTCCGATTTATTGTCAGGTAATTCTCAGTATGGCCGAAATCTGGAAGAAGAAGATGATCAGCATGCGCGCACTTACTCACAGCTTTTTTCTCGGGTTGACTCTGACCCTGACCATCCCGGCCCCGGCCTATTCCGAGCCGGAGACCGGCACGCCCCAAGCGAGCCAGGACACTCCTGACTATGGCCCCAATTTGTCCGCCATTGCTGCGATTGTCTATGACCAGCAGACAGGCCAGATCCTGTTGTCGAAGAACCCGGATCTGCAAAGCCCCATCGCCTCGATTACCAAACTGATGACTGCGGTGGTGTTGATGGACGCAGACGTAAACATGAAAGAACGCATCGCGATTACGCGCCAGGATGTGGACCATCTAAAGGGCACTCGTTCGCGCCTGCCGCCTGGCGCCGTTTATACCCGCGAGCAGTTACTCAACATGGCCCTGATCGCATCGGAAAACCGTGCGGCTCACGCCTTGGGCCGCACTACCTTCGCCGGCGGCGAACGAGAATTTGTCGCCGCCATGAACCGCAAGGCACGCCAGCTTGGCATGCTGAACACAAATTATGTGGACCCGACCGGCCTGGAAAGCACCAACCGTTCGACCGCCGAAGATTTGGTCAAACTCGTCAATTACGCCTACCTGAATTATCCCGAGATCCGCCGCATTGCTTCCAGCGGCGAGTACAGCCTGGGCTTTCAGCGGGTGGTGATCAGATCGCGTGGTCACAGGCGGCACCACCATGTTGCAAGACGAGTGTGTTACCGGCAGGTGGCTTTCAACAACACTAACCGTCTCACCCGGGAAGGAGAATGGGAAATCGGCTTGTCCAAGACCGGCTTCATCAACGAGGCGGGGCACTGCCTGGTGATGCAGGCGCGTATCGCCCAACGCGAAGTGATCATCGTCTTGCTCGACACGCCGGGGAAAATCGATCGAATCGGTGACGCCACGCGCATCAAGCAATGGCTGGAATCCAAGAGCCCGCTGCGCAACCTGTCTTAAGGGCGTTCCCGTCTCATCCCGCATAATCGGGGCGCCCCGGCTCTCCGGTTAGTTTCATGGATTCCACTTTCGCTGGCCTGTTGCTCAAGGTCGTGCTGCCACTTGCCTTGCTGGTTGGCGCCGGTGGGGCTTGGGCACGCTTCGGCCAGGGCATGGCCGCAGATCAGTTGCGGGCTGAAATCGGCCGCCTGGTTGTCAATCTGTTCGCCCCCGCCTTGCTGTTTGCCGTCACCGCGACCACGCCCATAGACCAGCATTTGCTGATGGTTCCGGTCGTAGTAGGCAGCACCACGCTGAGCGCAGGCGCGCTGCTCTACCTGCTGTTCTTCCGCAGTGGACTGGGGCGTAACCTATCTGACGCTACCCGGGCCACTCTGCTGCTTTGCGGCATGTTCGGCAACGTGTTGTTCATGGGCCTGCCAGTGCTCGGCTTTGTGTTTGGTCAGTCCGGCGAGCGCTATCCGGTATTTGCCGATGTGCTCGCCACCACGCCCCTCGTCTGGACTCTGGGGGTCTGGGTTGCAACGCGGCTGGGCAGCCACCAACCGGAAGAGGGCAAGGGCTTTTGGCACCGCTTGCTGCGCTTGCCTCCAATCTGGGCGTTTGTCGCCGGCATGGCCTGCAATGCGCTAAATCTGCCGGTGGAACCGCTGGCCCGCGCCGCCCGTTTCATGGGTCAGGCGACCATCCCGCTGATGATCTTTGTCCTTGGCCTGGCAGTGCCCTGGCACGACTTGCGGCCCAACTTGCCGGTGGTGGTCGCGGTCTCGATCAAGCTCGCCGTCATGCCTATGCTGGCACTGGGCGCGCTGCATCTGGCGGGATACACCCTGGATGAGCCCATGCTCGCCGCTGTGGTCGAAACTGCGGTACCCACGATGGTCCTTTCCATTGTCTTTGCCGACCTGTTTCATCTGGATACCCGTACCGCCGCCCTGGTCATGGGCTGGAGCACCCTCCTGTCCATCTTGACGCTGCCCGCATGGTTGTTCATCCTGCACGCATAAGTTGCGCGCATGTTCGTCGCGAAATTTGCGCCAGCGCAAAAACGAAGCACAGGAGTTGGATCATGCGCATCGGCTTCATCGGCGCCGGGCAGGTGGCCAAGGCGTGCAATCAGATCGTGATCAGTCTGACACTCGAAGGCGTGGCCGAAGCTTTTCTGCTGGCGCGCCGCAACGGCGTTGATCCGGCCAAGGTGCGCGAGGCACTGCTGGGTGGCTATGCCAACAGCCGCATTCTGGAAGTGCACGGGCAGCGCATGCTCCAGGGGAACTTTAAACCCGGCTTCAAGCTGCGGCTGCACGACAAAGACATGAATATCGTCCTCGACAACGCGCGCGAGCAAGGCCTGACCCTGCCGGGAACTGCCTGCGTGGCGCAGCGCATCCATAAGCTGGTCAGAGCTGGCGATGGCGAACTCGACTCCACGGCGCTGTTGCGCGCCTTGGAGCAGGAAGTCGCAAACGAAGAAGGGAAAGGCTGAACTGCGCGCCTGGCCAACCTCTATGGCTAAACAAGCTTGTTGTCAGTCAGTTCTTTCTTGATGTAGGCATAGAACACCGGAGCAGCAATCACGCCGCGGATGCCGAAAGCCGCTTCCATCACCACCATCGCAATCAGCAGTTCCCAGGCATGTGCCTTGATTTGTCCGCCGATAATGCGCGCGTTGACGAAATATTCCAGCTTGTGAATCACCACCAGGAAAGCCAGGGAACCGGCCGCCGCATAGATCCCTTGAGACAGGGAGATGACAACGATCACGGTATTGGAAACCAGATTGCCCAATACCGGCATCAAGCCGACCAGCAAAGTGACGACCACCATGGTTTTTACGAATGGCAGATGCACGCTAAAGGAAGGCAGAACCACGGTCAGGTAAAGCCAGGTCAGAAAGGTATTGAGGATGGAAATGCGGAGTTGGGCAAACACCACCCGGCGGAACGCAATTCCCAGCCTGACCACCCGCTCGCTCATGGCCCGGGCCAGGGGACCCAGGCTGTGATTTGGCAGCCCTTCATTGAGCGCAACAAAGGCGCCAATGATCAGGCCGACAATCAGCATGGCAAAGACGTGGCCTGCATTGCCGCCAAAGACCTTGATCTCCTGTGCATGGGTACGCAGCCATTCCACGATGATTGCCCTGACCTGAGATTCATCGCCCTGAGGCAGATACTGGCCGATGGCGGGGGGCAACACGCTGCGGGAGGATTCGACAATTTCCGCCATCTTGGTCAGCAGGGCCGGTAGATCATTGCCGGAACGTACATAGGCCACCAGCAGGGCCACCAGGCCAATCAGAAAGGCCAGCACGGTGGCCGAAATCAACGCCACCACGACAATCTTGGCACGGCTGTGGGACAAACGGCCGGAAACAAAACGCGGCGACACCAGAACCACTACTTCATAGACGAGCAGTCCGGCCATCAGGGCTGACAGCAAGTGCATGAACATCACATACAAGAGTGCCAATCCCATCAGTATCCAGGCTGAGATGGTGTATGCCGTGGGTTTGGCCACCGCTGTCATAAACCCTTTTCCTCGTTATCTATTGCGTGGGGCTGAACCCGTCTAATGCCCGCCATCATGGGCACATCCGCCCGCGCCCTTGCCGCGCCCGGCCCTCTCCCGCAAGCAAAGGGGCGTTTGGGCTGAACGTTCCCGCGGCGTTCTGTCAGGGGGCGACACACTTTATCTTGAAACCGATCTCGCCGGTCAATTTGTCATTGCTTGCGCTTAGAACTGCCTCAATTTCGAACCAACAAAGGATCCTATCAATCCGGTATTCAAGATACTTGTATGAGCCGCTGAGCAAATCCATCCGCAATACGCATGTCAACTTGATCAATGCCCAACCCATGGCGCGCGACCCGCCCGCTGAAGGCCGTCCTATTGCGAGCGCTTGAATCCGCGCTGCGTCAAGCCTGTCAACGGATGGCGAAGTGGACAGTTCCACGCCCATCATCCTCAGCATCGTAAACCGGCGCGCCAATACAGGCCACCCCCTCAACTTCTTCCCCGTCATCTTCCCTATGACGGCGTCCGCCAGTCAGCCGAATCTTCCTGGCGACGGCCCGGCCACGCAAGCTGCGGCTGAAGGTAGAATCGGCTTATTGCAAACGGCCATGCCCATGATCTCCCCCGCCTTCGTCCGGATACTCAAGAGCGTCTTACCGCCGCATTGCCTGCTGATGGACCGCGAAGAGGTCGCGCCTTTCGAGTCTGACGGCCTGACCGCCTATCGAAATCCGCCGGATGTGGTGTGCATGCCGGAAACCGAAGATCAGGTGAAGGCGCTGATCAATCTGTGCCGCGAGCACAAGGTGCCCATCGTCGCCCGCGGCGCCGGCACCGGCGTGTCCGGCGGCGCCCTGCCGGTGAAGAACGGCGTGCTGCTGGCACTCACCAAATTCAACCGCATTCTCGCCGTCGATGCCCTGGCGCGCACTGCCAGGGTACAGCCCGGGGTGCGCAACCTCGCCATCTCCGAGGCCGCCGCCCCCTATGGTCTTTACTACGCTCCTGACCCATCCTCTCAAATTGCCTGCACCATAGGTGGCAATGTGGCGGAAAACTCGGGTGGCGTGCATTGCCTCAAATATGGCCTGACCGTGCACAACGTGCTCAAGGTTCGCGGCCTCACGATCGACGGAGAGGAACTGGCGTTCGGCAGCGAAGCGCTGGACAACGCAGGCTACGACCTGCTTGCCCTGATAAATGGCAGCGAGGGCATGCTGGCCATCACCCTCGAAGTGACGGTCAAACTCTTGCCCATGCCTGAGCGAACCCAGGTATTGCTTGCGGCCTTCGACGACGTAGGCAAAGCAGGGGCGGCAGTGTCGGCGGTGATTGCGGGCGGAGTACTGCCGGCTGGTTTGGAAATGATGGACAAGCTCGCCATTCAGGCGGCGGAAGCCTACGTCCGGGCAGGCTACCCCCTGGATGCGAAGGCCGTGCTGCTGGTGGAAGTGGACGGCACCAACGAGGAGGTGTCGGAGGACGTGAAGCGTGTTCACGATCTGCTCATTGGCGCGGGCGCCACCTCGGTTCGCACCGCGCGCGACGAAGTCGAGCAGAAACTGTTCTGGGCCGGACGCAAGGCCGCCTTCCCGGCCATGGGCCGGCTCGCCCCCGACTACTACTGCATGGACGGTACCATACCGCGGCGTGAACTCCCGGCGGTGCTTGTCCGCATGGCCGAACTGTCGCTCGATTACGGGCTGCCTGTGGCCAACGTCTTCCACGCCGGCGACGGCAACCTGCATCCGCTGATCCTCTATGACGCCAATGTTGAGGGCGAATGGGCCAAGGCCGAACGCTTCGGCTCCGACATTCTGGAGTTGTGCGTGGCTCACGGTGGCACCATCACCGGCGAACACGGCGTAGGAGTCGAGAAGATCAACCAGATGTGCGTGCAATTTGGCCGGGCCGAACTGGACTCGTTTTTCGGGGTAAAGGCCTGTTTCGATCCGGAAGGTCTGCTCAATCCGGGCAAGGCCATTCCCACCCTGCACCGCTGCGCCGAGTACGGGGCCATGCATGTCAAGGGCGGGGCCCTGCCCTTCCCAGAGTTGCCGAGATTTTGAATTGAGCCCTGAGCTCGGGGACACTTTCGCCGGCCTTGCAGCATTCGCGAACTTGCGGTGAATACTGGACATGGATTTCACTGAACGCATCCAAACTGCGCAGGCCTCGAATGCGCCACTGCGCATCCGCGGCGGCGGCAGCAAGGATTGGTATGGCGGGCCGCTGCGCGGCGAGCTGCTTGACCTGTCCGGTCATCGCGGCATCGTCAGTTATGAGCCCAGCGAACTGGTACTCAGCGCCAGGGCCGGCACTCCGCTGGCCGAAATCGAAGCCTTGCTGGATAAGCACGGCCAGATGTTGGCCTTCGAGCCACCGCACTTTGGCGCTACCGCTACCCTGGGCGGCACGCTCGCCTGCGCTTTTGCCGGCCCGCGCCGACCGTACGCCGGCAGCGTGCGGGACATGGTGCTGGGAATCCGGCTGATTGATGGCCGTGGACAACTGCTCACCTTCGGCGGACAGGTAATGAAGAATGTTGCCGGCTACGATGTGTCCCGCCTGATGGTGGGTGCTCTAGGCACGCTGGGCGTCATTTTGGAAGCCTCGCTCAAGGTGCTGCCCAGACCGCTTGCAGAACTGACTTTGCGGTTTGAACTGGATGAGGCAACGGCGATCCGGAAGATGAACCAGTGGTCGGGCCGGCCACTGCCCCTATCCGCTTCCGCCTGGGTGCGCGGCGCCCTGATGCTGCGGGTATCGGGAGCGGAAACCGCAGTGCGCGCCGCGCACGAAAAATTGGGGGGCGAGCTCCATGAGCACGGTGCGGATTTCTGGCGGTCGGCAAGGGAACAGAGCGCCGCCTTTTTCAGCGCGAACGATCTGCCCCTGTGGCGCCTGTCGGTGCCGGCCGCCTGCCCACCGCTTGCTCTTCCAGGCAGGCAAGCCCTGACCTGGGGTGGCGCGCAGCGCTGGCTCAAGTCGTCTGCACAGGCAGATACCATCCGCTCCGCGGTGGCAATGGCAGGTGGTCACGCCACCCTGTTCCGCGGCGGCGACAAATCCGTGGGCGTATTTCATCCATTGTCGGATCCATTGATGAAATACCACCGCCGACTCAAAGCCCAGTTTGACCCGGCGGGCATCCTCAACCCCGGCCGTCTCTATTCCGACTTCTAAACATGCAAACGAAGCTGCCCGCCGCCATTGCTGCAACCACCCAGGGCCGGGAAGCTGAGGCCATACTGCGCACCTGCGTGCATTGCGGTTTCTGCCTGGCTACCTGCCCCACGTATCAGATTCTTGGTGATGAACTGGATTCCCCGCGCGGCCGCATTTACCTGATCAAGCAAATGCTGGAAGGGACGGCGGTCACTCGCAAAACCCTCACCCACCTGGATCGCTGCCTGACCTGCCGCAATTGCGAAACCACCTGCCCTTCGGGCGTGCAATTCGGCAGACTCATCGACATAGGCCGCCGCGTGGCAGAAGGGAAAGTCAGCCGACCGCCGCTGGAACGATTCAAGCGGGACATTCTGAACAAGATTCTGTCGGAGGGCCGGCGATTTGGTGCACTGCTCTCCCTTGTGCGCATGGCCGCGCCTTTGCTGCCCAAAGCCCTGGCAAAAAAGATTCCCACTGCGTTTCCGGTTGCTCCCTCGGGAAAGAGGGGTGGTATGAGCGGGCGCAGGATGCTGGTGCTGCGGGGCTGTGTGCAGCCCAACCTCGCGCCCCAGATCAATGGCGCAGCCGCCCGGGTGCTGGAAATCCTGGGCATCACCTTGATTGAGGCCGATCAGGCCGGCTGCTGCGGTGCGGTCAGCTTCCACCTCAACTACCAGGACGAAGGACTAGCCCACATGCGCCGCAACATCGAAGCCTGGTGGCCGCACGTCGAAGCCGGAGCGGAGGCCATCGTCATGACAGCATCCGGCTGCGGCGTCACGGTCAAGGAATATGCTCACCATTTGCATGGAGACCCAAGCTACGCGGTAAAGGCAGCGCGTATCTCCGCCCTCACCAAAGATGTTTCGGAAATTGTGCTGTCCGAGCAAACCCGCTTGCTGCATTGTCTGAAAGAACGCCCCCTGCCCAATCCGGTCCGGGTAGCGTGGCATGCCCCCTGCACCTTGCAGCACGGGCAGAAAATCACCGGCGTGGTGGAAGCCCTGCTCACTGCCGCCGGTTATGAAGTGTTGATCCCGCTCGAGGCCAATCTCTGCTGCGGCTCAGCCGGAACCTATTCGCTGCTGGAGCCCGGCATTGCCAGCCAACTCAGGGATCGCAAGCTTAGTCATTTGCAGGCACCGGAACCTGACGTCATCGCGACCGCCAACATCGGATGCCTAACGCATCTGCAATCGGGTACCAATCTCCCGGTGCAGCACTGGATCGAGTTACTGGACCTTGCGCTCGCTAGCCGGTAATCCCATTCCCGGCGGTTCACGTGTTCCGGATTGGTTTGGCGCGGGACTTGGAGCCCGCTTCGACCAGATGGGGGGGTTGACGTTTCCCCCATACTATCCTGGTTTTTCAGGGAGATTTGGGCGGCCTGGGTCGGGGCCGCTTTATAATGCTGTCAGTTGATTCTTTGCGGAGTGGATATGACTCGTATGGTGAATTGCGTCAAGCTTGGTCGAGAGGCTGAAGGCCTGGCCTTTGCCCCGGTGCCAGGGGAACTGGGCAAGCGAATTTTCGAAAATGTGTCGAAGGATGCGTGGACGGCCTGGACCAAGCATCAGACCATGTTGATCAACGAGAACCGGCTGAACCTCGCAGACCCGCAGGCGCGCAAGTACCTGATGACGCAACTGGAGCAGTACTTCTTCGGCGCGGGAGCGGAAATGCCGGCCGGTTACGTGCCGCCCAGCAAGTAATAGGGCGGGATTGGCGAAACGAAACGGGCCCTGGCGGCCCGTTCATGCTGATGGCGTGAAAGACGGCAGCACCTAGTCGAGTTCGCGTTCTACCTCTTCCAGGGACGTGTGCCGCACATCCTTGCCTTTGACCATGTACACAACGTATTCGGTCATGTTCTTGGCATGGTCGCCCATGCGCTCCAGGGCTTTGGCCACAAACAGGATGTCGATGAACACGGAGATGGTGCGGGGATCTTCCATCATGTAGGTGATCAGGTGGCGCAGATTGAGGCGGAATTCCTCGTCCACCTGCTGGTCCTGGCGCAGAACATCGGCAGCGCTGCTGGCATCCAGGCGGGCAAAACCGTCCAGCGCCTTCTTCAGCATTTCCAGCACCAGGCTGGACATGTATTTGACTTCATTAAAGCGCGGCAGGGTGATGCGCTCCGCGGCATGTATCAGCTTGGCCATGCGCGCGACCTTGGCGGCTTCATCGCCGATACGCTCCAGATCGGTAATGGTTTTCACCACCATCATCAGCATGCGCAGGTCGGAAGCGGTGGGCTGGCGGCGGGCGATGATATGGGCGACGTCCTCGTCAATGGAAACCTCCAGGGCGTTGACGTTGTGATCGCAGTTGATCACATCATCGGCCAGGTCGATATTGCCAGTGATCAGCGCTTCGACTGCATGGGTAATCTGTTCTTCCACCAGGCCGCCCATCTTGAGCACGCTGGCGCGGACCCCTTCCAGTTCTGCGTCAAATTGCTTGTAAGTGTGTTCCATTGCCATATCCAAATCTCCGCGTCACGCAAAATTATAGCCCCGAGCGGGCTGGACTAAGTGACAAAGAAGTTAACGGCAAGAAGCTTAACGGGCTTGAAAGGAAATCAGATAGCTCCTGTCGTCCAGAGTAAAGTACGCGCTCCAGTCCGAGCGGCCCTGGGTGCATACCGGCAACAGGACAGCCTTAGCCTCGAACAACCCGCCGCGCCCAGCCGTTAAATCATACCGGTTGAAGCCCATATCCATCGCGGCCATCTGGAACCGGACAAAGGCTTTTGCCGCGGCGGGAGCGTACAGTTCAACGTCAAATGCCACCAGGGGTTTGGGCACGGACGAAAAACGCAGATGCGAGTACCGGCCATGGTGAACAAAGCCACAGCCCGCCACCGGGTCCGCACATGGGACGACTTGCACCCCTGCGGGCTCGCCCCGGTGTTGCCTGGCCCACACCGCCAGGCCCGCCAGCGCGACAATAATGAGCAGCGGAGGAAGCCAGGGCCTCACCCTCACTTCCATACTTCTCGCAGCATGGCGATGCCATGGCCACCATGGTCCAAGGCTTCGTTCAAGGTATCGATGTTCTGCCCGCCCAGAGCAAAGACCGGGATGGGGCTGGCGGCAGCCCACTTTGCGAATGTGGGCCATCCCAGACTGGGCTCGCCCGGGTGGCTGGCGGTGGGCAGCACCGGTGAAAGCAGGGCAAAATCCGCTCGTTCGCCGGCCCGTGCCAGTTCCTCCGGGTTGTGGCAGGAGGCGCCCACCCACTCTAAGTCAGGCCGCGAGTGCATCCTTGCCAAGGCGACGCTATCGAGATGGACCCCATCGGCGTCTGCCTGTCGGGCTAGCTCGGGAGAACCATTGACCAGCACTATCGCTCCGTATGGGCGAGCGCAATCCACGACCTCTCTGGCAATGGCCAGACGCGCTGCAACGTCCAGTTCCTTATCCCGAATCTGAATCAATCGCAGCCCCTTTTCCAGCGCTGCGCGTAGGCGGGGCAAGAACGCATCCCGGCCCAGGGATCTGGCCTGCGTGATGCCGCACACCGGCGGCAACGACAGGCCTTTAAGCACCGGAAAATTAGCCGGCAGCAAAGGTGCGAGCTGGCTATGGGCGGGTTCTACCCATGCGAATGTCTGGCCTTCGTGCGGATGCGGATCGCCCTGCCATTGCCATACGCGGAAAAAATTCAGGCGGACGGTGGCGTGTGGATAGGTGAAGACTCTGGTGATCCACCGCGTGATCCGGGTAGGGGTGATGCCAAGCTCCTCCCTCATTTCCCGGACCAGGGCGCGCTCCAAGGTTTCGCCCGCTTCCACCTTTCCGCCCGGAAATTCCCAGTAGCCCGCATAGACCTTGCCTGGCGGACGGCTGGCGAGAAATACCCGGCCATCAGTTTGGATCAGGATAGCGGCAACAACTTCGAGGGGCACGGACATGGGCAAGCGGATAACTTGAATCGGCTGCCCGGGCGAGAGGCAGCAAAGGAGGAATATTACCCGAGGCAAGCTTCTCGGGCTGTGCTTATGCGCCGGACACAAAAAAGCCGGCTGTAAAGCCGGCCTAGTCGGTTGCGGATTAGGCGGGGTTAAACCGCTACGGGCTGGGGGCGTCCAGCGTGGCCAGCAAGGACACCAACTGCTCCCTGCGTCGAGGCTCCAGGCGCAAGGCCTCCTCCCACGCCGCGCGGGTCAGGCTTTTGTCGCCGCTATGCAGGTACGCAATTCCCAGCCCAATCCAGGCCTTGGCATTCTTTGGGTCCAGGCCGATGGCGCGATGATATTCCCTGGTGCTGGCGCTGTAGTCTTTGCGCGCGATATACAGCCCCGCCAGTTTCATGTGTGCCTCCACCGAGCGTGGGTCGGCCTTGACCGCCTGCTCGTAGGATTTGGCCGCCTGGTCAAGATGGCCCGCAGACCACTGCTGATAACCTTTGGCGAGTAAGGAGGACGTCGCATCCGCCTGGACTGCACCCGCGAAACTCAAGCAAAGAAGAATTGAAGCGCCACCGGCGACACGCGCCATATCACCTGATTTCATCTCTTGTCTCATTTATGGAAAACAATGCCCTCCCGTGAGGGAGGGCGGTTTGCAGCGACAAACACTTACTTCAAAGAGCCTTTACCGTAGCGCGCTTCATAGCCCTTGCGCACCTTATCGATCGACTCCTTGCTGATCCCGTTGAAATACCAGTCATGTCCCTCGATCGGCTTGAAGTATTTCTCCAGCAGGGCGTCGGCGAATTTTTCGTTGCCGTCCTTCTTGCGCACGACTTCGCGCATCTCAGGAATCCATTTCATATACGTGTGCTTAGAGACTTCATACATGCCGTGCCACCAGGTGTAGTCGGGGCCATTCATGGAGGCGCCATGACGCGCGCGGCGGCCTTCGTGGTGCCAGAGTTCAAACCACGTCCACTCGATCTCCTCGTCCAGGGGAGCGGCAGTGAGGTAGCCCTTATCCTGGAGTTCCTTCATCATGGCGGCGATCGGTATGGCGAACTTGTCATTGTAGAGATTCACCACATCGTCGAACTGCTTGTAATGGCCGTCAATCATGTCCGGCGCATGACAGGCGGCGCAAACCTGTTTCATCTTGTCGCGCCGCTGTTCCCAGGTCAGGATTTCCGCCACTTTCGCGCCCTTGATGTCATCGCCTATCTTGGGAAGGGGCTTGCTCGCCGGCTGATCGAACTCGTCACCATTGTCAAGGCGGATCAGGTTGATCTTGGTTGAGACGGCCGGACGCAGGGTCCAGGATATCCGCTCGCCCACATCGTGGGTACGCTCGATTCCCGGGGCGGCACCCATGTGGCAGGTGGTGCAGGTGGGCGCCGCGGTGTAATCCCTCCCGGCGACCCACTTCCGGGATTCAAGGTTCATCTCGTTAACCTTGGCGCGATAGATGATGCCGTGCTTGGATTCGTTGTAAATCTCGATCTGCGGGTGGTCGGGGCCCACATGACATTTGCCGCAGGTGTCCGGCGTGCGGGCCTGGGCGACGGAGAACCGGTGGCGAGCGTGGCACGCGGTACAGGAACCCCGCGAACCGTCCGGATTGTGCCGTCCAATCCCGGTATTGGGCCAAGTCTGGGGTGTCGGCATGCCGTTGGCGTCCAGTTCCACATTCGAGCCGTGGCACTGCCGGCATCCGGCGTTAACTGCAGCGGGGCCGCCGATTACCTCGCCAATGATGTTGTCCAGGGAATTCAGAATGTCTCCCGCCTTGGCGTGGTGGGAACGCGTCATCTCTGCCACTTCCCGGCTATGACAGGTGCCGCAGTCCTTGGGCGAGACGATGATGGAGATGCGGACGTTGTGGTGCATGAAGCCATCCTTGTCCGCGGCGTCTGCCTTGTGGCAGTCATAACAGTCAACGCCTTTTTCCCCATGTCGGCTTAGTTGCCATTCCTTGACCAACCCCGGTGTCTGGATTGCATGACACTTGACGCATTTTTCCCCCGGGCCGGCGCTGGCGGCCAGTGTTGCGCCTGAAAACAAAATCGAATACAGACAGACCAGCGCCAGGCCAATCCAGTTCAGGTTCAGCGGTCGAAAAGTTCTCTTCATGGTGTCCTCTCCTTGTGGTCGAGGTGGGCGAAAAAAACGGCCCACGCCGTTTGTTGTTTATAGCTCGGCGATAAAGCAATTGAAAAGTATCAGAAGATGAGGATATTCAGCTTTGATCCAGATCAAGGAATTGCTTTGTTTCAGAATTTCAGGCCCGGGTCCAAGTGCGGCCGGCTTGCGAGCAATTGCTGATGGGCAGCACACGCCCGTACGGGCATGTGCTGCTAGATGACTTCTTGGTGAGGGCCGGCGGTGAAGCCGGCAGAGTTTTACCGCAGAACTTCTACAGATCGCCGTTGGCGCCGGCTTTCATGACGTCAACCATCCTCTGGTGAATATCCAGCGCCCCTTCGGTCAGTTCGGACGTGATGCCCATCTGTCTTTCGTAGCCAGCCACCCAGCTCATGTCCCAGTCCAGCATCATGACCCAGATGTTCTTGTCCGCATCCTCCATGACCGCGATGCGGCAGGGAAGGAACACCACGAATTCCGGGCTGAGCTTAAGCAGCTCGCGCGCCACCTTGATATCACAAAAACTGTGGACCTCGATGCGCGGCGCGTCCTTGTCGCCCAGCACCGCCTGGAAATCCTTCCACATCAGGTTTTCGCTCACGTGCTTCAAGTTGAGCTGATTGGCGCGCAGTTTCATGGACTCGATCACATCGTCAAACGATAGGCCGGGCTTGGCCTTGATCTTGTATGCCATCCAGTTCATCACGTCCGGCATCGTCATGCGCAGCATGCCGGTCATCATCGGCATCATCATCTGCATCATCTGCTGCTTCACCGATTCCGGAATGACATTATGCATGGCGTATGGTTTTCGCGGTGCCTGGGGTCCCAGATTCGGCAGCATATTGGGCATGATATAAGGGATGAAAGAGAAGGGCAGGGCAGCACTGCTTTGCGCCGGCACCGGGTTCATCCAGGGATTGGAAATAGGCGCGCCTGGCAGAGGCAATCCGGGAAGAGGTAATCCCGGGAACGGAAAAGCCGTCTGATTCATCCATGGATTTGGCATGGGTGCCGCCGGTGCGACCATCATCGGTTGCATGGGTTGGGGCATGGGCTGCATGGCCTGGGGCGCCGGGGCAGCCTGAGGCGCGGGAGCGGCCTGAGGCGCGTCCGACGGCTGAGGCACCGTATCTGCCTGGGCAAGCGGAAAAACTAACAGGCTTGAAACAAGGATGAGCCAGCGTGACATGCGCATATTAAGTGCCCCTCTACCAAAGCATATTGAAATACCCACCTGGGTTGAATCGGTGGATGTCGATGAACGGCTATATTACACGAAACACGACAACGTTATCGAAAACAGGATCCGCCCTGATGCTCGCCGGGCGTGACTGCAATTCATTGCCAAGTCGAATCGGCGAAGCCATCTCTTTCTCATTCTTACCATTCAGCCGAACTGCCCAATGCGCTTAAGCCATTCAATCGACGTCGCGTTCGCAAGTCGACATAAAGGCACCATGCTTGAGGCAAGCCTGCGGCCTCCTTACGGGGCGGATAGGGGCAGCGCCGCAAGCAGGGCCGGCTGAAGTACGCTGGCCAAGACGCGGACCCCTGAGGCCCCCGTGTCGACCAAGAGGTGATCAATGGTCTGACAATTTGTGGTGCCGGGCGCGCAAAGGGTGACTGAGACATAGGGGCCGTTGATGTAATGTACCCCCGGAGGCCCTGCGTCGACCACGACTGGAATCTGATTCGTTCCGCCCGATGAAACCGAGCCGCTGATGATGCCCACCCAGAGGCCATTCGCCGTAATATTCTTTCCTTCTATCGCGGTGTAGATACTGCGGCCAAAAAAGAGGGGCAGCCCAAAATCTACCCCACCAAAGCCCGGGCCGGCGAGTTCTGCGTCCGCGGTTGTTGTCGGAAATGCCGGAACCAGCAAGTTCGGGTTGGCAACGGTGAAATTAACCGAAAGATTGACTCCACTCGGGTCCAGCAAACCATTTTGCAATTGCGGTGTAGGTGGGCAGTAGAAGCCCGGGAATGACGAAGACGGCGGACAGGCCGCAAACAGCCTGGTCCCATAAAAGAAGCCGTTTGATCCGCTGTCGATGAAACTGCCCGGATAAGACGTGCCGTTTACGCTGGAAGAAAATTCACCGGTAGGCGGAATCAACCGTGATCACGGTAGCCGATCCCACGCTGTTATTTGCCTGCGTGCCGATACCGAAGGTCAGTGTCCCGTTCACCTGGGTGGCGCCGGAAGATGGCACTCCCGGCAGGCTGATGATGGTGCCGTTGTTGTCGGGTCCACCGAATAAAGCGACCGGATTCCACACCTGCTTGGCGATGGAAACGGCTATCGGTGCACATGTGCCGCCCGTACAGGAATAATAGTATCCGTTGGAGCCTGAACTGAGCACCTTTGGCCACAATCCTGGGCGAAATTGCCAAGGCCGATCAGCCCATTGGCACCCAGAGATTGCACGCTGTTTCCCGGCGCGCCGGTACTGCTGCATGCATGCGGTACCGAAGGGAAGGCGGGGTCGGCAATGACCTGAATCCTGGCGTTTGAAGCAGTCTCTGCCCCCAGCTTGATGTCCGCAGACCGGACAGAACCCCAGGAGTAGAAGCTGACGAACTGCGCGCATTCAGCGACTGCTGGTCCGGCACCGCCGCCGTTGCCACCTCCGCCGGAACCCCCACCACCACCCCCACCACCACAGGAGACCATTCCGAGACACAGACACACCACCGTCACCCAGTCAGGACAACGCTTGAATTGGGAAAGCAACGATTCCATTCTTTACTTTACTTCTGCCGGATCGACGTCTGCTGGAACCAGGTTGGGCACCCAGGCTGAACCGGTGAAGTGACGCATATGACCGGAAACTCGGAGTACGAAGTCAGGCTGGTCGATGCTTCTGAGTTGCCGGGCCAGGCCATGCCCGGCGGCACTGGTGTAGCGGGAGAAATAAGGGCCAAGCGCCTGACTGAGATCAGGCTTTGTCGAACCATCCCACGCGACTCCAAATACCTTTCCACCCGGGTTGACGTATTCGCGGACAGTCACGTTGCCTGCCTCATCACGTAACTCATGCACCCGATAACGCGTTTCACTTGGGGCGACCGCACGCAGTTGCATCCTGGTGACGGCCGCATCATTTGAAATTCCTGCCTCATCGCCGCCCAGCTCAGCGTAAGCCGGGATCGACGCGGCTGCGCAGAACAGGAGCACGAGTCTAGTTTGCAAACCCATCGCCATCATTGCGTCCCACCCGTTTACAAGCGATGCGATCATAAGCAATTCTCTCATTCAAGCACTTTCGGCGCGGCGTCGGGCGTTCCCAGGCAGGAGGTTAGGGACTTATCGCCTGCACGTTCTGGTCGATGCTTAATTTGTAGGTGCCCGGGCTGACCTCACGGCCCATCATGCGCAGCAGGGGAGCCAGTTCCTGGCGGACGCTCGCTTCCGGTGTTGCGGTAACCTGAATGTCCGGAGGCTTGCCGGCGCGCCAGCCTCCGGTTCCAGTCAGGGTGAGCGGCCCGCGCATCGTGGTCAGGTGAAAGTCCAGGCCATTGCCCTGTCCGGTCAGGGCCAGCAAATAATTGCCCAAAGGACGAACGCCGCTCAGACTTGAACCAGCGGCCTTCCAGTATGCCTGCGCCTTGCCGGCGGCATGGCTGCCGTCATATCGTAGCTCCTTCGCCTGCAAGGCAAGCTGGCCCGAGAGGGCCGCGGCCCGGAGTGTTGGGGACAGCACTCCCAGCAACGCCGCCGGCAATTCCAGCTTTGCCTCTTGTATATAGGTTTCACCCAGGCCCAGAGTCGCGTTGAGAACCGGTTTGTTGTCACGCGTTGACAGTGCATCGATATGCAACCTTAGCGCAAGCAATTCTCCTGGCGCGATGTTCCACCTTACGGGAACCAGCGTAACCACCTCGCCACTCGGCACGAGGGCTTGCAGGCTTCCCTCGCCGCGCCAGAAAGTGCCCGTCGTACCCGTCATTTCGAGAGTGCCCTGGCTGGCGTTCCGCAACAGGGAATCCATCCAGGTAGCGGGCAGCATGACCAGATAGGTAAGGACCAGAACCAGGAGCAAGAGTCCTGCTTTGAACAAACGCTTCATTGACCGTACCTCGTCAGCGTCAGGTCGAGCTTGGCCAAACCTGATTCTTCGCTGGCGGTGATGTGACAACGCGCGACGATGATCCCGTGCCGCTCCAGATCAGCCAGCCAATCAATCCAGGTGTTGGTCGCGATCGGTTGGGTGCTGAGTTGGATTTGATTGTCCGCCAGGGCGACAAACTGGGTGAAACTCTCACCAAGGTTAAAAGCCGCGGCGGATGACTTTATCCGCTGTTCCAGGCCGCCCTTGCCGGAGTTGTCGGCGCTTGTTCGAAGGCGCTGGATTTCTCCTGCCTGCACCCGCATCAGCCGCAGTTCGGCACGTTCGGCAGGCAGGCGTTTCGCCAGCTTCGTCCTTGCCGCGGCCAGAGGTTGATACAAGAAGCCGTAACCGAGAAGAACAAGCAGGACGACGCCTCCCGCATAGAGAACCATTCGTTCTCTCGCGCTTCGCCCGGCCAGATAGCCACGCGTGCGCGCCAGCCATTCATTGGGCATGTCGGCGCTCCTTCTCGACAGATCTGATGCTAAGGTGAACGCCCTTATCCTTGTCTTCATACGAGCTGAGCGTCAGACCCAGTGCTGCGGCCACCGCTTTCAACTGGTCGAGCCGGGCGCTGTCTACCTCGGTCAATGTCGCGCTGAGCGCACCGCCCTCGTAATTCAAGGTCTGAACCCGGGCGTTGCCAACGACGGGCCAGGCCTGGCTGAGCCGGTCCAGCAGGCCAATCAGGGCGTCGGGCGAAGGATTACCGGTGACGGTCTGCAGGGACTGGAGTCGTTCTTTGACCTGCCAGGGCGGGTCGACGATGGCTGAATTGGCAGGCAGCGCCTGCTCCGCCAGCACATGCATTTCGTGCCGAACGCTGGCATCTTCCCTTGCCAGCATCGCCCAATCCAGGCTGACGCCGACCAACTGGATGGCTGCCAGGGCGGTCACCCCCCAAGCCGCTGGGCGTGCCAGCCGTGTCCAGTCCACGCGCTTGAGGCCGGGGGCATGTCTGCCTTGCAACAGGTTGGGCAGTTCCGGCCACGGGGCGGTTCGCCAATCCCAGGAACCCGCAGCCTCGGCCTGCATTTCGAGGCCGGCGTGCCAGCGATCCCAGTCGGGTAATCCGACGCTTTCGGCCACGAAGACTCTTAGCGCATTAGGGCGTCCGCGTTGGGCGAGGGCCAGGATCAGGCCGACCGGTGGCTCGCCATCGTCCAGAGACATCCCCTCGCACCTGCCGAATCGTGCCACTGAATTGTTGTTTCGCCAGCCCACTGACCAGCTTTCCTCGCTCCAGGGCAGAAGCAGATATTCGGGCTGGGCGCTATCGGGATACAAGCCCAGTCCGGCAAGTTTTGCAAGCACACGAGTCAGCCAGGCTTCGTCCATGACCGCCAGGATCGCCTCACCTCCTTTGATGCGGTCCATCACCACGGCGTGGATCGCATCAGCTTCGGTCAGGGTCGCCGCCTCGGCGGCGGCAGGCAGCAAGGGCGCCAGTCGGCGCTCGGGCAGATCCGGCAGGGTTGCCTTGACGGTGAGCACAAGGTCGCTGGCGAGAACGAGGTGGCAGCGTCGTGATCGGGGCAGATCCACCAGCTGGTTGCCGCTGCTTTGAAGTTGACCTTGATCATTCAGCAGTGCCCAGGCGCAGGTCGTTCCTTCCAGAAAGGCGTCGCGCCGCAAATAAAGGCGGAGTTCGCTCATAGCTCAGCCCTCCAGACAAGTTTTGGCATGACCGGTCCTTCCCGACGATACAAAGCCTGGTTGCCGATAGCCAGGCGTTCATTTCGGACCCGCGCCTGCACCAGAAAATACTGGCTTGACACCGAAATCATATCTTCCTGTGCAGTCATCCCTTCGGGCAAGGCCAGTTGAAAATCCTGGGAATTGCGGTAGTAGGTGCGCTCCCGCCTCGCCACCATTGCGTAGGCCTGCTGCGAGCTCAAACCCTCAACCAGCGCGGCCAGGACCTCAGGACTTGCGGTATTGACGTTGATCGGCGTGCGCGTCGGCAGAGCGCATACATAGGGACGCAATACCGAGAGGACGTTGCGGTCGAAACCCTTCACGCGCAGCAGTTCATTTACGTTGAGCAGGGAATGGTTGGCAGCCCGGTAAGGCGTCGAAAGGCCCTCGTAATAGGCTGACTCGGCGCTGCTCGGGTTCAATGGCGTATCGTCCGCATCCTCCCAATCGGCAACCGCATAGGCAAGGTCTTGCGGCAGGTGCAGGATATTCAGGAGGCGAATGAAGATCGCCAGTTGCATGTTGTCGACTTGGCCATTCAAGGCCAGATTGTTAAGGTTGTAACGCGCCTGTTCGTCCTCCATCCCGCCCGACACCCGGTAGCCCTCGGCCTCCACGGGCGGCAACCGGGTTGCCCAGACTTCTCCGAGGTAATCCACACTGCTGTGGAGCGTATCTTCCAGAAGTACTGAGGCGCCCCATTGTTCCGCTGCGCGCAAAACCCAGTGGGCCTGGTCCGCGCGGGTCAGATTTTCCATGCGGCGCCATTCCACCTGCGAGCGGAACATGAAACTGCTGGCTGCCAGGGCCGCAATCGCGACCACCAGCATGGCAACCAGCACAGCCACGCCACGCTGCCTTGCGGTAAAGGTCTGAGCCTGTTGGGTAAGTCATACGTTTGCGTACCATAAGCGATGGACTCACCATTCTCGAAAAAGGATCATTGCACACCCACCACGCGTCGGATAGGCGTGCCATCAGCTTCGGCAATTGTAAGTTCGACGGCGCGAGGAAACGGGTTTCGTGTTTGCGCCGGCCATCCGGTCAGCCACTGCCCTCCCGCGCCCAGGTACTTGAATGTGCACGAACGCAATCCGTTGAGCAGAGTGACTTCCGTCGGTGCATTTGCAGGGTTGTTGATGTCGGGCCAGACCAGGCGACTCAAGGTTTCGCCCGCGCATCGGTAAGAGATCTTCTGCGCGCCCTGATCCGCATCATCGGGGAGCAGGCGCACAAAGTCGAATTGCGTTGCGCCATCCTGGGCAATCAAGGTGTGGAATCCGCCGCCGGTTGGATCCAACGGATCGACGCGTGTCGTGGCGTTGGCTAGATCTGCAGTCATTAGCGCAAAGGCAGCGGCCAGTTCATTCAGGTTGTCCATTTTTGCGGTGGCGTGCTTCTGGGCATTGAGCACGGCATCCAGAGCGCGATAGGCGACCACCGCAAACAGGCTTAGCAATACCATGGCTACCAACACTTCCATGAGAGTGAATCCACGAGCATTGGTCATTGGGGCAAAGTCAGAAACACTACGCTGTGCTGCAGCGTTCTACTTGGCTCCTCGTGGTCGGCAATCATTACGTCGAGGCGCTCGAAGCGTGGATTGGGTGTGGCCTTGACTTCCTGGCGAACCACGAATCGATGGTTGGCAAACTCCTGTTCCGATGTGGTGGTGTCGGGCGCAGGCCAGTCCTCCCGGGCAATGCGTTCCGTCACGATGTTCTGCGCCAGCCAGAGGGCCAGCATGTGGTTGCGGTATTCACCCACTCCTTCGATGCCTACGCCCGAGGCGCGCAAAGCCGCGGTGAGGCCAATCGCGACAATAGCCAGGGCAACGAGCATCTCGAGCAGGGTGAAACCACGTGCGGGTCCTGTCACGTGCCATCCCCCAGCGCAGACGACTGAAAGTGGCCGGCCTTGCCGGTAATCTTGACGCGGTCCTCGCCCAAGGCAATTTCAACAGAAACATCGTGCGTACCCTGATCGCCCAGTTGTATCCGCTGACCGAACTCAAGCGGCTGTCCGTCCACCTGGATGCTGCGAATGTACGCACCGGTCGGCAATTGGCGGGGATGCAGCAGATCATCGCCCCTGACCAGGGTCCAATCCGGTCCCTGATCGGTAAGTTCCCTTGCCTGGAATTCATAACCGTTCTCGTTGCCTATCCAGGCCAGGGGCATGCCATTGATCCCCGATTCTTCGCTAGCCAAACCAAGCAGAGCGGCCAAGCGGTCGCCCTCCGCGCGAACAACCCCGCGGTTGTCGGGGCGCAGCGCGATTACTGCCACAGAAATACCCACCGAGATGATTACCATCACCACCAATAACTCGATCAGGGTGAAACCCCCGGCCTGGCGTCGGCAGCGCCTACAGCATCCAGGAGCCAATGTCCGCATCCTTGCCTTCTCCCCCGGTTTGGCCGTCCGCCCCCAGACTGATGACGTCTATATCGCCGTGGCGGCCGGGGTTGAGATAGACGTAGGCATTGCCCCAGGGATCCTTGGGCAGTTTCTCCAGATAGCCGCCGGATTTCCAGTTTTCCGGGATGGGGTCGATGGCCGGCTTGGTGACCAGCGCCTGCAGACCCTGCTCCGTGCTCGGATAACGTATGTTATCCAGCCGGTACATCTTCAGAGCCTGAACCAGGGTGGCGATGTCCTGCCTGGCGGCGACGATGCGCGCTTCATCCGGACGGTCCATGATCTTGGGCGCGATCATTGCGGCCAGAACGCCCAGGATGACCAAAACAACCATCAGTTCGATGAGGGTAAAGCCTTTGCTTCGCATAACAACCTCTTTGTTGCGAGGTGCTCAGTGCACCAGTCGATTCATGTCAATAATGGGCTGCATGATGGCCAGCACGATCACCAGCACCACACCCCCCATAACCAGGATAAGCAGGGGTTCCAGCATGGCGGTCAACGCAGACATGCGGGTCTCCACCGCAAGTTCCTGCTGGCGCGCGGCCTGCTCCAGCACGCGGGCCAGTTCACCACTTGCTTCGCCGCTTGCAACCAGATGCACCAGCATGCCCGGGAAGACGCCGCTCTGTTTCAGCGCACGGCTGATGTTCTGTCCTTCCCTTACACGGGTTGCGGCCTCTGCCGTGGCGCGGCGAAACACTTCGTCGTCCAGGGCCGCGCCGGCATGCCCAAGCGCATTGACGATGGGCACGCCACTGCCCACCAGAACGGCCAGGGTGTTGGCGAATCGCGCGCTGGCCAGTCCGGTTCGCAGACGGCCAATGACGGGCAGGCGCAGCAGGAAATGATGCCAACGCTCGCGTACCTCAGCTATGGTCAATAGATAACGGGCTATGATCGCTCCGACCGCAAGCAGGATCAGCGCTAACCACCAGGTTGCGCGGGCGAGATCGGAGATCGTGATCATGGCACGGGTCAGCCAGGGCAGCGACTGCCGAGACTGTTCGAATACTGCCACCACCTGGGGAACAACGTAGGTCAGAAGCACCCCCACTATCAGGCACGCCACCACGGTGACGATGGCGGGATAAATAAGCGCGACCCCCACCTTCTGGCGCAAGGCCTGGCCCCGCTCCAGATAGGAGGCGAGCCGCTCCATCACCTGCGGAAGGGCACCCGCCTCTTCGCCGGCCTGGACGATGGCCCCGTAGTAGCGGGGAAAGGCGCGGGTATGGCGCGCCAGTGTTTGCCCCAACCCGTGACCAGCGAGGACATCCTGATGCACGCTGTTCAGCACCGCGCGCACCCGGTCCTCGTCCTGTTGTTCGACCAGGGCAGCAAGGGCGCGTTCTATGCTCAGGCCCGCAACCAGCAGGGTCGCGAACTGACGGGAGAACAGGGCCAGGGCCAATGCCGGTACCCGCCTGCCGCCTGTTCCGCCCTGGGAGGGCGCATCGCGCGGCTTGACCTCTTCGGTCAGCAATCCCCGTTCGCGTAGCTGGGCTCGGACTGCACGGGGATGGTCCGCCTCCAGTTCGCCGCGGTGGCGCGTGCCCTGGGCGTCCACCGCCACATAGCGCCAGGCTGTCATGCGGCTTCCCGGGTCACCCTTAATACCTCCTCGATGGAGGTGTCGCCCGCCAGTACCCAGCGCAAACCATCCTCCCGCAAAATCTGCATGCCTTGAGCCTCGGCGTGGTGGCGGATGAGATGCTCGCCCGCGTTGTCGTGAATCAGTCGGCGTAAGGGTTCATCGATGGTCATGAGCTCATACAGTCCGGTGCGGCCCCTGTAACCCGTTTGATTGCACTTCTCGCAGCCCTTGGCCAGGTAGGCCTTGGCAGGGGGTTTGGAGGTATCCAGTACTGCCCATTCCTGAGCGCTGGGTGTGTAGGCGGTCTTGCAGTGTGGGCACAGTTTGCGCACCAGGCGCTGGGCCAGGACGCCGATCAGGCTGGAACCCAGCAGAAAGGGTTCGATCCCCATGTCGGCAAGCCGGGTCACCGCGCTGGCCGCGTCGTTGGTATGCAGGGTGGCGATGACCAGATGACCGGTGAGACTCGCCTGGACCGCAATCTGTGCCGTCTCCAGGTCGCGGATTTCGCCCACCAGGATGACGTCCGGGTCCTGGCGCAGAATGGATCGCAGGGCGCGTGCAAAACTCATATCGACACGGGCATTGACCTGAGTCTGGCCCACTCCGTCCAGGTCATACTCGATCGGATCTTCCACCGTCATGATGTTCAGTTCGGTATGGTCCAGCCGCGACAGCGCTGCATATAAAGTGGTCGTCTTGCCCGAGCCGGTGGGTCCGGTGACCAACAGAATTCCATGCGGCTCGTTGATCAGATGATCCATCTGCCTTAGAACTTCCGCATTCATGCCCAAACGATCCAGTTGCAGAAACTCGGCATCCTTGGCCAGCAGGCGAAGCACCACACGTTCTCCATGGCCCGTGGGCAGGGTGGATACCCGTACGTCGATGGCTTGGCCGCCCAGCCGGATGGCGATGCGCCCATCATGAGGCAAGCGTTTCTCGGCAATATCCAGATCTGCCATCACCTTGATGCGTGAAGCCAGCGCGGAGTGCAGCGCACGGGGGGGTTCGAATACATCCTGCAAGATTCCGTCTACCCTAAAACGAACCAGGGAACGGTTTTCGAACGGTTCAATATGAATGTCCGAGGCCCCTTCCCGCAGCGCCTGCATGAATACCATGTTGATCAGCTTGATGATGGGCGCATCATCATCTGCTTCGAGCAGGTCCTGAATGCGCCGGCTATCCTGCATCAGACTGGATAGTTCCGCCTCATCGCCCAGTCCATCCAGAAGACCACTGGAATTTCCTCCGTCGGAGTAGCTCTCGGACAGGGCCGCCTCGAATTCATCTTCAGCCAGCAGGCTTACCGACAAGGGCAGACCGAATTCGCGGCGCAATTCTGCCAGCGCCTCCGGACGCGTATTGGGTCGAACCTTGACGGAAAGCCCGCCAAACTGGTCGGGGGTGGCCAGCACGCCGGCCGAGCGGGCAAATGAATAGGGAATACGCTTCAAGGTTTGACGGGCGTTACGGTCGGGGCCTTGTCCTGGTGTTGGCTGATCGCTCCCCCCCATTTCAATTCGTCGCTAAGCAGAGGGGTAGGCATATCGGACAGCGTGATGTCGTGGGGCGGTGCCATCGCTTTTTGCGCTCCCATGATGTAATCGTAGCGCGGGTTGGTCACCGCAGCGGCATCATCCGCATTGCGCACAATCACCGGACGCAGGAAGATCATCAGGTTGGTCCGTTTATGTTCGCGGGTCTTGTAGCGAAACAGATTGCCCAGCCCGGGGATGTCGCCCAGCAGCGGTACGCGGTCTTCCCCTTCCTGTATCTGGTCCTCAATGAGGCCGCCCAGCACGACAATCTGGCCATCGTCCACCAGCACCGTGGAATCCAGCGAACGTTTGTCCGTACTGGCCAGGGTGGGGTCAGTCGCCTGCTGCAGCTTGGACACCTCCTCCGAAATCTGCAAGCGCACCGTGCCCCCCTGGCTGATCTGCGGCTTCACCTTCAGAATCAGTCCCACGTCCTTGCGCTCGATGGTCTGGAAGGGAGAGGCGGTGCCTGTACCGCCGCTGCCGGTCAGGGTGAACTGGCCTGTTTGAAAAGGCACGTTGGAGCCTACGGTAATCTTCGCTTCCTCGTTGTCCAGGGTCAACAGGGTAGGGGTGGACAGAATGTTAGCGCCGGTCTGCGTCTGCAGGGCGTGGGCCAGGACGCCCAGGCTCTGGTTCTTGAATAGGGCAAGGCTGAAGCCCTTGACGATGCCCACTGCCCCGCTGGCGCCGCCGCTGGCGACTGCGCTGGCGACAATGCCGATATTGGTGGAACTGCTGCTGTTGCCGAACCCGCCGGCTATCTTGGTCCCGTTGGAGATCTTGTTGGCGCTGGTGGCACCGAGCCATTGGATGCCGAACTCTGCGGCCTTGTCCGCGGATACTTCGGCAATGAGGGCTTCCACCAGAACCTGGGCACGGCGCACATCCAGTCTTTCTACGACTGCCTTGAGGTTGGCGAAGATTGCTTCAGGCGCAGTGATGATCAAGGCATTGGTGGCCGCGTCCGCCTGTATGATGCCCGGTCCGAGCTCCGCGCTTGAGGAAGATTTGCCGGACAAAGCCGTCGGGGGCTGCGTGCCGGCAGTCGGGGACAGGGCACCGGCGGTCTGGGACAGGGCCGACGTATCCGCAGACAAAATATTGCGCAGTGTCTTCGCCACTTCTACCGCCTCGGCATTCTTCAAGTAGAGCACATGCACGTTGCCCGCAACCGGTGTGGGGACGTCCAGGGTAGCGGCCAGATTTTGCACCTTGCTGATCAGGTTGCGGTCGCGGCCGCGCACGATCAGGCTGTTGGAACGACTATCCACCGCAACCTGGAGGAGATCGTATTTCGCACTCCCCCCCTGTCCCGCCGTGGGCATGAATACCCTTGAAACGAGGGCAGAAATATCGTCGGCGGAGGCGTATTTGAGCGGGATCAACACCGGTTCGTCGGCAGTGGGAATGTCCAGGCTGGCGACAATCTGTTCCAGACGGGAAAGGTTGTCGGCGTAGTCGGTCACGACCAGGGTGTTGTTGTCCGCGTCTGCACTGAACGCTCCGCTGGTGCTGACCAAAGGGCGCAGCGCAACCATAAGTTGGGTGGCCGATTCGTGCCGCAGCTTGAAGATGCGAGTAATCATCTCTCCGCCCGCCCTGTTACCACGGGACTTGCCCATGGTTGGGGTCGCATAAAACCTGGCATCCGCCTCCGGGATAATGCGCACCACGCGGTTTACCTGCACCGCTGCGTATCCCTGCATCCGTAACGCTGACAGGACAATGTCATACGCAACTGATGGGCTGACGGGTCGCGGTGAAGTAATGCTGAGGGTACCCTTGACACGGGGATCCACCACGAAGGTTCGCCCGGTCATTTCGCTCATCGCCTTGATCACTGAGCCGATATCGGCATTGACGAAGTTCAGGGTAATCCAGCCCCTCGGGGGATCCTTGGCTGCGACGGCGGCACCAGCCCAGCACAGGCTCATTGCGAGCAATACAATATGTATCAATTTCATGGCCGCCCTCATTTTTCTTGTCGATCAGCGCGCGGACTAAGGCGGTAACGGGTCGCCTGAGGAGCTGGGGTTGGTGCCGCAGCCGGCGCACCATTTTCGTTTAGGCGCAGTTCCTTGTTTGTGCCTGAGCTGAGGAGAATCACACGATCACTTTCTATTTGCTTGAGGATAACCCCGGGGGCGACTTCCTCTCCCTGAAACACGGGCACATCTCCGGCCCGGGTGTGCAGGGTGGCGAACCCACCCCCTCTTGAGCCGGCAAACACGCCGGTAAGGTACAGACCTGCGAGAGCCTGTGATTGCGTACTGCCCGTTCCAAACAGCCGGCTTATCGTCTTGAGACTTGAGCCAGGCTGGGTCATCGGAGCAGAGGGCAACTCGGCAACGGGGCGGGGTGCGGTCAGTTCAGTCAGCCACCGGCCTGCCAGTATGACGGCAGCCAGGGAAAAGGCAACAGCAAGCAGGCGAGCCCCGGAATCGAACATGACCGGTCCGGACGGGGTGGGGAGGTGTAATCGTTCCATCTTCACGTTGCGAAAGTATACTCCTTAGGACACCACGCAAATATCGATACCACCTTCCTTGGTGGCGTATTTTGCGTGATGGAATTGAGACGGGCCAAGACTTCTGTTGAGGATTGCCGCAGCACCCGTCCATCTTGCTTCTCATGAAATGTGCACTGTGTCGCACTGACGTTTCAAAAACATGCTTCTCGCTTGTCAGCGTTCATCCATACCGGAACGCTCCCCCTTAGACAGCTTCATGACCACGCGAAAATTGAATACGCGCCGCCTCTTTGCGCCATAGGAATCCTGCTAACCAAAGAAATCAATCGTAAAGACTGATCAAGAAGCAGATGCCCGGGTGCTGAAAAGCTGAGGGTGGTCGCTCGACATCGCCGATTGCTGGTCTACTTGAAATCGTATCGGACAGAAAGGTTAACCAGAAAAGTGTCCGAGTCTTGCGGAGCCGTGCCTAGCGTAAGTGCAGCGGGCAACAAGAAGCCAACACTCCCATTCTTTGCCCAGTCCGACTCCTTGTATTTTTCGTACCAAAGCGCCGCCCGTAAGGAAAGATTCTCTTTCATCTTATAGTTGCCATGCACCCCGAGGGCCGTCAGGCTGGAGTCGAGGTCGGGCAAGTCGGTCGCGCCGACATATTGGATCTTGCCCGTGAACTTCGAATAGACCGCATCTGCGCCAAGGTCGAGCTTCTTGGGAATCACTTTCCAACTGGCATTGAGGCCAAGCGTCTGGGTCAAATTGCTGTCGGACTCGACCCACGGGGTGCTTGAGGCGGGGGCGGTGATCCAAAACCTGCTTGCCTGGTCGGAATTCAGTTTTTCGTAGGTGTAGTAGGCCGAAGCCGAGAGGTTCTCGCTGAAGACATAGGTCACGCTGGGAGTGCCGGTGAATCCGCTGGCCTGCGTAAGACCCAGAGCCATGTTGGTGTAGTCGTCCTTGTAGTAGTCAAGGTCCAGGTTGAGGGAGAGGCTTGCCTTCGGACTGGCGCTCAGTCCGAAACCAACCTTGTTGCGGCGACGGTCCGCAAGCTCGAAGGCCAGCATCAAGGGATTCGGGGTTGTCGCTCCAGAGTAGATCACGCCTGATTCAGGAAAAACCGGGTTCTGGAAAGCGGCCGCCGGAGAGGAAACGATGGGGGTGGACGCATCCCGGATCGAGTACGAGTACTTGAGGCTTCCTTCCACCGTCTCCAGCAGGTGAAGCTTGACTTTCGTCCACAGGGTCTTGTCCTTGGTTTCCTCGACCAGTTGGTAGGTGCGGTTCATCTGGTCGTAATCGAAGCCGCCGGAAAGATTGATGTCGTTCGGCAGCAAGTAACCGACCTTGGTGCGCAGCAGATGCTGCTCAAAACTGTAAGGGCGGTTCTGACGAATGACTGGAAGGCCGGTATTGGGATCGATCGGCATGCCCGAATCCGCAACCACATAGTTGTAGTTGTTGACACTGGTCTTGTTGTCGCGATTGCTGTAGGTATAGCTGGCATCCAGACGCAGTCGTGGTGCGGGCCGTGAGTTAATGTCAAGCTTCGCCAGCGTGGTATCGACTCTGCCGTCCAGGCTGGATGCCGGCAGCGCAGGTGTCACGATGAAAGGGTTGATCGTGTAAGGCTGAAAGGACTGATTCTGGGTCATGCGCCCGAAGGCAAGCTGGGCGCCGAGCCGGGTGTGCTCCGTTAGCTGGTAGCCGAGCAGGGCGCTGATCTTGTGGAACTGGTTGTCCGGGGCATCGGCGATACGTCCGGTGTCCGGTAACGCCAGGAAGGGATTGTCCCAGGTGATCGCGTCTTGGCTGTTTTTGAACAGGGAACCGGCATAGGCGAGTTGGGCCTGCAGCTTGCTGCCTTTGTAGCCCAGGGTCAGGCCGAAATCGTCGGTCTTGTAGTCGACGTTTGCCGGAAGCAGGGTGATCTGGTCGAAGCCAAAGCTTGCGCCCACCTCCTTGGTGCCATCCTTTTTCTCTTCACGAAAGAATCCGGTGATCTCCCACTCGTTGGCCGGAACCAGGGAAAATTTCACTCCCAGGCGATCCCGCTCGGTCTTGAGAGGCGTAGAAATCAAGCCGGCGGCTCCTGCGGGCAGCCCAAGCCGGCCATCGCCCTGGTTGCGCAGCGGGCTCATCGCATCCCGCGCGCGGAAGTTCGGAATCTGGTCATATTCGATGGCAATTCCATACTTGCCTTGCTTGCCGCCATCCACGCTCACATCGCGTGAGTCAAGTCCCAGGTCGATCGCTTTGCCATCCAGATAGCTCCCGTCCTTGCCGCGATAGCGGACAACGCCGTTGGCAATGGCCGTGCCGCCGCTTTTTTCATGACCGGTGTAGCGGCCAAAGTGGTCGGAGTCATCGGACTGGACACCAACCCCCCCTTCTGCCCAGCCGGACCAGCCGCTGTAATCGGGGCAATCCTCACAGGGCGGCGGCCCCGGGCGCTTGGCCTCTACCTTTTTGGCGGGGGCGGGCGCCTTGGCCGCCCCCTGTGCAACAACGGGCGCAACGGCAGGCGCCGCAGCCGGCTTGGCTGCAGCCTCCTCCTTCTTGGCGGGGGCGGGCGCTTTGGCCGCCTCCTTGACAATCGCAGCGGCAGCCGCAGGGGCAGGCGCCTTGACCGGCTCCTGTGCAGTTACAGGAGCGGCGGCGGGCGGAGGCGCTTCGCTGGTCGCGGCTGGTTCACTGGGGGCGGCACTGGGCGACTTGTTGCCATGGCACTTGTTGCAATTGCTTTTGGGGGCAAAGGCCTTGGTCCCGTTGTGGCAGGCGAAACAGTATTGTTTGCCGGCGAGATGATCGGCAAATTCAATTTTTGCGTTGCCCTTCTCTTTCTTGAAGATGCTGGTGTGGCAGTCCTTGCATTTGAGCCCATGATCGGCGTGGACTTGGCCAGAAAAGATGACGGGTTTGGGACCGCCTTCAAAAATGAGTTCCTCGCCCGGGGGCACGGCGTATGCCCGAGCGGATGACAGGATCGCCCACAAAAGTGCAGCAAACAGGACGATGAACGCGTAGCCGGTTCCCTTTGCCCCCATCGTCCCGCTTGTCTTGATTTCACCGGAATTCTCTGTGGCATCGGCCGCGAGCAACGCACATGGCACGGGAAATTTGTCAGCAGGCATGGTCGGTTTCCTCGATCTGCTTTCGGGATTGGTTCGTCATCGTCTTGTCCTGGGTATCGACATCAGCGCAACAAGGTCATGCCGGACGGGTGGTTCGATCCGTGTATTGCCGAGTGGCAGTTCAGGCAACCCTTCGCCTGCAGGAATACGCTGCCTCCGCCAAGCGTGGCACCGTCGTAGCGGCCACTGGGGTGACCTTCCGGGTCATGACACTCCTGGCACAACTGCGGAACGCGCTTTTTCAGCAGCGCAGGCTGGTTCGAGCCATGGGGGTCATGGCAGATCGTGCAATCTTCAGCCGCAGGGGCGTGTTCCCATAGGAAGGGACCGCGCTTTTCCGCATGGCAGGACGTGCATTTCTCCCGCAAGTTCGCCTTCACCATCAGGCCCGTGCCGTCTTCGCCATGGACATTGTGGCATTCGCTGCACGCCATCTGGCCTTCGCGCACCGGATGGTGGGAAACCTGATAGAACTTGGCCTGCTTGCTCTTGTGGCAGGTGAAGCAAACTGTCGCCTGCTGTTCGCGATCCAGCACCGGATCATGTTCCACGTGGATCTTGTGGCAGGAGGCGCACGCGAGTCCGTTGAATTCGTGGGTGCTGCCTTTCCATTCGATGCGCTGATGAGTCTGGTGGCAGGCCAGACATTTTTCATTCTGTTCGGCAACGGGCGTCCAGGCATTCTTGCCGAACGCGATAATCGTTCCGCCGCGCTTCTTCTTGGCCTTGACGTGAGTGCTGCCCGGTCCGTGGCAGGCTTCGCATTGCTTGTCCGCGAAGGGTGACCTGGGGTCCGTCAGCGTGGCATGCTTGGTCTTGAAAATTGGAAAGATCGGGGGCAGGTAGGTCTCGTCATGACAGCCCAGGCAAGTTCCCGCGTACTTGTAGCTACCCTTGGCCAGTTCATCCAGCCTCGCTTCCTTCTCCTCCACCGTCACCGGGAGCTTCGCTTCCTCCTTCTTCTTGGCAGGAGCGGCCTTGCCCTGCTCAGCGGCAGAAGGCGTAGCCTTGTTGGGCGCCTCTTGCGCCGCTCCGGGTGCAGCACTTGGCGACTTGTTGCCGTGGCACTTGTTGCAATTGCCTTTGGGGGCGTAGGCCTTGGTCCCGTTGTGGCAGGCGAAGCAGTATTTCTTGCCGGCAAGGTGATCCATGAATGCAATCTTTGCGTCCCCTTTCTCCATCTTGAAGAGGCCGGGATGGCAGTCTTTGCATTTCAGGCCGTGATCAGCGTGAACCTGGCCGGAAAAAATGACGGGCTTGGGGCCGCCCTCAAAGGTGAGTTCCATGCCGGGCGGCACTGCGATAGATCTGGCAGAAAATACAACCATCCCCAGCGCAACAAGAAATAGGAAAAAAGCAGAGCCGGTTCCCCTTGATGTTGCTCTTGTCTTGAACATGCGCATTGTCCTGATCCTGTTTATTTCCAAGGTTGTTCAGCAGAAAGCGGGGGGTGCCAAGCCGATACAGTCCGATAGAGCTGCGGCGTATGCCCATTGAAGCGTATTCCTCATTGAGAAGCCGAGCAACCCTGCAAACCGTTGGCGGGGCCCGTTCCCGTCAGGCTGTGGTGTGTCGATCATTGATCTTCGACTAAGGCTTAAGAGACAATGGGTGAAAACCCTCTTCTGTATAGGGCGGCACGTACTCGATCTTCGCCTTGTCGCGCACCTGCTTGATCATGCTCGCGAAGGCTGCGGTCTCCTTTTTGTCCATCAGCATCTTCATGATCTGTGGTCTGGCCTGATCCAGGGTAAGCGAGTCGTTATGCATGGCCCGCACGAAGTTGATCACCATCAGATCCTTGGAATCCTCAACTGCGTTGCCACCGACAGGGATATCGCTAAGCTTCCGCAATAATGTTTCGTCCGCCCGATCCGAATCGACCGTGACCGGCACACATCCATGCTTAATGCGGTTCGCATTCAACCACCGCTCGAAAGCGTCGGATTTCTTGCTTTTACCCAATTGGGCCTTGATCTTCGCTTCCCTTCCGTCCGCAGCCCTGATGACACACGTCTGCACTTCATATTCCTTGCGCTCCGCAAACTTTGCCGGATTGCCGTTGTAATAGGCGCTGACTTCCGCCTCGGTAGGCGCCGGAATGGCAGACTTTTGCTTGTCGATATAAGCCGAGGCCAGAGTCTTCCTGGGTGAGAAGTCCTTGGGCAAGGCGGCAATCCGGGCACGAATTTCCTTGTCCTGATCCAGCCCGGATTCCACCGCAGCCTGGCGCAGCAACTCCAAGTTGACCATGTCCTTCATTTCAGATGAGGAGACGGGCCGCAACACCGGGTCGCCCCCGCCTAGTCCTGGACTGACGCCGAAATCGGCAGCCATGATCGGCTGGCCATTGACCTTCACGGCGACCTGTCCGAGGGCCTCCGGGTGTTTTTTGTTGCCGCAGGCAGGCAGCGAGAGGCTTACGACGGCTGCGAGCAATACTAGTTTGTAAGTCTGGTTCACGTTGCTTCCATTAAGTTGAAAATAAACGGAAGGGCCAGCTTGGCCCCTCGCGTTCGGTTGTAAAGAGATTAAGGTTGCGATCCGAGATGCACGGAATCCACGGGCTTTACGCCTCCGGGCTGATGGCATCCGTCACAGGATTCGAACACCTGCCCGGCAGCGAGCTGGCCCTGGGTTACTGTGCCGAACGCGGCGCCTCCCTGCGATATCATATGAGCCTTCGCGTCCGCCGAACTGTGGCAGCTAGAACAGGTGGACGCCTTGGGCGAAATCACCCGATTGTTCGAGGCATCAGTATCTGTGACGGTGGCGTTGGTGCTATCGGTGCTGGTGTCGACATCGAAGGTCACCGAGGTCCCCACCGTGCTCAGGTTCAGCTTGTAGGACCCGTTCACGTGGCAGACCTCGCATTCCTTCAGCCCCGACCAGATGTTCGAATTCAGATGCGTGGTCGTTTCCACATTTGGCCAGACGGGGTAGTTTTCCCCCTGCTGCAAATGCAACAGGTGAATGAAGCGCTTGAAGTCGGCCGATTCGGCATACTGGGTCACCACGCCACCCGACACAATGGTTCCGTCCAGTGGATTGTTGCCGTTGTGGCAGATCACGCAGACCTGAGGATCGTTGCGGTTTGCGCCATGGGCGCCCAGACCCGGGTTGAAAGTGGTCAGGCTGGTGAAGCCGATGAACCGGCCATGGCAGGCGTTGCACTTGTCGGCTGACACCACCTGACGGCGGTCTTTTTCAGCGCCGCTCATCGCAAGGTACCGGACTACGTTCGCAACCGGCACGCGCAGGCCGGACTCGTTGATTCGGCCCACGAAGGCCACGGCCACTGTGCCGGTCGCCTCGGCAGGGATGACCGGCGAGGTGAGGGTGAATCGATTGCTGCTGCCAACCCGCTGCACGGAGGCATCGGTCGCGGCCGCGACCGAGAAAGGCTGGCCGCGTCCGGGTCCGCCGTCGTTGGCATAGTCAGTCGTATTCCAGCCGAACAGCAGGCTCAGGCTGGTGAATCGCGATGCCAGATCCGGATCGAGAAGATCGTAGTCGCTGCCGGTTTTCGGGTTGCTCACTGAATACCGCACGGTCAGCGAGTTGTCGCCATTCTTGTTAATGCCCCAGATGTTGAGCTTGTAATTCTCGCCCATCACCCATTCGGTGATTTCATGCGACTTGGCGACCGATGATACTAAAGCGCTCCCGTGATCGTTATGACAGGATTGGCAAACCGAATCGGGCGTGTTGTCCGGGTTGGCAACGCTAGGCTCGAAAAGGGGCAAGGACGCGTAGGGCGCATGTGCGGTCTGCCATGCCGAGCCGGGATCCTTGTAGTCGTCATGACAGGCCCAGCACGCATTCTTGCTGGCCTTGCTGTTCCAGTTATTGCCGTTGACCGTCGCGACGGCCACGTTCGGGTCGCTGCTGGCCGTGCCGTTGTGACATTTGACGCAGTTGCGCTGGTCCTGCGGATAGAGGATCGAACTGGCGCTATCGCTTTGGACCGTGTAGTCGTGTTTCAAACGCTTGCCCATGTGGAACTTGTGCACCATCAATTTGAAGTCGATGGGGTTGCCGGTCGCGTAGTCGCTGCTGCCGGGGTTGTGGCACATCACGCAGTATTGCGGATCGACCCGGTTGCCGCCGTGCCAGGCGAAGTTGAAGTGACATTCGTTGCAGGATGCGCGGTCGACGACCTGGCGCGCCGGGGTCGCATTGCCCTGGCTATTCTTGTGGATCACGCCCTTGCCATCGGCGCCGAGGGTGAAGTCGATGTAGGGATTGACCTTCACGGTCTGGTGGCTGACGGGATCGACATAGCACAGTTGCAGTGCGACGCGATGCAGGGTCACGCCGTCCTTGACGGCCAGGTGACCGTCGTTGGCGACCTTGCCCAGGGAGACATTTCGCTGGTCGACCGCGTCGGCCATCAGCAGCGGCGTGGTGACATCGCTGGCGAAGTAGTAGGTGTAGGCTCCATTGACTTCATTTAGGATGCCCACGATACGGGTGTTCGGGTCGGTTAGCGCGGTGTCCGGGTTGGTAAAGCCGGAGGCGGGTTTGGGGTCGGTCGTGCCTTCGATGACCGACAATTTTCCAGGTGAATTGCTGGCATATCGCTGGCGAGAAATCAGGCTCTGCCAATTTGCGCCGTCGAACTTGGCAATTGCGAAACTGATGTTGGAGCTGCCGCAGGCAGTGCTGCTGGCTGCGTCATAGAGTTTCAACCCGGTCACCGGCTTGCCGGCCGTATCCTTGACCGTGAAGGTCACCACGGGCGGGCTGTTCACCGTGATGCCCGTGAACGTGACGCTGGGCACATTTACCGAAGGCCCACCACTACCTGAGCCAGTGCCACCACCCGCACCACCCCCGCTGCCCCCACCTCCGCCGCCGCAGCCCGACAGTACCACGACCAATGTCGTCAAGAGAGCCGATCCAACACGCCCGATATTCATGCTCTTCTCCGCCTTGCAAGCTTGTGTTTTGCGTATTTTGACATCAATACGCAGTCAAAGGTACACCGCGCTCAGTGTTTCTTCAGCGCTGGCGGTGTCACCCATCGCATGCTCTGTAGCCCGGCACCGCAAACACCTTTATTGGCTAGAAACCAGTCTGTTTGAGCCGTCAGACTGGCAGCCCGGAGCATCAAGTCAAAGTGGCGTCCGGGCGCAAATGCGTGCCCCTTCAAAAAAAAAAGGCACCGGGGTTGCCGGTGCCTTTTGGCCTTCTACAGGAGATGCGCCAACTGGCGCAGCTCAGTTCGTATCAAGCGAGACGGGCCATGGCCCGTCTCTTCAGACCCTAAACGCTCTGGTCTCCGTTCGGGAAGAGACTCATCAGCTTGTCTACGATCGCTGCCCAAAGAGCTCTGAGTTCATCAGTCGTCGCGCCCACGGCGGTCTCGACGTAAGAACCGAAGGTCTGCCAGTGCGTGATCTGGGTTTGCAGCCTGAGTTGATCATCGGCATTGATCGCTTGAGCCCGGTGGCACGCACCGCATGCCCGTACCGCAGGACCCGTAACGGCCGGAGTGACGCCAGCGACGTCCCGGTTCTCGATCGTGACGGTCCCCGAAAGCACACCCGGCATCGACTTGGTCTGGTCAGGCACGTCGTACGCGCGCCGACCCGCGGTGTAGACACTATGGGTCGAGTCAACGTGGCAGGCCTCGCAGTCCTTGATCGTGAAGCGCGGGAAGATATTTTTGATATGCGCCTCATACTCTGCTACCGCCACAGGGTCATTCTCGTCGAAGTTCGCGTCGTTATTGTTGAATGCCTGGAACGAGTGGATGGCATGCACGTAGGAATCGATCGACCTCGACTGGGCTTCCAGGTGCGCGCCGCCGTTCGAGACCTCGTGGCAGATGCGGCAGACCTTGATGTTGCCGCCCCGGATTCCGCTATGGAACGTGGTGGCCAACTGGTCATGGCAGGTGTTGCAGCCATCCAGGGAACCTTTGTTACCCGTATCGCTTGCGGCATTCCATTGGAAGTCGGGGTCCATGTTTTCCGTCTTGAACACATTGACGAGATCCGGGTAGTAGTTCTCGAATGCGTCATCGGCAAAGTTGAAGGTCTTGGACGGCGCGTTGAGGCCGATGACTCTATTGCTGGCGTCCCTGAGTTCAGGCATCACAGCGATTTCGGCCCGCCTAATCACGGGCTTGAGGGCCGGGTTGCTGGGATCGGCGGAATCAAGCATGGCAGCCCACAGCGACAGGTCCGCCTTCACTTCCCAGGTACCGGGCACACCCGTAGGAATGTCAGTGTAGCGGGGGTTGCCATCGCCATACACATGTTCCAGATTCCGCTTGCCGTCGGGTGCGGAACCGTGCGCGGCGACGATGAAGTCCTTGGTGTCGTAGCCGTACAGGCCGATGGTGACGGTCGGCTTGATGTTCTTCGCATCCATGCTGCCCTTCACTCCGGTCGCGCTGAACTGGATGTCCAGCGTGTGGGTGGCGGCGTCATACGTCGCGCTGTCGATGCTGGCGCTAAAGACACCGGGGTTTCCGCCAGTGCCATCGCTGGCATACCGGGTGCCGTCGCTCGCATAGATGAGCGGGTCATAGCCGTTATTGTGGATGGTCGCGAACGGGGTTCCACCACCATTGACCCCAGCAGTACCCGTATCGGCCTGTACGTCACCTGACGCGTGGCAATTCCGGCAGCTAACGCTATCCCGTGTGGCGGGATCATCCATCTGTGAAATAAATCCGGCGTGGTTGTAGTTCGCTGCCGCCATCTTGCCCTTCAGACCTTCTACGCCATGGCAGGTGATGCAGTTTGACGGTTTGAATTTGGCATCGGCGAAGACGTCATTCAATGCCGCGTCACCCATTTTACCCTTGTGGCAGGTGACACAACTGTTCATATGCTGCGGATACGGGAAATCCGTGGCGTGCGAGATGTGCACGTCATTGATGAGCGTCATTTTGTAAGTGCCGCCTACCGCGCCACTGGCCGAATACTTGTCCTTCTCAGCCTGTGTCAAGACGCCGTCCGTGTCGTACTGTGCGAGCCGAGCCGTGGCATCGGCCACGACGGTGGGATCCGCGCTGTTGGCGATCAGGTAGTTCAGGTCGTGCTCGAACAGAAAGCCGGCCATGCTGCCATGACCGCTCGCATCACTGGCGTGGCAGTCCTTGCAGGCCGAAAAGTCCGTCAGGCCGGGGTTGACACCGTTGGTCACATGCGCCATGCGGTAGCCGTGCTTCATATAGGGCTTGCCGTGGCAGGTCTCGCAGGCCGAGACGTTGGCGGCCGACTGATAGCTGTTCGCGCTGGCGGGAACCGCATCGCCAAAGCCCATGCCCGCGTTGGCCACGTCGTCGTACATGGCCGCGCCTTCGGTATCGAGCAAGCCATCCGCGACATAGGCATAGACCTGGGCGCCCTGTCCCGCTCCGGTCTGCAACTCGGGGAAGAAAGACGCACCGGTCTTCTTCACTGAGAACTGGCCACCGCCCAGGTTCGTGTAGTTGGCGGCAGTATTTCCCGCGCTATAGGAGAAGGCGTTAATAAAGCTGCGGGTCGCGCTGTCGTACTCCACGGCGTAGAAAGTTTTCTGCGCCAGTGCGACAACATCTGCGGGGGTGGCGAGTCCGACGCCATTTTTCTTGACGGTGAAGGTCAGGACAGAAGCCCCCGCCGCGTTGGTGACGCTGTCGATGGTCAGCGTGAATTTGCTGGCATCGGCATATTTCTTGTATTGCGCCATGTGATTGGGACCGGTATTGGCGACAGAGCCAGGCTGGCCGTCCGCGCCACTGTCAGTAACCGTATGACAGAGTACACATTGCTCAGGTTTGGCCTGGGCTACGAGCGCAGGGTCCGCGACCACGGGAGGAGGAGTCCCACCGCCACCGCCACCGCCACCGCCACCGCTACTGCCGCCACCGCCGCAAGCAGTGAGGGCCGCAGCCATCAGGGCAACTGCCCCCAATCGCATGATTGATAAATGCTTGATGAACGCCATTTTTGCTATCTCCTCTATACGACTGGGTTTGAAATACCGATAAGACAGAGAGTCCTGTCCCGTCGCCGAATGATCAACCACAAATCGACCCTTGTTAATGATGCATCTGCATCAATTAGCAGAAGGTGTGTACCAAGATGGGAACTTTGTTGCTTACAGTCAACATCCTCCGGCCTCGGGCGAGAGACACCTTTGGTGCAAGTGATGACTGGAGACTTGAGATATTTGTCGGTTAGCCATGCTTGTGGAGGTCTCTACACCAGATTATGCCGCTGTGCGCAGGTCACCGCCTCAATCCTGCTGTGGACATTCATTTTTGCCATCAGTCTCTGGATGTGGTTGCGCACCGTTGTCATGCTGATGTGCAGGTGTCCGGAAATCGCGTCCGTGCTCTGCCCGTGAGTCAAAAGGCGCAGGATCTGCCGCTCCCGTTCGGATAGCAGGCAGAGGCCGCGGGAAGCGTGTTCATCCATTTCCTTCTGACGTTCTTCGTTGCCAATGTCATTGACGGCGTCAGCGCGATCAAAATATCCTGCCGATGATTTGCAATGACCGCGGCGCATGACGTGGACGACCATCCATTCCTGTTGGTCGGGTGACGGCATCAGCATCGTGTCCACATTGACCTGGATTCTCCCCCCGCCCTTGGCTGAGATGCGCATGGAAAATGTCGATGGAGGAGGCCCGCCTCTTGCCAGTTGACTCAGAGGGCAGTTCGCGCCGCAGAATGCGCGCCCGCTCGGTTCATGGCCTCTCAGGATTTCATGGCAGGGGTTGCCGATAGCTTGAACGGCGGAAATGCCGGTGAGGTTCTCGCAGGCCTGGTTCCAGATCGCCACCCGCTGCCTGCCATCGATGGCGAGCATGGCATCAAGCGAGCGATGCACCGTGTCCAGGAGGGTATTCATCTGCCGCCAGTCACTCGCAATTCAGGCCACACAGGGAGAAGAAGAAAAGCCGCCCATCACCGGAGGAGTCGTGACGGGCGGGGGAATGACGCTTCAATTTCAATTGAAAGCGTCGCCTAAAACGTTGCGCACCCAGCCGTCAGAATACTCGGCTTCCAGCTTGTATTGGATGCGGGGCACGACCACTGCCGGCTTGTCAGCCGTCGCGGGTGCATCCAGCGGGGAGGTGCCGCCGGCGGTTTTCACGTAGACGAACTTGTTGTCCTCGACCTTGAAGATATGCACCACCGAGAAGCCAAAATCGGGGGCCACCGCGCTGTAACAGGTGTTGACGTAATAAGGCACAGGCGGAGGCATGCCATTGATCTTGGCCACAATCGCGGCCGCCGCCACTTTTGCCTGGGTCATGGCCATGTGGGCTGACTTCGGCATGTCGTACACCGGCAGTTCGCCGGCAATGCAGGCATCACCGATGGTGTAGATGTCCTTCGCAACAGCGGACTCCATGGTCATGGGCACGACTTCGCACCAGCCGTTGGCATTGGTCAGACCGGTGCTCTTGGCAATTGCGCCCGCCGTATGAGCCGGTATCACGTTCAGCACATCGGCCTTGTGATCGGCGAAGGTGGTGTAGGCAGTCCTGGTCTTGGGGTCGATCTTGATGACCTTGCCGTCATCCTTGGCAGGAATCCACTCGATCATGCCGCCGGGGCCGTAGCCATAAAGCTCTTTGTAGCCCTTCTCGAACAGGCCTTTCTTGGAGAATGAATCGTTGGAATCCAGAATCAGGATCTTGGCCTTGGTCTTGCCGTGGGTCTTGCAGTAGTAGGCCACCTGCCCCGCCCGCTCGTAGGGGCCGGGCGGACAGCGGAACGGCTTGGGCGGCGTGGCAATAATGAACGTGCCGCCGTCCGGCATGGCATCGAGTTGTTTCTTCAAAAGCAGGGTCTGGGGGCCGGCCTTGTAGGCATGGGGAATTTCCAGGGACACCGCCTCGGAATAACCCTCTACAGAGCCGTAATTGAATTCGATTCCGGGCGACATCACCAAGGCATCATAAGAAAGCTTCTTGCCGTGTTTGGTGGTGACGACCTTCTTACCAGGGTCCACGTGGGTAACCCAGTCATGCACGACTTTCACGCCGTGCTTCTTGAGACCGTTGTAATCCCTTTCCAGCGACTTGATGTCACGCAAGCCCGAAACGACCTCATCCGACAAGGGGCAGGAGGTGTAAATTGTGTCGGGCTCGATCAGGGTGACTTCGATAGCCGGGTCCAGCAATCTGAGGTACTTGGCGGCGGTAGCACCGCCGTAGCCCCCACCGATCACGACAACCCGGGCTTTGTGTTTTCCCGCCCAGGCGTTTTGGGGGATGCTCAGTATGGCAGTCGAACTGGCTGCCGCAATCAGCTTGATAAATTCGCGACGATTGATCTGGCTCATGTTGTCCCCCTTATTTGGTCTGGCTGGCGAAGTAGTCGGCAATCGCAGCGAGGTCCTCTTCTTTCAGCTTCATTGACACCTTGCGCATGATCTTGCTGGGCATGGTGACGGATTCGTCGCGGTATTTCATCAGTTCCATTTCCATGTACTGGGCAGTTTGCCCGTTGAGCTTGGGCGTTTCATCGTCCATGGGCTCGCCGCCTGTGGCGCCATGGCAACCGGCACATAAGGCAGTGGCCTTCGCTTTGCCTTTCTTGACCAGATCGGGATCAAGCTTTTGCGGGACCGGGGTCCAGCGCTGCTGGGAAAAATAATGCGCCAGAGCCGCCAGTTGTTCATCGCTGTAACCCTTGATGAGCCGGCCCATGGTGGCCGAATAGCGTTCGCCACTCTTCCATTGCAACAGGATGTTCTTCAGGTAGGCTTCGGGTTGGCCGCCGATGGAGGGCATTGATCCACCAGCGCTGGAGCCATCGCCATGGCAGTTGTTACAGGTGAGGGCCAGAGCCTCAATCGGGTCGGATGCGTGGGCGACGGGCAGGGCCAGTGCCAGCAGAACGGGCACCAATCTAATGTAGCGCTGTTTAAACAACATGTTTCCTCCACGTGAAATTGTTATTGACATGCGTCATCCCGCGATGACGGGAAAGCGCCGGTAACGCGAAGCCAAGGAATTACCGCCTCGATCAATTTACCGAATGATAGAGGTCAGGATAGTTTAAGTCTCCAAGAAAATAAACCCGTATTGATGAGCGTCATTTTTCAAGTCGCCTGAATCGCTTCATCTCCTTTAGGACAAACGATCGGATTCAGCAGGGAGAGCCGGTGCCCGTCCTCAACAGAAATCTGGCCGCCATGCACCTGGATTACGCCCTGTTGTCCCAGGAAGGACAAGACGCGGGAAAAGGTTTCCTGCGTCAAGCCCAGCTTGGCAGCAATATCCCGTTTGCGGGCGGGAAGTTGAATCTCAAAAACAAGCGAGTCCGGTGTCGGTTTGTGCTGCAAGAGAAAACAGGCAACCCGCTGCAAACTGGAACGCTGGGAGCAGATTTCCATATCCCGGAGGGTGTCGATGAAGCGCCTGGACACCAGCGCCAAGGTGCGCTGCACGAGGACGGGATCCTGTTGCAGTTCCTTCTGATAGGCTTGGGCACCGATTGCCAAAACGTGGCTGTTGCGCGTGGTCAGGGCGTCAAACGGGCAGGTCTCTCCAAGAACCAGGCTGGCCTCGCCAAACCCCTCACCTTGACCCACCAGGGAGATGACGCGTTCGACCTCGTTGGGAAGCGGGATGTACATCCGCACCTGGCCGCTGATCACTACATGCAGGGACTTTATCGGCTCGCCTTTTCGAACCAGCGGAGTGTTCTTGGGCAGATCCAGCAGCCTGCCAGAGTCAGCCAGACGGTGCAACTGGTCCGACTGCCAACCCTTGAAGTAGGCCAGGCGGCCCATGGCTTCGTGTATCTGCGATTGCGAGAGCGGCAGGGCGTTCATAGCAGCCGCGCGCGCGAGAAGAAAGTGTATCCCTGGTCCGGAAGGGAACGTGCAAGCTGGAAACGAGTGGTGCGTGACGTGTTATTCATTTATTTCTTATCGCCCTTTTATCCGAGATCGCAAAGGCCAAATTTGGATACGGCGCGCGCCTCCAAGACCGCTGCTGAGCGGCAACCAAAACGTTTTCTGAAGGCACCTGCGACTCTCGATACATCAAGTCATCAGAAATTAAGTGTAACGCATAAACAGATGCCGGCATCTCCAATACGGCAAGAAGATAGCATGGATACGATAGGGCAACCAGTTTGAGCCAGGTCCCCCACATCGTCACATCACAAGCAATCAGACTCGAGCAAGCACCTTTGTCGCAAGCCGGTTATAGTGGATCCCTCCGCTGCGCGGCTCGCTATACGCGGGTTCACGCGGTCTGACTAAGCCTGCCGCCCACCCAGTCGCGCGCGAACTGCCATGCTACCCGGCCCGAGCGGGCGCCGCGCGCAAGCGCCCAGCGCAGAGCTTCGGTTTCGAAATCGCGCGCTTCGATACGATCGCCGGACAGGGTTGCCGCCCAGTGATGGGCAATGGCCAGATAGGCTTCTTGATCCATGGGGTAAAAGCTCACCCACAGGCCGAAGCGTTCCGACAAAGAAGTCTTCTCTTCGGTGGCTTCGCCAGGATGGACTTCTCCCCCAATGTGTCGGGCCTCTTCATTTTCGGCCAGGTATTCGGGCATCAGGTGGCGTCGATTGGACGTGGCGTAGATCAGCACATTGTCCAGTGGACCCGCCAGGGACCCGTCCAGCGCCGCTTTCAGCGCGGGGTAGCCCGGTTCATCTGCGGCAAAGGACAGATCGTCGCAAAATAGCACGAAGCGATAAGGTTCATCGGCCACCCGGTCGCACAATTCGGGCAGATGGCTCAAGCCGGCCTTGTCCACTTCAATCAAACGCAGCCCCTTGGTCGCATACTTGGTCATCATGGCTTTTACCAACGAGGATTTGCCCGTCCCGCGACTGCCGGTCAGCAGCACATTGTTGGCCGGCTTGCCCTGAACGAACTGGCGGGTGTTGGCATCCACCCGTCGTTTCTGTTCGTCGATGCCGAGCAGGTGTCTGGGTTCGATCCGATGCGGGCGAAGGATGGGGCGCAGTTGTCGCGATTCGGCCAGCCAGCGCGCGGCCCCGACCTGTTTCCAGTTCAGTACCGGGGGCAGGCTGGGCAAATACGCTTCAAGCCGCGCGAGCAGACTTTCGGCGCGGGCGAGCAGGGTGTCCAGACTGGTCGGATTCATGAGGAGATTTTACCGGACGCCTCAACTTTGTCAGAAGTCGGGCGCGCAGGAAGTTTGTCCGATCCAGCCAGGCTCCTTGGAATTGTTACGTGCACTGCGTACAAGCCCCACGACAGGGTACGCGCCGACCAGGCCGGCAAGCGGTTGACAGGCGATATGGTTGGCTGGCAAGGGCCTTGGGGCACAAGCTATGCGGCGAACTTATCCCGGCTGTTTCTGCAGATTAGCGAAATATCGAAATTCACGGCGAGAGAAAAATGTCCCCACTCAGGTCCGGTATTCGGCATTAATCTTGACGTAATCGTAGGACAGATCGCAGGTCCATACGGTGGCGCTGGCCATTCCCCGGTTGAGCACCGCCCTGATCGTGATTTCACTTTCCCTCATTAGCGCGGCGCCGGCCGCCTCGGTGTAGCTCGCGGCGCGGCCGCCCTTTTCAGCCACCAGCGCATCCCCCAGATAGACTTGGAGTTGATCCACATTCAGGTCCGCCACGCCCGCGTAGCCGATGGCCGCCAGGATGCGTCCCAGGTTGGGATCGGAAGCGAAGAAGGCGGTTTTCACCAGCGGCGACCTGGCGATGGCATACGCAATCTGCTTGCACTCAGCACGGTCACGGCCAGCGTCCACTTGTACCGTGATGAATTTGGTCGCCCCTTCGCCATCGCGGGCCATGGCCTGAGCGAGCGTGACCGCGACCCTGCTCAGTAAGGCCTTCAGCGCAGCATAATCGGCCGAGCCCGGTTCAGTGATTTCCGCATGATCGGCCCGACCTGTGGCAATGAGGATGAAGGAGTCGTTGGTGGAGGTGTCGCCATCCACCGTCACGCAGTTGAACGAAATATCCGCCACCTCTTTCGCCAGTTGGTTCAGACACTCGCGCGACACGCGCGCATCAGTGGCCACATAGCCCAGCATGGTGGCCATGTTGGGATGGATCATGCCGGAGCCCTTGGCCATGCCGGTGACGGTGATATTCGTGCCGCCCATCTTGATTTGCGCCGAGGCCGCCTTGGCAACGATGTCGGTGGTCATGATGGCGTGGGAGGCTTCGCTCCAGTGATCAGGCGCAAGGTCGGCCTTCGCGTCCGGCAGCGCGGCGATGATCTTGTCTATTGGCAGCGGCTCCAGAATGACCCCGGTGGAAAACGGCAGCACGCTTTCCGCACTCAACCCCATGATCTCCGCAACGGCGTCGCAGCTCCGGCGGGCAAGTGCGAGTCCTTCTGCACCGGTGCCGGCATTGGCGTTGCCAGTGTTGACGAGCAAGGCACGGATCGCGCTTCCCCGTGCCAACCGCTCACGGCAAAGCGTGACAGGCGCGGCGCAAAAACGGTTTTGTGTGAATACGCCGGCCACATTCGAGCCGGGAGCAAGCTCGATGAGGGTCAGATCGCGGCGGCCCGGCTTCTTGATACCGGCGGAGGCAATGCCGAGACGAAGGCCGGCAACGGGATGGAGTGATGCGGGAACGGGCGAAGAGAGGTTGACGGGCATTGCGGCCTTCGATCTTCGAAAGCCGCCATTTTACGGGCGTTTGGCATCCCATACCCAAGCCATTGCCCGGCGGAATTCTGGCCGCCAGGGCCAAACGGGATCGAACTCGATGGAACGAGCCAGAGCGGCGAGCGCGATCAGCGCGAACAGGGCAGACAAGCCTTCGGAAATCACCTGGCGGAAGGTCAGGTGCGCGAGAGGAATATCGAGAAAACCCGGCACAAAAAACAGGCCGGCAAACCCGGCAAAGATGATAAACGGCCCCAAGTACATGATGCCCCTCCAAAGTGAGTGTGCCTGTATGCAGGGACTAAAGCATGAACCGTGCTAGTCTCCTAAATGGCCGTTCTACCGGGCTCTTCAAGCTGGTGGCCGGTTAGCTGCCGGGGAACTGTAAATATTACCGACGGGCTATTTGCCGACGGGCTATTTGCTGCTGCGGGGTTTGCCGCCAGGCAGGGCCAGCTTGCGGAGAAACTCGTGGCTGAGGCTGAAGAAACGAGGAGTGGGTCCCAAGTCTTCATAGATCGGGTCGCCCTGGTCATCCTCGGCTATCACCCGCGCCCCGGGCACATAAGGCATGGCCGTCTCCAACTCGTCAAGCGCGGCATGCAGCAGATCAGCGAGAATTTCCTCTTCGGTGCAGTTCGGGTACATCACCTGCAAGGCCTGGACCCGGGCCATGTCCCGTAGCGGAAGGCGTAACGCTTGCGGCAGGCTGCCTGGATAACTGGCTTCGTGATGCTGCCAGCGCTTGATGAGATCGTGAATGCGCATGGCTTTGTTATAGACGTCCCCTGCGCATTTCCCAAACCAAGATGCGGTTATTCGCGGGCATGGCACGGTCCATCAACAAATGCAATCCGGCGCACTTAGCCAGTGCATCGGTCTCCTCGAAATGGCGGATACCGGAGCGAGAATCCCGGTCCTTCAGCCATTCATCGAATCGGGCATTGGATTCTGAGGTGTACTCGCCGCCGTAATTGAATGGGCCATAGACCACCAGGCGACCGCCCGACCTGAGCATTTTGCTTGTCCCGGCAAAAAACAGCATGACTTCCGGCCAGCCCATAATGTGCAGGGTGTTGGCGGAAAATACATAGTCGAAAGTCCTTCCAGGCCAGTCTCCGGTCACGTCCAGTTCCAGCGGCGGCAGCAGGTTGGGCAGGCGTGCGTGTTCCAGCCAGGCAAGTATCCCGCCATGGCTGGCGGGCAGATCGCTGGGTTGCCACTGAAGGTAAGGCAGGGCGGCGGCGAAATAGGCCGCATGTTGTCCGGTCCCGCTGCCAATCTCCAGCACCTCGCCCGGCCGGTCAAAGGTTTCGCGCAGAACCGCGAGTATGGGTTCCTTGTTGCGCTCGCAGGATTCGGAAAAGGGCCGCTCCAATGGCATCAATGTCGCCTGGCCTTGAGGGACGTGAACAGGATAACGACGCGCATGTTGTCTCCGTCTCCAGTTGAAAACTTGCAGCATAGACGGTGGCGGCAGATCGTCCATGCACCAGGAATCAAGGCGCGCTACAAAGTCAGCAACTCGCCATGGGCAGTAATCAAACCCGAACGCACCGGCTTGCCCGGCATCAGGGTAGAGACGGCCAGGCGATATTCCTCGACCTGGGCACGGTAACGGTGAAGCAGAGCCTCCGCACTTTCAGCTTCCCCGGTCTTATAGTCCAGCACCCAGATTTCATCGGCAAATTCCACCACCCGGTCGATCCGCCTGAGGCTGCCATCAGCGCGAACATAGCTGACTTCATTGCGCGCCCGAAAATAGCTGTCCGGATTGAAGAAGCGGACAAGTTGGGGCGCGTGCAGAATCTGTCTGGCCCGATCCCAGGCGTCATCAAAGCGTGAGGGCGTTCCCAGCGACAGATACAGGTCGGCGCGTTCTGCGCGCAGGGCAGGCGGGGCCAGACGTTCCAATACCGCGTGAACCAGTTCGCCAAATTCGGTGGTTGCGTTGCTGTCCCGCAGGCTGCCGATGGGCCCGGGCAATTTCAGTGCAGGCAGGGGCGGAGGTGCCGAAATCTTGCTTGGAGTCGGCATCGACGGGTCGGGCTCCACAGTGCTCAGGTCCTCACCCAGTACCGCTTGCATTGCATCGCGTTCAGTCGCGAGCGCGCGGAGAATGACGCCTTGCCAGCCTTCCCCCGCGGCTTTGCTTCCGCTTTCCGCGCCGCTGACGATCAGGCCCTGCCGGGCACGGGTCATGGCCACATAGAGCAGGTTGAGATCCTCCGTTTGCGCCAGTTGTTCCTCCTGGTCCAGCACCGGCCGCTGGAAAGCCCCCTTGAGAGACTTGTCCCCGCACAGGGAAAAATGTCGCGGGACCGGTTCGCCCGGCGGCCAGTCCAGCACAACGCGGTAGCCATCGGCCGGAGAATTGCGCGGTCCTGCATCGAGCAGCCAGACGATGGGAGATTCCAGGCCCTTGGCACCGTGCACGGTCAGGATGCGCACGGCGTCCCCTGTGTCCGCCACCTGGCCTTCGTCCGGCGCCTCGTCGTCGGCCCCGCGCCGCTGCTGGGCCAATTCGGCAAGAAAGTCAGGCAGGCTGGGATAGCGACCGCCTGAGGTCGCCAGGGCCAGCTCCATAAACGCCCGCAAGTTGGCCTGTACGCTGTCAAACAAGCGGGGAGAAGTTGCAGCGGCGTAGCGTTCGATTATTCCACTGCGGTGATAGATGCGATCCAGCAGGTCGTGGACCGGCAGGCGGCCGGCCAGACTGCGCCATTCCCCGAGCAAGTCGACGGCGCGTTGAAGATTTGCAGAGCCGGGCTGCCGCGTGCTTGTCAACTGCTCCCACAAGCTGGCCGGGCGGTCGTGGGCAAGGCTTTGCAATTCGTCGTCGCTGATGTCGAACACCGGGCATTTGAGCGCTCTCGCCAAGGCCAGGTCGTTCCATGGAGCGGACAGGGCGTTGAGCAAGGCAAGCAGGTCCCCCGCTTCCAGGGTATCGAGCAAGCCGCCGCGGCGCGGACTCGCGTAAGGAATTCCAGCAGCCTTAAGGGCGGCTTCGTAGACATGCAGATGGCTGCGCGCCCGCACCAGGATGAGTACGTCCTGCCAACGGGCCGGCCGAATGCGGCCGCTCTCCGGATCCCGGACTTTCCAGTGACCTTCGATCTGGAGCAGCTTTGCCGCCAGGGTTTCGGCCTCGCGCTTCCGCGCGGGCGCATCTGATTCGGGCCTGGCTTTGAGCAGCGGGTTGCGGAATTCGGTTGCCCGGCTCACGCCGAGGTCTTCGGGCGCCGGGGCAAGCGGCAGGACTTCAGCCCGGCCGGGCAACTCGCGTTGATCGGACTCATGCATAGAAAACTCCGGGTAGCGCTCCATCATCGGCGTAAATACCCGGTTCACCGCCTCCACCAGAGTAGGCGCAAGCCGGCGCGTATGATTGAGCGCGATGCGCCGCGCGCCGGTTTGCTCGAGCCAGTTGCTGGCCAATTGGAACAGCCGGGCCTCCGCTCCGCGGAAGCGATAAATCGACTGCTTGGGGTCGCCCACGAGAAAGATGGTCGGCAGCCGGTCGGCCGACTGAGACGAGCGCAGCCACGCCGAGAGAATCTGCCATTGCAGCGGGCTGGTGTCCTGAAACTCGTCCAGCAGAATGTGGCGATAGCGGGCATCGAGCTTGTACTGCAGATAATCGGCCTGTTCGCTGTTGCGCAGCAGGCGGGCGCACTCCCATTCTATGTCGGCAAAATCCAGCAGCGCGCGTTCGTATTTGACTGCCTGGTAGTGGTCGAGGAGGGACTGGCCGCAAAGCAGGCCGGCGGCATTGAAATGGTAGAGTCTTTGGGCTTTGAGATTTTCCCGGGTGGCGATCAAACGGTCACATATCACATCATGCAGTTCCAGGAGCCGGGCCGCGGCGCCAATTCCAATGGCGTCATTCAAGGTCTTGCCGGGCTTGGGGCAATCGCGGCGGCGCTCGCCTTTCTGATTAAGAAAGACGACGCACAACTTATCGAGCAAATGTTCACCGGACAGATCAAGCGCAGTCTCAATAGCTAGGGCAGCCGCCCGGTAGGATTCGGCTTTGTGGTGGCGCGCCAGCAATGCCGAGCATTCCCGGAGTTGAGCACCCAGGGCAGCGTCGGCTTTGAGTGCTTGATTGAGGTCGGTATCGGGGCTGACGGGCAGGCTCAACCGCAGACCAGCCAGGTGTTCTTGCAGCGCCTCCATCCTGCCTGAAGTCATGGCCTGCCAAGCGAGCCGTTCTGCAATAAACCGGCCCAGCAGCTTGCGCGTATTGAATGCGCCGATTTCAACCAGGAGGCGCGAATAGGCCAGTGCAAGTTCACCCTCGGGCTGGTGCGCCAGTTGCTCGCCCAGCCGCAACCAGGCTTCCTTTTCCAGTGGACCGGTTTGTTCACTTAGCTCGCGGCCGGCCAGGCCCTCCTCGATGGGCGCCCGTTTCAGCACATCCAGAAACCAACTGTGAAAAGTGGTCAGCGTAATGCCTGGCTGGGCCGTCAACAGGTCTTCATAAAGCCTCCGGGCACGCGGCAGGCAGGCGTCCAGTTCGACTTCCGCCACCGCCCGCTCGCGCAAGAAAATCCGCACCCACTCATCGTCCCGGGTCGCCAGTTCGCGCAGCCAGCTGTCGAGCCGGGCTTTCATTTCCAGCGCTGCCTTGCGCGTGAAGGTGATGGCGAGGATTTCTCCCGGAGGCACGCCGTCCAGCAGCAGTCGCAGCACGCGGGAGACAAGGAGCCAGGTCTTGCCGCTGCCCGCGCAGGCTTCGACGACCACACTGTGGCGGGGATCGAGCGCCTGTTCGGTAAGCTGCCGGGTCTCGGTCATGGATGTTGGCGGAAGCGCTGAGGTGACACCGAAGCGACCAGATCTTGTTCCAGCGGCAAGGGTTCATCAAAGATCATGCTGGCCAGGAGTTCTGCTCCCAGCGCGCTCCAAACGATGCCGCGCGAGCCTAGCCCGGTGCAGGCATAGAGCCCCGTCTCAAGGGCGCCAATGATGGGCAGGCGGTCCGGGGTGGTGGCGCGGAACGCGACGCGGCCTTGGAGTCTATCGGCGGAAAAATTCTTCTCCCAGCCCGGCAGCAGTCCTGCCAGCCGTTGCAGATTGCCAGCGTGGGCCTGTGCGTGCGATTCAGTGCTGGTATCGTTCAGGTCGTAGCTGGCACCCAGCACATGGATGCCGTCCACTGCCGGGGCCACGTAGCCTTCGCGAGCAATCACCTGCTGAAAGGGGGGCAGGCTGCCTGCGGGCAGATAGCTCAACTGGCCGCGCACTGCCTGCAGCGGCAGGCCGGCAGCGAAGCCGGTCGCCCGGTCGGCATTGGCAAGGATCACGGTCTGATAATCGGGAGACTCCGGGTGATTTTGCAGTGTCAACCGCCATCCGGATGGGCGGGATTCCATGGCCGTGACCGCTGTCGAAAATCGCCTGTCGATGCGGGTCGCTTGATTCGCGATTTGCGCCGCACACAGGGAAGGCGGGGAGATCCAGCCCCCCAGGCTCACCCGGTAGCCGCCCAGTCGGTTTCCGGTGAGGCGTTCGATCTCTTCCGGCTCGAGCGTCTGAATATATTCCGCCGGATAGTCAGCCAGAATTTCCTTCCACTTGTGGGCCTCGGCATGATCGCGGGCGATCTGAACCACGCCGCAGGAAATCCAGCGAGGGTTGTGACCGGCTGCCGCGAGCCGATCCCAGTGGTGCATGCCATAACAGAACGCCGCGCGGGAGAAACGCGAGGCGTGATTGTCTTCGCGGGAAAACAGCGGTCGGAACACGCCAACCGGGTTGCCAGACGCGCCTTGGGCAGGCGCCGGCCTTGCATCGAACAGGCTGACATGCAGGCCTCGCTCGGCCAGGCGTTGCGCCAGGCTGGTGCCCGCCAGGCCCGCGCCAACGATGGCAACGGTTGCGGGTGGCCGGCCGGGGGCCGGGCCCGTACCCCTCCAAACTCCTACCAGCATCTCCCGCTTGGCCCCAAAGCCCGGGCGTTTCTCCACCTGGAATCCAGCCGCCTCAAGGTTCCTGCGGACTTCAGCCGCCACGCTCCAGGTGGCCACGCGCGCGCCGGGGGCGGCCTTGCGGGCCAGGATGCGCATGACTTCGGGGCTCCACATGGCCGGATTGCGGGCAGGCGAGAATCCATCCAGATACAGGGCATCCGCCTGCAGCACCAACTGATCGAGCTCCTGCACCTCGGCGAATAGTAGAGTCAGGGTCAGGCCGCCTTCCTCGAAATGCAGGCGCTGGCAGCCCGGCACCAGGAGCGGCCAGCCGGCGATGAGTTCCCCGCTCAGCATCGCCAATTCCCGGTAAGGCGCGAGCATGCGGGCAAGATCCGCAACCCGCAGCGGGTGCTTTTCGACCGAAACGAAATGCAGGCGGCGAGGGCGTCTGGGCGCGCTGCGCCACGCCTGCCACGTGGCGAGAAAATTCAGCCCAAGGCCAAAGCCAGTCTCCAGAACAGTGAAGCCGTCCCGCCCGCGCCAGCGATCCGGCAGACCGGTGCCGGCGATAAACACGTGGCGCGCCTGCTCCATGCCGCCGTGGACACTGTGGTAAACATCGCCATAAGTTGGCGCGAACGGAGTGCCTTCACGCAGTTCTGGCTCGGCAGGCGTCAGCGGAAACCTAACCACGATCAGGCCAGTAATCCCGGCGGCACAGGCCGCGCATTTCGCAATGGGTGCAGACTTGGTCTATGCCTTGGGCTGGCAGGCCCGCGCCCTGAGTCAGTCCGTCGAAAATTGCCATCAGCCGGCGGCCTTCCAGCGGCGCATCGGTACTTGCCGCGGTCAGCCATTTGGGCGGGCTGTCTTCGAGCGAGAGAAATGCGCTTTCGGCGACGCCATCGCCAAGGAGCAGGGCATAGGCAGCCAGTTGGACGTCCTCACCCCAGGCCTGAAGTTTGTCCCGCAGGCCCTGCGGCGATCCGGTCTTGTAATCCAGCACCGCCACTTGATCTCCCCGGTGGTCGATGCGATCCAGCCGACCGTAGAGTGTGATCGAGCCGCCGCCAGGCAAGACAAATTCCCGTTCCCGATTCTGTTCGCCTTCCTGCCAGCGCCAGCCTTCACGCTCTCGCTGCTTCTGCCACTGGATATAGGGTTCGATGCGAACTTCCCAGCGCAACCGCCACGCCTGGCTGAACCAGTCCTGGGCAATGGGCGCGGCGAAGGCCTGGCGTGTTTCCTCCAAGAGGTCCGCAACCAGGGTTTCGTCCGCTGCGTCGCTCAGCAAGGGATGGCGGTCGTGGAAGCGGTAGAGGATGGCATGCACCAGGCTGCCGTAATCAGACTTGTCCACCTCGGCACTGATTTCGTCCTCTTCGTTCAGTTTCAGCACATGGCGGGCAAAATACTGATAAGGGCAGGCCACCAGACTGTTGTACCCGGACACGCTCAGGCGTGCGGGCAATGCGCGGGGTCGCGGTGCGGGAACCGGTGTGCCGGGGCCGGGTGTCCTGGCCCCCGCGAGCTCGTCGAGCCATCGGCGCAGTGCGGGGTCGTCCAGCCCCTGCCCCCAGGCCTGCTGATGCAGCGCGTCGAGCCGTTCAAACCAGGGGCTCACGGCGACTTCCTCGCCCGCCTCGCGTGCGCGCCAGAGCACCAAGGTGTCTGGACAGGCCGCCAGCAGCGCAAACAGGTCAGTCTGGACGTCACGCACGTTGTCGGCATGGCCGGGCAATCCCAGTTCTGCGCGTACGCGCTGGTTGAAAAATCCCGGGGCCGGCGAACCCGGCAGGCGGTCGGCTTCAGCACCGAGGAGGATCACCCCGTCGAAAGGACGCAGACGCGCGGCGGCCAGGTGGGTGAAGGTCACGGGGCTGTCGATGCGGCTTTCCACAAAAGTGGCGAATTCCAGTTCCCCATCCAGCCAGCGGCGGAATTCAGCCTGGCTGAATCGGGCTGGGTCGGTGTTCATTTCCTGCGCGCGCAAATTAAGCAGGGCGAGCAACTGGGCACCGGCGGCGTCCGCGGCCAGCTCGGTACCCAAGGCCGAGAGGCTTTGCAACAAGTCCGCCAGCCATTGAGCCACGGGACGGTCGCGGCCATACAGGGGCCGGGCCGCCACGATCAGATGTTCCAGCGCCGCGCGCGCCTGACTCACAGTCTGGCCCTGATGTTCGGCCTGATTGAGGCGCCGGGCAAGCTCTGCGCGGCCGCGGGCCGGACCATGCGCGATCAGGGCTCTTTCCATCTGCCGGCAGGCCTGCATGCGAAGCGGGGATTGGCCGGTTAACACCAGCGGAGATTTGAGCAGGGCGAGCACCGTCTCAAAGCGGAAATCCTGGGTCACTGTTTGCACCCAGGTCATCAACATGCTGGCCGCGGCCGTGGTGGAGAGCTGCCAGCCGGTTTCGTCCCGCGCCAGGATGTCGTGGCGCTCAAGCAGTGCACGGACACGTCTTGCCGCGAGCCTGTCCTGGGTGATGAGGCCGATGGCGGAGTCGCCCTGGGCGAGCCACAGGCGGATTTGCAGGACGGCAGCCTCGGCTTCTTCCTCCAGATGACGCGCGCCGAATAACCGCACGCGTGAAGCCAGCGGACTCCCCCATTGGACCCGGGCCAAAGCACGCGCGCGCTCAAGCAGCGGTGGCGTTTCGCAGGTTTCCGGCCAAGCTGCTCGCAGCGCTTGAACCACGGGGCTGGTGAGGTCGGTTTCCTCAAGCTCAATCAGCAGATGACGATCAGCCAGCCGTTCTAGGGCATCGCGCTCCATGCGTGCCAGCCGGGACAGTCCCAGGCTGAACACCGGTCCAGCAGCGTGCGCCGCCTGCCAGGCCAGACCCCGCCCATGACGTGCGGCCTGGTCGTGGCCCCCACTCTTGGCCAGGGCGAACCAGAGTTCGTGGATCAACCTGGCCTCGAACTGCATGGGCTGCGTCACGCCGGCGCGATAGGCCCTGGCCAACTCGGCGGTAAAGGCCGGCAGGTCGTCCGGCAGCTCCGTCCGATTGAGGGTCAGTTCATCGAGCAGGGCCAACAGTTGACGGGTCAAGGGCCACAGGTCGGCTTCGGCAAACCAGCCCCGATCTTTCAGGGCCTGATAGACCAGGTTTTGCCGCTGGCAGTGCGGGATAACGCCGGTTTCCAGCGGCGCGGCATCGGCCCAGTCCGCAAGAGTGGCAAAGCGTGGCGGGATCAGGACCGCCAGGCCGGATCGGCGGGCGAGGGCGGCGGCCAGCGGGCCGGCGGCGTGAAGGTGGGGGAGGAGGACAGTGGCGACCGAGAGGTCAGGCAGGCTCTCACCCAATTCCTCCAGAATACGCTGGGCGACGCGCTCGAACACAAAGCTTATTCGGCTCGCTCAGCGCTCCAGCAAAGGACGCTTGTCCTTCACGGTGGCCCACTCATCCGCATCCGGCGGCGGCGCCTTGCGCTCGATGATGGGCTTCCACAGTTTGGCGAGTTCCGCGTTGAGGCCGATGAAGTCGCGCTGGTCTTTGGGCACGTCATCTTCGGCAAATATGGCCTCCACCGGACATTCCGGAACACATAGCGTGCAGTCTATGCATTCATCCGGGTCGATGACCAGGAAATTGGGCCCTTCCCGGAAGCAGTCCACGGGACATACATCCACGCAATCGGTGTATTTGCACTTGATGCAGGTTTCGGTGACGACGTAGGTCATGGCGGGTCTCGCAGGCTGAACACCTGCCAATTTTACTCCAGCTCGAAGTGGGATTTGACGGCGGCGAGTAAACGCCTAGGCTTAAGGCAGGATGCACTCAATCACTGCGAAAGGAAAGATTATGAGCATTACGTGGATATTGGTTGCCAATGCCGCCCAAGCCAAGCTCTATACCAATCAAGGGCCGAATAAAGGGGTGGAGCTGGTAAGCGAGTACGCCCATCCCGAAAGCCGCGAAAAAGGCAGTGAATTGGTGAGCGACCGCCCCGGCCACAACCAGGGTCACGGCAACGGTCGGGGGGCCTATGTGCCGCAGACCAGCCCCAAACAGAATGCCGCCGAACACTTTGCCCGACACCTGGCGGGCATGCTCGACGAGGGCCGCTCGCATGCGCGCTATGAGCGCCTCATTCTGACCGCCTCCTCACCATTCATCGGGATGCTGAAGCAGCATTTGCCGGCAGGGGTGAGCAAGCTGATTACTGCCTGCGTCGACCGGGACTACACCAGCGCAAACGAACGCGAATTGCCCGGCTTACTCGCCCACTGCGTGGTGCTCTGACTCTTGTTATTGACAGGGAACGCCCCCAAGTATCAGTAAGTTCTTGATCAAGTCTCTTTCATGCTTAACACCTCTATCCGACAGCCGGCGGTAGCCGGCCTGTTCTATGCAGAAGATCCACAGCGCCTGGCACTCGATGTGGCTGGACTGCTCGAGGCTGCGCCCACCACGGAACTCAAGGCCAAGGCCTTGGTAGTGCCTCACGCGGGCTACATCTACTCGGGTGCGGTGGCGGCGTCGGCCTATCGCCTGTTGCAAATGCAGGCTCGTTCCATTCGCCGGGTGGTCCTGTTGGGACCCACGCATCGGATGGCTGTCCGTGGTCTTGCGGTTCCTACCGTCGCGACTTTTTCCACCCCCCTGGGCGGGGTGCCGCTTGATCGCGCGGCCATTGCTCAGATCAGCGTCCTGCGCCAGATTGTGCAAACCGATGGGCCGCACGCGATGGAGCATGCGCTGGAAGTGCAACTGCCCTTCCTGCAGACCGTGCTGGGCGAGTTCCAACTGGTTCCCCTGGCGGTGGGAGATACCTCGCCTGACGAAGTAGCCGAGGTACTCGAGCTGATCTGGGGCGGTGAGGAAACCGTGATACTGGTGAGCACCGATCTGTCCCATTATCACTCTTACAGCGAGGCCAGGCGGATTGATCGCGTGACCGTTGAAAACATTCTCGCGTTCAGGGAGCCGCTCGACCATGAACAGGCATGTGGGGCAACGCCGCTGAATGGACTGCTGCAAGTGGCGCGGCGCAAGGGGCTCAAGCCGCATCTGCTGGACTTGCGCAATTCCGGCGACACCGCAGGCGACAGGGACCGAGTGGTAGGTTATGCCGCAATTGCATTCAGCCTGGAGGCCGGCCTTGTTCAATGAACCGAGCGAACGGATGACAGGCGCCGTGCTGCTGCAGGCGGCGCGCGCCGAGATCGCGCGGGCTCTCGGCCTTGAGGCTGAAATCACTTTCCCGCAGGACGCTGCCTGGCTGTTTGCCCTAGGCGCCAGCTTCGTGACGCTGACGAAGGCGGGCGAATTGCGCGGCTGCATCGGCACCCTCGATGCCCATCGACCCCTGATCGAAGACGTACGCAAGAATGCCCGCGCCGCCGCGTTTGACGATCCGCGCTTTGCTCCCTTGCGGCGGGAAGAATTCGACGCCGTCAACGTAGAAGTCTCGCTGCTTTCCGCACCTGCACCGCTGGCAGCGAGAACTGAGGCCGAAGCCCTGGCGCGCCTGCGCCCGCATATTGACGGAGTGGTGCTCGAATATGGCAGGCATCGCGCCACCTTCCTGCCGCAGGTGTGGGAACACTTGCCCGCGCCGCGTCAGTTCCTGCAGCAGCTAAAGCGCAAGGCTGGCTTGCCGGTGGACTTTTGGGCCGATAACCTGCTCTTGTCCCGTTATGCCGTGCAAAAGTGGAAAGAGCCGCAGCAGGGTTAATTTGGCGCGGCTGGATTCATAGGTTCATAAAGGTCATGTTTCCTGGCGAAGATACATTCCAACCCCCGGTCGCCGAATCGGCTTACCCGGGCCGCTGGTGGCATAAGCTCGATGATGGCCGCATCCAGTGCGATCTGTGTCCGCGCGACTGCAGGCTCAACGACGCTCAACGCGGCGCCTGCTTTGTGCGCCAGCGCTCGGGTGAACAGATGGTCCTGACTACCTATGGCCGCTCGTCGGGCTTTTGCATCGACCCTGTAGAAAAAAAGCCGCTTAATCACTTCTATCCCGGCAGTTCCATTCTTTCTTTCGGCACCGCGGGTTGCAATTTGGCGTGCAAGTTCTGCCAGAACTGGGATATCTCCAAGTCGCGCGACATGGATCGCCTGATGGACGAGGCCAGTCCCGAAGCCATTGCCCGGGCCGCGGCAGAGTATGGCTGTGAAAGCGTGGCCTTTACTTATAACGATCCGGTGATCTTCGCCGAGTACGCCATGGATGTGGCCGATGCCTGCCACGAACGAGGCATCAACACAGTGGCGGTCACCGCGGGTTACATGCATGCCGAACCGCGGCGCGAGTTCTATGCCAAGATGGATGCCGCCAATGTGGACCTGAAGGCTTTCAGCGAGGGGTTCTACTTCAAGCTCACCGGTGCCCACCTGCAGCCCGTCTTGGATACCTTGACCTATCTTCGGCACGAAACCAGCGTCTGGTTTGAAATCACCACCCTGCTCATTCCCGGCCGCAATGATTCCAGCGAGGAAATCGCTTCGATGAGCGCGTGGATTCTGCAGGAACTGGGCGCCGATGTGCCGCTCCATTTCACCGCCTTTCACCCGGATTACAAGATGGCGGATGTGCCGGCGACCCCGGCTTCGACCCTCACCCGCGCACGCAGCATTGCGCTGGACGCGGGGTTGCAGCATGTCTACACCGGCAATGTGTATGACGCCGAGGGTGGCACGACCTACTGCCCCGGCTGCCGAAAGCCCCTCATCGTGCGGGACTGGCATGAAATTCTTGCCTACAAATTGACTGCGAACGGCCATTGCCCGGACTGCGGCGCCGCGGTCGCGGGACGATTTGGCGCGGCGGCGGGCAGCTTCGGTCGGCGCCGCATTCCCGTCAAGATTCATTCCGCCAGGGCGTGAGTAAAGTTGAGGCCCTTGAAAGCCTGAACGTCGACCGGATCAAGCACATGCCGGTCAATCGCGACCACCGCAACCCGTCTCATCGGAAAGCGCGGTACGCAGGCAGCGGCGGCGAATCATGCGATAGACTGACTGAATGCTGTCTGCCACCGCCTGACGGGAAATAAGCCGGATTTCAGCCTGCCAATGCGGCGATCACCTCTGCATCGCTGACCTGCGGGAAATGCTGGTAGAACTGACCGACCGCCTGAAAATTGCGCGGGGCTTCCAGGCACACCATTTCGTCGCAATAGGGGCCAACTTTTTCAAGCGCGTCCGGCGGCGCAACCGGCACGGCGCAGATCAGGCGCGCGGGCTTTCTGGCGTGCAGGGCGTGAAGGGCGGCAATCATGGTGCTGCCGGTGGCCAGTCCGTCATCCACCACGATGACGATGCGCCCCACAGGGTCAATACGCGCGCGGATGGGCGTGTATCGGCGCCGCCTTTGTTGCATCACTTCAAGCTGGCGGGCTCTTTCCTGTTCCAGATACTCGGGCGTACCGCCATAGCGGGCAGCATAGTCGCCGACATACATCCAGCCGGTCTCATCCGCCGCACCCAGGGCCAATTCCGCGTCATACGGGGATGTCAGCTTGCGGACCAGCACGACATCGACCTCGCCTTCAAGCTGTCTGGCGATTTGGCAAGCCATGGGCACGGCGCCCCGTGGTATACCCAACACCAGAACGTGCTGTTTGCGGTAACGATCCAAAGCCAGACCGAGTTTTTCCGCGGCGTCAAGACGGTTCTTGAACATAAGGGCTCCCTCTTGTATTCGGCCCCAGCCTGGACTAGCATTTAGGCGTTGTTTTTATTTCGTGCGGGGATCCGCCCTTTTTACGATAGGCGGCGACTGCCAAATCACAACATCTTTCCGAACGCATTCAACTTGCAGGCCCGGAGCGGTTTTGCCAAGAGTTCCTCCCCCAACCCTCAGCCTGCTTCACCGTGAGAACCCCATGAGCGAGCACATCCAATATGTATCCGATGCCACATTCGAGCAGGAGGTCTTGCAAGCCGGTCTGCCTGTACTCGTGGACTACTGGGCCGACTGGTGCGGCCCCTGCAAGATGATTTCGCCGGTGCTGGACGAGGTGGCGAGGGAGTATGCCGGCCGACTAAAGGTTTGCAAACTCAACATTGACGAGAACCAGGGTACGCCTCCCAAATTCGGCATCCGCGGCATTCCCACCTTGATGATATTCAAGAATGGCAATGTGGAAGCCACCAAGGTGGGGGCCCTGTCCAAATCCCAATTGACCGCATTTGTTGACAGCAACATCTGAGCCCGCTAACCTGAAATCATCCCAAGCGTTGCCGGGGTTCTGACCACCCCACCGAGGGCGGTACCCGGCACACGGTAATCATAACCCGACTTTCTTCTCCGCCCTTGCGGCCCCACAGGTCTATTCCATGCGCCTATCAGAAATCAAACAACATCCCGTAACAGAACTGGTCGACATGGCCTTGACCAACGGCATCGAAAACGCCAACCGAATGCGCAAGCAGGAGTTGATTTTCGCCCTGCTCAAGAATCATGCGAAAAAAGGCGAAAGCATTTTTGGGGGAGGGGTGCTGGAAGTTCTGCCCGATGGCTATGGTTTCCTGCGATCTCCTGATACTTCCTATTTGGCCAGCCCGGACGACATCTATGTCAGCCCAAGCCAGATTCGCCGTTTCCATTTGCATTCCGGCGACACCGTAGACGGCGAAATCCGCACCCCCAAAGATGGAGAGCGCTATTTCGCCATGACCAAGCTGGATACGGTCAACAGCGAGGCGCCGGAAAACACCAAGAACAAGATCCTGTTTGAAAACCTTACCCCGCTGCATCCGGACAAGCCGCTCAAGCTGGAGCGCGACATCCGTGCGGAGGAAAACATCACCAGCCGCATCATTGACATCATTGCCCCCATCGGCAAGGGTCAACGCGGTCTCATCGTGTCGCCGCCCAAGTCCGGCAAGACCATCATGCTGCAGCACATGGCGCACGCCATCATTGGCAACCATCCGGATATCGAACTTATCGTGCTGCTCATCGACGAGCGCCCGGAAGAGGTGACGGAAATGTCGCGCACCGTGCGCGGCGAAGTGGTGGCGTCAACCTTTGACGAGCCGGCGTCCCGCCATGTTCAGGTGGCTGAGATGGTGATTGAAAAAGCCAAGCGTCTGGTGGAACACAAGAAGGACGTGGTGATATTGCTGGACTCCATCACCCGCTTGGCGCGCGCCTACAATACGGTGCAGCCTTCCTCCGGCAAGGTGCTGACCGGCGGAGTCGACGCCAATGCGCTGCAAAAGCCCAAACGCTTTTTCGGCGCGGCCCGCAACATTGAGGAGGGCGGAAGCCTCACCATCCTCGCCACCGCCCTGATCGAAACAGGTTCGCGCATGGATGACGTGATCTATGAAGAGTTCAAGGGCACCGGCAACATGGAGATCCACCTGGACCGGCGGATGGCGGAAAAGCGCATTTATCCCGCTCTCAACGTCAACCGCTCCGGCACCCGGCGCGAAGAACTGCTCATGGAACACAGCATCCTGCAAAAGGTTTGGGTGCTGCGCAAGCTGCTGTACCCGATGGACGACTTGGACGCGATGGACTTCCTGCTCGACAAGATTCGCGCCACCAAGAACAACGACGAATTTTTCAACGCCATGAAGACCGGGCGCTGAAGTGGGTGCGTCCAGGCCAAGTCCTTGCCTTTGAAGGTTTTTTTGTGGATAATGCGCGGTTTCCGCGTACTCGCCGCGGTGTTTTTGAGGACTCAAGCATGAAAGCCGACATTCATCCCGCATACAACGAGATTGATGTGACCTGCTCCTGCGGCAGCACGTTCAAGACCCGTTCCATCCTGACCAAGCCGCTGCATATCGAAGTGTGCTCGCAGTGCCATCCGTTCTACACCGGCAAGCAGAAGATTGTAGATACCGCGGGCCGAGTGGAGAAATTCCGCCAGCGCTATGGCATGAAGAAATAATTGTTCATCCGATCCGGGACGATTCCAAGAGGCAGCTTCGGCTGCCTTTTGTTATTTGGTCACTTGCGGGCAAAAGACGCACTGGCAATGGTGTGTCCTGGGCCGGCGAGAGGCTATCATTATGCCCACCTTTGTCTTCCCTGATTGACATGCAGCCCAGCAGGAAACCAAGAAGAAACCGGCTGATTCTGGCAGGTGTCCCGGTCCTGTCCCATTATGCGCAAGCACCGTGCGGCGGCTGAAAGTGCTTAATTGATGCAGTTTAACCGTGTCCGCCTAGGCATGCTGCTGCTCTGCCTGGCCTGGCTTCTGCCCGGCCTGGTCGGCCACGTGCCCTGGAAGGGCACTGACGGCGACACCTTTGCAGCATTCTTGTGGGCCCAGCAAAGCGGTGACTGGCTGGTACCCACGGTATCCGGCAGCATCGATTTGAATCACGGCCCCTTTTATTCCTGGGTGGCGGGAATTTTTGCCTGGGTATTTTCTTCCCTGTTGGCCCCCCATGATGCGGCTCGGCTTGCCAGTGGTTTTGCCGTTGGTATCGCAGTCTGGCTTCTAGGACTGACGGCGCGCAGGCTGCAAGGCGAGGAAACCGGCTGGCCCGCGGCGCTTATGCTGCTGGGTAGCCTGGGCCTGCTCCTGCCGGGACACAACATGGACCCGCACCTCATTCAACTGGCGGGCGTTTCGGCCCTATTGTTTGGGCTGGCCGACATGGTGGCCCGACCTTATCGTGGCGGAATTGCCGCGGGCCTTGGCCTGTCAGCCATGGGGCTTTCCACTGGATGGCTTGAGCCCGTTGCGCTGTTGGCGCTGTTGCCGTTGCTGACGGTATTGCTGCCAGAATATCGCGGCCCCCAGGTGCGTCGCGGCTGGCTGTTGCTGCTGCTGTGTTCGCTGCTGCCTATGGCCCTGTGGCTTTGGGTGTTGCATGAGCGGGAGGGCCATCTGCTGGCAGCCTGGTGGACCGAATTCAGCCAGCGCCTGGTGTTTGTGTCCGACCAGCATGTGATCTACCGGCCAGGCTACATCGTCAGAAATTTGCTCTGGTTTGCCTGGCCTGCCTGGCCAATGGCACTGTGGGCCTTGTACGGCGCGCGCAGGAACTGGCGCAGCCCGGCAATCCTCATCCCGGTGGCTGTCTTGCTGTTGCCATTAGGCGCATTGAGTCTGACTTTGGACCCCAATGAACTGTCCATGACGCCCTTGTTGCCGCCGCTTGCCTTGCTCGGCGGCGCCGGTTTGCTCAGATTGCGGCGCGGCGCGGCCCATGCCCTTCTATGGTTTGGCGTGATGGTCTTCAGCTTTTTCGCCCTGGCTATCTGGGTTTATTTTGCTGCCTGGCAATTTGGCAGCCCCGCTCAATTGGCCCGACGTCTGGCCAAGCTGGGCGTTCCTCCTCATCCTGAGATACGTTACTGGGCGATGACGCTCGGCGCCTTGCTTACGCTGACCTGGTTTGCGTGGACGCCGCGCATCAAGCGCAGTCCGATCAGGCCCATATTGATCTGGGTGGCGGGCATGAGCTTCGTTTGGCTGCTGCTGATGATCTTGCTGCTGCCGGCCTTCGATCGCCGTCTCGGCTACGAAGTAATGGCCGGCCAGATCAAGGAGCGGATCGGTGCGAAACAGTGCGTCACCACTCGTGGCGTGCCACCCACCCAGCGGGCGTTGCTCAACTATCATACCGGCCTGGATTTCTCTCCACTCAAACCCGACTGCAAATGGCTGATGTACTACGGCAAGCGCAGGACGCCAACCCCACCAGGTCAGCACTGGGTCAAGCGCTGGGATGGTGCTCGGCCGGGTGACCGTAATGAGCACTTCTGGCTCTATCAAGAAGCCGGTCAAGAAAGCGCGAACGATGTTCGATGACCCGTTTCCGGTTTCCGCCCTCATCCTTGCCGGTGGCCGCGGCCGCCGGATTGGGGGCCAGGACAAGGGCTTGCTGATGTTTCAGGACAAGCCGCTGATCGATCACGTGATCGTCCGGCTCGCACCCCAGGTGGAAGAGCTGTTGATCAGCGCTAACCGCAATCTGGATGAGTACGCGCGCCGGGGCCATCCGGTGCTGGTTGACACGCTGCCGGATTATCCTGGCCCTTTGGCTGGAGTGCTTGCGGGGCTGGAGAAGGCCCGCTTCGACTGGCTGGTGGTCAGTCCCTGCGACACGCCGCTGCTGCCGCTCGATTTGGTCGATGGTCTATGCCGCGCGCGCGGCAAGTCGCGGGCAGTGGTGGCGAAAGACCCACAGCACACACACTACGCCATCCTGATGCTGCACAGGGACAGACTGGGCGCGCTCAGTTCTTACCTTGAACGGGGCGGACGCAGCGTGAAGGGTTTTCTCGAAGCGGTGGGTGCGACCAGCGCAACGTTTTCCGACGCCAACGCCTTTCTCAACTGCAATCAGGAGACTGGGTTTGATTCCTGAACGGACCCTATTGACGGCGATACTGCTGGTGGTCCTGGCGAGTTCCGGCCATACGGCCTGGGCCAGGCACGGAAAGCATCACAAAGTGAAACGCAGGGAACCGCCTGTGGTCGAAACCTACGCCGGTCGGCCGGAAATTGAGCCTTTTGTCCAGGAGCTGGCCCGGTTGGGCCTGGACCCTGCGTATGTCAGAACCACCTTGCAACAGGCGCACAAGCTGGAATCGGTGCGCAATGCCATCAAGCCGCTGCCCGCGGGCGTGCGCAAGAACTGGCAGTCATACCGCGCCCACTTTATCAACGAGCAACATGTCCGGGCCGGCACCCGCTTCTGGAACGAGAACGAAGCCGCGCTGGCGCTGGCCGCCAATCTGTATGGCGTGCCCGAACCCGTCATCATGGGCATTCTGGGTATGGAAACCCTCTACGGGCAATACAGCGGCAACTATCGGGTATTGGATGCGCTCGCCAGCCTGGCCTTTGATTTCCCGGAAGGGGTCAAAGATCGTTCAGCTTATTTTCGTGGTGAGCTGGCGCAGTTCTTTCTCTGGTGCGCAAGGTCTCAGTGCGCGCCTCTCTCTGTGCGCGGCTCCTACGCTGGCGCGGTCGGCATGCCTCAGTTCATGCCGGACAATATTGACCGCTTCGGTGCGGACCTGGATGGCGACGGCCGCGTCAATCTGCAAAGTCCGGCGGATGCCATTGGCTCCGTGGCCCGCTACCTTGCTCTTCATGGTTGGGCTCGCAACCTGCCGCCCTGTATTTCCGTAGATGTAGATAACGCCAGGCTCACCACCCTGCTGGAACCCGACATCGTGCCCAGCTTTGACTATTGGCAGCTGGAAGCTCTGGGCGCCAAGCCCCTCGCACCCATTGCGCCGTGGGAGAAATTCGCCCTGGTGGAATTGCAGAACGGCGATGCTCCCAGCGAGTATTTCCTGGGCAGCCGAAACTTCTATGTTCTCACCCGCTACAACCGTTCGGCCTACTACGCAAAAGCCGTGCTGGAACTGGGGCAGGCGGTGGCAGAAGAGCGCAGGCAGGAACAGATGGCGGGGGTGGGGCCGCGGGTGGAAAAGGCAGCCGTGAACCAATAGGCCCGCAGGGAGGGGCGACAGCGGCAGCCAGAATCCAGGAATGAGCTGAGTCCGGCGGTCTTGGCTGGTGCTCGTCACCGAAGCCTGAACGGACGCAGCCGGCACAGGCTTTGCCGGGTGAAACGACGACATCGAGCGGGAGCCGGCTTCGCGGAGATTGGATCAGCGCGGAAGACCCACTGGAAACTGGCCCTGTACTATCTGGTAGCCAGCGGGAATGGCAAACGCTTCCGGCGGGATAGGGTCGGTCGAGTAATTCTGGAACTCGAGTGCCAGCCGGGTCGGGAGTTTTCGCGCCAGATTGGCCAGCGGGCCGCTGCCTTCGTAACTGATATCGAATTGCCCGGCGCACGGCAGTCCCTTCGGCGCTAGTTTGCGTATGAGTTCGCTCACGGCCCGGGCCTGGGCGGGCATGGTCCTGGCAATCAGAGGGACGGCAAGAAAGAAATCCGGGCGTTTGGCAATCTTGATCAGGTCTTTCACCGCGGCGCGTTCGCGAGCGTGTTCAGCCAGCCAGACCTGGCCTTTCAAATTGAACACGGTTTCTTCATTTCCCATCACGGCAGGCATACTCACGCTCAAGTTGTATTCGCTGCAGGTCCAGTCGCGCAGGGGATGCTGACGGCCTGTGCGCTCGATATCCATTTTCAATCTGTCGACCGGAGCGCTCACCTCGACGTTGGCCTTCATGGCGCTCAGGTCGTAAACTTCAGCGCGACGGAACAGGGGGTCAATGATTACACCCTGACGCGTGGCAAGGTCAAAGAGATGGGTATAGGCCCTGCCTCGATCCGTAAAATCACGCCGGATCGAGGTCTTGTGAATCATGATTTGCTCCTGGTTTGACATGGGCCTGCCAAAAGTGCTGATGGTGCTGAATCCGGTCAGGGTCAAATCCGCAACGCCAGGCCTCGGTGCAACCGTGAATAGCGCCAGCATGGCCAGTGTGCGCCAGGTTTTTGTCATTTGTGTTTCTCCTCAAGATCCGTTTCCTCGCCAAGATGCAAGCGCTTATAGACCCTGAGCAGAGGCTTGGGCGCCCACCAATTTAGATTGCCCATCAGGCAAAGGGTGGCAGGAACCAGCAGCATCCGCACCAGGGTGGCATCAACCGCAACCGAAAGCATGAGCCCCAGGCCGATGGCCTTGATAAATACCACCTCCCCCATGGCGAACGAGCCTAGCACAATGCCGATCAACAGCGCGGCATTCGTAATAATGGGGCCGCTACGCTGCATTCCGGTGGATACCGATACCAGATTATCGCCCTTGGTGAGATTGCACATCTCCTTCACCCGTGACAATAGAAAGACCTCGTAGTCGATCGAGAGCCCGAAGGCGCTGGCAAAAATCAGGACAAGTATGGTGCCATCCAGCGCCCCCTGCGGGGTGAATCCCAGAAGCCACGACAGATGGCCTTTCTGGATGATCCATACCAAGGCCCCAAACGTGGCGGACAATGAAAGCAGGTTGGTCACCACCACCTTGGCGGGCACGAACAGACTTCCCAACATCAGGAACAGCAGCACGAAAATCACCACTACAATGGCGGCGACCACCCAGGGTGCCCTGGCGCGCAGTGTGTCCAGGTAATCGAGGTGAAACGCCGGGAAGCCTCCGACCACCACTTCCTGAAGGGCCGGCGGCGTGGGCAAGGCGCGGATACGGGCGACCACGTTGCGCGCCTGTGGCGAGGTCGGGTCAGGCTTGTAGTCGACATAAATCAGGGTGCTGTGCTTGCGGCTGAAGTCTTGCAGCGCCCCGGATGCCTGCGGAAACTGATCGGGATGGCTGTACAGCAGTTGATAGTCGGTCAGTCCCAAGGACCGGTCCAGGCTCATCAGGCCGCTGACCCGGGAAACTCCGGGCACCGCCCGTATGCCTTCCGTAAGCTGGTAGAGGGCGGTAATATCCGCCGCCGAGGTCAGCTCGCCCCGCGTGGTTGCCACCACCACGATCGGGCTGAGTTCGCCAGTCGAGAAATGGGTCTCCAGGCTTTGCTGCACCCTGCGGCTCTCGGCGCTGGGCGGTAGCGAACGGCTGTCCGCCGGCCCCACCCTCATGTCCTTGACCGGCAAACCCATCAGCACCAGCAGCCCGATTGAAACGACCAGCACGGTGCGCGCATTGCGCATCACAAAATTGCTGAACCGGTACCAGCGCCCGCGTTCGCCGAGGCGCGCCGACCAGGGCTTCAGGAACGGCGGTGCCAGCCGGTCAACCTTGCGCCCCAGCACCGACAGCATGGCGGGCAAAAACAGGATGGCGGTCATCATCGCACTGCCCACCGAGATGCCCCCCGCCAGTCCCATGTTGTGAAAGAAGCGTTGCGGCAGCAAGAACAGGCAGAACAGGCTGGCTGCCACGGTCAGGCCGCTGAACATCAGGGTGCGGCCTGCGGTCAGCATCGTGATCCTTAGCGCCTCGTCATCGGATTTCTTCAGCGTCAACTCTTCGCGAAAGCGGGAAACCATGAACAGGCTGTAATCCACCGCCAGACCCAATCCGAGCATAGAAACCACATTCGGCGCATAGACGTTGATCTCGGTGAAATGGGTCGCAAGCTTGAGCCAGGCGAGGCTGCTCACTATCGTCACCATGCCCACCAGCAAAGGGAGCACGGCCGCTACCAGGGAACGAAATACCCACACCAGGAGGACCGCAAGCAGGACGAAGCTGACGAATTCGGCCATTTTCAGGTCGTGGTCGAGCTGCTCCCGCACGTCGACATAGGTCGCGAGTTCGCCGCCCAGCCCGACCTTCAGCTTGTCGCTGACGACGCGCCGGCGCAATTCACGATAGGCCGCAACCCCTTCGTCTGATCCGCGCTGAAGATTGACCAAGGCATAGGTCATGCTGCCATCGCGCGACTTGAAGCGCGGATTGCCAGTGGAATAGTAAGTCAGCACGCTGCTGACCGGCGGGTAGCCGACCAGCGTGTTGAGCGCAGAGTCGACCGCCCGACGATAGTCTGGCGAGTCCACCTGATGCGGACCTGTGGCACGCGGACTGAACAGCACGATGACCGGGGTTTCATCCCGGCCGAGCAGGGTGCGAAGCCGCTCAGAGGCGAGCGCCGATCCACTGCGCGGCGAATCCCAGCCGGGACTAAGCGTCAGATGCTGCTGAATGTCCAGGCCATACAGACCGCTTGATATGACCCAGAATCCGGCCAGTGCAAGGAGCGCCCAGGGAAGGCGATTGGCCAGTCTGGCCAGTTGGGAAAAAATCTGTGCCCCCTTTGTGCTTGTTGATCCGACTACATCCGCGTCCATCCGGACGGAAGCGACCTTGGGGTGCGGGGCCAACCCGGCCCCGCCATCTTGGCAGCCGCTACCCCGCGTATCCTAGTCTACTTGGTCGAAACAGGCCGTCAAAGTATGCGGGCAGGAAACACCGGGCCGCCGTAGCTGTCATTGCGTTCAGTCAAGGCGGCGGCGACTCAAGTGCGCTTGCGCAGCTTCTGGATTGCCGCCAGTTGGGCAACGGCCTGGGCCAGTTCGGCCTGGGCCTTGGCATAATCCATGGCGGAGGAGCGGTCCTTCATGCCTTCTTCCGCCGCCCGTTTGGCCTCCAGGGCTTTAGCTTCATCCAGATCCTGGCCGCGGATAGCCGTGTCGGACAGGATGGTGACAAGAAAGGGTTGCACTTCCAGTATGCCGCTCGACACATAGATGAGTTCTTCCTCGGCCGAATCCGCCTTCTTGATCCGCACCGCACCGGGCTTGATGCGGGTCAGCAACGGGGCGTGTTGGGGATAGATCCCCAGTTCGCCCATCTCGCCGGGCACGGCGACGAATTCGGCCGTCCCCGAAAACAGGGAGGCTTCTGCGCTGACGATATCGACATGGAGTGTCATTGCCATTGCTTGCCTTTATTGGACAGTCTTGGCTTTTTCGACCGCTTCTTCGATCGCGCCCACCATGTAGAAGGCCTGCTCGGGCAGGTGATCGTATTCGCCGTTGACGATGCCCTTGAACCCCTTGATGGTTTCATTCAGCGATACGTACTTGCCGGGGGCGCCGGTAAACACTTCGGCAACGAAGAAGGGCTGCGACAGGAAGCGCTGGATCTTGCGCGCGCGGGCCACCACCAATCTGTCTTCGGGAGCCAGTTCATCCATGCCGAGAATGGCAATGATGTCGCGCAACTCCTTGTAGCGCTGCAGGGTGGCCTGGACCGCGCGGGCGACGTTGTAATGCTCTTCGCCGACCACTTGCGGGTCAAGAATGCGCGAGGTTGAGTCAAGCGGGTCCACCGCAGGATAGATGCCCAGTTCCGCCACCTGGCGCGACAGCACCAGGGTCGCGTCAAGGTGGGCGAAAGTGGTCGCAGGGCTGGGGTCGGTCAGGTCATCTGCTGGCACGTACACGGCCTGGAAAGACGTGATGGACCCGGTGCGGGTGGAGGTGATGCGCTCCTGCAGGCGGCCCATTTCGTCCGCCAGGGTGGGCTGATAGCCCACCGCGGAAGGCATGCGGCCCAGCAGCGCAGACACTTCCGTACCGGCCAGCGTATAGCGGTAGATATTGTCAACGAAGAACAGCACATCGCGTCCTTCATCGCGGAAGTGTTCCGCCATGGTCAAACCGGTCAGCGCCACGCGCAGGCGGTTGCCCGGCGGTTCGTTCATCTGGCCGTAGACCAGCGCGACCTTGTCCAGAACGCCTCCTTCCTTCATCTCATGGTAGAAGTCGTTGCCCTCGCGGGTGCGCTCGCCGACGCCGGCGAACACGGAGAAGCCGGAGTGCTGCACCGCGATGTTGCGGATCAATTCCATCAGGGTCACCGTCTTGCCTACGCCCGCGCCACCGAACAGGCCGATCTTGCCGCCCTTGGCGATCGGCATGATGAGGTCGATCACCTTGATGCCGGTTTCAAGTATCTCCACGCTTGCGGCCTGGTCGGCGAAGTCCGGCGCCTTGCGGTGTATGGGCATGCGATCCTGGGTGGCGATTGGGCCTGCGTCGTCCACCGGCTCGCCCAGCACGTCCATGATCCGCCCCAGCGTAGCCTGTCCGACCGGCACCAGAATCGGCGCGCCGGTATCGCCGACCGCCATGCCGCGCCGCAGGCCGTCCGTCGAGCCGAGCGCAATGGTGCGCACCACGCCGTCGCCCAGTTGCTGCTGCACTTCCAGAGTCAGTGGGGGCCGGTCCATCCTGAGGGCGCTGAACACCCTGGGTATGGCCTCACGGGGAAATTCCACATCCACCACCGCACCAATGATCTGTACGATTTTTCCGTTGCTCATGGTTTGTTCCTAAGCAAAATTAAATTCCTTAAACAACGCCGCGCCGGTTTGGCAATTTGCTCTCGTCGTAAAGTTCGCTGCGCTCATATTAGTCTCGCCCGATTGCCTTGCCGCCGCGCTAGACCGCCGCGGCGCCGCCGACAATCTCCGACAATTCCTTGGTGATCGCCGCTTGACGGGTCTTGTTGTAGACCAGCTTCAATTCATCGATCACATTCTTGGCGTTGTCGGACGCCGCCTTCATCGCCACCATGCGGGCGGACTGCTCACAGGCGACGTTTTCCACCACCGCCTGGTATATCAGCGACTCCACATAACGGGTCAGCAATGCGTCCACCACCGGCTTGGCGTCCGGTTCGTAGATGTAGTCCCAGTGATGTTGCAGTCTTTCCGCCTCATCACCCGCCGCTTGTTCCAGCGGCAGCAGTTGCCTCAACTGCGGCTCCTGCTTCATTGTGTTGACGAACTGGTTATATGCCAGATAGAGCGCGTCGATCCGGCCTTCCACATAGGCATCCAGCATTACTTTCACCGGGCCGATGAGTTTTTCAATGTGCGGCGAGTCGCCCAGTGCAGTGAGCTGTGACACGACACCGGCGCCCGCGCGCTGCATGAAGCCAATGCCCTTGTTGCCAAACGCGGTGACGTCCACCTGTATGCCCTGGCCCTCCCAAGACTTCATGTGGTTCACCGCCAGCCGCAGCACATTGGTGTTCAAACCCCCGCACAAGCCCTTGTCGGAAGTAACGATGATCAGGCCGACCCGCTTGGGGTTCTCGCGGCGCAACATGAACGGATGTTTGTATTCTGGATGGGCATACGCCATGTGCACCGCCACATGGGCGATTTTTTCGGCGTAGGGACGGGCGTGCTTCATCCGTTCCTGTGCCCTGCGCATTTTTGACGCCGCCACCATTTCCATGGCCTTGGTGATCTTGCGCGTGTTTTCCACGCTCTTGATCTTGGTCCGGATTTCCTTGCCTACGGCCATCGCCGGTTCTCCCGATCAGTAGACCGCGGTCTGTTTGAAGGACTCGATGGCGGCCTTCAGCGCGACTTCCTGCTCGCCGGTCATTTCGCCGGAAGCATTGACCGCGTCGAGCAGGTCCTTGTGTTTGTCTTTGACATAGGCTTGAAGCGCGCCCTCGAAAGGCAGCACCTTCTTGATGTCCAGCCCGTCCATGTAGCCGTTGTTGACGGCAAACAGGGTCAGTCCCATCTCCGCCACGCTCATCGGGGAATACTGCGGCTGCTTCATAAGTTCGGTAACGATCTTGCCGCGCTCGAGCTGCTTGCGGGTGGCGTCGTCCAGATCGGAGGCAAACTGGGCAAACGCCGCCAGTTCGCGATACTGCGCCAGCGCCAGACGGATGCCGCCGCCCAGCTTCTTGATCACCTTGGTCTGCGCCGCCCCGCCTACGCGCGACACCGACAGGCCGGCGTTGATGGCGGGACGGATACCGGCGTTGAACAGATCGGTTTCCAGAAAGATCTGGCCGTCGGTGATCGAAATCACGTTGGTCGGGACGAAGGCGGACACGTCGCCCGCCTGCGTTTCGATGATCGGCAGCGCGGTCAGCGAGCCGGTCCTGCCGGTCACCGCGCCGCCGGTTCGCTTGGTCACTTCCGCCGGATTGATGCGCGCGGCCCGCTCCAGCAGGCGCGAGTGCAAATAGAACACGTCGCCGGGATAGGCTTCGCGGCCCGGCGGACGGCGCAGCAACAGCGACACCTGGCGGTAGGCCCAGGCCTGCTTGGTCAGGTCGTCATAAATGATCAGCGCATCCATGCCGTTGTCGCGGAAGTATTCGCCCATGGTGCAGCCGGAATAAGGCGCGATGTACTGCATGGCAGCAGAGTCGGAGGCGGTGGCGGCGACAACGATGGTGTATTCCATCGCGCCATGTTCTTCCAGCTTGCGCACCACGTTGGCAATGGAGGAGGCCTTCTGGCCCACCGCCACATAGATGCAGTAAACGCTTTTGCCCTTCTGATTGATAATTGCATCGATGGCCACCGCAGTCTTGCCAGTCTGGCGATCGCCGATGATCAGCTCGCGCTGGCCGCGCCCGATGGGCACCATGGAGTCGATCGACTTCAGCCCGGTCTGCACCGGCTGGTTCACGGATTGACGCGCAATCACGCCCGGAGCGATTTTCTCGATCGGTGACGACAACTTGGCCGCAATGGGACCCTTGCCGTCGATGGGCTGGCCCAGAGAGTTGACCACACGGCCAAGCAGCTCCGTGCCGATCGGCACTTCCAGAATTCGGCCGGTGCACTTGGCGGTATCGCCCTCCTTGATATGCTCGTAGTCGCCCAGCACCACAGCGCCAACCGAATCACGCTCCAGGTTCAGCGCCAGGCCGAATGTGTTGTCGGGCAACTCGATCATTTCGCCTGCCATCACATCGGATAACCCGTGAATGCGGACGATACCGTCGGTCACCGACACGATGGTCCCCTGGGTACGCAGTTCGGAACCGGACGCCAGGTTCTCGATCTTGGCTTTGATCAGTTCGCTGATTTCGCTTGGATTCAGTTGCATGCTTGTCTCCGACTGGGTCGGTCCCGTATATGTAAAAAACTCATTCCTTGAGGCTGAAGGCCATCTTCTGGAGGCGCCCGCGCACCGAGCCATCCATCACCCGGTCGCCGATCGCAACCACCACGCCACCGATCAGGGCGGGGTCCACACTGACGGACACTTCGACTTCGCGGCCATATTTCGTCTTGAGCGCGCCGGCCAGCTCGCTCACCTGGGCGTCGCTCATGTCCAGTGCGCTGGTGATGTGCGCTTCCAGCTTGCCTTCTGCGTGAGCCTTGAGCGCCTCGAACTGGGCCTCGATCTCGGCCAGCAGCGGCAACCGGCGGTTCTTGGCCAGCAGCCTGATGAGGTTGGCGCCCGTGTCGCCGAGGCTCGCGCCCAGCAGCGATATCAACAGGTCAGATACGCGGCCAGCCGATACGTTAGGATCGGCAATCAGCACGCGCATCTGCGGATCAGCTACCACCTGGGCGGCAAATTTCAAACGACCGGACCAGGCCGTGAGTTCGTCCGAATCCCTGGCCAGGCGGAAAACCGCCTCGGCATAGGGTCTGGCCACGGTGGACAGTTCAGCCATGGCTTACAGCTCAGCTTTCAATTGCTTTAGCAGATCGGCATGGGTTTGGGCATTGACTTCACGGCGCAGGATTTTTTCCGCGCCCGCCACCGCCAGATTCGCCACCTGCTCGCGCAGGGATTCGCGCGCCCGGTTGGCTTCCTGTTCGATCTCGGCCTTGGCCGCCACCAACTGGCGGTCGCCTTCAGACCTGGCCGCGCTCTTGGCCTCTTCCACCATCTGCGCCGCACGTTTTTCCGCCTGGGCGATGATCTCGGCAGCCTGGCTCCTGGCTTCGTGCAGATGCTCGGTCGCCCTCTTGCGCGCAAGTTCCAGATCCAGCTTGGCGCGATCGGCTGTGGCCAGGCCGTCGGCAATCGCTTTCTTGCGTGTATCGAGCGCGTTCATGATGGGCGGCCAGATGTACTTCATGCAGAACCACACGAAGATGAGGAACGTGATGGACTGCCCGATCAGTGTTGCATTGATGTTCATTTGCTTACCTTGACGAGAGGAGCGCCTGCTGGCGCTTCAAACTGCGCGCTGCTCCAATGGCCGCGGCAGCAGGCTATCACTTAGCCCGCGACGGCGAACAAGACGTACATGGCCAGACCCACGGCGATCATCGGTACGGCATCGACCAGACCCATGACGATGAAAAACTGGGTACGCAGCATCGGAATCAACTCCGGCTGCCGGGCGGCACCTTCGAGAAAGCGTCCGCCAAGGATGCCGATGCCCACCGATGCGCCCAGCGCGCCAAGGCCCATCATCAGGGCGCCGGCGATGTACAGCAGAGCATGAGTCATATCCATTGAATTACTCCTTGAGTTTGTAGATTTAAATTAAGTAAACGCGCGTTGCCAAAGCGATATCAGTGATGTTCCGTATGGGCCATGTCCAGGTAGACGATGGTCAGCGTCATGAATATGAACGCCTGCAGCGTGATGATCAGGATGTGGAACACCGCCCAGGCCCATTGCAGGACGCCGCCAAACAGGCCGAGGAGGATGCTGCCGCCGAACATCAGAGCGATCAGGATGAAGATCATTTCCCCGGCGTACATGTTGCCGAACAGCCGCAGGGAAAGAGAAAGGGGCTTGGCAAGCAGGCCAACGCCTTCAAGCAGCAGGTTCACCGGGAACAGATACTTGGGAAAGGGCTGAAACGCCAGTTCGGCAAAGAAACCTCCCGGACCCTTCATCTTCACGCTATAGAAGAGCACCAAGGCAAATACGGTAAGGGACATGCCGAAGGTGACATTAGGGTCGGTGGAAGGCACGATCTTGAGGAAAGGGATGCCCAGCCAGCCGGCGGAATGCGGCAGCCAGTCAACCGGCAGCAGGTCCATCAGGTTCATGAGGAACACCCACACGAAAATGGTCAGGGCAAGCGGCGCCACCAGGGCATTGCGATGGGAGAAGGAGCCGCGCACCGAGACGTCGACAAATTCCACCATCAATTCAACAAAATTCTGCACCCCGGAGGGCACACCGGAAGAGGCTTTCCTCGCGACGGAACGGAACATCAGGGTGAAGACCAGCGCGAGCATGATCCCGATCCCCAGACTGTCGATATTCAGCGCCCAGAAGCCCATTTCCCTGGCTTGTTCATGGGTGTGCGCCAAGCCCCAGGTGCCGTCGGCATGTCTGCCGAAAGTCAGGTTCTGCAGGTGATGCTTGATGTATTCGCCAGAGGTTTGGACTTCGCCTGACATAGTGCTAAATCTCTAGAAGGTTTTATCTGGGCGGCGCCCGCCCAGATAAAACATCCCAGGAGTTTTTGATCCGTGCCGGATCAATAACCAAGAACTTTGGCGCCGTTCAAACTTTCCATATCGGCAACAGCCACGCCAACTGAGCAGTGATAAAGCCCATCAATACAGCCATCGGAACCGATCCGGAATAGATGAAGAGCGCGCCCAGCAACACTCCCACCAAGACAAAACGTTCCAGCCCGGAGCGATAGAACTGCAGCAGATTTCGCCCCGCACTCCAGCCGGAATGCCTTTCGCTTTGCTTTTCCCGCAGGATCAATATCAGGGTGCCCAGCGTGGCGACGGCACCCCCCGCTGCCGCAGATACTGCGGCCGACCTTCCTCCCCATCCATAGGCCACCCCCCCTGCCAGGCTGCACAGTACGATCTGCGAGGCCGCAACGCGGAAAGTAGGCCGAAACATGAGCCCGCAATCATACCCGAATTAGAATTGCTGATGCAACCATAAGACCGCCCCCGGCGCGTGAATGGGGGATGGTTGAAGCCGACTACTGACAGGTTGGAGTTGATCGAAAATTCTGCGGTCTGAAAGTCAAAGTCAGCCTTAGGCGTGATGTCCGTAGGGGAGGCGCAGGTTGTGCCAGCGGCGCAAAGTATCCGACCTTGGTCACGTCTGAGTGAGGTCCGGTTTAGAGGACAAATAGGTCGCGCTCATTCTATGCTCCACTTATTTGTCCAGAAGATCAGTCCCCCTCAATGCGTCATCATCGCTACGTTTCCGGCTGAACAAGATAAAGTGCATTAGCGCGTATAGGCGGTGAAAAAGGTAGTCGAACTGCTCGGGTTGTGAGAGTGAAACCTTGTCGGTCTCGAAGTGGCGGATGTGAAACGCGTTGCCGATCTCAGTCAGCGATTTGGCTTCCGCTTCCAGATAGCCGCGAAACTTGGGCTCGGGCGATGCCCGGTCAAGGAGTACGGTAACCGAAAGCCTCTTGTTTCCCTGAACCGCAAGCGACTTCAGCCTCTCCCACGCGTCGCAAAGCTTCTCCGTGGCTTCAGCTCTTGCTATCGGGGCAGGGTCTTTGAATCTCACACAGGCATCTCTCAATAGCGAGTCCAGCGTAGCAATCGCCACTTGTTGGCAGATTTCCCATGGCTTCAAATAGAACAGGGGCAACAGGCCTCGACTCGGTAAGCCTAGAAATGTCTCGAAGCAGTGGATTAAGGAGGCGCGACGCAAAAGCTTCGACGTGGTCTGACAGTTTGCTGCCCGAGTAGTAGTAGCTGCGCACGAAATCTAGGAATCGCACGGATTTCGCTGCGATCGCACGGCACAGCGCAATCTGAATTGCGACTCGACTATTGCGCTCGCTTGGCCATTCGAGTACGCCTGAGCCAACCATAGAGCCAACAGAACCCTGTGTCTTTTCCAACCACACTGAAAATTCAGGTGTTGGTAGGACCGCCGCGAGGAATCCAGCCATTGGTTCTTCATCAAGCTGATGCACGAAGCGAGCAAGTACGCTCTCTGCGGACTGGAACGAAGCATCCCGGAAGTCAGCGACTGTGTCTTCCAGGTCTTGGATGGATGGGGCCAGAATGGACGGGAGGGAGGTCACGGTTAACTCGATGCGTAAAGTTTAGGGCAAAGGGCTGGCTGGAAGAGGACCCCTGCAACCTCTCCTGTTACTGCTTTCATAACGCAATCCCCAACAGCTCCAGCACGCCTTGCAATTGCTCGTGGCCGGCGAAACTCAGGGTCAGCTTACCCGCGCCCTTGGCGTTAACCTGGACCTGGGCGTTCAGCCCCAGGCGATCCGAGAGCGCTTCTTCCAGGCGGCGAATGTCTCGCGACGCTGTCTTCTTTGCCGGCCGGCCGTGGGGCAAGTCCTTCAGGCGCAGCACCCGGCGTTCCACCTCGCGCACTGACAGTCCTCTATGCTCGATTTCGTGGGCCAGTTCCTTCTGCTGGGCGGCGGTGAGCGGCAGCAGGGCGCGGGCGTGGCCCATTTCGATCAGCCCGGCGGAGAGCATGTCCTGCACCGGGCGAGACAGATTCAGCAGGCGCAGCAGGTTGGATACGGCAGTGCGGGATTTCCCGACTGCGCCGGCGGCAGCGTCGTGGGTCATGCCGAATTCTTGAATCAGGCGTTGCAGCCCTTGCGCTTCTTCGATGGCGTTGAGGTCTTCGCGCTGCATGTTTTCGATCAACCCCATCGCGGCGACGGCTTCTTCCGGCACGTCCTTGACCAGTACCGGCACGTCCTGCAGCCCGGCGCGCTGCGCTGCGCGCCAGCGGCGTTCACCCGCGATGATCTCGAAGCCGCTGCCTTGCTTGCGCACCAGGATGGGCTGCATCAGGCCCTGGGCCCGAATGGAATCCGCCAGTTCGTCCAGTGCGGTCTCATCCATGTGGCGGCGCGGCTGGTACTTACCCGGCTTGAGCTGGGAAATGGGCAACTGGCGCTGTTCGCCGCTGCTGGCGGGCGGATCCGCGCCCAGCAGGGCATCGAGTCCGCGGCCGAGGCCTTTCATTCTTGCCATGGGTTGCCTTTCAGTTTGCGCTGGCGACGGCGGCCGGCATGCCGTAACGCGCGAGCAATTCTTCCGCCAGTTGCAGGTAGGCGTGCGCGCCCTTGCTGGCGCGGTCGTACACGATGCCGGGTACGCCGTGGCTGGGAGCCTCGGCCAGCCTGACGTTGCGCGGGATGACGGTGTTGAACACCTTGTCGCCAAAATGGCTCTTGAGTTCTGCCGCCACCTGCTGGGCAAGCGTGGAGCGCGGGTCATACATAACCCGCAGCAGGCCTTCGATTTCGATGTTGGGGTTGAGCTTCTGCTTGACTTTCTTGATGGTGGCGACCAGATCGGTCAATCCCTCGAGCGCATAGTATTCGCACTGCATGGGGATCAGCACAGCGTGCGCCGCGGCCAGAGCATTGACGGTCAGCAGATTGAGTGTGGGCGCGCAATCGATCAGGACGAAATCGTAGTCGTCCGCCACCTTGACGAGCTCGGACTTGAGACGGAATTCGCGTCTTTCCATCTCGACCATTTCCACTTCGCCGCCTGCCAGCTCCCGGTTGGCGGGCACGATATCGAAGCCCCCTAGCGCAGAATGCAGGCGGCTGCCGGAGATGTCGGATTCGCCCAGCAACACCTGGTAAACGGTAGGCAGGGCGGTGCGTTTTTCCACCCCCGCACCCATCGTCGCGTTGCCCTGCGGGTCAAGGTCCACCAGCAGAACGCGCTGGCCCTGCTGGGCCAGGCCGCAGGCCAGATTGACCGCGGTGGTGGTCTTCCCGACCCCGCCTTTCTGGTTGGCTATTGCAAGAATACGCGCCATGCTTTTCGGCTCTCAGTCTTGTTCGATCAATACGATGCAGCGCTCGGCATTGAGCCCCGGCACCTTAAGCGCGAGCACCTGGCTGACCTTCACATCGTCAGGCAGAGCGGCAATTTCCTCCCGCGGCAGCCGGCCTTTCATGGCCACCCATTGTCCGCCGGGCTTGAGCAGTGTCCGGGTCAGGCTGACGAATTCCCCCAGGCTGGAAAACGCCCGCGAGATCACGATATCGGCCTTGTCGCCCAAGGCCAGTTCCTCCACCCGGCAAGCTTCGACCTGGACGTTGGCGAGCCCCAGCTCCGCCACCGCCTGGCGCTGAAAGGAGGCTTTCTTGTCCACCGTTTCCACCGACACGACCCGCCAGTCGGGGCGCGCCATGGCCAGGATCAGGCCCGGCAGACCGGCCCCACTGCCCACGTCCAGCAGCGTCGGGCCCCCCACATGGGGCAGCACAGTCAAACTGTCCAGCACGTGATGAGTCATCCACTCCTGCGCCGAACGGCGCGCGGTCAGGTTGTACACCCGGTTCCAGCGGGCCAGCAACTGCAGGAATGCGAGGATCTTCTCCTGTGCGTCGGGCGGCAGGTCCAGCCCCAGTTCCCCTACCCCGGCTGCAAGCATGTCCACCGGACTCATGCGGTCTTCTTCGCGTCGCCGCCCTCGGCGCGGAAGCCGCGCCGGGCATAAACCAGCAATACGGAAATCGCTGCCGGCGTGATGCCGGAAATGCGGGAGGCCTGGCCCAGGGTTTCTGGCTTGAACTTGTTCAGCTTCTGGCGCACTTCCATGGACAGGCTGGGCAGTTGCATGTAGTCCACATCCTGCGGCAATTTCAGGTCTTCCTGCTCGCGCCGCTTATCCACTTCTTCACGCTGACGTTCGACATAGCCCTGATACTTGGCCTGGATCTCCACCTGCTCCGCCGCTTGTTCGTCAGCCAAGCCACTGCCTGCACCTGCCAAGCTCATAAGTGAGTCATAACTAACTTCCGGACGGCGCAACAGATCAAGCAGGTTGTATTCACGCTCGATCGGCCTGCCCAGAACCCGCAGGGCTTCGTCTGCGGCCAGCGTGTCCGGGCGAACCCAAGTCGACTTGAGGCGTTCCTGTTCCTGAGCAATGGCGTCGCGCTTGCGGTTAAACGCGTCCCAACGAACATTGCCGACCAGCCCCAGTCGACGGCCGATATCGGTCAATCTCAGATCGGCATTGTCTTCGCGCAATTGCAGGCGGTATTCTGCCCGGCTGGTGAACATCCGATAGGGTTCGGACACACCGCGGGTAATCAGGTCATCGACCAGCACCCCAAGATAGGCTTCGTCGCGGCCTGGATGCCACGCTTCTTCGCCGCGAGCATAACGCGCGGCATTCAGGCCGGCCAACAGGCCTTGGGCCGCGGCCTCCTCGTAGCCGGTGGTGCCATTGATTTGGCCGGCGAAGAACAGACCGTGGAGAGGCCTGGTTTCCAGCGACGCCTTCAGATTGCGCGGGTCGAAGTAGTCGTACTCGATCGCGTAGCCCGGCCGCAGGATGTGGGCTTGCTCCAGGCCCGCAATCGAACGCACCGCCGCCAACTGGATATCGAACGGCAGGGATGTGGATATGCCGTTGGGATAGACCTCATGCGTGTCCAGCCCTTCCGGTTCGAGAAAGATCTGGTGGCTGGCCTTGTCGGCGAAGCGGTTGATCTTGTCTTCAATGGACGGGCAATAGCGTGGCCCCACCCCCTCGATCGCGCCGGTGAACATCGGGCTGCGGTCGAACCCGGAGCGGATGATCTGGTGAGTGCGCTCGTTGGTATGGGTGATCCAGCAGGACACCTGGCGCGGATGCATGGACCGGCTGCCCAGGGTGCTGAACACTGGTGCCGGGGTATCGCCCGGCTGCTCTTGCAACACGGAGAAATCGATGCTGCGCCCGTCAAGGCGGGGCGGCGTGCCGGTCTTGAGGCGGCCCACCGGCAGTTCCAGTTCGCGCAGTCGATGGGCCAGCGTGCGGGCCGGCGGATCGCCCGCCCGTCCTGCTTCGTAATTGGAAAGCCCCACGTGCACCAGCCCGGCCAAAAAGGTGCCTGCGGTCAGGACTACCGAACGCGCCAGGAACTCGATGCCGAGCTGAGTCCGAACGCCGCTTATCTCGTCTCCCTCCAGCAGCAGGTCGTCGACCGCCTGCTGGAAGAGCGTCAGATTGGCCTGGTTTTCCAGCCGGAAGCGGATGGCCCTTTTGTACAGCACCCGGTCGGCCTGAGCCCGTGTTGCGCGTACCGCCGGTCCCTTGGAAGCATTCAAGATGCGAAACTGTATCCCTGCTTCGTCGGCGGCAATGGCCATCGCTCCGTCCAGTGCGTCCACCTCCTTCACCAGATGGCCCTTACCGATGCCACCGATCGACGGGTTGCAGGACATCTGCCCGAGCGTCTCGATATTGTGGCTCAACAGCAGGGTCTTGGCCCCGGTGCGCGCGGCTGCCAGCGCAGCCTCCGTGCCTGCATGGCCACCGCCCACCACAACGACGTCAAAGGATTCTGGATAGCGCATGGAAATTACCTGTGAGGGCGCAATGATACGTCAAAGACTTGCCCGGGTTAAGGAAACGGCGTTGTTTCACGTGGAACGCCCAGCATCCCCCGACCCCTTTCCCTGCTGCCCTGCATCCGATAGCATCGTGGCATGAGCCAGCGCCCCGTAAGCAAGAAAGAGTTCGAAACCCTGTCCCATTTCCGCTATCAGCTTCGACGCTTTCTTCGTTTTAGCGAAGATCTCACCCATCACGAGGGGGTCACCAACCTGCAATATCTGCTGCTGTTGCACGTCAAGGGGTTCTCGGGGCGCGAATGGGCTACCGTTGGCGAGTTGGCGGAAAAGCTTCAGGCCCAGCCGCATGGGACGGTGGCTTTAATCAACCGCTGCGAAAAGCTGGGGCTGGTCCGGCGACGGCCCGGGCGCAATGACCGCCGCGAAGTTGAAATCCATTTGACCGCCGAGGGCGACAAGATGGTCACCAGAGTGGCGCGCCTGCATCGGGACGAACTGCTCACCATGCAAGGCCTTTTTCAGGTGCCGGGCGAGCGCGAGTTTCTGGACGAGAAGCCGGAATCCTGAGCGCTTACGCAGCCAGAGCCGCCGCAACAGAGCGGGCAAAGTCCACCGCGCCTTCCCGGTCGCCGTGCAAGCAAATCGTGTCGGCACGCACAAGCAGTGTTCCCCCATCCAGCGTGGCAATCTCCTTCCCGCCCGCGATACGCAGAGCTTGGTCGGCTGCCTCCCCAGGCTCATCAATGACCGCTCCCGCGCGAATGCGCGGCGCCAGACTCCCGTCGGCCAGATAACGACGGTCGGCAAACGCCTCTTCCATCACCGCAAGCCCTGAGCTGCGCGCTCGGCCGGCCAGCGGCGAACCCGCCAGGCAAAGCAACGCGAGCCCGCCCAGGTCGAGAAGAGCCGCTATCAGCTCCCCGCCTGTCGCTTCGTCCCGCGCTGCCAGACTGTAGAGGGCACCGTGCGGTTTCACGTGAAACAGGCGGGTCCCTGCCTGCTCCGCGAGCAGCATCAACTCGCGGGTCTGCTCAGCCACCCAGCGGCGTACCTCGCCGGGACGCGCCGCCAGCGGCTGGCGGCCGAAGTTTTCCCGGTCCGGGTAGCCCGGATGCGCGCCAGCCAGCACCCCCATGTCACGCGCCAGAAGCAAAGCGTTGCGCATTGAGGCCTCATCTCCGGCATGCCCGCCGCACGCGATGGATACCCGATCCACATAGGGGAAGATCAGGCTGTCGTCCCAGCCTTCGCCAACGTCTGCGTTCAATTCCATCAGGCGAGCCATGTAATGCTCCTGTCCAGGGCTCCTTGTTGATCCAGCCAGACTGCCCTTGCCTCGGCAGGGTCCAGTGCCTGGAAACTGACCCTGTCTCCCGGCCTGAGCTGGGCCAGCCGTCCGAGATCGGCGGCAATGACTCCGGCAATGACCGGGTAGCCGCCGGTGACAGGCCCGTCCCATCCCAAGACTATGGGTTGGCCGTCAGGCGGCACCTGGATGGTTCCTGGCAGCACGCCCTGGGAGCCAAGTTCATGGCGCTTCTCTACTCCCAGCCCGCGTCCCCTGAGGCGTATACCGGTGCGGTCCGACCTAGCATCCACGACATAGGTTGCGCCGAACAGCGCGACCAAGGCAGGCTCGGAAAACCATCCCAACTGGGGCCCTGCCACTACACGCAACGGCCCCCCGGCCAGAAGACCGCTCGCCCGCCCAAAATGGGCCGGGTGGCCGGCGCCCGCGGGCAACGAGTCCCCGGCCTCGAGCTGACGACCGCTCCAGCCGCCGAAGGCGCCCGGCAGGAAAGTGGCGTGGCTGCTCAACACGGCCTCTGTCTCGATGCCTCCGGCTACCGCTAGATAGCCCCGGCAGCCTTTAAGCGCCCACCCGATTTCCAGGCTCGCCCCCGCCGCGAGCACCTGGGTCTCATCCCAGTTGAGATTTTCCCCGTCGCAGCGGGCCTCGAATCGCGCACCGGTCAGGGCAATCACCCCGCCCTGCGGAAAGCCCAGCATGGGGCCATGCAGGGTGAACTCAATGCCAGCCGCGCCGTCCGTGTTGCCGACCAGGCGGTTGGCAAGAATTAGAGCCTGCCGGTCTGCCGCCCCTCCTTCCGGGACGCCCGCCTGCCGGTAGCCCGGGCGCCCCAGATCCTGGATGGTGTCAAGCAATCCCGGCTTGGACACCACAATCTTCATCGTGGCACGAAGCGGATTTGGTCGCCCGGCGCGAAGCGGGCTGGCGGCTCGCGCCACGGATCAAACAGCCACTCCGCGGTACGGCCGATAAGCTCCCAGCCGCCCGCGCTTTTCCCCGGATAAATGCCCGTGTATGCCCCGCCCAGCGCCACGCTGCCTGAGGGAACTTGTGCCCTGGGCGTATGGCGACGGGCCACTTGAAGTGGCTCCGGGGTGCCGATCATATAGGCAAACCCTGGCTGAAACCCGATAAAAGCAACCCGGTACTCGACGCCGGCGTGCAGTTCGATGGCCTGCCTTGTCGTCAGCCCTGCCGCCTCCGCCACCCGCCCCAGGTCGGGCCCCGCCTCTCCGCCGTATTGGACCGCAATTTCGTGATGGCGACCGTGGATTTGCAGCACCGCGCCGAACTGCACATTATTGATCACATCGAGCAGTCCCTGACCCACTCCCAGGCCTCGCTTCAACACCACCAGCAAGCTGCCATCGCCGGGCACCAGCGCTTCCACTTCCGCAAAATCCGCGGTTTCCAGTTCCTGCTTGAGCCCCAGTGTCCTTGCGCCGCTTTCCAGCCACAGGCCGCGGTCAGTCACCCAACGGTGTTTCACGTGAAACCCCCCGGCTGCCCATTGTTCTTGCCGAGTCGGCGCCGCCGCCTGGGTTGCTGGCTTTGGTGGCCTTCCCGCAAGGTCTCCATTAAGCGAATGGTCTCCGTCCTGCCAATGTCTCTGGTGAGTTCGCCGCCTTTGGTCATGGCGGCCGCTCGGTTTGCCCAAAGCACCGGCTGCATGGCAATGCGAAAGCCGCTGAGTCGCGCAGAGGTATCGGATCGCATCGCGAGGACACGCCAACTTGCCCATTGCGGCCGGTGCCCTGGGCCCGATTCATTACCGACCGCAAAGATGGGAACTGCGCCCTGCATGCCCGCAGATGTGATTTCGAATCGGAATGTTGCCAACATTAGAAGCAAGACCGGGACCGATGTGCTGTCCCAGGATTGCGCCGAACCACTTATTTCGGAAATGCACGCCCCAAGAACCGCGGCCAATCTGGAGGTGCTATCGAACAGGGTTGGCTAAATCGACCACCGACCTGCACTGCGGCTGCCAGTGCGCCGGAAAGCGAGATTAGCTCTGGAACAGCTGGGTCATTGCGCGCCTAGTCCAAGAGAGCGCCTGGCGCCGGGGCAGGGTTCACCCCCAAAGACCTCGCCGGTTTCGAAGCAATGATCAAGACCGTGCGCCTGACCGGATCGACAGGCTGATTCAGGTCACGCTGCCAAACGATTTGTCCGTGGAGTAGCCTTTGCTCGGCAACGCAGCCAAGTAAAGGCCCTGAGTAACCGGCCCGCCTGGAAACAGGCGATACAAGAACCGGCCACCCCCTTCATCGCGGAACCGTTCTTCCATATCCCGCAACAACATGGGAGCGGACTCCAGATTTCCGCCGTCCAAGTAATGCAGGCGCAGAAACTTGATCACTTTCATGTGATCGGGCGTCAACTCAAGCCCAATGTCCTTGGCCCGCTCGACGGCAATTTCCTCAGACCAGTCATCCAGTTCCACCAGATTGCCCATCCCGTCACGCATCACCGGGCGCTCGTTCATCAGGTTGTCGATCAAACTCATAATTTCACTCCTCTATAGCTCGGTCAGCCAGACTCTGGCCTCATTTCTGTATAGACCCTTTACTTGGGATTGCTATGGTTTGCACACCTGCGGCGCAGCCAGATCAGCAAGCCGGTTGTGCTCGCGGGAATGCCCTTGCGGAAGATCGACGTAGTGAGTAAACACCCTGGACACAAGAAACGCAGAGATACAATTTGGCATTGTGCCCCGTTTATTGCCCCAACGGACCAAGCGCTGAGACTGCCTTGCTCCCGGCTGCACGGCAACCTGCTCCCAGCCCAATAACGGGATTAATCTGTCCTGAGCTCAGCGCTGTTAGCATTGACAAATTTCCGAGCGTTCTTGATGCGCTTCCATCGTTACTCATTCCTCACGTTGTGCTTGGGTTGCCTCGTCTGGCAAGAAGCGGTTGCGGCCGAAGTGCAGGTCGCCGTGGCCGCCAACTTCGCTGAACCTATGCAGAAGATTGCCGACGCGTTTGAGCGCGACACCGGCCATAAGGCACTGCTCGCATTCGGCTCCACCGGCAATTTCTACGCCCAGATAAAGAATGGCGCGCCATTCGAGGTTCTGCTCTCGGCGGACGCCGAAACCCCGGCACGGCTGGAGAAGGAAGGCCTGGGCGTGCCTGGAACCCGCTTCACTTACGCCATCGGCACGCTCGTACTGTGGTCGCCCAAATCGGGCGTGGTTGACGCACATGGGCAAGTCCTGAAGAAGGGTGCGTTTGCGCATATCGCCCTGGCGAACCCCAGGCTCGCGCCCTACGGTGCAGCTGCGCTGGAAGTGTTGAGCAAGCTGGGTATCTACACGGCCCTTGAACCGAAGCTCGTCCTGGGTGAGGACGTCGCCCAAGCTTACCAGTTCGTCGCTTCCGGCAACGCGGATCTGGGCTTCGTCGCTCTGTCACAGGTGCTAAGAGACGGCAAGATCAGCAAAGGTTCGGCCTGGATCGTTCCGGCCGCCCTGTACACCCCCATTCGCCAGGACGCTGTGATCCTGGCCGGCGGCGAGAACAACGCCGCCGCCCTGGCGCTGATGAATTACATGAAGCAGAAAAAGGCCCGGGTCATCATCAAGGCCTATGGCTACCGCTAGAGCGTCACTGTTCCCGGGTCGCCTCAACCTGGATTCTGAGCTTCACCTCGTCGCTGACGAAGGGAACGAGCCTGGTCATGCCATAGTCCGAGCGCTTGAAGCTGGTCTCGGCGTCAACGCCGCAGACATAGCGGGAAGTCGCTGGATCAATCCCGCACCGGTAGTGGGTGACGGTGAGGGTGACCGGCCGCGATACGCCCAGCATCGTGAACACCCCATCCACCGTCGCCAACTGATCGCCATCGAATTTGAGTTCCGTGGAGTGGAAGCTGAGCGTCGGGTACTGCGCCACGTTCAGAAATCCCGCGCCGCGCAACACGTCGTCCAACGGCCTGACGCCCGTGTCGATCGAGTTGGCGTCAATGGTGATGTCCACGCTTCCGCGCTTCTTCTGCTGATCCATGACGACCGTGCCGGTGGTCTGGTTGAAGCGGCCGCGCTGCGTCGAGAAGCCCTGGTGGACCACCTCAAAGGTAGGAAAAGTGTGCGCCGGATCGATGCTGAAGAACGCTTCGTCAGCCCAGGCGGAAACGGCCTGGGCGGCCAGGATCAGCGCCAGGATGGGCCCGCGCCGGGTTGGCTTCATGGGAACTCCCGCCAGAATGGAATCCGCATCGTACTCCGGTCACTCCTATGGAACGGGTGCGTTTAACGCAGGGGGCAATGCCCATGCTTTTCGCCCTTTATCATACCCGGCCCGAATGCTCGTATTGCTGAAGTCGCAATTTAAGCGAGCGATCTGAGCATTCCGATCACCTATAAGGCGCGCTGGATCAATGGAGTTCGATCCACCAACTGAACTGTTTCCCGCAAGCGTCGCGAGGAGGCATAATTCCCCTTCGAAATAACCAGCCACCGCCATGACCGCCCCCCGCCTGCCCGTCCTGTCCCTGCTCGAAACCCGCGTCCTCGGAGTGCTCGGCGAGAAGCGCCACACTGTGCCCGACACCTATCCCTTGTCCCTCAACGCGCTGGTGGCCGGCTGCAACCAGAAGACCAGCCGCCACCCCGTCATCGAGGCGACCGAGACCGAAGTGCAGGCCGCCATCGACAGCCTCAAGGGTCCGGCCCTGGTCATCGAAACCAGCGGTGGTCGCGTGACTCGCTACGCGCACAACATGGAAAAGGCGCTGCGGGTGCCCTCCCAGTCGGTCGCGTTGCTCACCGTGCTGATGTTGCGCGGTCCGTTGACGACGGGCGAACTGCGCATCAACTGCGAGCGTCTGCACAAGTTCGCTGACATTTCGGCCGTGGAGGGTTTTCTGCAGGAATTGGCGGAACGGCCCGACGGACCGATGGTGGCCGAACTACCTCGTCAGCCCGGCTCACGCGAGAACCGCTGGGCTCACCTACTCAGCGGCACTCCCTTCATCGAGCAGAGCACTGCCGCACCATCGTCGCCAGCAGAGCCTGCGGCCAGCGTGACCGCGGGCGAGGTCGCCGCGATCAAGGCCAATGTGGCGCGGCTGGAGAAAGATGTCGATGCATTGAAGGGCTTGGTAGGCAGGCTTTGTGCAGAGCTCGGCGTTTCGGGCTGACCGGGCGCTCACTTCCCAATACAAAAACGGCTGAAGATCTCGCCCAGCAGATCGTCCGGACTGAATTCACCGGTGATTTCCGACAGGCTTCCCTGCACAAGGCGGAGTTCCTCCGCCTGAAGTTCAAGCTGTTCGCCCAGTTCCATGGCCTTTAGCAGATGGCTGCGGGCGCGATTGAGCGCAGCGAGGTGGCGCGCGCGGGCCATGAAGCCACCCTCGCCGGCCGGTTGCCAGCCGGCCAGACGTAGGAGCTCGCGCCGTAACAGCGGTATTCCTTCGCCGGTTTTTGCCGACAGCCAGACTTCTGCGGCGCCCCCGGTTTGCACCACGCGCGGCGCTTCGCCGGTCAAATCGATCTTGTTATGCACGTTCAGCCGGGCGATGCCGGGCGGAAGCCGCCGGACAATGTCCTGCTCGGCGTTTCCCAGGCCAAGCTGAGCGTCCACCAGCAACAGCGCGATGCCGGCTCGTTCAATCGCGGCCCAGGCGCGTGCAATGCCGATCATTTCCACCGGGTCCACGGTCGCACGCAAACCGGCCGTGTCGATCAAGTAAAAGCCCACGCCTTCGATCTGGACTTCCTGGAGGATGGCGTCGCGCGTAGTCCCCGCAACTTCAGTGACGATGGCGATCTCATCCCCGGCCAAAGCATTTAGCAGGCTGGACTTGCCCACGTTCGGCTGGCCGATTAATACGACGTTCACGCCCTCGCGCAGCAGGGCGCCCTGGTGGGCCGTGGCGAGCACCTCATCCAGCGCGGCGAGAGTACGCAACAGACCGTTTGCCACGTGCGCCATTTCCACGCGGACCACATCGTCCTCCTCGGGAAAATCGATGGTCGCCTCCACCCGCATGCGCAATTCAGTCAGGGTGATTTGCAGGGTCCGAACATGGCGGGAAAACTCTCCGCTCAGGGAGCGCAGCGCAGCGCGGGCAGCTTCCCGCGAGCTGGCATCGATCAGGTCGGCAACCGCTTCGGCCTGGGCCAGATCGAGCTTGCCATTGAGGTAAGCCCGCCGGGTGAATTCGCCGGCCTGCGCCAGGCGCGCGCCCAACTCCAGGCAACGCGACAGCAGCGCCTGCAGCACGGCCGGCCCGCCATGGCCATGGAGTTCCACCACGTCCTCGCCGGTAAAGGAATGGGGGCCGGGGAAGAACAGGACCAGGCCTTCATCCAGGGACTGGCCTGCAGCATCAAGAAACACCACATGAGTGGCGTGCCGTGGCTTCAGTCTACGACCGGTCAGGGCAAGGGCCAGACCCTCAGCACCGTGCCCGGAAATCCGGATCACGCCTATGCCGCCCCGCCCGTGCGGCGTGGCGATAGCGCCGATAAGATCAGCTCTTGGCGTGGCCGGTATCAAATTGCTTGTTGATGGCCCATTGCTGGGCGATGGACAGGGCGTTGCTGGTTACCCAGTAGAGCACGAGGCCGGCGGGGAAGAACAGAAACATGACGGAAAATACCACCGGCATGATCATCATCATCTTGGCCTGCATGGGGTCAGGCGGCGTGGGATTGAGCTTGACCTGAAGTATTGAGGTCAGCGCCATCACCACCGGCAGAATGTACAGGGGATCAGGCGCACTAAGGTCATGAATCCAACCTATCCAGGGTGCGCCACGCATTTCCACCGCCGCGATCAGACAGTAATAGAGCGCGATGAACACCGGGATCTGCAGCACGATGGGCAGGCAGCCGCCCAGCGGATTGATCTTTTCCTTCTTGTACAGATCTGCCATGGCCTGGTGCAGTTTCTGCCGGTCATCCCCATACATCTCCTTGAGCTTCTGCAGCCTGGGCGTGAGCTTGCGCATTTGCGCCATGGATTTGTAGCTGGTGGCCGACAAGGGATACAGGGCCAGCTTGATCAGGAACGTCAAGATAATGATTGCCCAGCCCCAATTGCCGACCAGTTTCTCGATCTTGCTCAGGGCCCAGAATATGGGCGCCGACAGGGGTGTGAGCCAGCCATAATCCCGAGTCAGATCCAGGCCAGGCGCCGCCTCTTCCAATTGGCGCTGGAGCTGAGGGCCGGCATACAGCGAAACCGAAGTTGTCCTCTCCTGGCCTGGCGGCAAACTGCCATTGAACAAGATTACGCCGGCTGAGAATAGATTATTGCCCAGATCCTTGGCATAAAATTCCCGCTTGATGCCTGGCTGCGGCAGCCAGGCGGAAACGAAGTGATGCTGAATCATTCCCACCCATCCGGAACTGGCGTCCTTCTGGTATTCCGCGCTACCGTCAGTGATCTTCTTGAATTGCAGCTTCTGAAATTTCTGCTCGTCGGTGAAAATGGCCGGGCCGGTAAACGTGTTGAGAAACCTGCCTTCCCCTTGCGGCTTATCCCCATTGCGCACAAGTTGATAATAAGTATCCAGGCTCACAGGCTGGGTGCCGGCATTTACCACGCGCGTGGTCAATTCAATCTTGTAGCTGTCGCGGTGGAAGGTATAGGTGCGTGTAACCGTCAGTCCCCGAGCCGGATCACTGTAGGTCAGGGGAACCGAAACCTGATCCTGGCCGGCCTTGAGCTCGTACGTTCCAGGAGCCAGCTGATACACACTTTTGTGATTTGGCCCTTGCCCAAGCATCCCCGACTGGACGATGTAGGGATGTGCGGGGTCGTCCTCCAGCAATTTCAAAGGCTGGTTCTTGTCCTCGACTTCATGATAGCGATCGAGTATCAGGCTGCGAAGGTCGCCCCCGTTGGCGTCGATTTCCGCAGTAAACAAATCGGTCTTGACGATCGCCCGTGAACCCTTGGAGAGCCCGGTTGCCTGGGCAGTAGACATCGGCGTAACTGACTGGCGGTTCGCCTCGGCCGTTGTAGTCGGCGTGGGCACCGCCCCGCCCTCCGCGGTCGCGGCTGGCTGCTGGGTCTGTGGCGCGGGCTGGATCTGATCCTTGTTTTGCCAGGACTCCCAGAGCAACAACAGGGAAAAGGAAAAAATCGCAAAGAGTATCAGGCGTTGGGTATCCATAATCCGGAATTGTACCGTGTCAGGGAACGGGGTCATGGCCACCGGGACAACCCGGCCTGCAACGTCCCAGGCGTTTCAGAGTCAACCATCCGCCTTTGATAAAGCCGTGCTTTTGCAGGGCCTCCAGGGCGTAGTCGGAACAAGTCGGCAGATAACGGCAGTTGGGCCTTAGCATCGGGCTAATCAAGAGCTGATACGCCTGCACCAGCTTGCGGGCGATCCAGACCATCATTTCAGACGCGCCAGAACGGCTTCCAACTCCGCCCCCTCCCCGCCTTCTGGTGGCACACTCTGAACCTTCACCACCACATCCATTGCCGGCAACTCGGGACGATGCAGACGAAAGGTCTCGCGAATAATGCGGCGCATCCGGTTGCGATCCACTGCGCGTTTGAACTGCCGTTTGGCCACCACCATGCCCAGCCGGGCATAGCCCAGCTCATTGGGCCTGCACATGACAAGATAGGACTGCGAGCGGTAGTAGAGACGGGCCGCGAAAACCGCCTCGAAATCCGTTCCTTTGAGCAGCCGCTGGCGTCGGGTGAATGCGTAGCCGCCAGGCAAGGAATGCGCTAAACCGCCAACCGATGCCGGCCCTTGGCTCGGCGCGCATTGATAACCGCCCGCCCGCCCTTGGTTTTCATGCGCACACGAAAGCCATGCGTGCGCTTGCGGCGCGTAACCGAAGGCTGATAAGTGCGTTTCATAAACTGTCCTTTCTGCTTTTCTGCGCCCCGCCCTCATCAAGCAGCGTTATCGCGGAGATTTACCTGAAAAAACCGTACATTAGACCTAAGCCGTACCGCTTTTGTCAAGGCAAGTTGCTTTCTCGGCTTGAACTGGCTTGATTGGTGGCACCAAACGGACAGGGGTTATGGTGCCATGAAAATTTTCAATTCCCTGTGGATAACTCAAATGCACAGGAGTAAGATTCAAACCCTCCCCCACGCATAACCATAAAGAATATTCTCCTCAATGGAATCCTTCTGGGACCTCTGCTTGCAGCGCTTTCAGCAAAACCTGACGGCTCAGCAGTTCAACACCTGGATCAAGCCCCTGACTTGGGAGGAAAACGGTGCACCCTGTATTGTTGCGCCCAATCGTTTCATTCTGGATTGGGTGAAGGACAAATTCGGCCCTGATATCCAAGGCTGGGCAGAGGAACATTATGCCCAGCCTACGCAGGTGGCCTTTAGCCTCAAGCACAAAAGCCCGGATACTTCGCCACTGGCGGCACAACCGATCCGGCCTGAACACGCCACCTTGGTTCCTAGCGGCGGACGCGCAAGCAGCTTGCGGCTTAATCCAAGTTTTTCTTTTGATAACTTCGTTGGTGGCCGGGCCAACCAACTGGCCCGGGCCGCAGCCTTGCAAGTATCCGAAAATGTCGGCACCGCCTACAATCCGCTGTTCATTTACGGCGGCGTGGGCTTGGGCAAGACCCACTTGATTCAGGCCATCGGCAATACAGTGCGGGCAGCCAAAGCCGATGCCCGCATCGAATACATTCACGCCAACGATTACGTCAATGACCTGGTGCACGCCTACCGGCAAAAAAGCTTTGACGATTTCAAGCGGCTATATCAATCCCTTGATCTACTGCTGATTGACGACATCCAGTTCTTCGCCGGCAAGGATCGCACTCAGGAAGAGTTTTTTTACACTTTCAACGCGCTGACCGAAAGCCACCGGCAGATTGTGATTACCTGCGATACCTATCCCAAAGACCTGGTGGGATTTGAAGATCGCCTCAAATCCCGCTTTGCCTGGGGGCTAACCGTGGCCATCGAGCCGCCTGAACTGGAAATGCGCGTAGCTATCCTGCATAAGAAAGCCCTTCAGGAAGGCATCTGCCTGGACGAAAGTGTCGCCTTCTTCATCGGCAAGCAGGCACGTTCCAGCGTGCGCGAACTCGAAGGCGCCCTCAAACGGGTGATGGCTTTTGCGCGCTTCACGGAAAAGCCCATTACCCTCGATCTGGTTAAAGAGGCGCTGCGTGACCTGATCGCGTCCACCCACCGGCAGGTGTCCATCGAAAACATACAGAAGACCGTGGCCGAGTATTACAAACTCAAGGTTGGCGACATGTTCTGCAAGAAGCGCACCCGCAATCTCGCCCGTCCGCGCCAGATCGCCATGGCCCTAGCCAAGGAACTCACCACCCTGTCCTTGCCGGAAATCGGCGAATCCTTCGGTGGCCGCGACCATACGACCGTCTTGCATGCCTGCCGAAAGGTCCAGGAACTGCGCGAACAGGATCACGACATCAGCCGCGAATACCTCGTCCTGCTGCAGACGCTAACTAGTTGATAAGTCCAGTATGCAAACTTATAACTTCCGTAGAAGGACCAAGCAAGCCCGGATTGCTCCACAGCCATCCCCAACTGTCCCGCTTTTTCCCACAGCAGCAAACTTGGTGCTTTGGCACTGTTCTTCTGGCTTGGCGGGTTTATCCAACCAAACACGCTTCCCTCAACAACAACCACAAAGGATTAAATGAATGTTACTGATGGAAACAGACCGCAACAGTTTGCTTCTGCCCTTGGGTTCCACGGTAGGCGTTGTGGAACGGCGGCATACCCTGCCCATCCTGTCCAATGTGCTCCTGGAAAAGAAAGGGGCGGACCTGGTGCTGCAGGCAACGGATCTGGAGTTGCAGGTTAGTACCAAATTGACGGGTGCGGCAACGGAAGGGGAGTTCGCCATAACGGTCGCCGCGCGCAAGCTATTCGACATCGTTCGGGCTCTGCCAGACGGTGCGAATGTCAAGCTGGAGAGCAAGGACACGCAAGTGGAAGTCAAGGCCGGTCGCTCCAAGTTCACACTGCAGACTTTGCCGGCCGCGGATTTCCCTCGCATGGAAACCAGCGCGGCCAGCGCTGCTGAAGTCAGAGTGCCGCAAAAACTCTTGAGAAAGTTGCTTCAACTCGTGCAGTTTTCCATGGCCCAGCAGGACATCCGCTATTACCTCAATGGCATGTTGCTGGTGCTGGAAGGCAAGATCCTGCGCGTGGTTGCCACTGATGGCCACAGGCTGGCCCTGGCGGAAACCACCTTGGACCGGGATATGGGCAAGCGCGAACTGATCGTGCCGCGCAAGACTGTACTGGAACTGGTCAAGCTGCTCTCCGACAGTGATGACCCGGTCAGCCTCTATCTGGGCGAAAGCCAGGTCATGTTTCGCCTGGGCGATACTCAACTGGTGTCCAAGGTGGTCGATGGAAAGTTTCCGGATTACCAGCGGGTGGTACCGCTCGGCCACGACAAGAAGATGACCATCAACCGGCACGCCGGGATCTCGGCGCTGCAGCGCGCGGCCATCTTGTCAAACGAAAAGTTCCGCGGTGTTCGCCTGGTGCTGGGGGCAAATAGCCTGCGTGTGGTCTGCAACAACAACGAGCAGGAAGAGGCGCAGGAAGAAATGGAAGCCAAGTACGATTCCGATCCTATCGACATCGGATTCAATGTGAGCTACCTGCTGGATGGCTTGGGATCCTTGTCTTCCGACGAAGTGGTTCTTGCGTTCAACGACCCCAACAGCAGCGTGCTGCTGACGTGCGAAAGCGAGCCGGGATTCAAGTATGTCGTGATGCCGATGCGCATCTAGCAGCAAAGCCATCCCCCTCCATGAGAGGCTCGGGATGAGGGTCTTGCCCTCCCGCAATAACGTCATTGCGAGGCCAAAATGGCCATGCCAATTGAGCATGACCGGCAGGAAGAAAGTCAGCAGCAAACGGGATATACACAGGTAATCATGATGTCAGACATTTACGACGAAGACAGCATCCAGCAACTGGAAGGACTGGAAGCCGTGCGCAAGCGGCCGGGCATGTACATTGGCGACACCTCGGACGGAACGGGCCTGCACCATATGGTGTTCGAAGTATTGGACAATGCCATTGACGAATCGCTGGGCGGTTATTGCGACGACATCAAGGTCATCATCCATCCGGACAATTCCATTTCCGTTTCCGACAACGGGCGCGGCATTCCGGTCGGCATCAAGTTTGATGACAAGCATGAGCCCAAGCGCTCAGCGGCGGAAATCGTCATGACCGTGCTGCATGCGGGCGGCAAGTTCAACCAGAACAGCTACAAGGTTTCCGGCGGACTCCACGGCGTGGGCGTGTCCTGCGTCAATGGCCTGTCCAAATGGCTAAAGCTGATTGTGCGCCGCGACGGCAAGAAATACGCCATGGAGTTTGAGCGTGGCAAGATTCCCAACCGGGAAATCGAAAGGCTCAACGGGTTTGAGGTTTCGCCGATGAAGATCGTCGGCGAGACCAATAATCGCGGCACTGAAGTCCACTTTCTTGCCGACGACGAAATCTTTGACCACGTGGAATATCACTTCGACATTTTGGTCAAGCGCATACGTGAACTTTCCTTTCTCAACAATGGGGTCAGGATCGAACTGCAGGACCATCGCGACGGAAAGAGTGAAACTTTCGCACACTCCGGCGGAGTGAAAGCGTTTGTCGAATACATGAACCGCTCCAAGAGCGTGCTGCATCCACGCGTGTTTCACTCGGTCGGCGAAAAGGACGGCATTACCGTGGAAGTCGCCATGCAGTGGAACGACAGCTACACCGAAACCGTACAGTGCTTCACCAACAACATTCCCCAACGCGACGGCGGCACCCATCTGACAGGACTGCGCACCGCGATGACCCGGGTGATCAACAAATACATTGAAGACAACGAACTGGCGAAAAAGGCCAAGGTGGAAACCACCGGCGACGACATGCGCGAAGGGCTTACCTGCGTATTGTCGGTCAAGGTTCCGGAGCCCAAGTTTTCTTCCCAGACCAAGGACAAGCTGGTGTCGTCCGAAGTGCAGCCGGTGGTCCAGGAAGTGGTGAGCCAGAAGCTGTCGGACTATCTGCTGGAAAATCCCGCTGACGCCAAGATCATCTGCGGCAAGATCATCGACGCTGCGCGGGCACGCGACGCCGCGCGCAAGGCGCGGGAATTGACGCGGCGCAAGGGCGTCATGGATGGCCTCGGTCTGCCCGGCAAGCTGGCCGACTGCCAGGAAAAGGACCCGGCACTGTGTGAACTCTACCTGGTGGAGGGCGACTCCGCCGGCGGCTCCGCCAAGCAGGGCCGCGACCGCAAATTCCAGGCGATCCTGCCGCTCAAGGGCAAGATCCTCAATGTTGAACGCGCCCGTTTCGACAAGCTCATTTCCAGCCAGGAGGTCGCCACGCTTATCACTGCGCTGGGCACCAGCATAGGCAAGGACGACTACAACCCGGACAAGCTGCGTTATCACCGCATCATCATCATGACCGATGCGGACGTGGACGGCGCCCACATCCGCACCCTCCTGCTCACCTTCTTCTACCGGCAGATGCCCGAGTTGGTCGAGCGCGGCCACATCTACATCGCGCAGCCGCCGCTGTACAAGGTCAAGTCCGGGCGACGCGAGCAATACCTCAAGGACGAGCACGAGTTGAAAGAGTACCTGATGAGTGAGGCGCTCAAGGATGCCGCCCTGGTTCCCATGGCGGGTTCCGAGCCCCTTTTCGGCGAGAGCCTTGAATCCCTGTCGCGCGAATACTTCCTCGCCGAGGCCGTCATGGTGCGGCTGTCGCGCATGCTGCCGCTGGACGTGCTTGATGCCTTGGTGCGCATTCCTGCCATGTCACTTGCCGACGTCACTCACGCCATGCTGGCCGAAGCGTCGTTGGGCGCCGCGCTGGACGGCAGCAAATTCGTCGTCCAGGCGCAGTACGACAGCGAAAACGAAACCCACCGTCTGCAGATCACCCGCACCCACCATGGAAATATCCAGGCCTATTTCCTGGAGGAAGACCTGATCAATTCCGGCGACTATCGCCAGTTGACCAGGACCGGCGACCTCATCCGCGATCTGGTGGGCCCCGGCGGCACCATCAGGCGCGGCGAAAAAGAAGCTCCGGTGGCCAGCTTCGCCGAAGCCATGGACTGGCTGATCGCCGAAGTCAAACGCAGCATGAGCATCCAGCGCTACAAGGGCCTGGGTGAAATGAACCCAGAGCAACTGTGGGAGACCACCATGGACCCCAAGGTCCGCCGCCTGATGAAAGTGCGCATCGAAGATGCCATCGCCTCCGATGCCATCTTCACAACCCTGATGGGCGACGAGGTTGAACCGCGGCGCGCGTTCATCGAGACCAATGCGCTGGGCGTGCGAAATCTGGATGTTTGAGGAGTCACTGAATCCTCGCTCACTTGCGCTGTAGGCTTCAAGGACGGATTCCGAGAAAGCGCTATACACACTTTCTTGCCTGGTAGAACAACGCTACCGTGATGAATATGTAGCTGGACTTGACCTTTGGCGAGATATTGAACGGAAGGCGCAGGGCGTCGTTGCGGTTGCGGGGATTGTACTTACGGGCCTATTTGCCATCGCAAGTGCCGAGCATGTTCATGAAATCGGACTTGCCACAACACTCTGTGTAGCAGTTGCATCTTTGGGTCTGGCAGTTTTGAGTGCGGTCTTGGCATTGTGGACACGTCGGCTCAGTACCCCGCCCCAGGCATATTTACTTGAACAGTCGGCAGCGGATATCGCAAAGGTTATATCCATTGAATCCAATGACTCAGCTGATGAGCGTTTGTCTGGTTTCGTCAATGGCCAACTTAGCGACTGGAAGATATCGGTGGAAGAAATTAAGAGAGAGAATGAAAAGAAGGCACGAAACCTCACCTTAAGTCACACATTTGTTCTTTTGTCGCTGGCGTTGCTATTGCTTGCCACGATAAACGTAATTGCTACTCAGGTAACTCGGGGGTGAATGATGAAATGCGCAAAGGATGGCTGCACCAACGACACTGATGGCCGTGGAAATTACTGTTCTACTCACCAACAGAAATATGGCGGGAGGGAGACGAGATCGGATAGGACATATGACCAGGTGAAAAGCGAAGACGATGTCAAGAAGAAGCGAGATCCTGTAAAGCCAAAAAGAAGATAGTTATTAACGGGGATACGTGGCCGCACATATTCAATGATTCCTGGTTCAATGAGTCCGAGCTTGCGATCACGACCAAGCGAGTAATCGTCAAGTTCGGCTTCATTCGCCGGAGCACGCGTCGAATATCAACATCAACAAAGTCGAGAGCATTCAGGTCGACCAGGAGATTTCTCGGTCGTCTATTCAACTTCGGCACCTTGATCTATCGCCGGCGCGGTAACCCACAGGCACCCTATCGCCGGTATCTCGGCCCATGCGAATTTCGCAAGGCGTTCATTGGAGCGCAAGAGCAGGCGAAGTCCGTGGCCTGACCCTCAAGTGGCCAAGAAGGGGCGTCAGACGACATGGCTGTCCCGCCCAATAATCGGATTAGCCGCGGCTACGTAGGCACGCGAAGTTCTGACCGACGCTGCTTTTAATATTATCGATCCCGACTTCGCTTGCCCAACAAGTAAGCCATAGGCAGCATGATCGCTCCCGTCAGCAGCGGTACCCAATACAGCGCCCCGTCGGCGTAGCCGTCATAGTGCAGGTAGCGCTCGAAGACAGTGACCGCAAGGCAGACGCCGAACAGCACGAGGCCGGAGGCCAGCAGCCAGGGGCCGCGCAGGAATTCGACGAACATCGCGTAAAGTGCGAAGGGCGTCAGCAGCGCGAGCAGCACCGCGAATTTGAGATGGTAGGCCGCGCCATAAAAGGGAACAAGAGCCGCAGCAAGGGAAAGCGTGAATCCAAGCACGACGATGACGTAAGCCGCCGGACGATAGTCTCGCATTGAGGCCATAGTGAACCACCCTCAACAGTTCAGACCCTGTATTGACCGTTCGAATCGAAATGGGTTTCACCCTGTTGTTCATGAGGTCTTGGAGTACTGACGGGAAAGACCGGCAGGAGGGCGGCGTGCCTGAAGTGCTTTGCTCCGCTGTGACTAAACTTCATGGCTTCCGGGAGCCTGGGCGGGGCGCGCTTACCTGTGGGTTCAATCCCAGCGGTCGTCGCGCACCTGAATGATCCCACCCTCTATCCTGAGTGGAAAAACGTGCACCGCCTCGTAGGCCGGCGGGCCGAGCACTTCGCCGGTAATGATGGAGAAGCGCGCCCCGTGGCGTGGACAGATGATGACTTCGTTCTCCAGTTCGCCGCTCGCGAGTTCTCCGCCGTCGTGGGTGCAGATGTCCTCGATGGCGTGGACTTGGCCGTCCAAGTTGAATACTGCGACCTGGACGCCGTCCACGTCGACCACCTTGCGGGCGCCGGGCGAGAGGTCTTCAAGCTTGGCTACGTCAACCCAGGCGGTCAATTGATCCTTCCCCTCTGCGTATTTCTGAACCTCTCCCCGCTTTCAGTGGGCGAGCGGGTGTCTCTTAAAAAAGTCCCAGTTCGATGCGCGCGAGTTCGCTCATGCGGCTCTTTTCCCAGGGTGGGTCCCAGACAATTTCGACGTGGGCATCGCTCACTCCGGGCACGGTCCTCACGCGTTCCTCCACGGTGCCCGGGAAGGTTTGCGCGACAGGGCAGCCGGGTGCGGTGAGGGTCATGTCGATGTCGACCTTGCCGGCCATGTCAATTTTGAGCTGGTAGACCAGGCCAAGGTCGTAGATATTGACCGGTATCTCGGGGTCGTAGATGCCCTTGAGTGCTTCGATGACTGCGTTGCGCAGCTCGGAGGATTCTGTGGTCCGGGATTTGGCGAGTTTCACCAGATTAAGGCTCATGAGGCTGCTCGCAGGCGGGCTCGGGGTCTTCCGTGCTCACCGTGTCGGGGCGGTTATCCAGGGCGGCGTTGAGGGTGTGCCAGGCGAGGGTCGCGCACTTGATGCGCATGGGGAATTCCTTCACGCCCTCTAGCACCGCCAGCTTGCCGACCTTGCCCGGCTCGCCCGAGTCGGTGAGCAAATTGTGCAGGTGGCCGAACAGGGTCTTCGCTTCTTCTACGGTCTTGCCCTTGATCGCCTCGGTCATGAGCGAGGCGGAGGCGGTGGAGATGGCGCAGCCGGCGCCCTCGAAGCCGGCGTCGATAATGCGCCCGTCCTCAATTTTCAGGTGCACGGTGAACTCGTCGCCGCACAGGGGATTGAAGCCGTGGGCATGATGAGCGGCGCCCTTCGGCTGTTTGGGGAAATTGCGCGGGTTGCGGTTGTGATCGAGGATCACTTCTTCGTAAAGCGCACGGATGTCTCTGTCCATCAGGCGTCTCCTGGCGGCAATTTAGCCGCCAACCAGTCTGTCAGTGCCAGTTTCAGGTCTGCATCTTCAATCACGTCCAGCACCGCGGTCGCAAATGCCTGGAGCAGCATGGTGCGCGCCTGGGCCTCATCGAGTCCGCGCGAACGCAGATAGAAAAGCTGCGCCTCGTCCAGTCCGCCGCTGGCGGCGCCGTGGCTGCATTTCACCTCGTCGGCATAGATTTCAAGCTGCGGTTTGCTGTCGGCTTCGGCATCTTTGGACAGCAGCAGATTGCGGTTGATCTGCTGGGCGTCGGTCTTGATCGCTCCCTTCTTAACCTTGACCCGGCCGTTGAACACCACGCGCGAACGCCCGGTCAGCAGCCCTCGGTAGTGTTGACGGCTGACGCAACTGGGCTGGCTGTGGTCGATGTAAGTGTGGTGGTCGACATGGCGCCGCCCCGCGCCGACAGCCAGGCCGTTCAGGGTGCAGGACGCACCCTCGCCATCCAGGTGGCTGATGATCTCGTTGCGTGTCAACGCTCCGCCGGCGGCCAGCGAAAGACTCAGCCAGCGGCTGCCTGCCTCCTGCCGGGCGACGATGCGGGCGGTATGAAAGGCCTGGTCGTGCTCGTCCTGCAGCTTGATGTGGGTAAGTTCGGCGCCGGTTCCAAGCAGGCATTCGGTCACCGCATTGGTAAAATGCACGCCGGCCTGGACAGACTGGTAGTGTTCGATCATCGATGCCTGCGCGCCTTCACCCAGAACGATAAGGTGATGCACCGGCACCAGACGCCCGCTGGTCGAGAGGCAATGCACGAGCAGCGGCCGGCTCAGCCGCGCGCCGCGTTCAAGTTCCAGGTAGAGGCCGTCGCGCCACAGCGCGGTGTTGAATGCGTCAAGCGCCTCCGCCCCGCTATCGATCTGGCCCAGGTACTTCTGCGCCGCAGGGCGGTTGAAGGTCACTGCCTGGGATAGCGGCATCAACGTGACGCCCGGTTCCGGCTCGCGCAGGATGGAAAGTCCGGGATTGAAGCGGCCATCGACAAACACCAGCCGATGGGCGTATGCCCAGTCGAAGCCGGCGGCCGGCAGCCCCGCGGGCACCGGTGCTTCGTCGACCCAGGTTTCCAGGGAAGCGCGGTCGATGCCTGCCAGAGAGGTATATTTCCAGTCTTCGTCGCGCGTGGTCGGCAGGCCCAGACGCTGGAACAGGGCATAGGCCCCGCTACGCCTCTCCTGCAGCCAGGATGGCTCAGTTCGCTCGAGTATGTCGGACAGCGCCTTGTTGTAGCGCTGGGTGAATTCGGTGGTTGCCTTCATTGCGCTGTTGCCTCCTGCGCCGCCTCCTCGATCCAGCCGTAGCCGCGGGCTTCCAGTTCGTGCGCCAGGTCCGGCCCGCCGGAGCGCACAATGCGGCCGTCGAAGAGGACGTGCACCCGATCCGGGGTGATGTAGTCAAGCAGGCGCTGGTAATGGGTAACCAACAGTATTGCGCGCGCAGGGCTGCGCAGCCGGTTTACGCCTTCAGCGACGATCTTCAGTGCGTCAATGTCGAGGCCCGAATCAGTCTCGTCGAGAATGGCTAGCCTGGGTTCGAGCAGGAGCATCTGCAGGATTTCGTTGCGCTTCTTTTCGCCGCCGGAAAAGCCTTCGTTAACTGCGCGGTAGAGCAGGCCTTCGTCGAGCTTGAGCAGCGACAGGGTGTCCTTGACCATGACCAGGAAATCCATGGTGTCGAGCTCGGACAGGCCCTCATACTGGCGGCGGGCATTGAGCGCGCTCTTGAGGAATTGCACATTGGCCACCCCGGGGATTTCCACCGGGTACTGGAAGGCGAGGAACAACCCGGCCCGCGCCCGTTCTTCGGGCTTCATCGCAAGCAGGTTTTGATCAAGGTAGCGTACGCTGCCTTGCGTCACCGCATAACTTGCATGCCCGGCCAGCACCTGCGCCAGCGTGCTCTTGCCCGAGCCGTTGGGACCCATGATGGCGTGCACCTCGCCGGCGGCCAGATGCAGATTTATGCCCTTGAGGATCGGCTTGTCATTGACCGAAACGTGCAGCCTGTTGATGTCGAGCATTACATTCTCCTTAACCTACCGCCCCTTCAAGGCTCACAGCCAGAAGCTTCTGGGCTTCGACCGCGAACTCCATGGGTAATTCCTTGAACACTTCCTTGCAGAAGCCGTTGACGATCATGTTGACCGCGTCTTCCTCGGAGAGGCCCCGGCTGCGCAGGTAAAACAACTGGTCCTCGCCGATCTTGCCGGTGCTGGCCTCGTGCTCGACCTGGGCGGTCGGGTTTCGCACCTCGATGTAAGGGAAGGTGTGGGCGGCGCAGTCCGGCCCCATCAGCAGGGAGTCGCAGCGCGTGTAGTTGCGCGCATGCTCGGCGCCGGGCAGCACCTTGATCAGGCCGCGATAGGCGTTGGAGCCCCGGCCGGCGGAAATGCCCTTGGATACGACTGTGGAGCGCGTGTTCTTGCCGATATGGATCATCTTGGTGCCGGTGTCGGCCTGTTGCACGTTGCGGGTGACCGCGACCGAATAGAACTCGCCCACGGAGTTGTCCCCGCGCAGGATGCAACTGGGGTACTTCCAGGTGATGGCCGAGCCGGTCTCCACTTGGGTCCAGGAAATATGCGAGTTGTCGCCGCGGCACTCGCCGCGTTTGGTGACGAAGTTGTAGATTCCGCCGCGCCCGTCCCTGTCGCCGGGATACCAGTTTTGCACGGTGGAATACTTGATCGTCGCATCCTTCAGCGCGATCAACTCCACCACCGCGGCATGCAGTTGGTTCTCGTCGCGCATCGGCGCGGTGCAGCCTTCCAGGTAGCTCACCTGCGCCCCTTCGTCGGCGATGATGAGGGTGCGCTCGAACTGGCCGGTGGCGTTGGCGTTGATGCGGAAGTAAGTACTCAATTCCATCGGACAGCGCACGCCTTTTGGCACGTAGACGAAGGAGCCGTCGGAAAACACCGCGGAATTGAGGCTGGCGAAATAGTTGTCGGTCGGCGGCACGACCGAGCCTAGATACTGGCGCACCAACTCGGGATGTTCGCGCACCGCCTCGGAGAACGAGCAAAAGATGATCCCCAGTTTGCCCAGCTTGTCCTTGAAGGTGGTGGCGACCGAGACCGAGTCGAACACTGCGTCCACCGCCACGCCGGCCAGCATCTCGCGTTCTTCCAGGGGGATGCCGAGTTTGTCATAGGTGCGCAACAGCTCGGGGTCGACTTCTTCCAGGCTCTTAGGTGCGCCCTTGCGTTTGGGGGCGGAAAAATAACTGAAATCCTGATAGTCGATTGCCGGGTGGTGCACGCTCGCCCAGTCGGGCTCCTTCTGAGTAATCCAGTGCCGATAGGCGGCGAGCCGCCATTCCAGCATGAATTCCGGCTCGCCCTTGCGTGCCGAGATCATTCGGACAACTTCCTCGGACAGGCCCTTGGGGAACGTGTCCGCTTCGATCTCGGTGACGAAGCCCCAGCGGTACTCGCGTTCCACCGCTTCCTGAAGGGCAAGATTCTCGGCCATATTCAATCTCCAATAGTCAATGTGCGGGCATTCTGCGTCGTGCTCAACTCATGCGCATCCTGCGTAAGGGTGCCTGCATCGCCCCCACTTGGGCGAGGCTCACATCGGCCAGTGCGCCGACCACCACGTGGTTGATGGCTGACCAGTTGCGCCGCATGTCACAGCTGCTCTCGATGCTGCAGGTCCCAGGTGAGGAAATGCATTCAGTCAGCCCCGGCGGCCCCTCAATCGCCGTAATCACATCGGCCAGCGATATGGTTGCCGGACTGCGCGCCAGCAGATAGCCGCCCTTCCCGCCGCGCACTGACGTGAGCAATTGACCCCGCGCCAGAAGCTTCAGCAGCTTGGCTACGGTCGGCTGTGGAACGTCCAGCGTTGCGGCGAGTCTTGCCGCCGAAAACGCTGCGTCCGGCTGTGTGGCCATGCGACACATAAGCACGGTGGCGTAGTCTGATAGCTTGGATAAACGCAGCATCTGCAACTCGAGATCTATAGAAGACCGGATTGGTACTATATTAGTTCAAAATTGCGGCGGATAGAAGAGAGGGTTGCCTGCGGACCCGAAAATAAGCGGGATTTGCCGGCTTGTATCAGTGCCCTTCGGCCAGATTCGCGCGGATTTCCTGCTCGGTCCGCGCGTAGGCCCCTTCGCCAAAATGGCTATAGCAAAGCTGGCCGGACGGGTCGACAAGGTAAAGTGCAGGCCAATAGCGGTTGCCCCAGCGGTTCCAGATGGCGTAATCCTTGTCCATCACCACCGGGTGCAGGATGCGGTGCTCAAGCAGATAATTCTTGAGCCGTTTGGGGTCGGCCTCATAGGCGAATTCCGGAGTGTGCACCCCGATGATCACCAGGCCCTGTCGGCTGTAGCGCTCGTGCCACTGGTTAATGTACGGTTCCACGTTGCGGCAGTTGGAACAGCCAAGGGTCCAGAATTCCACCAGCACCGCCTTGCCTCGCAGCCCGGCCAGATCGAGCGGCGCAGAGTTGAACCATGGGCCGGCGCCGGAAACGTCCGGCGCGGGCGTGCAGCTTCGCGCCAAGACGCTGCCGGAAGCCAGGGCGGCGACGCTGGCGAAGAGGAAACTGCGGCGGGTGATCATGGTGCTTCTCCGTTCAATCGTGAGCAAATCGGCGTGAACCGCAAAGGACATAGAGATAGAGGAGCGTCTATCGGGCACGCGCTTGCGCGGGTCTTTCCTGTTGCGCCCTCTGTACTGATGAGTCGCAATTCGGGAAGGCACCTTACGGGCAAGGGGTAAAATTCACGTTGCTTGATTCCTTGGTGGGCATCCCGTGAACCTCACCCGCCTGCTTCAATCCCAGGGTTTTGGCACCCGCCGGTCCTGCCGGGGCCTGATCGCCGCAGGCCGCGTTGCTGTGGCGGGCGCCCTCATCATGGATCCCGAGAGCGACGTCAACCCCGACGGGCTGAGTTTTTCGGTCGACGGAGACGCTTGGCAGTACCGGAGCAAGGTCTACGTGATGCTCAACAAGCCCGCAGGCTATGAATGCTCGCGCCAGCCCAAGCACCATCCCGGTGTGCTGAGTCTGCTGCCTGTTCCCCTGGTCGAGCGGGGCGTGCAGCCCGCAGGTCGGCTGGATGAGGACACCACCGGCCTGTTGCTGCTAACCGATGACGGTGACTTCATCCACGCCCTGAGTTCTGCGAAGAAAAAAGTGCCCAAGGTCTATCGCGTGACCACTAAGCACTTGATCACCGACGAGCAGATTGCCGCGCTCTTGAGCGGCGTATTGCTCAATGACGAGTCGGTGCCGATTGCCGCGGCGGCAGCGCAAAGGCTGGAGGAGCGCTGCCTGCGACTGACTGTCACCGGGGGCAAATACCATCAGGTCAAACGCATGGTGGCGGCCAGCAGCAATCGGGTGGAGGCCTTGCACCGGGAGTCGGTGGGCAGGTATGAATTGCCCGTGGACCTGGCGCCCGGGCAGTGGCGCTGGCTCGATGAGCCCTGATCTGCGGGGATCGGATTCGTGGAAACCCCACATCCTGGTCAACCTGCTTGCGTCAGAGCCGCTTCGAGCACGCGTTCGGTGACGGGCAGCGGCAGGGCAGCGTCGAGGGGGCAGCGCTGACGCAAATGGTCGATGTCGGATTGGTGAATAGGTTCGTAGAGGACGATGATGCGGGTGTGCGGCAGGCGGGACTTGAGCGCCAGGACGGATTCCAGATTGCTCACCCGGTCGTGAAAGTAACGCTTGTAAAAATCCGCCACAATGACGTCGGGCATGAACGCCCGCAAACGGGCCTGGGCGCGGCGGGCAGAAAATTCGGTGATGACTTCATAGCCGAGACGTTCATACAGGGGACGGAAGTCTGGATAGCCGCCCAGCTCAATCAACGACAACAGCGACTTGGTGGGAGCATCGCTCACTACACCAAGCGTCGGCTCAGGCCGACCTGGCTTTGCGGGCCGGTTTCTTTGCCGGACCTTTTGCAGCCTTGGCCCCAAGCAGGGCAAGCGCCTCGTCCAGCGTGACAGATTCAGGCTCCTGGGACTTGGGTACAGTGGCGTTCACCTTGCCATGCTTCACATACCATCCATAGCGGCCATTCAGCAACTGTACCGGCTTGCCGTCGTCGGGGTGCTTGCCGAGGGTTTTGCCATCGCTGCCGCCCGCGGTGCTGCCGCGCGGCGCGCGTTCCATATCCAGCACCTCCACTGCGCGCTGCAGGGCGATGGTATAGACGTCGTCGTCCTTTGGGATGGATTTGAACTTGCCGTCATACAGCAGGTAAGGCCCGAAGCGGCCGGTGTTGGCGACAATGGGCAGACCCGTCTGCGGGTGGCGACCCACTTCTCGCGGCAAGGAGAGCAATTTCAGTGCGGTGGCGAGATCGGCCTGGTCCGCTGCGACCTCCTTGGGCCAGGAGGCACGGCGCGGCTTGAGCTTCTTGTCCTCCGGAGTTTCGCCGATCTGCACGTACAGGCCATAGCGCCCATTGAGCAGTAAAACATTCTGGCCGCTCTGCGGGTCAAGACCGAGAACGGTGGGACCCTCCTCGATGCCGGACAACGGCCGGGTGTAGTCGCACTTGGGATAGGCGGTGCAGCCTATGAACAGGCCTTTCTTGCTCGCCTGCATGTTGAGCGGGCTGCCACATTTGGGGCAGACCTCATCGGGGATCGGGCAGCCACGGTCCACTTCCTGCTTTTGCAACAGGGTATCGTTGAAATCCTTCCAGAAGTCTCCCATCAAGCGGGTCCACACGCGCTTGCCATTGGACACGTCGTCGAGCTTGTCCTCCAGATTGGCAGTAAAGTCATAATCCACATAGTGGGTGAAATGGCGCGTGAGAAAGCAGTTCACCAGCCGGCCGATGGGCGTGGGAGTGAAGCGCTTTTTGTCCAGCACCACGTATTCCCGGTCCTGCAGGGTGGAGATGATGCTGGCATAGGTGGAGGGCCGGCCGATGCCGTATTCCTCCAGGGTTTTTACCAGGCTGGCCTCGGTAAATCGCGGCGGCGGCTGGGTGAAATGCTGTTCGCCGTAGAGCCTGTCCACTGGCAAGTCCTGGCCCTCCTTGAGCGGCGGCAGCCTGGCTTCTTCCTCGTTGTCCTCATCCTCCTGGTAGACGGCAAGGAAGCCGGGGAAGGCCAGGGTTTGACCGGTGGCGCGGAAGATGCCGTCACCCACCACAATATCGGCCGCCACCGTGTCGAACTGGGCGGGCGTCATCTGCGAGGCGACTGCACGCTTCCAGATCAGTTCATAGAGCCGCAACTGGTCGTGCGATAAATGGTCCTTGAGTGACTGAGGCCGGTGCTGGACCGAAGTGGGACGGATGGCTTCATGCGCCTCCTGGGCATTCTTGGTCTTGGCCTGGTAATGTTGGGCGGATGCCGGCAGGTAGTCGGCGTCGAAGTGCTTGCCGACATAGGTGCGGATGTCGGCGATGGCTTCGTTGGCCAGGTTGACCGAGTCGGTCCGCATGTAGGTAATGAGACCGACCGCGCCGCCGCCGATATCGATGCCTTCATACAATTGCTGCGCGGTGCGCATCACCCGGTCAGTGGTCATGCCCAGTTGCCGCACCGCGGCCTGTTGCAAAGTGGAGGTAGTGAAAGGCGGTGGCGGGTGGCGGGCGCGGCGCTTCTTCTCCACGCTGAGCACGCGGGCAGGCCGGTCGGCGAGGGCCTTCAGTACCTCGCTCTGGGAGGTTTCGTTTTCGATCGAGAATTGCTGAAGCTTTTCGCCCTTGAACTGCACCAGTCGGGCACTGAAGCTTTGCTTGGCCTGGTGGCTGTCCAGGTGCAGGGTCCAGTATTCGCGCGCCTGGAATTTCTCGATTTCATCCTCGCGCTCCACAATCATGCGCAAGGCTGGCGACTGCACCCGGCCCGCGGACAGACCGGGGCTTATCTTCTTCCACAGCAGCGGCGAGAGATTGAACCCCACCAGATAATCGAGCGCACGCCGCGCCTGCTGGGCGTTGACCAGGTCCATGGAAACCTCGCGCGGATGGGCGACGGCCTCCCGGACCGCGGTCTGGGTGATTTCATAGAACACGATGCGTTTGAGCTTGCCGGTCTTAAGCAATTTGCGCTCGCCGAGGATTTCCGCGATGTGCCAGGAGATGGCTTCGCCTTCCCGATCCGGGTCGGTGGCGAGCAGGATTTCATCGGCCTTCTTGGCCGCCTTGCAGATCGCCTCGACGTGCTTCGAGTTGCGCTCGATCAACCGGTATTTCATCGCGAAGTGATTGGCCGGATCGACCGCACCGGTCTTGGGCTCCAGGTCGCGGACGTGGCCGTAGGAGGCGAGAATATCGAAATCGTCGCCCAGGTATTTCTTCAAGGTCTTGCACTTGGAAGGCGATTCGACGATGACCAGCTTGCTCATTCAGGGCGTACCGGCCTAGTGCAATGGGTATTCGGCGGGGTTGATCAGCAGGTCTTCGAGAAACGTGTAGTGCTCAATGAAGCCCCGGCTCCACAGCACGATGAGGGTCATCCAGCGCACATGATCCGGCTCGATCTCTTCGCCGCCAAGATGCAGCAGGCCATGAATCACCCACTCGCGCGACTCGGCATCCAGAATTTCGGCCTGTTCCAGGTAGCGCAGGGTGGACTGGCACTCGCTGTCCAGGCGCTCGGCTTCTTCCGGGGCATAGTGACGAAACCCGGCTTCGGCCAGACGCGGATGACTGGGCGAAACGCTCATGCGGGTAAACCAGTCCAGCGCGCGGGCAATTTCCTCTTCTTCAAAGCCGGCGGCGAACAGGCGTTGCTCAAGCGCATCGCGGTCTGGAGTCAGGTCCGCGTGGCGGTAACTTTCGTACAAATAGACAAGGATTTCAAACATAGATCAGGAAAGTTGTTGGTAACGCCCGCCCGGCAGCTGCGCGACGCGGCCCTCCAGTTCAAGCGTCAACAGCTTGGCCGAAAGCGTCTCCACCGTCAACCCGGTGATTGTTACCAGGGCCTCGAGGCTGACGGGATCATGCCCCATCGCGGCAAGCAGACTATCCGGCGCGCCTGTTGGCATACTGCCCAATGAGGACATCACGGGCCAGGCCAACTCTTCCAGGACGTCGACTGCGGTTTCCACCAGTTTGGCCCCCTGTTTGATGAGTTGGTGACAGCCGCGTGACTGGGGAGAATGAATCGAGCCCGGAATGGCGAACACTTCGCGACCCTGGTCCAGTCCCAAGCGAGCGGTGATGAGGGAGCCGGAGTCGGGAGTGGCTTCGGCCACCAGCACCCCGCGGCAAAGACCGCTGATGAGGCGGTTGCGTTTGGGGAAATGCCCGGCCGCCGAGGGGCTGCCCAGGTTGAATTCCGACAGCAGCAGGCCCTTGTCGGCAATTTCATGCGCCAGCGCCTTGTTACCGGCTGGGTAGACACGGTCGAGTCCGGTCCCGACCACTGCGACGGTGGAACCCTCGCCTCTTAGTCCGCCGCGGTGGGCGCTGGCATCTATTCCCAGGGCCAGGCCGCTGACTATGGTCAGGCCGGCGCCGGACAGGGCCTCGGCGAATGCTCCGGCATTGGCTATGCCCTGGGGCGTTGCATTGCGGGAGCCGACGATGGCGAGAGCGGGTCTGCCCAACAAGTCACGGCGGCCGCGGCCATAGAGCACCGGAGGCGGATCGGGAATCTCCCGAAGCAGAGTTGGATAGTCGTCGTCTTCAAGCGTTAGCAGGAAGTGCTGGGGCTTTTCCAGCCAGTTAAGGGTATGCAGCAGCAGGTCGGAATCGGGCCCATTGTGGAGCGCTTCGGCCAGCCGGGGCGGGAGAACTTGCCTTAGAGCGGTGGCCGGCGCGGCGGCGGCCGCATGAATCCCACCAAAGTGCTCGAGCAGCTTGCGGATTGCCCCGTCGCCGATACCGGGCACGAGACAGAACTTGAGCCAAGGCTCGGGCGACGAGCGATGGCTCAAGGGTTGGGCTCAGGGGTTGCGGACCGTATCGAGCAAATGTACGGCGCGATCGGATTGCATGATGAGCGCGTAGGCAACCTTGTCATACACCCGATAGACCATCAGCAGCCCGCTGCGGGCATCCGGCAGCTTGATGTCATTTTCATCCGCATTGTTGAGGCACGCCGACCGATAGACCCCCCTGCTATCAGCGGGCTGATCATAAGTCACCTTGCCGTCTTTATTGAGACAGCGCACATCGTTGGTTAGCCATGCGGTGTCCGGCGCACCCGCCTTGTTGGCCAGCCAGGTGATTCGTTCCTGCTCCTCTTTGGACAGTTTGACCGTGTCGCCTGCCTGATAAATGGCCAGAACCTGACCTGGGTCGAGTCCGTCCCGGGCGCCGCGATTAAGGACCACGGTTTGATAGCGGCCGGTATCCGATATACCGCCGTAAGCGGAAATAATCCGACCCGTGACGCGTCGTTCCGGCGCGTGGGGCGCGTACTCGAAGGGTATATCGTCATTGGCAGGCAGCAGCTTGTCCCTGGGCAGAATTTCCCGAGCCGTGCTGGTAATCAGAATCTTTTGCGGGGCGCCCGGCAGCAGGGTGCGGGCATCACCCAGATATTCCACTTCATAGCCCAACAGTTCGCCCGTCTCCGGATCCTTCAAGGCCTTGCCCGGACGCAGGACGTTCCAGCGGGTGACATTGGCGGGGCCGCCGGTGGCGTAAGCGGTGTCGCCCTTGGCCAGCACGATCCGATCTTCATTGGTGCCCAGAATGAACGGCGCCCTGTCCATTTCGCCGGCCGGGACTACGCGCGGTTGGGAGAGGAAGGGATGAATGACAGAGACCGGAATGGTGGGGATGGCATTGGTTTCGATCGGGGTTTCCCGCGAGTGTGGCGAGAGCCTGGTGGTTTCAAGTCCGTGCTCTGGCCCAGGCACCAGTTTCAAGTATGGCCGGCCCCCGGTACGGTCAAGCACGATCAGGTCGCCCGGGTAGATCCAGTGCGGGTTCTTGATCTCCTCCTTGTTCATGTTCCAGATCTCAGGCCAGCGCCAGGGACTCTTCAGGAAGCGCCCCGATATGTCCCACAAGGTGTCGCCCTTGACGACGGCATACTTGTCCGGAGCGTCTTTCCGCAATTGAAGTTCATCGGCTAGAGCAGGAAGGGCGAAAGCCGTGAAAAAGGCGGCAGCGATCAGGAATTTGCGCATGGAGGAACCCTTTATTTAGACCTTGTCTAATTTGAGAATTATGGAATACTCTCAGTCATAACGGTTGAAATATCATCAGATTTAGCCCAACTTTCAACTTGCCGTGAAAGTTTGCACCTAACCTCTTATAGAAACAAGCTTTTATGGCCAAGCTGTCCATCCTTCGCTACCCCGACGCACGCCTGCACACAGTGGCTAAACCCGTACAGGCGGTTGATGCGCGTATCCAGAAGCTGGTGGACGATCTGGCAGAGACCATGTACGCCGCCCCCGGCATCGGCCTCGCCGCGACTCAGGTGGATGCTCACGAGCGAGTCATCGTGATCGATATTTCCGAGCAGCGTAATGACTTGCGGGTGCTGATCAATCCCGAAATCATCGAAAAGAGCGGCGAGGTGGAATGGGAGGAGGGTTGTCTTTCGGTTCCAGGCATCTACGAGAAGGTGCATCGAGCGGAAAAGGTTCGGGTCCGGGCTCTCAATCGGCAAGGTGAAGCCTGCGAGTTCGATGCGGAAGGACTTTTGGCCGTCTGCGTGCAGCATGAGATGGATCATCTGCTGGGCAAGGTATTTGTCCAGTACCTTTCCCGCCTCAAGCAGAACCGCATCAGGGTCAAGCTGCAGAAAGAAGCGCGCGAGCGCAAAGCGCCCAGCGACGGCCAGCACACCATACTCTGATGCGCGTTGTTTTCGCGGGCACCCCCGAGTTTGCCCGGCATGCGTTGTCTGCAGTAGCTCGGGCGGGCCACACCATCCCTCTGGTCCTGACCCAGCCGGATCGCCCTGCCGGCCGCGGGATGAATTTGACGCGCAGCCCGGTAAAACTCATGGCGCAGGCGCTTGAGATTTCCGTCTACCAGCCGGGAAACCTGCGCGACCCGGCGGCGCATGGCCCGATTCGGGAAGCGCGGGCGGACGTGATGGTCGTGGCGGCGTATGGGCTGATCCTGCCCCAGACCGTGCTGGACCTTCCACGCTTGGGCTGCCTCAACATTCATGCCTCGCTCTTGCCGCGCTGGCGCGGGGCGGCGCCCGTCCAGCGGGCAATCGAGGCCGGGGACAAGCAAACCGGCATCTCCATCATGCGAATGGAAGCCGGACTGGATACCGGACCGGTGCTGCTGACCGTATCCGTTCCAATAGCTGAAACCGACACCGCCGGCAGCTTGCATGACCGCCTGGCCGAAGTTGGGGCGCAGGCCATCCTCGATGCGCTTGATCGGCTCGATGCGCTGACGCCCGTTGCGCAACCGGCGGAGGGTGTGACCTATGCGGCCAAGGTGAACAAGGAAGCCGCCCGGCTGGACTGGTCCCTCCCTGCGGAAGTGCTGGCGCGCAAGGTGAGGGCGTTCAATCCGGCACCCGGTGCCTGGACCGTCCTCAACGGCGAAACCCTCAAGATCTGGCAGGCTGTCCCAGTCGCCGGCAGCGGACACGAAGGGCGGGTACTTGAGGCGAAGCCCGAAGGCCTGGTTGTGGCTTGCGGGAACGGCACGCTGCGAATTGGCGAACTGCAGAAAGCTGGCAGCAGGCGCATGTCCGCTGCCGCGTTTCTGGCGGGTAATCCATTAAGCCCCGGCGAGACCTTGGGGAATTTGTGACGCGGCTCAATCGCAATCTATTTGCGTGGAACCAACAGGGGATCCTTCAGGCTCGAATAGTAGGCCGCAATGTCTTCCAGATCCTTGTCACTGTACGGCAGAACGAAAAACTGCATCATTGGATGAAAGCGTCGGCCGTAGCGATACGCCATCAGAGCGTCTAGAAGCCTATGCTCATCCATTCCAGCCAATTTAGTCATGCCGCCCTGCAGTAGTGGAATTTCCCATGTTCCATCCAGCCCGTGGCAGGCGGCACAGGCGATGGCTTTGTCCTTTCCCGACGCTATGTCACCCGCGGCCAGGGAAACTGTGCAAAAACCCGAGAGCAGGGCTGCGATGACCAATACTGAACTTCTTTTCACGATTCCACCCCATTCAGACTTACAGCTTCGAGAAAGCCCATCCTGCCTTCCCGAGATCTCTTTATAGTCATCACTGGCGCCAGGCGTCGGCCAAAGACCGCAAGCGGCACTCGGGCAGAATTTGGTACCAGGCCGATTGAATTTGCCGGAACAGATACCATCTAAACGCAGTCCATTTACTCACGAATCCGGAGCGAAGAAATATGTTCGGCAACTGGCTGAAAACTTCCATTTTGATGGCCGGCATCGTGGCCCTGTTCGGTGCCGTGGGTCTGGTGCTGGGAGGCAAGAGCGGCATGTTGATCGCGCTGATCATAGGCGGCGCGATGAACCTGTTTGCGTACTGGAACTCGGACAAGATGGTGTTGCGCATGTATCAGGCACGCGAGGTGGATGCACAGATCGGTGGCCGGTACTATGCGGCGGTGCAGGAACTGGCACACAACGCAGGACTGCCCATGCCGCGGGTCTACCTCATCGACGAACCACAGCCCAATGCGTTCGCCACCGGGCGCAACCCGGAACATGCCGCGGTGGCCGCCACCACCGGCATCGTGCAATTGCTGTCAGAGCGCGAACTGCGCGCTGTGATGGCGCATGAGCTGACGCACGTCAGAAACCGCGACACCCTGATTTCCACCCTTTCCGCAACCGTGGCGGGGGCCATTTCGATGCTGGCTAACTTTGGCATGTTCTTCGGCGGCAACGACCGGGATCGGGGCGGCAATCCTGTCATTGCGATCATCGTGATGATTCTGGCGCCGATTGCCGCCATGCTGATCCAGTTGGCAATTTCACGCAGCCGCGAATTTGGTGCGGACGCCGGCGGCGCCGAAATTTCAGGCGACCCGGAAGCACTCGCCATGGGCCTGAGAAAGATTGAAGCCTATGCCAAGGGGCAGGCGATGCCCACGGCGGAAATGCATCCGGAAACCGCGCAGATGATGATCATCAACCCCTTGTCTGCTGGCGGTATCAAGGGGTTATTTTCTACCCACCCCTCGACCGAGGAACGGGTGTCGCGCCTGATGCAAATGGCTCGGGGCGCCTGATCAATCCACAAGCCATTGCGGCCGGCATTATTGCGGACACGCTGGCCGGCCGCACACTCGCCCAGGCGCTGCAGGCAGCGCGCCTCGACCTGTTGGAGGGATCGCAGCGGGGCGCGGTGCAGGATGCGGCATATGGCGTGCCGCGCTTCCGGGGCACGCTCACTGCGCTAGTGGCGCAGTTGGTTGCCCGGCCGCTCGCCGATCGCTACACGCAGGCCGTGCTGTTGGTTTGCCTCTATCAACTCCTGTACACGCGCGGCGCGCCGCACGCCATCGTAAACAACGGCGTGGAAGCGGCGCCGCGCAAATACCGGGCTCTGGTGAATGCGGTGCTGCGCAGTTTCCAGCGTCAGCAGGAACACCTGCTGCGCGAGGCCAGAAATACGCTCGAAGGCCGCTACAATCATCCCGCCTGGTGGGTGGAAAAACTCAAGCGCGCACACCCGGACCAGTGGGACGCGATTCTCTTCGCCGATCAGCTTCATCCCCCCCTTACCCTGAGGATTAACCGCAGGAATGCCACGCCTGCGCAAGTCTTGGCCGACCTGCATGCCGCGGAAATGCCCGCGACCCAGAGCGGGCCCTGGGCCGTCACGCTGGATCGTCCGGTTCCAGTCGCCAGGATTCCCGGTTTTGCCGAGGGGCGGGTATCGGTGCAAGATGCGGGCGCCCAATGGGCGGCGCAACTGCTCGATGTCCGGGACGGCATGCGGGTGCTGGATGCCTGCGCCGCCCCGGGCGGAAAGACCGGCCACCTGCTCGAACTGGCTGACGTCGATTTGCTGGCGCTGGATGCGGATGGGAAGCGCCTGGAGCGGGTTCAACAAAATCTGGACCGACTGCGGTTGTCGGCCGAGCTCAAGACCGGGGACGCGGCTCGACCGGACATTTGGTGGGATGGCCGTCCGTTCAACCGTGTCCTGGCGGACGTACCATGTTCAGCCAGCGGCGTGGTACGCCGCAATCCGGATATCAAATGGCTGCGCCGACCTGAAGATATTGCGGGATTTGCGCGCAAACAGAGCGAAATCCTCGGGACGCTATGGCAGACCCTGGCGGCGGGTGGTAAATTGCTTTACGCAACCTGTTCGATTTTTGGTGAAGAGAACGAAGACCAGATCGGGCTCCTTCTCTCCCAACATGAGAATGCAAGGCGTTTGGACTTGCCCTCAGCCATACAAAAAGGTCAATTACTGCCCAATGTTCAACACGATGGCTTCTTCTACGCCTTGCTGGAGAAACGCGCTTGATGTCTTCCTGGCTGGAATCTGGATGGCGATGCTGGGGATGGCAGTTACTTCCGGCATGGCTGCAGCAGAAGGCATTCTGGTCAAGTCGGCGGAGCTTAAGCTCAACAACGACGCGTACGAACTGAATGCGGATATCGCGGTAAGCCTGAACAAGAATCTGGAAGACGCGCTGAAAAAAGGTCTGATCCTGCATTTTCAGACCGAGTTTGAACTGAGCCGCACGCGCAACTGGTGGTTTGATGAGAGCGTGGCGGAAGCGACCCGAAACTCGATCCTGTCCTACCACCTGCTGTTGCGGCGCTACTATTTGGAAACCAATTACCAGCTCAAGACCTACGACACCTTGAATGAGGCGCTCGCGGCGCTGGGTCACATCGAAGGCTGGCCGGTCGCAGAGAAGAATCTGCTCAAACCAAATCAGACTTACAAGGGTGAATTGCGCCTGCGGCTGGACCTGAGCCAGCTGCCCAAGGCGCTGCAGATCAACGCCCTGACCGGCACCAAATGGGAAGCGGAGGGGGAATGGTATGAATGGAAATTCGAACCCTGACGGCACCCCCGTTCCTCATTCTTGTATTGTGTCCTTTCTTACGCACTTGTTGTCATACTGATTGGTATGATCTGCGTCATTCGCAGACCGGTTCGTGTACTTGTCCCGATTCAGACATGGAACCTTGAATAGATGCGCTTCGTAGTCTTGGGGGCCGCAGCCCTGGTGGGTGTGCTGCTCTACCTGTTGTTTACCTCCAGCCAGGATAGCCCACTTCTTGCGGAAGGCCTTCCGGCCCTGCTCATTGCCGGAGTGATCGCGGCTGCGCTGTTATTTGGTCTGGTGGGCTGGCAGTTGGTGGTGTTGCGCCGCCGCATCCGCAATGGTGTGTTCGGCAGCAAGCTCACGCTCAAACTCCTATTCTGGTTTGGACTGGTCGCCATCCTGCCCGCAGCCGTCGTGTTTTCGGCATCGGTATTCTTTCTCAACCGCAGTATCGAGACCTGGTTCGATGTCCGGGTCGACAATGCGCTGACATCTGGCGTAAATCTCGCACAGGCGGCGCTGGATGACCTGCTGAAGGAACTCGGCAGGAAGTCCGAGCGGCTGGCCCTGTCGTTGTCGGATGAAGGTTCCGGTTCCATGATTAGCCTGCTCTCGACCATCCGCGAGCAGTCGGCGGTGCAGGAACTGACGCTCTTCGATGATCGGGGCGGTGTGGTGGCCTATGCCGGCGGAGAAAAGACCAGCTTGTTGCCAGAAATGCCGGACAAGAACTTGATCTGGCAGGTGCGGCAGCAGCAAACCTACAGCCGGGTCGAGGCCTTGCGCGACGGAAGCCTGGTCATGCGCGTGTTGGTTCCGGTTTATTCCAACACCTTTTCCGGAAGAACGCGGGTGCTCCAGGTATTGCAGAACGTTCCCAAAAGCCTGGCCCAGGATGCAGGCGTGGTGCAGGATGCCTATCGGGCATATCAGCAGATTGCAGTCTCGCGCATGGCGTTGAAACGCCTGTATGGCGTGGCGTTGACCCTTACCCTGCTGATTGCTTTGCTGCTGACCATTTCGCTTGCCTATCTGGTGTCGGAGCGGTTGGGTGCGCCCCTGCGGACCTTGGCGCGCGGAACCCGGGCGGTGGGGCAGGGTGATTTTTCGCAGATGCGGCCGGTCCATAGCCGGGATGAACTGGGTGCCCTGATCCGTTCATTCAATCGCATGACCCAGCAGTTGTCCGAGGCCCGGGCGGAAGTAGATCATAACCACCAGGAAACCGAGCAGGCCAAGGCCTATCTGGAAACCGTGCTGGCCAATCTATCGTCGGGTGTCGTGGTTCTGGATCAGGATTATCGGGTGAGGGCGTTGAATCCCGCCGCGCTGCGCATACTTGGAACCGTGTCCGGGAGCCTGGAGGCGCACAGTCCGGCAGAGTGGGCCAACGGAGACGGCGCGCTGCAATCTTTTGGACAGCAGATAGCGGCGCGCTTCGAGACTCAGGGCGAAAGTTTATGGCAGCAGCAAATCGATTTTAGCGGGCCGGAAGGCGCACAGATTCTGCTGGTGCGCGGCGCCCCGCTGCCCCAGGGCGTGGCGCGCGGGTACACCCTCGTGTTCGACGACGTGACCAAGCTCATACGTGCGGAACGCGATGCGGCATGGGGCGAAGTGGCGCGCCGGCTTGCGCACGAAATCCGCAATCCCCTCACCCCCATACAACTCTCGGCCGAGCGGATCGCCCACAAGTTGGGAAGCAGGTTGGGCGGATCAGAAAAGGAGTTCCTGTTGCGCTCGACCCAAACCATCGTCAATCAGGTCGGAGCAATGAAGTCTATGGTTGACGCTTTCGCCAGCTACGCCCGCATGCCGCGAGCCCGCATTGCAAGGCTGGAGCTGAACGGTCTGATTCGGGAGGTGCTGACGCTTTACGATGCGCATGGCTTGGACATGGAGGTAAGACTGGTTGAAGACTTGCCGCCGGTCGCGGGAGACTCCACACTATTGCGCCAGGTGATACATAATCTGTTGCAGAATGCACAGGATGCCCTCGGTGGAACAGACAATGGCCGCATCATCATCAGTACCCAGTTGCTGCAGGAGCGGGTAGTGCTGACTATCAGCGACAATGGGCCCGGATTTCCGGAACACTTGGTGGCGCGGTTGTTTGAGCCTTACGCGACCACGAAGCCCAAGGGCACGGGGCTGGGCCTGCCGATCGTTAAGAAAATTGTGGAAGAGCACCACGGAAGCATACGAGTGGAAAACCAGGCCTCGGGTGGAGCCCGCATCAGCGTGTACCTGCCGATCTTTCACCAAGGGGAAACTTCGTGAGCGGACACGTGCTGGTAGTAGATGACGAAGTCGGCATTCGCGAACTGTTGTCGGAGATTCTGACCGAAGAGGGTTATGACGTTCATCTGGCGGAAAATGCCAATGAGGCCCGCGCGTTTCGGGTGCAGCGGCGTCCTGATCTGGTGCTGCTGGACATCTGGATGCCGGATACCGATGGCGTCACCTTGCTTAAGGAATGGGCGGCCAACGGCTTGCTCACAATGCCGGTGGTGATGATGTCCGGCCATGCCACCATTGACACAGCTGTGGAAGCGACCAAGATGGGCGCAGTGGATTTTCTCGAAAAGCCTATCGCCCTGGCCAAGCTCTTGGCCACTGTCGGCAAGGCGATCAAGAAATCAGAAGGCCCGCGACGGGCGCCGTCAATGGATTTGTCCTCGCTGGGCAAGAGCCAGGTTATCCAGGAACTTAAGAAGCGCCTCACCCAGGTGGCTGGCTACACCACCCCGGTCATGCTGATGGGAGAGGCGGGGAGCGGCTTTGACCAGTGCGCCCGATTTCTGCATCAACCCAGCGCCCCCTGGGTGGAGATCGACAACCGGGCCGTGCTGGTTTCCAACCCGCTCAGCTACTTGGAAAAACTGCAGAACGGCACGCTGTATTTGGCCGAACTAAGCGAGCTCTCCAAACTGGAACAGAAAGGCCTTTCGCTGCTGCTGGATCGAATGGATGGATCGTCCGCCCGCATCGTGGCCGCCACCCACCATAATCTGGATAGTTTGGTAAACGAGGGCGAACTGGACAGCCGACTGTATTACCGTCTCTCTTCCGTGCGTCTGCGGGTGCCTCCGCTGCGCGAGCATAGGGAGGACATTCCGGACATCGCCAACTTCATGCTGGCACAGTTGATGGAAATCGGCGAATCCGCCAATCGCAAGTTCACCATCGGTGCACTTAACGCACTTAGGAATTTCGACTGGCCTGGCAATCTGCCCCAGTTGAACAGTGTCGTCAGAACCTTGGCGATCACTTCACTGGGCGAGGAAATCGACGGTGACGAAGTGTCCCGGGTGCTGTCCCCCCTCAAGCAGGCCGCCACTCCTGCCCTGGGAAATTCAGTTTCGCTGGATGCACCGCTGCGCGAAGCCCGCGATGCCTTCGAGCGGCTCTACTTTGAACATTTGATCCAGAAAGAAGGCGGTAGCATGACCCGGGTGGCGGAGAAGGCAGGGCTGGAGCGCACCCATTTGTATCGCAAACTCAAGCAGCTCAATATCCGCCACGGAAAGCGCCTGGACGAGGAGCCATGACGCCATCTTTGGCGTACGCGAAAGGCAGAAACCGCCGGAAACGGGCTGATATAATTCGGCCCACTTCAACCGGAATGAATCGTCGTCTCGTTGGCCGCGGTTTTCTACACAAGCATGCCTTCATCCCTCAAGGACCAGATCGCCCAGTGGTTGGCTCAGTCGGTGTCCGCAGTGGCGCCGGAATTCGACGGTGCGCTGGAGCTGGATCGGCCCAAGATCGCCGAACACGGGGAATTTGCCAGCAGCGTTGCGTTTAGGCTGGCAAAACAGCTCAAGCGCAATCCGCTGGAATTGGCCCGCGCCATTCAAGCGGCCCTCACCCCGAATTCCCTGGTAAGCAGAACGGAGATCGCGGGCGCCGGGTTTATCAATGTGTTCCTGAGCGCGCGGGCCTGGACCGGCGGCGTGGCGCAGGCGCTGGAGGCAGGGGCGGCCTATGGCCGCAAGCCGGCAGCGGGACTTCATGTGCAGGTGGAGTTCGTCTCTGCCAATCCCACCGGACCACTGCATGTGGGCCACGGCCGCGGGGCGGCGTACGGCGCCAGCCTGGCCAACCTGCTCGATGCCGCCGGCTTCACGGTCAACCGCGAGTACTACGTCAACGATGCTGGCCGGCAGATGGATATCCTGGCCCTGTCCACATGGCTGCGCTATCTGGAAATGACCGGCATTCATCTGCCGTTTCCCTCTAATTGCTATCAGGGTGAGTATGTGAAGGAAATGGCCCGGGCCATTTACGCCGAGCACAATGATCTCTACATCCATGATCCCTGGAAGATACTGGATGGCGTCCCGCCCCGTCCGGCTGACGATCAGTTCACGGCGGACGACCCCGAGGCCAGACGCCAAAATGAGGCTCATCTGGATGGCCTGATTGCCGCCGCCAAGCGTTTGTTGGGTAGCGACTATTTCTACTTTCACGGTTTTGTCTTGAACGAACAGCTGGCCGATGGCCGCGAAGATCTGGAAGAATTCGGCGTGTCCTTTGACCGCTGGTTTTCGGAAAAAAGCCTATTCGATACGGGCGAGGTCGTTCGGGCCGTTGAACGGCTGGAGGCCGCTGGGCACCTTTATGAGCAGGATGGCGCACTGTGGTTTCGGTCCGCCGTTTTCGGCGACGAGAAGGACCGAGTGTTGAAGCGCGCCAATGGCGAATACACCTATTTCGCTTCCGATATCGCCTACCATGCCAACAAATATGAGCGCGGCTTCGACCGCATCATTGATGTCTGGGGCGCGGACCATCACGGCTACATTCCGCGGGTGAAGGCGGCGCTCGCTGCCCTTGGCCTCGACGCGGAAAAACTGACCGTTGCACTGGTGCAATTTGCGGTGTTGTACCGGGCTGGCCAGAAGGTGTCGATGTCCACCCGCTCGGGAGAATTCGTCACCCTGCGCGAACTTCGCCAGGAAGTGGGCAATGACGCCGCGCGTTTTTACTATGTGCTGCGCAAGTCAGACCAGCATCTGGATTTCGATCTGGATCTGGCCAAGTCGCAGAGCAACGACAATCCGGTCTATTACGTCCAATATGCCCACGCCCGCATTTGCAGCGTACTGGCGGAATGGGGCGGCGCGGCTGAAAGCCTCGTGGCTACGGACCTTTCGCCCCTGCAAAGCGCCTACGAAAGGGCCTTGATGCAGCGTCTGGCGGATTATCCAGACACCGTGGAAGTGGCGGCCCGGGAACTTGCGCCGCACATGGTCGCCTATTACCTAAAGGATCTGGCGGCAGACCTGCACACCTACTACAACGCGGAAAAATTTCTGGTCCTGGAAGAATCCGTCAAGCGGGCCCGTTTATGCCTCATTCTCGCCACCCGCCAGGTATTGAGCAACGGTCTTAAACTATTGGGTGTTTCAGCCCCGGAAAGAATGTAATGGCACGCAATACTTCTGGCTCGAGTGGCAAGGCCCGTTTTTGGGGTGGCTTTGCCTTGGGGCTGCTGGTTGGACTGGCGTTGGCATTGGCGGTAACGCTGGCAGTCACCCGCAATAATCCTTTTGTGACTGCGTCGTCGGAGCCCATTACCCAGGTCGAGCAGCCATCCACGCCCGCCAAACAGACCAGTCCCGCGGTTGCACCTACTTATGACTTCTACAGGTCTTTGCCGGCCAACGTAAATTCTTCAATTGCAAATTCCGAAACGCCTGCTGCTCCGCAATACTGGCTCCAGGCTGGCGCATTTCAGCATCCGGAAGAGGCGGACAACATGAAGGCCAAGCTGGCATTGTTGGGCGTGGAAGCCGACATAGAATCCGCCGAGCTTGCGGACCAAGGCACGCTCTACCGGGTGCGCATTGGCCCCATGAACACGCGAGCGGAACTGGAAGCCACCCGTAAGCGTCTGAGTGACAATGCGATTGCGGCAGAGCCGGTCAAAAAGAATAACGAACCAAACTAAACCAACCCTAGGAGATAGCTCAATGCGAATGTATGTCCGCGTCCTGTCCATGTTGGCAGCCTTGTTCCTGGTCCCGATATCGCACGCCGGCACCTCCGATCTACAACCCATTACCGAAGGCCAGGACTACACCGTGCTCAAGGTGCCCCAGCCAGTGGAGACCGGCAACAAGATCGAGGTTGTAGAGTTCTTCTGGTATCGCTGCCCGCACTGCAACCATCTGCGCCCGGCTTTAGAGGCTTGGGCGAAGAAGCTGCCCAAGGACACGCAGCTCCGCTATGTGCCAGCCGTGTTCAATAGCCAGTGGCAGCCCGGCGCCAAGATTTTCTATGCCCTCCAGGACGTCGGTGCCCTGGACAGGCTGCATGACAAGGTGTTCGAGGCCTATCACGTTCAGAACATCAACTTGAATGACGAGGCCACCTTGTTTTCCTGGATAGAAAAACAGGGTGTGGACCGGGCCAAGTTTGAGGCGGCCTACAATTCCTTTTCTACACAGTCCCGTGTCATGAAGGGTGCCCAGTCAGCCCGAAATGCCGGTATCAATGGGGTACCGGCATTGATGGTCGGCGGCAAGTTTGTAACTTCTCAGGCTCAGACCATCACCGAAGAGCGCCTGTTTGAAACACTGGACTACCTGATCCAGAAGATCCGCCAGGAGCGCGCGCCGAAGTCCCATAAAGCGGGTACCAGATCGGTTGCCCGACACAAGAAGTAGGTCTCCTGTTGTCTTCATCACCGGGGCCGGCAGTGGACTGGGTCGCGCCCTGGCCCAGTTATACGGACAGCGTGGGGCAAGACTCGGCCTGCTCGGGCGCCGCGCCGCGCCCCTGCAGGAGATAGCCGCACAGTACAATGCGCTGGCCTTTATCGCCGATGTAAGGGATGCTCAGGCTGTGCAGGCGGCGGCGCGGGCCTTTATCGAGCAGGTGGGGCTGCCTGACATCGTCATCGGCTCGGCAGGCATATCGGTTGGAACTCTCACCGAACACGCCGAAGATCTGCCGGTATTCCAGGCCGTCATGAATGCCAACCTGAAGGGGCTGGTGCATACCTTCCATCCCTTTATCCAGGGAATGTCCGAGCGAGGCTCCGGAACGCTGTGCGGCATTGCCAGCGTGGCCGGGGTACGTGGCTTGGCCGGGGGCGGTGCGTATTCGGCCTCCAAGGCGGCGGTCAGGGTCTATCTGGAAAGCCTGCGGCTGGAACTGCGTTCCATGGGCATTGCCGTGGTCACGGTCGCGCCTGGATATATTGATACTCCGATGACCCAGGTCAACACGTATTCAATGCCTTTCCGCATGACGGCGGAATCTGCCGCACGCAAAATCGCCAGGGCGATACGATTGCATCGCCGCTACATTGTTATTCCTTGGCAAATGAGCCTGGGCGCACGCATACTTAAGTACATGCCGGGCTGGATGTACGACCGGCTCTTTGAAAATGCAAAGCGCAAACCCAGAGGTTTGCCAACCTGAGCCTGCCGAGGACAACAAGCATGAGCCAAGCCATTAAGGTGGTGCTGGTGGATGATCACCCCTTGCTGCGCATGGGAGTGTCCAGCTACATCGCGCAGGCGGCGGATTTCACGCTCGCGGCGCAGCTGACCGACGGCGCAAGCTTGCGCGATTGGCTCAAGGCGGAAAACCGGGCAGACGTGGTGCTGCTGGATCGTTCCCTGCCGGATGTGGACGGGCTCGATCTGGTGGCCGAGATAAAGGCGGCGGGCGCCAAGGTCATCATGTTTACCATCGCAGACAGCGACGAAGAGATTTCCCAAGCGGTCAAGGCGGGGGTGGATGGCTACGTCATCAAGACCAGCGAACCCGATCAGGTGATTGCCGCGATCAGAAGCGTTTGCGAAGGACAGGGCAGCTTTCCGCTGGAGGTCATGCAGCGCATGGCCCAAGGCAATTTTAATCAGAGCGCACTGAGTGCCTTGACTACCCGTGAACTGGAAATCGTCGAGTGCGTGAAGCGTGGTATGAGCAACAAGATCATCGCCTATGAACTCAAGCTGTCCGAGAACACTGTGCGCAACCACCTACGCAACATCATGGAAAAACTGGGTTTGCAAAACCGCGTGCAGGTGGCGACCCTGGCGATGAAGGTGGACCACAAGCGGCGCTAGCCCGGATATTTCACCGGCCCTTATCGAGAACGTCCCAGCTCATGCGCAATGAGTGGAAGGTTGGGTTTGGGCGGGGGTGTTGCATAGAATTTGGGCAACTGAGGGATTTGCGGGCGGACTTCCCCCTACCCCCGAAGCGTCAACATGTCGGGGACGCACTCGGGATTGGCTACGGGGAAGCCAGGGCGCGGGCGGCTGCGAGGAAGAGGTCGCGCAGCGGATGGTGGGAGGCGAACAGGATGCGGATGCGCCGCGTATTACGGATCACGGCGGCGCCGATCTTGAGCAGCCTCACCCGAATCGTCGCCGAGCTCGCCGTGGCCAGATCGGTGCCAGCTAGGCCGATCTCGCGCAGGCGCTGCATCAGCGTATAGGCGAGTGCCGATAACAGCATGCGCAGCCAGTTGGCGGGGAATTTGTGGCAGCTGGCGCGGGTGCCGAACAGGTCAAGCTGGCTTTCTTTGATCCGATTCTCCGCCTCGCCACGCAGGCAATACAGATCGTCGTACAGCGCCTCGGGCAAGCCGTCCAGATTCGTTACGATGAAGCGCGGATTGGCGCCCTGGCTGCCAAATTCCAGCCGCGTGATGATGCGTCGTTCCCGGTTCCAACTGTCGGCAGTGTAACGGAACTCACGGATCATGCGCTGCTTAGTCCGGGTTTGCTCGAACGCCCGTTCCATCGCCTGCTCCCAGTCTTCGACACGGTGGTGCAGGCGGGCATTGCGCGCCACGCCGATCACATAGCCCACATAGTGGCGCTCGCACCAGCGGATCAGGCGTTGCCGGCAGAAACCCGAGTCGCCGCGCACGATCAGGCGCACCTTAGGCCAGGCTTGCCGCAGACGGGTGACCAGGAGCTTGATCACCGCCGCCGCGTGCTTGGCCCCGTCGATGCGGCTGCGGCGCAGGACGCAGGCGAGCATGCTCTTGCCTGCGAAGACGTAGAGCGGCAAATAGCAATAGTGATCGTAGTAGGCGTGGAACTCGCCCTGCTCTTGATCGCCATGCAGCGCAATGTCCGAGGCGTCGATGTCGAGGATGAGTTCTTGGGGCGCCACCGCCTGGGCGGCGATGAACTGCTCGATGAGCACCCGATTCAGTGCGAGGACATCGGCCCGGTTGGCCCGCTGTTCCATGCGGCACAGAGTCGGGCTACTGCCCAGCTCCTCGCCAGTCCCGACCGCCGTTTGCATCAGCGGATCGCTGCGCAAGGCCGCGTGGTCATTCAGGTCCTCGTAGCCGCAGCACAGCCCGTACAGCCGCTGCGCCACCAGATTGCGCAAGTCGTGAGTGATCAGATCGGGATGGCGCAGGTCATGCAGTGCAGCGGCCACCGAGGCCGACAATCCGATACGCCGATCCACTTCCTTGAGCAGCATCAACCCGCCGTCGGAGCTGAGCGCGCCGCCCTCAAAGTTGGCTTCGATGACGCGCCGACCCAGGCGCCCAAAACTCAGCTGATCAGCAATACACTTTGGCATCGGCGGAACTCCTCTACATACGGCTTCGACACCTGTATTAGAGCGCCTTTCGGCGGTTCCGCCGATACCTTCTATGAAATATCCGGGCTAGCTCGGGCACACAAGGCTCGCCCGGCATCGCCATTGAGCGCGTCTCTATACCCAAGTTGATTGTGCCGGATCAGGGGCTTGCTCCCCGTCCGGGGCTCGACCCAAGTTGTTTTGCAAGCTGGCATTTGCACTGAACCCCGCAACCCGTTCCCAGTGCAGAGTCCGCTTAATTTCGGCCTATTCCACGGTCACAGACTTCGCCAAGTTGCGCGGCTTGTCCACATCGGTGCCTTTTTGCAGCGCGGCGTGGTAGGACAGCAACTGGAGCGGCAACGTGTGCAGGATGGGGGACAGGCTGCCGCCCTTGCCGGGCAGGTGGATGACGTGGACGACATCGCTGGGGGTAATGCCCACGTCCTCGTCGGCGAAGACATAAAGCTCCCCGCCCCGAGCGCGGACTTCCTGCAGGTTGGATTTGAGCTTTTCCAGCAGGGCATCATTGGGGGCAATCGCGATCACCGGCATATCTTCATCAACCAGAGCCAGCGGACCATGTTTGAGTTCGCCGGCCGGATAAGCTTCGGCGTGGATGTAGGAAATTTCCTTAAGTTTGAGCGCGCCTTCCAGGGCGATGGGGTAATGAACCCCCCGGCCCAGGAACAACGCATGATGTTTGTTGGCGAAACGCTGCGCCCATGCCTCGATCTGGGGTTCCAGGGCCAGGACCTGCAAGGCCTTTTCCGGCAGACTGCGTAACTGTGCCAAGTAGCCGGATTCGGCCTCGGGACTGAGCCTGCCGCGCAGCTTGGCCAGCACCAGGGTCAGGAGAAAGAGAACGGCCAGTTGGGTAGTGAAGGCCTTGGTCGAGGCCACGCCGATCTCCGGCCCCGCGCGGGTGAGAAAGCGCAGCCTGGATTGCCGGACCAAGGCGGATTCCGCCACGTTGCAGATCGAAAGGGTCAGCGCCTGCCCGAGCTCCTGGGCATGATGCAGGGCGGCCAGGGTGTCGGCGGTCTCCCCCGACTGGGAGATGGTGACGATCAGCGCGTTGGGATTGGGCACCGAGGTCCGGTAGCGGTATTCGCTGGCAATTTCCGCCGCAGCCGGCAGGCCGGCAATCTCTTCCAGCCAGTAAGTGGCCACTTTCGCCGCATGATAGCTGGTGCCGCAGGCCAGAAAAGTCACCGCGTTGACTTGGGCGAGCGCCTGGCTCGCTTCAGGGCCAAACAGCTCGGGGGTTATGCGAGCCTGGGCGAGAGCGGACTCCAGGGTGTCGGTCAGGGCCCGCGGCTGTTCGTGAATTTCCTTTTGCATGAAATGCCGGAAGGGCCCCAGTTCGGCCATGTCTGCTGAGAGCTCGGAGACATGTACAGCCCGTCCTGCCTTCTTGCCATTGCGGTCGAAAACCGTGACTGCCAGCAAGCCGATGTCTGCCACGTCCCCTTCTTCCAAGTACAGCATGCGCTGGGTCACCGGCAGCAGGGCTGAGGCATCGGAGGCGATGAAGTTCTCCTCTATGCCCAACCCGATCAAGAGCGGGCTGCCCTTGCGCGCGCAAATCAGCCGATGGGGCGTATCTTCATGCACCACGCCGATGGCATACGCGCCTGCAAGTTCCTTGATCGCCTTGCGGGTGGCCATCAGCAAGTCCTTGTCCCGCTGGTAATGATGATGGATCAGGTGGGCGATGACTTCGGTGTCGGTTTCCGACTCAAAGCGGTAACCCAGATCCTTGAGTCGTTCCCTTAATTGTTCATGGTTCTCTATGATGCCGTTGTGCACGACCGCCAGCCCGCCGCTGATATGGGGGTGGGCGTTATGCTCCGTGGGCGCGCCGTGCGTGGCCCAGCGGGTATGAGCGATGCCCAGATGGCCATGGATTCTTTGCGCGGCCGCTTCATCCGCCAGGGCCGCGACCCGGCCCACGCTGCGCACGCGTTTGAGACCGCCATTGATGGTAACCAGCCCGGCCGAGTCATAACCGCGATATTCCAGCCGCCGCAATCCTTCAAGCAGGATGGGAACCACGTTGCGCTGCGCCACTGCACCGACGATGCCGCACATGCCTCTTATTCTCCCTTGGGCTTCTTGATGGGCCGTTGCCAGCCGGGAATAGTGGCTTGTTTGACGCGCGACAGAGTGAGTTCGCCGGCCGGTGCGTCGCGGGTCAAGGTAGTGCCGGCGCCCAGGGTGGCGCCTCTGCCCACCGTCACCGGCGCAACCAACTGGGTGTCGGAACCGATGAAGGCTTCATCCTCGATCACCGTGCGGTGCTTGTTCGCGCCGTCATAATTGCAGGTGATGGTGCCCGCGCCTATGTTGACCTTCTTGCCCACGGTGGCATCGCCCACATAGGACAGGTGATTGATTTTGGAGCCCTGGGCCACCTGGCTATTCTTGATCTCGACGAAATTGCCCACGTGGACGCCCTCGCCCAGCACCGTACCCGGTCGTATGCGGGAAAATGGCCCGAGCTTGCTGGCCGCGCCCACTTCCGCCTCGTCGATCAGGGTGTAGGCGTCGATGTGCACGCCGGCTGCCACCTTCACGTTGCGCAGCACGCAGTTGGGACCGATCTCCACTCCGTCGCCCAGTTCCACGCGGCCTTCAAACACGCAATTCACGTCGATTAGCACATCCTGACCGCAATGTAGTTCGCCGCGGATGTCAAGCCGCTCCGGGTCCATCAGGGTAACGCCGTTTTCCAGCAGGACCCGTGCCTGAATCTGCTGGTAGAGTCGCTCCAGTTCGGCCAGCTGTGCCTTGCTGTTGACCCCCAGCACTTCCCACTCAAATGCGGGCTGACTGGTCTGGATCTCGACGCCGTCGGCCACCGCCATGGCGACGATGTCGGTCAGGTAATACTCTCTTTGCGCATTGTTGTTGGTAAGTCGGGATAGCCAGCCGAACAACTGGTTGGTGGGCATGGCCACGAACCCGGTGTTGACCTCGTGAATGGCCCGCTCTTGCGGGCCGGCATCCTTGTGTTCCACGACGCGCACAATCTGGCCCGCTTCGTTCCGCACAACGCGGCCATAGCCGTCCGGATGCAGCAGGCTGACGGTCAACACGCCCAGCTTTCCTGCGCGCGCGGCGTTGACCAGGGGGCCCAGGGTTTCGGGCCGGATCAAGGGCACATCTCCGTATAGGACCAGGGTGACCGAGCCCGGAGTGAGCAGACTGGCGGCTTGCATGACGGCATGGCCGGTCCCCAGTTGTTCGGCCTGCTGCACGAATGTCAGGCCTTCGTCAGCCAGCGTGCCCGGCAGCGCTTCGCCGCCAAAGCCATATACCACGCATAATTTGCCAGGCTTGAGCAGTCGCGCGCTGCGGACGACATGGCTTACCATGGGGCTTCCAGCCAGCTTGTGCAGAACTTTGGGCAGGGCCGAACGCATGCGGGTGCCCTTGCCGGCAGCGAGAATAACGATTTCGAGCGCTTGGGTCATTGGACGGTATCGAGGCAATTTGCGGGCCAAGTATAACGTGTTCCGCTTGGGCTCAAACTGCTGCCTGGTAGCCCAGCCGAAGGTGCATCTTTCAGATTTCCGCAGGGTCCACGTCCAGATGCCAGCGCACCGAGCCGGGCTTGAGTGCGTACAACTGAGGCGCCCACGCGGCCAGGCATCGCTGCAAGGCCCCGCGGCTGTCGGACTGAACAAGCAGTATGGCGCGTTCCATACCCGCTTTCCTCGTCATGACCGCCTGCACTGGATCGTAAATCTCCACCGCCTTGATCGCGGGGGCAAGCCGGCGTGCGCGCGCGAGGAACTCCACGGCCAAGGCGAGATGTGTGGCTTCCGCCCTTAACACCGCCTGAAAGCTGAAGGGCGGAAGGCGGGTCTGCCGGCGTTCGGTCAGGAGGATTTCGGCATAGCCTTCAAAGTCATGCCGCAACAGATGCTGGTACAAGGGGTGTTCGGGGAATTCGGTCTGGACCAGAACCCGGCCACTGTCCCCGGTTCGTCCGGCCCGGCCGCTGACTTGGAGTAGCTGTGCAAAGAGCCGCTCGGCGGCGCGAAAATCCTGGGCGAACAGGGCCGCGTCCGCATTGATTACCGCAACCAGATTCAGTCCCGGAAAGTCATGGCCCTTGGCCAGCAATTGGGTGCCTACGAGGAGATTGGCGTCCCCGGCATGGATGCGCTGCTGCATGGCTTCCCAGCTTCCCTTGCGCCGCGTGGCATCCCGGTCCACCCGCAAGATGCGGGCCTGTGGAAATGCCTCAGTCAGGGTGGTCTCCAGCCGCTGGGTGCCGTGGCCCGATGGTTTCAGCACGGCATTGCCACAGCAAGGACAGGCGGTGGGTATGGCTTCTTCGTGGCCGCAATGATGGCATTTGAGGCGGCTGGCCCGAAGGTGTAGAACCAGCCGCGCCGAGCAGCGCGGACAGGGAGCGGCCCACCGGCAGGCGGGGCACACCAGAGTCGGCGCATAGCCCCGCCGGTTGATGAACACCAGCGCCTGCCCGCCATCTGACAGGGTTTCATCCAAGGCTAGTCGGATCCTTGGGGCCAAACCGTCCAAGGGTTTTTGCACCCGCGCATCAACCAGTTCGATTGCCGGCAGGCTGGCGCCAGGCACGGCGCGCTGATCCAAACGATAGAGTCCGTAGCGTCGCCCGCGCACGTTATGCCAGGTTTCCAGAGCAGGGGTCGCCGAGCCCAGCACCACGGGCGCATTACGCAGCTGCGCCCGATACACCGCCAGGTCGCGGGCCGAGTAGCGCAGCCCGTCCTGCTGGCTGAAGGAGGCGTCCTGTTCCTCGTCCACGATGAGCAGCCCCAGATCAGGCAGAGGCGTGAAAACCGCCAGCCGGGTTCCTAGCACGATGCGTGCCTCGCCTCGGCTCGCCGCCAGCCAGTGCGCCAGCCTTTCGCCCTCCGCCAACCCGCTATGCAAGCGGGCGATGGGGATGTTGGGGAAGCGGCCTGCAAAGCGGGCGATGAGCTGAGGGGTAAGATTGATTTCCGGGGCCAGCACAAGTACCTGCTGTCCGCGCCCGAGGACGGTTTCGATCAGGCGCAAATACACTTCCGTTTTGCCGCTGCCGGTTATTCCGAACAACAGGTTGGCGCGAAAACCTGGTAATGCCACTGCCGCCGCCGCGGCTTCCTGTTGCGCATTCAGTTGAGGAATGGATGCAGGGCCGGGACCTGGGAGTCCCAACAGCAAACGCTCTTGCGTCTCCAGCCAGCCCAGTTCTTCCCATCGCTTCAGGATCGGGCTGAGATTACCCCGTAGAGCCTGCAATGCCTCCTTGCTTGTCCAGTCCCCCTGATTCAGCCGTTCGAACAAGGTTTTCTGCAAATGAGCCCGAGCCCGCAAGGTCTCAGGGAGTGTGCGCTTACCCTGCGGGCTCAGCCTGTAGTGGGTAAAAGTGGAGGGTGCGCACGCCTGCACCCGGCGCAGGGCCGTGGGCAGGGCTAGATGGGTGATTAGGCCGATGGGGCGATGGTAGTAGGCCGCGCAAAAGCGGCAAAGCTGAAGAATATCTTGCGGCAGGGCCAAGGTGTCCCGGTCAATCGCCAGCAGCGCTCTTAATCGGCCGGATGGGATGTCGCTGTCAGCAGCCAACTCCATGAGGACTCCAACCGTCCTTTTTCGACCAAACGGCACAATGACGCGTCGCCCCAAGTCTTCCTCCGCGATGGCGGATGGCGACAGGTAATCAAATAGGGTGGGAATCGGAACACTCAATGCAACCCGCGCTATTGATGGGATGCTGGATCCGGGTGGGGCCGCCATGAACTTAGCGCTGGAATTGATTGTTCAATGAAGAAGAACTCGCTAACAGGCTACATTCAAACGGTTTTTCTGGTTGTCCACCAAATCTGTGGATAATTTTGTGAATGATTAAATTGGATTTTCTCCAACGGCCCGTTGCTACAGGCTTTGTTGCAATTTGGTGAAAATTTATACGACGAGTAATTGCGTTATTTTTCAATATGTTAGGATGATTGCCAATCTGCCGGTCGGGTCTTTCAGTTTTTCCCTGTCACGGCCCCGTAATTGTGCATAAGTGCTTGCTTATTGTCCTTCAGGGGTGATATTTGCGGCTTTCTGAATGAACGGCGTTTACCAGTACTTGAACATTTTCGGGATCGGTAAACTGGGAAATTCCGTGGCCCAGATTGAATACATGGCCGCTTCCATGACCGTAGCCATCCAGTACCAGGTCGGCGCATCGGCGTATGCTGTCCTGGGAACCGAACAAGGCGGATGGATCAAGGTTGCCCTGCAGCGCCACTTTGTCACCTACCCGGCGGCGCGCGTCGGCTATGTCGATGGTCCAGTCCAGCCCCAAGGCATCGCAGCCGATGGCGGCCATGTCTTCCAGCCAAAGCCCGCCGCCCTTGGTGAACACGATATTGGGCACCTTGCGGCCCTCTCTCTCCTTGATGAGCCCGGCCACGATCTCCTCCATGTAGCGCAGGGAAAACTCCCGGTAGGCCCAGGGAGTGAGGGTTCCGCCCCAAGTATCAAAGATCATCACCGCCTGGGCACCTGCCTCGATCTGGGCATTGAGATAGCCGATCACCGCCTTGGTCGTTACTTCGAGGATCCGGTGCAACAGATCCGGGCGCAGGTACAACATGGTCTTGATGACGCGGAAATCATCCGAGCTACCGCCCTCCACCATGTAACAGGCAAGTGTAAACGGGCTGCCGGAGAAACCGATCAGGGGCACCGACCCATCCAGGGCCCTGCGTATGCTGGCCACCGCGTCCATAACGTAGCCGAGATGTTCGTGTGGGTCAGGCGCGCCTAAGTCCCGGATAGCCCACTCTTCGCGCAACGGACGCTCGAACTTTGGCCCCTCGCCCTGAGAAAAATACAGGCCCAGCCCCATTGCATCCGGGACCGTCAGAATGTCGGAAAACAGGATGGCCGCGTCCAGGTCGTAACGCGCAAGGGGCTGTAGGGTAACTTCCGTGGCCAAGTCCGGATTCTTGCAGAGGCTTAGAAAATTGCCGGCGCGCGCACGGGTGGCGTTGTATTCCGGCATATAACGCCCGGCCTGACGCATCAGCCAGACTGGCGTGTAGTCGATTGGCTGCTTGAGCAGGGCGCGAAGAAAAGTGTCATTCTTAACTGTGGACATCAGCGGTGCCGGATAGGCCCAAGGGCAAAACCCGCAGTTTACCCAATCCGGGCACGCGGCGGGATGGATATTGGCCAGCCTCAAGCGCTGTTCACGATATCGCCAGCTCTAAACCAAGAAGTGCTACGGGCAGTACATGCATGAAGCCGGAAGCCCAACACTCTGGTGAGTCCTGGCATTGAGTTACTTGCAGATGGCCCACCGGCTTGACCCAGAGGCCGGCTGACGCCGGCCCCGCAGGGATTACCGAGACCACAGGCCTGGGTCACTGTAAGGACGTGGTTCGGGATGTCTGTATCGAGCTTCCTGATCGTGCTTTTCGAAGCGGATGTGTTCATCAGCCCGGTTCAGCGCCTGATTGAGACTCTCGTATTCGCGCGGGCCAAAGAAATCATCGGCCAGGTATTGACGCTCCTGCTGGCGGATGCCGCGTTGCTCCTGCATCACGTTGAAGAATTCGACCTGCGTCAGCGCGCCGGACTCTAAGCCGGCAGGATGCGTTCAAGCTGGCTGTCCAGCCGCTCGTCGATCTGCTTGAGCAGACGAAGACTTTCCTGCATGGCGCGCATATTCTGCTGATGTTCGCCACGCCCCCAGCGTGAGTAATCGTCGTCGGCCAGGGCCTGAGTCTGGACGCCAATCAGGGCCGTTGCCGCCAGTAGCGCACTCGCCAGTATCTTGCTGCCGTTCTTCATGTGTACACTCCTTGTACTTGATAGACCGCCGTTGATTCGGTCGGCATTGCACTTTAAGCGCTGGATGCAACGAAGGCGTGTCTGCAGCGTATCGGTTTGTAAGCGCGTCTAACCGGGCGGTTACCCACGGGCCGGTGCTCAAGGGGCAGTTCCCCAAGCGGGATCCTGGCTGAAGACCGGCGTTCTGCCGGCTTGCCCGGCGAGTGCGGCCGGTCTTCTCCGGGGTAAGCGAGGGCCTCGGTCGACCCCTAGTCCCTGCCTTCCTCATAGGAGCGGTATCCGCGCCACTGACCGCGCACCTCCCGGTCATGCCGCTCGTTCCAAATATGGTCACTCGCCTGATCGAGCTCGCGGTCCAGACGGTCATATTCGAACCAGCTCATCTGGCCATCCGCCAGATGCTGACGCTCCTGCCGGCGGATCGCACGATCTTCCTGCATCAGGTTGTGGAATTCATCCCTGGTCAGCTGGCCGTTCCGAAACCCCTGCAGAATGCGGGTGCGCTGGTTGTCGAGGCGCTGTTCGATTCGGCTGCCTTGGTCCTGATCGTAGTACCCGCCTCCGCCATAGGAATTGTCTTCGTTCGCCAGCGCGCTGCCCAGACTTCCGAAAATGCCGAGGCCGACGAGCAGGATTCCAGCAAAGAACTTACGATTCACTTTCATGGTTCACACTCCTATATCGATTGCTTGGTTGATCCCATCCCGGAGCGAAACGTGCACTCTATTCGCTGGAGTGGCGTCCGTTCCGCCCTAGGGCATACCCGGTCGCAGACGCCGCTGCGTGCAGCGACCCTGCCGGCCGTTGCGCTGCTCGAAGACCCACGGAGCAGCACTGCTGCGACCACAGACGTATTTCCCTGCTCAAATTGCTCAAGCAGCAGGAATGTGATCGCAGCCGACGGAGGACCTAGCGATGAGCGTGCCAGGCAAATTTTCTTGAATGAAATCCGTCAATTGGATGAGAACAGCGGCTGGAAAAAAGGAGGTCAGGCTGCTTCGTCTGTCGCCCGCTCGCGACGGCTGGCGTCCGCTTGCAGGAACACGTTGTTTTGCCTTGGTAATTTTGTCTGCTGATGACGACCGCAGGCGGCCCGTGCCGCCAGGGATCAAGACAGTTCCGAAAGGCCGACAGTCTCGGCCCCCATCCGGGTCAGGACAGGCCCAGATACCCCAGGATGCCCTTGGCCGCCTCGCGGCCCTCCCACACCGCGGTGACGACGAGGTCGGAGCCGCGCACCATGTCGCCGCCGGCGAAGATCTTCGCGTTGCCGGTCTGGAAGGCATGCGCATGGCCCTTGGCGATCACGCGCCCGGCCTGGTCGGTGGTAATGCCCTGTTCGGCAAACCAGGGCTGGGGGTTGGGGCGGAATCCAAACGCGATGATGACGCGGTCGGCCGGGATGATCTCCTCCGAACCCTGGAGCACCACCGGTGTCCGGCGGCCGCGCGCGTCCGGCGGCCCGAGCTCGGTGGTGACCAGCTTCACGCCTTCCACCTTCTCGAAGCCGACAATTTCCATCGGCTGGCGGTTCCACAAAAAAGTAACGCCCTCCTCCTTGGCATTGGTCACTTCGCGCTTGGACCCGGGCATGTTCTTTTCATCGCGCCGATAGGCGCAGGTCACTGTCGTTGCGTTTTGACGGATGCTGGTGCGGTTGCAGTCCATGGCCGTATCCCCGCCGCCCAGCACAACAACGCGCTGGCCTTTCATGTTGAGGAACTGTTCATCGGGCTTGAGCAGATTGAGGCGATGACGCGCATTGGAGATCAGAAAGGGCAGGGCCTCCAGCACCCCGGGCAAATCCTCGCCCGGGAAACCGCCCTTCATGTAGGTGTAGGTGCCCATGCCGAGGAAGATGGCGTCGTAGTCGGCAAGAAGCTGCGGCATGGCAATGTCTTCGCCCACTTCCACCCCCAGCCTGAATTCTACCCCCATGCCCTCCAGCACCTCGCGGCGACGGGTCATGACCCATTTTTCCATTTTGAATTCGGGTATGCCAAAGGTGAGCAGGCCGCCGATTTCCTCGTAGCGGTCGAACACAACCGGAGTGACGCCATTGCGCGCCAGGACATCGGCGCAACCCAGACCAGCCGGCCCGGCGCCGATTACCGCAACCTTCTTGCCGGTTGCGCTGACCTGGCTCATGTCAGGCCGCCATCCGGCTTTGAAGGCTTCCTCCGCGATGTATTTTTCCACCTGGCCGATGGTTACGGCGCCAAAGCCATCGTTCAAAGTACAGGCGCCTTCGCACAATCTATCCTGAGGGCAGACCCTGCCGCATACTTCGGGCAGCGAGTTGGTCTGATGCGACAACTCCGCCGCCTCGAACAGGCGACCTTCCTGCACCAGCTTGAGCCAGTTGGGGATGTAGTTGTGTACAGGGCACTTCCATTCGCAGTAGGGATTGCCGCAGCCCAGGCAACGCCCCGACTGCTCGGCTGCGTGGCCCGCGTCCATCCTGGCGTAAATTTCCTTGAATTCGTGGATGCGGATCACCGCCGGGGTCTTGTCGCCGTCACGGCGCGGCTGGTTGAGGAATTGAAAAACATCACCCATGGCAATTTTGTCGGTATGAAGGGAGCGGAGCTCAGGCTGGCACGGCTTGTCGCTTGCTGCCTGGAAGGTCATCGACCAGGGCCTCGATGCTTACGCGCTTGGGTTTGCTAAGCCAGAACTTTTCCAACGCATTGTCGTAATCTGCCAGCAGTGCCCGGCCCCTGGGAGAGCCGGTGAAGCTGAGGTGGCGTTCAATCTGGCCCTTGAGAAAGATGCGATACGGTTGCATTTCTTCTGTAGTCAGGCGGGCGATGTCGATCAGCTCCTTGTTGTACTTGTTGGCGAAGTCGCCGGACTCGTCGTAGACAAAGCTCATGCCGCCGGACATGCCGGCGCCGAAATTGATTCCGGTATCGCCCAGCACGATGATGCAGCCCCCGGTCATATATTCGCAGCAGTGGTCGCCGACCCCTTCCACTACCGCAAGGGTGCCGGAGTTGCGCACGCCAAAGCGCTCGCCGGCCATGCCCGAGGCGTAGAGTTCGCCCCCGGTTGCGCCATACAGGCAGGTGTTGCCGATGATGATGTTGCGGTGGGCTTCATAGCTCGAAATGCGGGGAGGGTAGATCACCAGCCGGCCGCCTGCCATGCCTTTGCCCACGTAGTCGTTGGCATCGCCTTCCAGCTCCATCGTCAGGCCCTTGGCATTCCATACGCCAAAGCTCTGGCCGGCGGAGCCGCTCAGCATCAGATGGATGGTGTCGTCCGGTAATCCGGCATCTCCGTGGGCCAGGGCAATTTCGCCCGAAACCCGGGCACCGATTGACCGGTTGACGTTGCGTACCGCGTAGTCGAAGCGGGCCCTCTTCCTGGCCTTGATCGCAGGCAGCGCATCCTTCACCATCTGCTCCGCCAATTCGCCCTTGTCAAAGCTGGGGTTGCGCTCCTGCACGCAGTAACGTGGCTCGTCGGCAGAAATGCCGCCCTGGGTCAGCAGCACATCCAGTTTCAGATTGTTTTGCCGGCGCGATTCACCCTCCATCAGGTCGAGCAGATCAGTGCGGCCGATCAGGTCGGTCAATTTGCTTACCCCGAGTTCGGCCATCAGTTCGCGTGTCTCCTGGGCCATGAAGGTGAAGAAGTTCACCACCATGTCCGGCAGGCCGATGAAGTATTTCCTGCGCAGGGCGTCATTCTGGGTCGCCACCCCGGTGGCACAGTTGTTCAGGTGGCAGATGCGCAGGTACTTGCAGCCCAGGGCGACCAAGGGGCCGGTGCCGAAACCAAAGGACTCGGCCCCAAGGATCGCCGCCTTGATCACGTCCAGCCCGGTCTTGAGGCCGCCGTCGGTTTGCACCCGCACCCGGCCGCGCAGACCGTTGGCGCGCAGCACCTGCTGGGCTTCGGACAGGCCCAGCTCCCAAGGTGTGCCGGCGTATTTTACCGAGGTCAGGGGCGAGGCTCCGGTACCGCCGTCATAACCGGATATGGTGATCAGGTCGGCATAGGCCTTGGCCACTCCGGCCGCGATCGTGCCTACGCCCGGCTCGGCCACCAGCTTGACTGACACCAGGGCGGCGGGATTGACCTGCTTGAGGTCGAAAATCAGTTGGGCGAGATCCTCGATGGAATAGATGTCATGGTGCGGCGGTGGCGAAATCAGCGGCGTGCCGGGCTTGCAGTAGCGCAGGGCGGCGATGGTGGCGGACACCTTGTCGCCGGGCAACTGGCCGCCCTCGCCGGGCTTGGCGCCTTGGGCGATCTTGATCTGCAGCACTTCCGCACTGACCAGATAGGCCGGCGTCACCCCGAATCGCCCGGAGGCCACCTGCTTGATCTTTGAAGTCTTGATCGAGCCGTAGCGGCGGGGATCCTCGCCCCCTTCGCCGGAATTCGAGCGCCCGCCAATGCGGTTCATGCCTTCGGCCAAGGCCTCGTGGGCTTCGGGCGACAAGGCACCGAGTGACATTCCGGCGCTGTCAAAGCGGCTGAGGATCGCTGCCACCGGCTCCACTTCGTCGACGGGAATCGGGTTGACGCCAAACCGCGGTTTCATCAGGTCGCGGATCATCGCGACCGGTCGGCTGTTTACGATGTCGGAGTATTTCCTGTACTCCTCGTAGCTGCCTTCCTGCACCGCCTTTTGCAGTTGCTGCACGACGTCCGGGTTGTACGCATGGAACTCCTCGCCAAAAATGAACTTGAGCAGTCCACCGGCGGTGAGCGGCTTCATCGGATTGAATGCGGCCTTGTGCAGCAGCTTCTGGTCGGTTTCAAAATCGGCGAAATCGGCGCCGGAGATGCGCGACACGGTGCCTTTCAGACTGGATTCAACGACCTCTTCATGGATGCCCACTGCCTCGAACAGTTGGGCGCCCCGGTAGCTGGATACCAGGGAAATCCCCATCTTGGACAGAACCTTGTACAAGCCTTTGTCCATGCCCTTGCGGTAATTGGCCAGGGCCTTGTCGAGCGCGACTTTGATCTCGCCGGATTTCACGAACTCGCCAATCACCTGATAGGCCAGATAAGGATAGACAGCCGTGGCGCCATAACCGATCTGGCAGGCGTAATGATGCGGGTCGCGGACCGTGCCGGTTTCCACCACGATATTGGCGTCACAACGGATGCCGGCGGAGATCAGCGCATGGTGCACCGCGCCGGTGGCGAACAGGGCGGGGATGGGCAGGCTATTCTTGCCGATGGCGCGGTCGGACAGGACCAGGATTACGATGCCGGTACGCACCGCCGCTACGGCATCGGCCGCAAGCTTCTCGACCGCGGATTTCAGATTGCATGCGGAAGGATCGTACTGCAGCGACAAAGTGATGCTCTTGTACGCCGGATCGGGCTGGCCGGTCACAGCGACAAAGGCCTGGTGCGACAGCAGGGGCGACTGCACCTCGAGCCGGTGGGCGTGCTCCGGGGTTTCCTCAAACAGATTGCGCTCGGGTCCGAAGCAGGTGTTGAGCGACATCACGATCGCTTCACGGATCGGGTCGATGGGCGGGTTGGTGACCTGGGCAAATTGCTGGCGCAGATAATCGTACGGCGAGCGCACCTTTTGTGACAGCACGGCCATGGGCGTGTCGTCGCCCATCGAGCCGATGGCTTCCTGGGCGTCTTCCGCCAGCACGCGAATGATCTGGTCGCGCTCCTCGAAGCTCACATTGAACAGCTTCTGTTGGGTGAGCAGGGAGGCCGTATCCATGAGTTCGAGATCGCCGTCCTGGTAGACGCCGAACTCCAACCTGCGCGCCTGCTTGAGCCAGTCGCGGTAGGGATGACGGGCTTTCAGTTCGCGGTCGATATCTTCAGGCAGCAGCAGCTTGCCGGTGGCCAGGTCGACGGCGACCATCTGGCCGGGACGCACCCGGCCTTTCATCACAACGTTTTCCGGACCGTAATTCCACACGCCGATTTCGGAGGCAATGGTCAGGATACGGTCCTTGGTCAGCACCCAGCGCGCCGGGCGCAGGCCATTGCGGTCCAGCAGGCAGACGCCATAGCGACCGTCGGTCATCACCACACCGGCGGGACCATCCCAGGGTTCCATGTGCATGGAATGGACTTCATAGAAGGCGCGCAGATCCGGGTCCATGTTTTCCACGTTCTGCCAGGCTGGCGGCACGACGAGCCGCAGGGCACGGAACAGCGGCACTCCGCCCATCACCAGGCCTTCGATCATGTTGTCCAGGCTCATCGAGTCGGATCCATCCGTACCGACAATTGGGCGGACATCGTCCATGTTGGGAATCAGCGCGCTCTTGAACTTCATTTCCCGCGCCTGGTTCCAGTTGCGGTTGCCCTGCACGGTGTTGATCTCACCGTTGTGCGCCAGATAGCGGAATGGTTGGGCCAAACGCCATTCCGGCCAGGTGTTGGTGGAAAAGCGCTGATGGAACACGATCAGGCTGGAGGCGAAACGCGCGTCTTTCAGGTCCGGAAAGAACACCGGAAGATTGGACGGCATCACCAGGCCCTTGTACGAAATCACCTGCGAAGAAAGGGTGGGGAGATAAAAACTCCGGTCCCCGGCCATGGCCTTTTCCGCCAGGCGGCGGGCGATATAGAGTTTGCGGTCGAAGCGGGATTCATCCACATCCGCCGGGCAGTTGACGAAAATCTGTGCGAAGTGGGGCAGGGTATTAAGTGCATATTGGCCGCACACGGAGGTGTTGACGGGTACGCTGCGAAAGCCCGCCACCTCCAGCCCTTGTGCGGCCAGAGCCTGGTTCAGCGCATCCTTGCCCGCTTGCCGCTGGGCAGCATTCGCGGACAGAAACACCAGCGCCGCAGCATAGCGTTCGGCGAGGGCAATGCCGGATTCTGCCGACACGGCACGCAGAAAGGCGTCCGGCTTCTTGAACAACAGGCCGCAGCCGTCGCCTGACAGGCCATCCGCAGCGATGGCGCCGCGATGGGTCATGCAGGCGAGCGAGGAAATAGCGGTACGCACCAATTGGTGGGAAGGCTGATTATCCATCTGGGCGATCAGCCCGAAGCCGCATGAATCCTGTTCGAAGTCGGGGGAGTAGAGCGTCCCCTCAAGCCAGCGTTGTCTTTCCATGAACGACATCCAAGAAACCGGCCCCGAAATTTGGGCGAAAAGGGTCTCATTCTAGCGCCAAGCCCGGGGATGCGGCAATGACCGTGGGGTATTTCCCCAGTCCGAACAAGGGGTTCCGGCTGCGTCCTGCGCCCGCTTATGCACCGCCGCAAGGGGGCCTGGTCACGATGCCCTGATCCTCGGATGCGGCGTGCCTGCTTGTCTCCCCGCGCGATGCGGTTGCAATCCGCAGAAATGCGTGAATTGATCCGGGCCTATTTCAATTTCAGGCATGTTTCTTTGCCGAAATAGTATGTATATTGGATCAACTGGGGCGCCTCCATGGAAGCACAGGAAAGCTGGGTCACGCGAGCATCTCAATTCGGAGCATTAAGCGCTGTTCTGCTGCTTTGGCTGGCCGTGTCCTGGTTCATCGCCGACAGCGTTATGCAGAAGGCCTCGCAGAGCCTGGTCAAGCGCGAATCCAGCGCAGCGGAGTGGCAGGCCCAGAATATCGCAAAAAACGTCGCCCAGAGCATCGCCTATCTGCACGGCGTCCCGTTATTGATCGCAAAAGATGATCGCACGCTAAGAGCCTTGCTCCGTTCGCGTGCGAAACCCGCATTGGCGTCCATGGCCCCCGAAGCCAAGCGACAGACAGGGTCCGAAAATACGCTGCTCAACGCGATGGACGGCCATCTCGATCTGGTGGCCCGATCCCTGGGCGTGGATGCCTTGTGGATCATGAATGCATCCGGGGATGTGGTCGCCGCCAGCAATGCAGGCAAACCCCAAAGCTTCGTTGGAACGAATTGTGCTGACTGGGAATACTTCACTGCCGCCATGGCCGGGAAGCGGGGGCAGCAGTATGCGATGGGCCGGGATACCAACATACCCGGCCTGTATTTCAGCGCTCCCGTGGCGGTGGACGGCCGCATCATTGGCGTGGTAGCGGCCAAGACGGATGTTCCCCGCCTGTCATTCTGGGTCAACCAAGCCGATGCCTTCATCTCCGACATGTATGGGATCGTCATCCTGGCGACGGACCCGAACCTGGAAATGCACGCGATCCCCGGGGCTTCCGTGCGCACACTGTCGAGCGCTGAGCGCCTGGCCCGGTATAAGCGTACGGATCTTCCTTTTCTGCCGATCCGGTCCTGGGATAACCCGCGTTTTCCGGGCCTGCTGCGGTTCGGCGAAGACGCAGTGCCGACGTTGATGGCGCGCCATTCGGTTCCCGACAATGACATTGAAGTCCATGCATTCAAGCGGCTTCCCGCGGTCGTGGAGCATGAAAAAGAAAGGCTGCAACAGTTTCTGCTGCTGGCCGTATCAGGTTCGGTCCTGCTGCTGATTGTCGCCGGCAGCGTCAGCGTCGCCCTCATCCAGCGTCAGGCCAGGCGAAGCACGGCCCAGTCGCTTTCGCTGCAGCGCGCCACCATTGAATCCACTGCCGACGGCATCCTGGTGGTAGACAATGACGGGCACGTCAAAAGCTACAACCAGCGCTTCGTCGACATCTGGCAAATTCCGCCGGACCTGCTCTCCAGCCACAGCGACCAGAAGCTGCTCGACTTCGTCTGCGCCCAGCTTGCGGAGCCGGAGAGTTTCCTTGCCAAAGTGCACGAGACGTACGCACGTCCGGGTGATTCCTCGTTCGATGCGCTGCATTTCAGGGACGGACGAACGGTGGAACGCTATTCGCAACCGCAGCGCCTGGATGGAAAGGTGATGGGCCGGGTCTGGAGTTTCCGCGACATTACCGAGCGCAAGCGGGCAGAAGACAAGCTTGCCCAGAGCGAATTGAAGCTGCAAACCATCATCGACACCGAGCCGGAATGCGTGAAACTGGTGGCCGCAGATGGAACGTTGCTGCAGATGAACCGGGCCGGGCTGGAAATGATAGACGCAGATGCGGCCGACCAGGTCGTCGGCAAGAAGCTGGAAACGCTTATCGCCCCGCAACACCGGCGCGCTTTTGCCGCACTGAACCGCCGCGTGTTTGAAGGTAAATCAGGCAATCTGGAGTTCGAGATCGTCGGCCTCAAGGGGACCCGTCGCTGGCTTGAGTCCCGTGCAGTCCCGCTGCGCGATCCGAATGGCAAGATCTCGGCTCTGCTCGCTGTGACGCGGGATATCACTGAACGCAAGCGGACCGAGCATGCCTTGCGCATCGCCGCCACCGCCTTCGAGTCGACCGAAGCTATGGTCGTGACCGACGCAAGTCACCGTATCCTGCAGGTCAACCGCGCGTTTACCGAATTGACCGGTTATGCTGCCGACGAGGTCATCGGCAAGACGACCGCTTTCCTCAAGTCGGGACGGCAAGATGACGAATTCTATCGGCAGATGTGGCAGCGTCTGGACCAGTCCGGTTATTGGCAGGGAGAAATCTGGGACCGGCGCAAGAACGGCGAGATCTTTCCCATGTGGCTGGCAATCAGCGCGGTGAGGGGTCCGGACGGGGCGGTCACCAACTATGTCGGCGCATCCACCGATATCACCCAGCGCAAGGAGTCGGAAGACCAGATTCGCAGCCTGGCCTTCTTCGATTCCCTGACCAAGCTGCCCAACCGGTGGCGCCTGCTCGACCGGCTTGAACATGCGCTGGCCGCCAGCCAGCGCTCTGGTCGTTACGGCGCCGTCATGTTTCTGGACGTCGATAATTTCAAGGCGCTTAACGACACCCAGGGTCATGCGGTCGGCGATCTGCTGCTGGTGGAAGTGGCCCAGCGGCTGCAGGCCAGCATAAGGGACGGCGACACCGTATCGAGGCTGGGCGGCGACGAGTTCATCATCATGCTGGAGGAGCTTAGCGAAGACTGGTCCCAGGCAGCCGCGCAGGTTGAGGCCGTGGCCGAGAAGATTCAGGACGCTTTCAACAGACCCTACGCCCTCAGGTGCGGCGAAGACGGGCGGACAAAGGATTTCCACTGCACGGCCAGCATCGGCATCAGCCTGTTCCTGGGGCATATGGAAAAGCCCGACGAGTTGCTCAAGCGTGCCGATGTGGCTATGTACGAGGCAAAATCCGCGGGGCGCAATACGGTTCGCTTCTTTGATCCCGACATGCAGGAGGCACTGGAAGCCCGCACCGCGATGGAAGGCGAGTTGCGCCATGCTCTGGCCAACGGAGAATTCGAATTCCACTACCAGGTCCAGGTTGACCGCCAGCAACGCCTGATCGGCGCGGAGGTTCTGCTCAGGTGGAACAACCCCGTGCGCGGAATCGTTTCCCCGGCCGCATTCATTCCACTGGCGGAAGAAACCGGCCTGATCGTGCCGATCGGGCTTTGGGTCTTGCATAGCGCCTGTGTTCGGCTCAAGGCGTGGTCGGCTGACCCCGCCCGTCGTGACCTGCAACTGGCGGTGAATATCAGCGCGCGCCAGTTCCGCCAGGATAACTTTATCAGCCAGGTCATGGAGGTATTGGCGCAAACCGGGGCTGATCCGTCGCGTCTCAAGCTGGAACTGACTGAAGGCCTGGTGCTGGACAATGTCGAGGATGCCATCGAGAAGATGCTTGCATTGCGGGCGCTGGGGATCGAGTTCTCGATGGACGACTTTGGCGCCGGCTATTCGTCCCTTTCCTATCTCAAAAGGTTGCCGCTCAGCGAGCTAAAGATCGACCATTCGTTCATCAAGGATCTCGGCACCGACTCGAACGACGCGGCCATTGTCCGCACCATCATCACAATGGGGCGCACCCTGGGTTTGGAAGTGATCGCCGAAGGGGTCGAGCGAGAGGAACAGCGCGAGTTTCTGCGTCACAATGGCTGCAGCGCATTCCAGGGTTATCTGTTTGGCCGACCTTTGCCTTGGGGGGAATTCGAGCAGTTGCTCAAGTGGCATTCGGGGGTGCCCAGCCCCGCGCATCTACGCGCCAAGTAGCTGTCAGGCCTTCCGGCTCGGGGTTTCTTTTTCGTGCGGGAACGGCGCAAGCCGCGCACGGTTTATTTCGCCTTTGGCATCGCCAGACCTGGCGCCCGTTGGAGAGCCCATGCGCCGGTCGGGTCATCTGCGACTGCCCCATTCCAGCCGCCCCCCAGCGCCTTGATCAGGTCTGCCGAGGCGGCAAGCTGGGCGCGCCGGGCGTCGATCGCGCTTTGTTGCGCCTGATAGAGATTGCGTTGAGCGTCGAGCACTTGCAGATAGTTGTCTACGCCGTTCCTGTAACGCAGGTCGGCAAGCTCCAGGGTTCGGGCGAGGGCTGAGGCCCGGCGCTGATCGGCAGCGCCCAGTTCACGTGCCTGCCGGTGCGCCACCAGAGCGTCGAGCACTTCGCGGAATGCCTGCTGGACGGCCTGTTCGTAGCCCACCAAGGCTAGGGTCTGCCCCGCATCGGCGGCCTGGATGCCGGCCTCGGTGCGGCCGGCATTGAACACGGTTTGCACCAGGCCCGCAGTCAGACCCCAGATAGTGGCGGGACCGGAGAACAGGTCAGCCAGACGCCGGCTTTCCGAACCGAAATTGCCGGTCAGCGAGAGGTCGGGAAACAGCGCGGCCTTGGCCTCGCTGATGCGCGCCTGCGCCGCGAGCAGGTTTTGTTCGGCCTGGCGCAAGTCGGGGCGCCGAGCGAGCAACTCCGAGGGCAGGCCAGCCGGGACGGTGGGCGGTTCGCCCAGTTCATTGAGCCCGGCGCCGCGCGCCACCTGCTGTTCGACGATAGCGCGCGGACTGCGCCCCAGCAACTGGGCCAACGCCAGTTCCTGCTCACGGACGGACTGGGCAAGCTGGGCGATGGAGGCATCGGTGGCGGCCAGTTCGGCTTCAGCCTGGCGCAAGTCAAGTTCGGAGGAGATGCCGTTGTCGAAGCGCAGCCGCTGCAGGTCCAGGGCGCCCGAGCGGGTGTCGCGGGTTTGCCGCGCAAGCTCGAGCTGCGCATCCAGTGCACGCAGGGCGAAGTAATCCTTTGCCACGTCGCTGGTGAGGCTCAGGCGCACCACTTCGCGTGCGTATTCCGTCGCCAGCAGGTCGGCGCGCGCTGCCTTGGTAGCCGCCCGGTAGCGTCCCCACAGGTCCACCTCATAGGCGGCTTGGAGATTGAGCTTGAAGTCATTATTGAGGGGCTTTGGAATCGGGAAGCTGCCTACCGCGGTCTGACGTGTGCGGCTGCCCTGGGCGCTGATCTCGGCACTCGGATACTGGTCGGCGCGGGCCAGCCCGAGGCTGGCACGGGCTTCGTCAATGCGCGCGGCGGCCAGCCGGATGTCGGCGTTGTGCGCAAGTGCCTCTTCGATCAGGGCATTGAGGGCGGGGTCGCGGTAGGCCTTCCACCACTCGGCATCAACCGGTGCCTGGGCCTCCCCTTCCGGCCAGGCGGCCGGAAATTCGGTATGAAGCTGCTTCAGTTCCGGCATGGTGAAACAGCCGCCCAGGCTCAGCAGTGCAAGGACCAGCAGCGGCTTACGCATGGTCGTCATTCTTCTCCTGCTCCAGTTCCAGCGTCGGGCCATGGAAATGGATGGGGCCGGGGAACAGCCGACGCACTGTCAGGTACAACACCGGCACGATGAACACCGCCAGCACGGTGGCGGCGATCATGCCGCCCATCACCCCGGTGCCGATGGCGTGGCGGCTGGCGGCGCCCGCGCCGCTCGAGATGGCCAGCGGCAACACGCCGAACATGAAGGCGATCGAAGTCATGACAATGGGGCGGAAACGCAGCTTGCACGCATCCACCACCGCCGCCAGCGCGGTCCTGCCCTCAGCCTCGAGCTCGCGGGCGAATTGCACGATCAGGATCGAGTTCTTTGCCGCCAGGCCGATGACGGTGATGAAGCCCACCTTGAAATACACGTCGTTGGGCAGGTCACGCAAGGTCACCGCCAGCACCGCGCCGAACACGCCGAGCGGCACCACCAGCAGCACCGCCAGCGGCACGCTCCAGCTCTCGTATAGCGCAGCCAGGCACATGAACACCACGATGATGGACAGGGCGAACAGCATGGGCGCCTGGGCGCCGGACAGCTTTTCCTCAAACGACGTGCCCGACCATTCGTAACCCAGGCCCGGCGGCAGCTTGGCGGCAATCTCTTCCATCGCCTGCATCGCTTCGCCGGTGCTGTGGCCAGGCGAGGGACCGCCGGCGATCTTGGTGGCGGGCACGCCGTTGTAGCGATCAAGCTTTGGCGAGCCCACCACCCAATGCGCGGCCGCGATGTCGGACAACGGCACCATGCTGCCCTTGCTGGTGCGCACCCGCAGCGAGAGCAGGCCTTCTGGCGTGGCGCGGGCGGGCGCATCGATCTGCATGATCACCCGCAGCACCCGGCCGTCGCGGATGAAGTCATTGACGTAGGCCGAGCCGAGCGCCACCGCAAGGGTCTGGTCCAGCTCGCCCAGATCAATGCCCAGACTGCTGGCCTTGAGCCGGTCAACGTCCAGCAGCAACTGGGTGGCCGGCTCCTTGCCCTCGGGGCGCACGCCGGCAAGGCGCGGGTCCTGACTGGCCAGACCCAAGATCATATTGCGCGCGCTCATCAACGCGTCGCGCCCCTGGCCGGAGCGGTCCTGCAGGCGGAAGTCGAAGCCGCCGACCGCCGCCAGTTCCGGAATGGGCGGCGGATTGAGGGCAAAAATCAGCCCCTGCTTGATCGAGGACAAGGCCATGTTGGCGCGCTGCACGATCTGCAGCGCTTGTTGGCTGGGCTTGGTGCGTTTGTCCCAGTCCTTGAAGCGGACGAAGGCGATAGCGGCATCCTGGCCCCTGCCGAAGAAAGAAAAGCCCAGCACCCCAACCACCTTGGCCACGTCGGGCTGCTTGAGGTAATACTGTTCCATCCGGGAAAGAACATCTTTGGTGCGCTCCTGGGTGGCGCCGGACGGCAGTTGCACGATGCTGATCAAATAGCCCTGGTCCTCGTCCGGCAGAAAGCCGGTGGGCAGGCGCAGCATGAGAAAGACGGTGACGGCGGCGATGCCGACATACAGGAGCAGGATGCGCAGCGGCCTTTGCACCACGTAGCGCACGCCGCCCACATAGCGGCCGGTGGTGCGTTCGAAGAAATGGTGGAACATGCCGAACAGGCCGCGCTGCTGCTCCAGTTTCTCCTTGCTGAGCCCACGGAACAGCAGCGAGCACAGGGCCGGCGTGAGGGAAATGGCCATCAGCGCGGAGAACAGCATGGTGATCACCAGGGTCACCGCAAACTGACGGTAAATCGCGCCGACCGAGCCGCTGAAAAACGCCATGGGAATGAACACCGCGGACAGCACGGTGGTGATGCCGACGATCGCGCCGAAGATCTGGCCCATGCCTTTGGAGGTCGCCTCATGCGAGGACAGGCCTTCATGCGACATGATGCGTTCCACGTTTTCCACCACCACGATGGCGTCATCCACCACGATGCCGATCGCCAGCACCATGGCGAACAGCGACAGCACATTGATGGAATAGCCCAGCAGGTAGAGGCCCACCAGGGTGCCGATCAGCGATATCGGCACGACGATGGTCGGAATGATGGCCGCGCGCAGTTTGCCGAGGAACAGCCACATCACCAGGAAGACCAGGAAGAAGGCCTCGGCCAGCGTCTTGACCACCTCGCGGATGGAAATCTCGACGAAGCGCGAGGTGTCGTAGGGCACGTCCCAGCTCACCCCTTTGGGGAAGTAGCGCGCCAGCTCGGTCATCCGTGTCTTGACTGCCTTTGCCGTCTCCAGCGCGTTGCTGCCGGGCGACAGCTTGATGCCCACGGCCGCGGTCGGGCGGCCATTCAGGCGCGCGCTGAAACCGTAATCCTGCGCGCCCAGTTCCACCCGCGCCACGTCCTTGAGGCGCACGGCGGCCCCGGTGGAAGCGGTACGCAACAGGATATTGCCGAACTGCTCCGGAGTGGAAAGCCTGCCCCGGGTGATTACCGTGGCCGCAAGCTGCTGGCCTTTCACCGCCGGCACCTGGCCCAATTCGCCGGTAGCCAGCTGCGCGTTCTGCGCCTGCACTGCCGCCAGCGCCTCGCCCGGCGTCATGTTGAACGACGCGAGCTTGAGCGGATCAAGCCAGATGCGCATCGCGTATTCCGAGCCGAACAGGGTCGCCTCGCCGACACCCGGCACCTGCCGGATGTTGTTCAGCACATTGGCAGCGGTGAAACTTCCCAGGTCGACGCCGTTGAGGCTCTGGTCGGGCGAGAAGATGGTGACGAACATCAGGTAGTTGCGCCGCGCCTTGGCCACGGTGATGCCCTGGCGCCTTACCTCTTCCGGCAACCGCGCCTCGACCCGCTTGATGCGGTTCTGCGCCTCCACCGAGGCAATGTCCAGGTCGGTTCCGGTGGCGAAGGTCAGCGTCATCGTCAGCGTACCGCTCGAATCGCTGCTGGATTCCATGTACAGCAGATGCTCGATCCCGTTCATCTCCTGCTCGATCAGACTGGTGACCGCATCCTCCACCACTTGGGCACTTGCGCCCGGATAAACAGCAGTGACGGTCAACGCGGGCGGTGCAACCTCGGGATACTGCGAGACCGGCAGCTTGGAAAACACCAGGACGCCGCCCAGAACGATGAACAGCGCGATGACCCAGGCAAAGATGGGGCGGTTGATAAAGAAACGCGGCAGCATGTTAGGTCGTGTTCAGTCCAAATTTTCGTCAGCGACGGGGGTGATCTGGGATGCGGCCCGCGAAGCAAGACGCGCCGCGACGCCGCAGACGCGCTTTCTCGCCGCAGCGTTGATGTGAAATTGGTCTGAACACGCCCTAGTTCCTATTTGGCGGGCACGGCTTTCACCGGCATGCCAGGGCGAACTTTCTGCACGCCGTTGACGATCACCTGCTCGCCGCCCTTCAGACCTTCGGCGATGATCCAGTCCGATCCGGACAGCCCGCCGGTCTTCACCGGCTGGGCAGCGACCTTGCCATCTGCGCCGACGATCAGGACCACCTGGCCTTGCGGGGCAACCTGCACCGCGCGTTGCGGCACGACAATCACGTTCTCGGCGGTCGCCACTGGCAGCCGCACGGTGACGAACTGGCCGGGCAGAAGCTCGCGGCCCGGGTTGGGGAACTCGGCACGCAAGCCGACCGAGCCGGTGCTGGGGTCCACCGCCAGATCACTGAACAGAACTTTGCCCGGCCGGCTGTACTCCTGGCCGTTTTCCAGCACTAGGCGCACCGGGGCCCGGCTCGCCACTGCCTGGCCATGGCGCAGCGCCTCGCGCAGATTGAGAAAGTCGGCGCTGGCCTGGGAGAAATTGACCCAGATGGGCTGGTACTGTTCGATGGTGGTGAGCGGCGTGCTCTCGCCCCTGCCCACCAGGGCGCCCTCGGTCACCAATGCGCGGCCGGCGCGGCCGGAAATGGGCGCAGTGACCCTGGCGTAGGAGAGGTCGATACCGGCGCGGGTCAGTGCGGCCTGGGCTGCGGCCACGTCAGCATCGGCCTGGGATTTGGCCGCCACCGCCTGATCGTATTCCTGCTTGCTGATCGCTTTGGTATTCACCAGGGCCTGCATGCGATCCAGGTTCTGCGCAGCGATCAAGGCCTGCGCCTTGGCTCTTGCGAGGGCCGCCCTGGCGGATTCCACGCTCGCCGCCAGGGTGCGCGGATCGATCCGGAACAACACCTGGCCGGCCTTCACGTCGCTACCCTCTTTATATTCACGGCGTTCCAGGATGCCTTCCACCCGGGCGCGCACCTCGGCGGTACGCACTGCCTGCAAGCGACCGGGAACCTCCACCGTGTGAGGCACCGTCTTCGCGGCAACGGTGATGACCTCCACCTCCGGCGGCGGCATTCCGCCGCCCGACATGCCGGGACCCTGACCTGGACCGCCCGAAGGCTTGCAGGCCGTGAGCGACGAGAGCATGAGAGCAAGGGAGAGGCTGAGGGCAAGTGGGCGTGTCACGCTGTGCTCCAATTTGGAAACGGCCTGAAGGCGAAGTGGTGGGGCATTGTACCTACAGGCATGAGCGACGGTAAATGAGCAACGACGCCCAGGTCAAAGCCATTTCCCGCACGGGGTGATTGGTACGGCGAAACTGGAGCAGGCGAAGAAACGCTGATTGGTCGGGCGGAACATTGCGCTGACGTTGGCCGGCGAAGAAATGCCATGCGATGCGGGAGTTGATTTGTCGCCCCTCTTCGTGCGCCGATTGCCTCTGCTTCCCGAGATTCTGCGAGCAGACGAGATCGTGGGCATGCTGGGGTCTTGACGACCACCGGCAGGGCAGGCAGGCTCAGCAGCGACATCATCCGTGCAAAGGAGAGACACATGGACCGACTCGAAGTGACCGAACTGATCATCAACAACAAGCTCGATAAGAGCCTTACCTGGGAAGCCATCGCCCAGGCCGTGGGCCAGAGCAAGGAGTGGGTCACCGCCGGGTGCCTGGGCCAGATGACCTTCACCGCCGAGCAGGCCGAGACCATCGGCGAGATGCTGGACCTGCCGGCCGAGGCCGTGGCCCAGTTGCAGGTCGTCCCCTACAAGGGTTCACTGCCAAGCACCCTGCCCACCGATCCCCTGATCTACCGCTTCTACGAGCTGATCATGGTGTATGGCACTACCATCAAGGAATTGATCCACGAGGAGTTCGGCGACGGCATCATGAGCGCCATCGACTTCAGCATGGACATCTCCCGCCAGCCCGACCCCAAGGGCGACCGGGTGAAGATCGTACTGAGCGGCAAGTTCCTGCCGTACAAGATGTATTGAGCGCAGCGCTGCGGCGCCGTCCTCCCGCACACCGAAAGGCAAGCGACCGTGCGGCATCGGCCGCGCATGCAGAGGTCATGCGCTCCATCATGGCAATGTTCCAGAGCGAGCCGGCCATTCGCCGGCCCGGATATCCTCAGGCGGCGGCCATCTCGGTCGGGATGACCGTCATCGTCGCCACAGTGGCGCCGCGCAGCAAAGTCAATTTGCATACCCGGCCGATGGTCTCGCGGTCAAGCAGGCGGGTCAGGGCCGCGACGCCGGTTGTCGCCTTTCCGTCCAACGCCACAATCACGTCGCGCTCCCGCACGCCGGCCCGACCCGCGGGGCTGTCGGGCTCGATCCTGATCACCAGTACCGCGCGGTCTTCCTTCAGGTCAAAGCGCTCAAGCGCCTCCCTGGGCAGCTTGATGTCGGCGCCGCCAATGCCCAGGTAGCCACGCCGCACGCGGCCATAGCGAATCAGATCGCCGATCACCACCCGGACCAGATCGACCGCCACGGCGAAACAGATTCCCTGGGCGCCGGGAATGATCGCAGTATTGAGGCCTATCACCTCGCCCTGTGAATTAAGCAGCGGACCGCCCGAATTACCGGGATTGAGCGCCGCGTCGGTTTGGATGACATCGTCGATCAACCGTCCGCTGGTCGAGGGCAAGGCCCGACCCAGAGCGCTGACCACGCCCGCGTGACCGTGGTCTGAAAGCCCAGCGGATTGCCGATCGCGACCGCAATCTGGCCCACGCGCAGGACGCTCGAGCGGCCCAGGCGGGCGTAGGGCATCTCGCTTGCCTCCACCTGCAGCAGCGCGACATCGATGGCGGGGTCTTCGCCGATCAGCCGGGCGGGCCGCGGTCTTCCGTCCGGGAAACGCGTTGTTATCTGGCTGGCGCCATGCACCACGTGGCTGTTGGTCAGCACCAAGCCGTCGGGAGAGATGGCAAAGCCCGAACCATGTCCGCCGCGCCGGCGGTTCTGCACCTCGATCAGGCACACCGCCGGCCCGACCCGCTCGGCCACCGAAGAGACCACGCGGGAATAGGCGTCCAGTACCGCGCTGTCGTCGTTTGCCGTCAGGCCCGTTGTGATCTCGGGCGGAAGCGCGTCGAACTCGTCCAGGACAAACTGCGGAACGAGGGCTCTTGGAAAATCACCCATGACATGGCTCCTTTTTGCTGCAACAAATCAGATTGCAGCGCTCGGGCGCAATTCAAGAGGGAGAACGCAGCCTGAATCGGGCCGGAGCAGACGTTGGCACAGCGGTAGCTGCTCTGCGAGCGGACGCCGCTCACGCGACTCCTGCCGTAATTGGTGGGGGAGATAAACCCGATAAGTTCCTCAAGCGAATGGCTTTGAATAGAGCGAGGAATTGGTTGCCCACTGCCGAACCGCGCAAGGTTCCCGCATGTCACGATGCCAGTTCATTTCTGGCGCGCCAGAAAAAGGGGCGGAGCGCTCCCGTCTTTCGTTTGGCCGGGGTAGAGGGTGAGGTGTGGAAACGGGATTTCGATGCCGAGACGGTCGAATTCCTTCTTGAGACGCAGCAGGAAGGCGCGTTTCACCGTCCACTGCTGCAGTGGCAGTACCTTGATGCGGAACCGGATCGTCACTGCGGAATCGGCCCACGCGTCGACGCCGGCGAGATCGAGATCTTCCAGGATCAGCGGGCCCAGGGTTTCATCCGCGCGCATTGCCGTTGCGACCTTGCGGATCACTTCGAACACCTCCTCGAGATTCTCGCGATAGGCTACGCCGATGTCGACCAGCGCATAGGCGTAGCCGCGGCTGCGATTGGTGACGGTGCTGACGGCGCTGTTGGGGATGAAATGCACGCTGCCTTCGTAATCGCGCAGGCGAATGTGGCGCAGCGTGATTTCCTCCACCAGGCCGCCCAGGCCCGCCACTTCCACTACGTCGCCCTGGCGGATCTGGTTTTCCAGCAGCAGGAACAATCCGGTGAAGTAATCCTTGACTAGGCTCTGCGCGCCAAATCCGATGGCGAGACCGACGACGCCGGCGGAAGCAAGGATGGGGGCGATGGAGATGCCGACTTGTGAAAGCACCAGCATGCCGGTGATCAAGGTGATGACCACTGCGGCGGTATAGCGCAAGACGCGGCCGAGGGTTTCCAGGCGCCTCTGCTGTTCCAGGTCGTCGGTGTGCTTCTGCAACTGCTTGCGCAGCGCGGGAATGAGCTTGCTGGATAGCGCAAGCATGATCCAGGCGATGATGAGGATGACGATGATGCGAAACAGCGTCCGCGCCAGATCGTTCCACTCGCCGAGTTCATTATGCAATATCGCGGTCACATCCATGCTTGCACCTCCATTTGATGATTCGCATAGGCACTGGGACGGACCAAGTGAGAAATTGCCCGCACGATCCGGTTTTTCACCTGCGCCTCAGTCGGTAAGCCATCGGCACGACAGCGGCGGCAGGATGATCGCGCCGTTATCCGCCTCGACACGCGTGCCCGCGCAAAGATCGTTCATCGGGCCCGCCTGGAAGAAGCCATACGACCGTAATGCGTCGACCGAAAGCGTCTGCGCCTCGTTGCTGAAGTTGACGGTCACCAGCACCCGGTTGCGGCTGAGTTGTGAATCGCTGCGGGAAAAGACCAGCAGGTTGGGGTTGTCCACCGCCAGCAATTGACGGTTGTCGAAATCCGCGAACGCGGGGGTCTCCTTACGCAGCGCGATCATCTTCTTCAGGGTGCTGAAGATCCGCTGCTCGACTGTTCCGGGCTGGTGCCGTCTTTTGGCCTTGTTCCAGTCGAAATGCGAACGATGCATCCAGCGATTGTCGGCTGCGCGGGCGGGGTCGGCCAGATATTCCAGGCTGTTGAGCGTGCCGATCGCGTCGCCGTAGTAGAGCAGCGGTATGCCGCCAAACGACAGGATCACGCTGTGCAGCAGCACGATGGTCTTGATCGCGGCGTCGATGGCCGCCTCATCCCCGCTTTCGAGCGCGGCCTCCAGCCCGACCAGCGAAGCGAGCGAGCCCGAGATGCGCGCGTCGCCGGTCTTGGGGTTGTTGCCGAACGGCAGGCCCCTGGCAGGCGAGCCCGGAAACCGGCCGGTGAAGTAGTCAAGGATGAAGCGCCGGTGGGGGGCCGGGTCATAGCCGGCCAGCACGATGTCGCTGTCGGCAAATCCCAGTCCGATGTCGTCATGGCAGCGCGCGTAGTTGAGCCAGGTCGCCCTTTCCAGCTTGGCGGGAAGATTCTTGATGCCCTGGTTGAGCAGAGCGGCGTTCTTCGTCGCCACCGCATCCCAGAGCAGCGCCATGAGCGTGGCGTTGTAGGCAATCTCGCACTCCTTGGCATTGATCGCGTCCTCGCCGAAATACTTGGAAATTTCACTCGGCGCCACGATGGCTTCCGCGATGAACAGCACGCCCGGAGCGGTCACCTGGCAGCAATCCTTCATCAACTGCAGCAGCAGATGCGCCTCACGCTCGTTCTGGCAGACGCTGCCCATTTTCTTCCACAGAAAAGCCACCGCGTCGAGGCGCAGGATATCCGCGCCCCGGTTCGCCCAGAACAGGATGATGTCGATCATCTCGATCAATACCGCCGGGTTGCGGAAGTTCAGATCCCACTGATAGTTGTTGAACACGGTCATCACCCATTTGTCCATTTCCTCATCCCAGGTGAAGTTGCCGGGCGCAATGGCCGGAAAGATCTCTGGCATGGTTTCCTCATAGATGTCCGGGATCTCGCGGTTGTCGAAGACAAAGTAGTAATCCTGGTATTTCTTTTCGCCCTTGCGCGCCCGCTGTGCCCATTCATGTTCATTGGACGTGTGGTTGACCACGACATCGAGGACCAGCAGCATGTCGCGCCGCTTGAGCGTGGCGGCCAGCGCCTCGACGTCCTCGGTGGTTCCGAAACGGGGATCGATCTTATAAAAATCGCGCACCGCGTAGCCGCCATCGCTGCGGTCCGGCGGGCAGTCGAGCATGGGCATGACGTGCAGCAGATTGATGCCCAGTTCCTGCAGGTAGGGCAGATTCGCACGCAGGCCTTTCAGGTCGTCCGCGAAACGGTCGCAGTACAGCGCCATGGCGACCCACTTCTGGCTGAGGAACCAGTTGTAGTCCTTTTCCCGCGCCAGATCCGATTTGCGCAGCGCAGGCGGCCGTTCCATGTAGCGTAAAGCAAGCGTTTCGACCAGGCTGACCATCTGTTCCTTGAAATCGGGACGCTCGCCATAGAGCAGCTTGAACAAAGAATGAATGGCGTAGAAATTCGCCCCGAGCCGGGTATAGAAATGCCGCAATCGCTGGTTCCCGATCTCGGGTTTCAGCCTGGTCAGGATTTCATTCAGCAGGGAGTGGGAAGCTTGCTCGTACATGAATAATCCTGGTTGCCGATCAGTTCCGGTCAGGCGTACGTCCGGTCGGGCCGTCAGCAAGTGTGCTCGCCGTTTCTTCCCGCGCATCTTCCAGGTCCAGCCAGGCACGGGTGGCGGGAATGAAGTGAACGACGCCTTCGAGAAGGCCGGCGCTGTAGTTCCCGTTCATGCCGAGCAGGCCGCCGCGGGCGAGGTAAAGCTTTGAGGCTTCCGCCTGCGCCACGGCCTGGTCCCGAACCGACGCCTGGGCATTGGCGACCAGCACGGAGGGGATGCCGCTTATGAGGACTTCCATGTCGTTGCCGCTGTCACCGGCGAATACGGTGCGACTGATCGGAACGCCCAGCCGCGCGCGCAGGAATTCCAGGGCATGGAGCTTGCTCGCGGAAGCGGGCAACACGTCCAGCAGGCCGGTGGCCGTGGTTTCGTCGACGCTCCATACCAGATTGATGCGGGCGCCGCTGGCCGCCAGGCGCTCCCGGACGCGGCTCAGAAGTTCGGTCGGGTCGGCCAGCGGCGCAGCGTAATAGCTCAGCTTGCAGGCCCCCTGCTTAGCCGCTTCCTGCAGGCGCAGGCCGGGAATATCTTCCACAATCGCGGCCAGTTCGGCGCGGCTGCGACCTGCCCAGTCGCCTGCGATGGCCTGCTGCCAGTCCTGAATCTGACGCCAGTCGTCGGCGCGGACTTCATGCAGACTGGTGCCGACGTCGGCGATGACGAAATCGGGCCGGGGCAGATCGTACTTTGCCATGGCCGCCTCCACCAGTTCCCGATGGCGGCCGGTCACGTAGGCGAGCCGGATCTCGGGCCGCGCGACCAGGCGGCGAAAGCGCTTCCGCGCCAGGGGGGATTCCGGCTGGCTGCCGTTGGGCAACAGGGTGCGATCCAGGTCGGTGGCGAGCAGGATGAGCGCGTCCATTCAGACCGTCTCTTTCGGCGGCACCCGACACGCGCGATAGAAATCGTAGTACTCGATAGCCTCCAGGATTCCCTGAGCATATCCTGCCTGGGCGAAGTAAATACGCTCCACCTCGGCCAGGGCGCGCAGCTCATCGTTGTGGCGATTGGCCACCACCACCGCCAGGGTATTGCCGCGCATCATGTCCTGGTCGGAGCCGGAACCGCCGGCGACCAGGATTTGTTCCAGCGGCACGCCCCACTGGTCGGCGAACCAGCGCACCGCAAAGCCCTTGGAGGCGCGGATCGGCAGCACATCCAGAAACTGGCCGAAGGACAACGTTGCGTTCACGGTCTGGTCGCCCTGATGCAGGAGCCGGTTGATTTCCTCAAGCGACGGCGCGATCTGGGGGTCGATGTAATAGCTGATCTTGAAACGGCCCTGGTCGTCCTTGGACTGGCGCTTCAGGCCCGGCAACTCGTCCAGGATCGCGCGCACGATCGCGGGGGTCCAGAGGTGGTCGACGTGCCGGGCCCAGGCCTGGTCAATGGTGTATTCAGGCGCGAAGTGGATCTCGGCGCCCAGACTGGTGATGAGCACATCCGGCATGGGGATACCGTACCGACGCATGACCTTGAGAGCCGATTCCAGCGAACGCCCGGTGGCGATGCCGAAGCTGGCGCATTTTCGATGTTCCCGCACGACTCTGACAAATTCTGCCAGGGATCGCGGATCGCCCAGCAGGTTCTGATCCAGGTCCGTGAAAAGGGCCCGGTCGTGATACAGCATGGGCCGGCGCGGTGGCGGCGTGCGTGCCGGTCTTCCCTGTTCCAGCAGCGGTTTGACGGCGGCCAGGTAGGTCTCGGCGTGGGCCTGCCAGGAGTAATGCCGCTTTACGCCTCGCAGGCCCTCCCGCGCGAGATGCGCCCACTTGTCCTCGTCCTTCATCGTTTCCAGCAGGGCCGCTGCCATATCTTCCGGGCTGAGCGGGTCAACCAGGTAGCCGTTGTGGCAGTTGCCGATGATGTCCTGGGGCCCGCCGTCCGAGGTGGCGACGATGGGCAGACCGCTGGCTGCCGCCTCGATCAGGGTCAGACCGAACGGCTCGGTCAGGGCAGGATTGACGAACACGCCGCCGGAAGCCGCCGCCAGCCGATACATGACGGGCACTTCCTCGCGCCTGTGGTGTTTGGGATAAGCCACCTTGCCGTAAAGATCGTAGCGGTCGATATCCAGCAGCAGATCGCCCAGGACGGCCTGGGCGCCGCTGTCCAGGTCGCGAATGTCGTCGCGGTTGCCCGCCACCACCACCAGGTTCGCCATGTCTTGCAGTTCCGCCGACTCGCCGTAGGCCTGGATCAGGGTGCCGATGTTCTTGCGCTCGTCCGGACGCGACACGGCGAGGATCATGGTCTTCGCGGGATCGTTGAGGAAGCGGGCCACCTCGGCGGCGATGGGTGCGTGCTGTTCGCTGCCGTCCGGCGGCATGAAGCGTTTCAGGTCTGTGCCGGGCGGAATGACCCGCATCTGTTCGGGCTGATAGTGGTCATACAGGCCGTATTGTTCCTCGATCTCGTTGGCGGTGGAAGCGATCACCAGGGAGGCCGACCCCAGGGTCAGCTCCTCCGCCTCCACCCGCCGCGCCATGTGGTAACGGGCCTCGATGACGTCCCGCTTCACACCGGAGGCGATGAGGCGGCGGCGCTTGACCCGGCCCAGCGAATGACCGGTATGCACAAGTGGAACGCCAAGCAGGTTGGCCAGGCGGGTACCGACGTAACCGGCATCGGCGTAGTGACTGTGGACGACGTCCGGACTGAATCCTTCGGCGCGCAGAAAAGCCAGCGCGTTGTCGGCGAAGGAATCCAGGTGGTCCCAAAGGTCTTCCTTGCGAATGTAACCCTGGGGCCCCGCCTCGATGCGCACGATGCGGGCCTTGGGGCCAAGCACCTCGATGGGCTCAGCGTAATCGGAACCGACTTGCGGGTCCGCCACGCGCCGGGTCATCAAGTCCACCCGGGCCACCCCCGGCAACTCCGCCAGTGCGCGCGCCAGTTCAACGACATACAGGGTCTGGCCGCCGGTGTCGGCATCGCGCCCCAGTTCCAGGTCACGGCCGCGAATCAGTCCATGAACACTCAGCATCAGAATATGGAGGGGATTCACGTTGCCTGCTGTCCCGCAAGCCGCCATTCGGTGATGAATGGCTGATAGAAATCGTCGCTGTCCGGAATGGCCCCGCGCAGGCGGCAGATTTCTCCGGCGAAGCGATGGGCGCGATCAAGGGTCTCTTCCACCATCCAACCCTGTGTCAGGCCGAGAAGGAAAACGGCGGCGAAACCATCGCCTGCGCCGACGCTGTCGATCTGGCCGACAACCGGGGCCGTCGGCCCGGTGTGGCTATAAACGCCATCGCTTTGCAGCAGCCAGGCACCCTTCCTGCCCTCGGTGACCAGCAACTGGCGGATGCCGAAAGTATGAAGCAGGCGCATGCCGAGCGCAGTTTGCGATGCGCCGCCAAGGTCCATCATGTCGGCGATGCGCAGCAACTCCTCGTCGTTCATCTTGGCGATGTCCGCGCTCCCTAATGACCAGTGGAGCACATCCTTGCTCACCCAGGGATCGCGCAGGTTGACGTCAAGGAATCCTCTCGCGCGGGTGGTCTGCAACAGCGATCGCAAGGCCGGGCGCGCGGCGGCGCGCTGCGCCAGGGTGCCGAAATAGAGCCATTGCGGCCGGCTTGACAGGCCGACCAGCCGTGCCATGTCGGCGTGAATGAAATCCCACGCCTGGCCGGGAATGATCTCGAAGCGATGTCCGTGCCCGTCGCCATTCAGGTAGATTCGAACCTCGCCTGTGGGATGCAGGCAGTCCTGCTGCACGCCATCGATCGGCAAGCCTGCGGCCTGCATCGCTTCCAGCAGGCGGCGGCCCCGATCGTCCTTGCCGAGGCGGGTGACCAGCACCGGAACGAGTCCAACGCCGCGCCCGAACCCGAGCAAATGATGGGCGACATTGAGCGGGGCGCCGCCCTGGACTTCCCGATCCGGAAAGCAGTCCACCAGCACTTCCCCGAACAATAAGATGTTGCCCGCTGTGCCGGTTTCCGAAAGGGAAAATGGGGGGTATCGCATCGCGGTTTCGACCCTGCCTGCGTAGTCGCCGCCTCAGGTTTCCGGACACGAAGCCAACGCGGCGATCTGGTCGTCGCGCAGCTTCCCGGCTACAGGCGACAGGGCGAAAGGCCGCCTGGTGCGTTCGCCACACCCGCTCGGCAGGGCCGGCAAGCCTGGACGCAGGGAATATCGGTTGAATGTCATAACATTTCTCGCGCGCAGATGGACTGGGTACACAAGTCCGACAGCGATTTTCTGTTAGATAATATTAGCCAAAACATTATTGCATAATATCATTAAGTCCTTCCAGGTGCCTCCGTTACGATGTCCCGGATTTGCCCGATTGGACTCCACCCATTCCAACCTCCTTCACGCAGAGCCATTTCATGACTAGTCCGCTTGTTCTCGAAACCTTGCAGAAATTCCGCCTCATCATCGGCGCCGTGCGACAGCATTCACGGGCGCTGGAGGCGGCCTGCGGGATCGGCGGCGCGCAGGTCTGGATGCTGGCGACCATCGCTGACACACCGGATATCACCGTGTCGCAATTGGGCCATGCGCTGTCTGTGCACGTCTCGACAGCGAGCAATCTGCTCGACAAACTCGCTCGGGCAGGGCTGGTGGAGCGCCTGCGCGGTGAGGAGGACCGGCGGGTGGTGCGCCTGCGCTTGACGGACAAGGGTAGAGACATCGTTGCGCGTGCACCGCGGCCACTGACCGGCCTCATGGTCGATGCGCTGGAGAAAATGCCTGAGGATTCGCTGGCCAGGCTGGACGAGGAACTGGCCAGACTGATCCAGCAATTGAATCTGCTGGATCGAAGCGCCGCCAACGAACCTTTGTCCAATCTGGTGCGATGACCGGACCGGCGGATAAACACGGTTCAGCGGCAAAGACGAAATTCCGATGCCGATCAAACAGCAGTCAGAAACCCATTCCCGATTCGAATTGACGCTTCGGAAGCCGGGCAATCACACGATGGTCCTGAGGGTCTGTGCCGGGGCCTGAAGCCACTTTCAACGAATATTTGCCCGGGGAGCAACCACCCCACACATCAGCTACGAGCCGCGCCAGAAAATTTATCCGGCGTGGTTGCCCGTCCGGATCGGAAAACGCTCAGACAACCACTGGCGCGAACGCGTCTGACCCTGTTCGATGCCGGACGGGGACATCACTGCGACCAGCGCATCACGGGCGGCGATTGCACGCCCGGCGAATGCTGCGTTGTCAAACAGTTCGGGCCGGGATCGGGCGAAATGCACGGCCAGGTCAAAATACTTCAAGGCTTGGACCGCGTCTGCAGACATCCCTTCGCCGCGCGCATAAAAACGCCCCAAGGCGAGGTGAGCCGCCGCCATGCCCTGGCTGGCGGCCCGTTCCATCAACCGCATTGCACGGGCTTCTTCTCGGGGCACGCCGTCGCCCTTGTGGTACATCCAGCCGAGATGGTAGCAGGCAGGGGCGTAGCCGTTTTCGGCGGATCGGGTAAACCATTCAACTGCGCGGATGCCATCCCTGGGTACACCCCAACCGTGAGCATAGAGGAGGCCCAGCATGTACTGAGCCCTCGGATGGTTCGCCCGTGACGCCTCGCCTAGCCAATGGGCCGCCCGCCCGTAGTCCTGGGCGAAACCGAAGGTCCAGCCGTGGAAATTACCGTATTCGTAGGCATAGCCCAATTCAAACTGAATATCGGGCCATCTGGCCACGCCCACCGCGACGAACCCGCAAAAGACTAGTACCGCGACAACCCCACCCGCGCGCCATGCCTGATTAGTGCGGATAACCGCCATCGATCTCTCCCGTTCACCCACTAGACTGCTGACGCGCAAACAAGAATCCCGGTGTTACGCTGCACTTGGGATGTTTCCGGACTTCAATAAGAAATTGAGGCGGAGGGCTATCGAATATTCCGCTGGGACACCACTGCTTACGAACTCTATCCCCCGCCGCACCGGGGAGTTACCTCCATCGTCACCGTCAACGTTGACTTTGCAGTCGACAAGCTTCTCCTGCGTTCCTATTGAACGCAAGCGGCCAGCTTGGACGGTTAACGTTATCAAGTCGGCCCTCTGATCATCTGCCTTAGCGGACCTACAACGTTTGAGTTGGCGTCTTCCGATAGATTGGCTATCTCGTGTCCACTTCGGAAAGGTCCAACGTCCCTTGGCCCATGGATTCATCCCTTGATTTCGCCTTCTTAACTGGTTCTAATGCGCAGACTGTCTCACCAATAAAGAAATTCGCATGAATGTTGTTCAGCTCTCCCAATACTCGCTTCACAGTCTCAGGGCTATGCCCCTCAAGGAACCTAAACGCAGAAGAAGCCAGATATTCTTGATTCATCTCGAAAGTCAGCCACTTCCGCTTTAGAGCTTCGGCGGTAAATCCAGTGGTGTTTGATCCGCCAAAAATATCAAGAACGACGTTTCCTTCGTCGGTCAGCATATTGATAAAGAATGCGGGAAGTTCGGAAGGGAATCGCGCCGGATGGCGTTCAAGCCCGAGTTCCTTGCAAAGCCGGAGATAGTTTGAATTGCTGTCGGTATTAGGTATAGAAAGAAGGTTGGAAGGGATTGCCCCCCCATTATCTTTGGCAAACCCAGCACTTATATCATGACCTGAAGGGCGTTTCTTCGGCGTGTAAAAGCTCTCAGGATCCTCGATCAGTTTCTTCATGCGATCGGAATACGGAGCCAGCACTTTCCGAACATCGGCTTTCGGAAAGGCAGTCTTACTAAACCACCAGACGGTATTGACGGAATCTTTTGCTCGAACTTTCCGTTTGTTTACCCATTCAATTGGTGACGGCAACTTTGCCGGATTGAACCAGTAGAAGTCTTCGGCAAGGTGAAACCCGATGTCGTCGCAGAAAGCCAAGAGTACGCGGAAGTTATATAGAGAACGGGATGGCATGCCGAAACGGTATGCGCCCCCTAAGTCGAGTACAAAACTCCCGCTATCCTTGAGAACTCGGAAAACCTCTTGGCCGAATGGCTTAATCCACTGGACGTACTCGGTCTCCTCAACATTGCCATAAGATTTCTTGCGCCGGAGTGCAAACGGTGGCGATGTCATGACTAGATCAATGCTGGCGTCGGGTACCTCTGCGAGAAGTTCAAGCGAATCTCCGACATAGGCTTGACCTCTGGCAGTGTAGTAAGACGGTATGCTCCGCACTTCAGTATTCCCTTAGGTCATTGACCCAGCTTGCCACAATCTGCCACAACACACTTGCAGCGAAATAGACTTCCGGGTCTGCCTTACAAATGGCTTCAACATCGGTTTGGACGAACTTTTCTTTCCCATAGCCGATGATGTAGCTCATCCATCTTCTAAGGTTCTCATCGGCCCCGGCGAGCGTGTCTAACGGATTGAATTTGCCAATTCGAGCAAGCACCCATGCAAGGCCATCACGCTTGGCAGGGTCGCCGTTTTTCAGAAGATCAATCAAGTGAGGAATTTGTGGCTCAGCAATCCGCAATAACGCGCGTGCAGCTTCAACCTTGATCTCGAAAGGGCTTGAGTTAAAGGTATCAACAAGTGCAATCGCTGATGTGGTGGAAGCAAATTGGCCAAGCGCCCACGCTGCTCCAGCGCGCAGTTCATCGTCACGCTGCGGATCCCGCAAGACTTCGATTAGTAGCTGTTCGCTCCTGCTCTTAAGTATTTCGGATGCGACGATGACCGTTTCAAGCTGTGTTTCAAGGGGAACCGCCATCGCTGGACTGTGCAGTTTGTTCTCCATGAACTCCCAGCCATTCCCGTCGTCATATGCGGCAAGCGCAGCGGCCGCCTCAAGTTGGACGTAAATATCCTCATCGGCATCGGTCATTCTGGATTCAAGCACTGGTTTGGCCGTGGTGTAGCCTCTGTACCGCAACGCTTTTGCGGCGGCGTACCGCTCGCTCAAGTTGACGCTTGCGAGCTTGTCCACGAAATAAGCTTCGCCGACCGACGTGGGACACTGTAGCACCGTGTTCACCGGAACGACCGCTGCCACAATCTGATTAGCCTCGACGGTTTCACCAACGTTGACCTGCGGTAGCAGGGTAATGTTGCCTTTGCTCCGGCTCAATTGGATTGTTTGTTTCCGTGCTTCTTGGACAGGGGTAAGGCTGATCCTGCCCGGTTCCACTGCCGCAACAACCGACCGTTGATTGGCAGCAGCACATGTCCACATCACCCGTATTTCCGACCCCTCCTCAACCCCTTTCGGCCGAGTAATGGAGACCTGACCTGCAGCGAATGCTTCCCTCATGTCCCTGATATTGACGAAGTGAACAGGGGAGATTTGTTTCAGGTCTATCGGAGAATCATCGCTTTGCCCGAATACAACGATCGAAACAAGGTCATCATCACGCATACCAGAATCCCAGGCTCGCTTTGGGTCATTGAGGGAATGAGACATTGATATTTCAAGCTTTGTCTTGCCACGCGATTCAAACCGTAACCCAGTGTTCAAACATAGAACATCAGGAACACGGACACGTTTGATTTTTATCTTCTTCCAGATTTTGAAGCCAGCGGAACCGCGCTCAAGTTCAATGGGGTTGAATCCCAGCGCCTTCAGTCGGCCGATGGTTGCATTAGTGCCTGCGGCACCGACGGCGAGTTTTCTTAGAAAGCTGTCGTCACTCTTGAAATTATTTGCCACTACTCCCACCGTAGATTCTGATTGGCGATCATTATATTCCCCCGCGTCTAGGGTCAAGTGCAGAAGCCTGGATGGACCACGGTATTTGTTTCTTCCAGTCTCTGAGCGAACGCTTTTAAGACAGTCGAACGGCTGGTAGAACCGACGAAAAGACGGTCGCCGCTGTCAGCATGCGTTTCGCCCGTTGACTGACGGACGTCCAATAGGCGTTCGTTAGCTTGATCCGGACTAGACGGGCGAGGCGCGAGGACAGCTCTCGAAAGCCAAGGCCCGCCCTGAGCCCTTAAGGCTTGGTTTGAGCCGATCGCGTCAAGGCTACGCTACGCCTGGCCTTGACCCGCCCCGGCTCACCCTCTTTGTTATCTTGGCGAGGATTGAAATTCGGTAAGATCCCGTTTTCCAGCCGCTCTATGGGAAGTCTCCCAATGAGCGGGTGTTGATCTGCACTTGAAATTGACCCGCTTCGCGCAGCAATTGGCTTGGGTTTTACGGCCTTCTTTGGACGGCGCTGGATTAACAGATGGTGGAGCGGAGGAGGATCGAACTCCCGACCTTCGCATTGCGAACGCGACGCTCTCCCAGCTGAGCTACCGCCCCACGAGGCCGGAATTATAGCCTTAGCCGGGTGAGCCCGGAAAGGCGGTGGCGAGTCTCGCGAAGAAATTGGGAATGCGTGGTGGGGCCGCTAGCCAGCCGAGCAGGACGCCGGCGATGTTGGCGAGGGCGTCGAACACGTCGGGCTGGCGCGTGGGGGTGTAGCCCTGGGCATATTCAATAACGATGCCCAATGCGGCAAAGCTCAAGGCCAGGCGCAGGCGTTTTGCAGAGGAAACGTGAAGCTGCGACCACCAGGCCATGAGCATGGCGTAGGCCAGGAGATGGTTGAGCTTGTCGCCGTGGGGAATGTGGATTTCGATTGGGTGGGGCGTAAGTGAAAGGAAGATGACGGCGGCGATCAGCAGCCACCCGCCGGCCCGCCAAACCGTTCGCATCAGCGTCTCTTGTAGGACCACGCCAGCATGATGACGCCCGCAAGTATCATGGGCAGGGACAGCCACTGGCCCATGCTGACCAGGTACGAATGGCCAAAGATGCCGGCATCGGGTTCGCGAAAATATTCGGCAAGCGAACGGAAGACGCCGTAGCCGATCAGGAACACTGCGGAGACCGCGCCCCTTGGTCTTTCTTTGCGCGCATACGGCCACAGGATGATGAACAACATCAGGCCTTCGCCCAGCATTTCGTAGATCTGCGACGGGTGGCGCGGCAGGTTGTCAACCTGCGGGAAGACCATGGCCCAGGGCAGGCTGGGGTCGGCCACCCGCCCCCACAGTTCGCCGTTGATGAAGTTGCCGAAGCGTACTGCGACGATCCCCAGCGGGACCAGCGGTGCGATGAAATCCATGGTGGAGAGCCAGTTGACGTGGTGCTTGCGGGTCCAGAAGGCGACGGCGATGAGCACCCCGAGGAAGCCGCCGTGAAAGCTCATGCCGCCTTTCCACACTGCAATGATTTCGCCCGGATGGGAGAAATAGTAACCAGGATCGTAGAACAGCACCTGTCCCAGCCGGCCGCCCAGCACCACGCCCAGCACGCCATAGAACAGCAGGTCGTCCAGACCCTCTTCCTTCATCCCCAGTTCGGGCCGGGCGGCCAGCCGTCTCTTGCCCAGCCACCAGAGCTGCAGAAAGGCGACCAGGTACATGAGCCCGTACCAGTGCACGGAGAGCGGGCCAAGGTGGACGGCGACAGGATCGAATTGCGGGTAGACAAGCATGGTGGGGCGTGGGGGGTGAGGCGTCAGGGGTTAAAATAAGCCATTGATTATAGCTTTGCTGGATGACCGAGATGCCCACTTATCGTTCCCGCACCACCACCCACGGCCGCAACATGGCCGGCGCGCGCGCGCTGTGGCGCGCCACCGGCATGAAGGACGGCGACTTCGACAAGCCCATCGTCGCGATCGCCAATTCCTTCACCCAGTTCGTGCCCGGTCATGTTCATCTGAAAGACCTCGGCCAGTTGGTGGCGCGCGAGATTGAGGCGGCCGGAGGCGTGGCCAAGGAGTTCGACACCATCGCGGTGGACGACGGCATCGCCATGGGCCACGGCGGCATGCTCTATTCGCTGCCCAGCCGCGACCTGATCGCGGACAGCGTCGAATACATGGTCAACGCGCACTGCGCCGACGCGCTGGTGTGCATTTCCAACTGCGACAAGATCACGCCGGGCATGCTGATGGCCGCGCTGCGCCTCAATGTTCCGACGGTGTTTGTCTCGGGCGGGCCGATGGAATCGGGCAAGGTCAATATCCACGGCAAGCTGATGAAGCTGGATCTGGTCGACGCCATGGTGAGCGCGGCGGATCCCAAGAACAGCGACGCGGAAGTGATGGAGATGGAACGCTCGGCGTGCCCCACCTGCGGTTCCTGCTCGGGCATGTTTACCGCCAACTCCATGAACTGTCTGACCGAGGCACTGGGGCTTTCCCTGCCCGGCAACGGCTCGGTGCTGGCCACGCACGCGGAACGGAAAAATCTCTTCCTGGCCGCCGGCCGGCTGATTGTGCAACTGGCCAAGCGTTACTACGAACAGGACGACGCCTCGGTGCTGCCGCGCTCGATTGCCACGTTCGATGCATTCGAGAATGCCATCGCACTCGACATCGCCATGGGTGGCTCGACCAATACCGTGTTGCATCTGCTGGCGGCGGCGCACGAGGCCGGCGTCAACTTCACGATGAAAGACATCGACCGCATGTCGCGCAAGGTGCCCAACCTGTCCAAGGTGGCGCCCGCCACCCAGTTGTTTCACATGGAAGACGTGCACCGCGCCGGCGGCGTGATGGCGCTGCTTGGCGAACTGGATCGCGGCGGCCTGCTGCACCGCGACCTGCCCACCATTCTGTACAAGTCCATGGGCGAGCAGATTGATCATTTCGACATCCGCCGCACGAAGCGCGAGGACGTGAAGCATTATTACCGGGCCGGGCCCGGCAATGTGCCGACCCAGGTCGCGTTTTCACAGGACAAGCGCTGGAAGACGCTGGATGATGACCGTGCCGCAGGCTGCATCCGCGACATCGACCATGCCTATTCCAAAGAAGGCGGCCTCGCCGTGCTTTACGGCAATCTGGCCGAACACGGCTGCATCGTGAAGACCGCCGGCGTGGATGAATCGATCTGGAAATTCTCCGGTCCCGCGCGCATCTTCGAATCGCAGGAGGGCGCGGTGGAGGCCATCCTCGCCGATCAGGTCAAGGAAGGCGACGTGGTCGTGATCCGCTATGAGGGCCCGCGCGGCGGTCCCGGCATGCAGGAAATGCTCTACCCGACTTCCTATATCAAATCCAGGGGTCTGGGCAAAGTCTGTGCGCTGATCACCGACGGACGCTTCTCAGGTGGAACGTCGGGGCTGTCCATTGGCCATGTTTCACCTGAAGCGGCAGAGGGTGGCGTGATCGGCCTGGTGCGCGAAGGCGACCGGATCGAAATCGATATACCCAGACGCAGCATCGATCTGGCAGTGGACGAGGCGGAATTGCAGCGCCGCCGTGCGGAGATGGAGGACAGGGGCAGGGACGCGTGGACGCCGCTGAAGCGTGATCGCCCGGTGTCTGAGGCGCTGCGGGCCTACGCGGCCATGACGACCAGCGCGGCGTTCGGGGCGGTACGGGATGTGACCCAGGTGGAACGGCAAGGCTGAACCGAGAGGAAAACGCATGAAAGCGGTGCTGATGGCCAACCCCAAAGGCGGCAGCGGCAAGACTACGCTGTCGACCAATCTGGCCGGCATGCTTGCCTCAGCAGGAGAGACGGTGCGGCTGCTCGATCTGGACCGGCAGCAATCCGCCTCCCAGTGGCTGGAGCGTCGTGACGCTCATCTGCCTGCAATAGCCAGGGTGGAAAGCAATGAGCCCGACGGCAAGGGCTGGCTGGTCATCGATTCGCCCGCCGCTCTGCACGGCAGAAATCTGGAACACGCGCTCAAGCTGGTGCACAAGGTGCTGGTGCCCATCGGCGCATCGCTGTTCGATATCCAGGCGAGCCGGGATTTCCTGCGGGTGCTGGCGGACGAAAAAGCGGTGCGCAAGGGCCGGATCGATGTAGCCGTGGTGGGCATGCGCATGGCGCCGCGCACCCGCGCAGCGGTGACCCTGGAGCAGTTTCTGGCCGGGCTGGATCTGCCGGTGCTGGCGCACCTGCGCGAGGCTCAGAACTACGTCAACGCCGCCTTTGAAGGCAAGACCATCTTTGATCTGCCCCCTCATCTGGCCGAGCGCGACCAGGAGGACTGGGTGGAAATCAGCCGCTGGCTGCATAAATAGGCTGTCATGCCCAACCGGCTCGCGCAGGAATCCTCGCCCTATCTGCTTCAGCACGCCAACAATCCGGTGGACTGGTATCCCTGGGGGCCGGCTGCACTGGAAAAAGCACGTGCCGAAGACAAACCCATCCTGCTGTCGATCGGTTATTCCACCTGTCACTGGTGTCACGTGATGGCGCGTGAATGCTTCGAGGATGCGGAAGTGGCGGAGGTGATGAACCGCCTGTTCGTCAGCATCAAGGTTGACCGCGAGGAACGGCCGGACCTCGACCAGATCTATCAGACTGCGCATCAGATCTTCGCGCGGCGCGGCGGGGGCTGGCCGCTTACGATGTTTCTCACTCCCGATCAACTGCCGTTTTATGCCGGCACCTATTTTCCCAAGCATGCGCGCCATAACCTGCCAGGCTTCGTCCAGTTGATGCAGCAGGTGGAGCGAGCCTACCGGGAACGGCGTCAGGATATCGAAGCGCAGAATCAGGAGTTGCTCTCCGCGCTCGCTCAATATGAGCCGGCAGCCTCACCCGAGGCGCAGTTCGATTCCAAGCCCCTGGACGCCGCACGCGCGCAACTGGCCCAGTCTTTCGATCCACGCTGGGGCGGTTTTTCCAAGGCGCCAAAGTTTCCCCGTCCGGCAGAGCTGGAGTTCCTGTTGCGCCAGACTTCAGACGAAAAGGCCCGGCGCATGGCCTTGTTCACCCTCGAGCGCATGCTGCGCGGCGGGCTCATCGACCAACTGGGCGGTGGCTTTTACCGCTATTCGGTGGACGAGCGCTGGGCGATTCCGCACTTCGAAAAAATGCTCTACGACAATGGCCCTCTGCTGGGGCTGATGGCGGATGCCTGGGCGTTGACCGGCGATGAAATCTATTCCGAGGCTGCGCAGCGAACCGTGGACTGGCTGGCGCGCGAAATGACGGCAGCGGGTGGTGCATTTTATTCGGCCCAGGATGCAGACTCCGAGCATGTGGAAGGCAAGTTCTATGTCTGGACGCCGGACGAAGTGCGCGCGTTGCTCAGCGCAGAGCAGTGGGCCGTGGCGGCGCCGGCCTGGGGACTGGATCAGCCGGCAAATTTCGAAGCGGCGCATTGGCATTTGCAGCAACCGCATGCAATGGCGGTCTTGGCACAACGATCGAATCGACCGCCGCCCGAGTTGGCGGCCAATCTGGAATCAGCCCGGCGCGCGCTGTTCGCGGCGCGCGACAAGCGCGTTCATCCGGGACGGGACGACAAGATTCTAACCAGTTGGAATGCGCTGATGATCACCGGGCTGGCCCATGCCGGCCGCGTGATGGGTCGGCAGGACTGGGTGCGGCAGGCGCAGGCGGCGGCCGATCAGCTTCGCGTCCGGGTCTGGGTGGATGGGCGGCTGTTCGCCAGCCTGTCGGATTCCGGCCCCAGGTTGAAGGGATATCTCGACGACTATGCCTTCATGCTGGAAGCCTTGCTGGAATTGCTGCAGGCGGATTTCCGCTTCGCCGATCTGAACTGGGCGCGGGAGATTGCAGACGCGCTGCTGGAGCATTTCGAGGATGCCAAAGGTGGCGGATTCTTCTTTACCGCCCACGATCACGAAACGCTTATCCACCGCAGCAAACCGGGTTACGACAACGCCATGCCGTCCGGCAATGCGGTGGCAGCCTGGGCGTTGAACCGGCTCGGCGTGTTGTTGGACGAACCCCGCTATGCCCGCGCCGCAGAGCGGACCCTGGCGCTTTTCTGGCCCGGAGTGCAACAGATGCCCATGGGCTTTACCCGCATACTGGCGGTGCTGGCGGAACACCTGACGCCGCCGGCGCTGGTCGTGGTCAGAAGCCAGCCGACAGATTTCGCTGACTGGCGATCGGCCCTTGGCCGGACGCCCGGGGTGATGGGGTTGATCCTGCCCAACGGACTGGATGCGTTGCCGGATACACTGAACAAGCCAGAAGGCAGGGAAGCGCGGGCGTGGGTCTGTCAGGGACGACGCTGTCTTGCCCCGATCGCCAGCCCGCTTGAGCTTACGCAAAGCTTACAAACCTTGTCGCAGTGAGTTCATTGGCACCATTATTTGGCTTGGATTGGTATGCATATACCAGGCCCCGGTCTTGTTTCCCCCGCCAATTTTCGTAACATAGATATCGAAGCGGATTGCCGCTTAATCAAACGAAACGGAGAACTTAATGAGAACCCTAATTGCAGCCGCCACCGCAGCCATGCTGATGGCTCTGTCTGGCGCAGCTTCCGCGGACTTGGCGCTGGCGCAGAAGAATGCGTGCATGTCCTGCCATGGCGTTGACAAGAAGATCGTCGGCCCGGCCTTCAAGGAAGTCGCGGCCAAATACAGGGGAGACAAAGGTGCAGAAGCCAGACTATTTGCCAAGGTGAAGTCTGGCGGCAAAGGCGTTTGGGGCCCGGTCCCCATGCCGCCCAATCCGCAGGTGAGGGACGAGGACCTGCACAAGATCCTGGCATGGGTTCTGAGCCAATAAGTCATTTTCGCGTCGAACTCCGAGCCGGCCGAGTGCCGGCTTTGTTTTTGCCTTCGCGGGCGGCAACCCCGCGTGGTGTAAAATTTGCCCATTCGCAGATTTTCCCTGGAGACGCTCCGTGAAGTGGTCCGCCCTTGCTATTGCGCTGGTTGCCGCCCTGTCCTTTTCCGCCTGTGGCAGAAAGCCGGATGCCGCATTGGGCGGCGCCCAGGTCGTCAAGATTGGCCAGGCTTCGCCACTGACCGGTCCCCAGGCCCATCTGGGTAAGGACAATGACAATGGCGCGCGACTTGCAATAGACGAGATCAACGCCACCCATCCCACGCTCGCCGGCAAGCCCGTGATGTTCGAGTTGATGAGTGAAGACGACGCCGCTGACCCCAAGACCGCTACGACTGTTGCGCAGCGGCTGGTGGACGAAGGCGTGGTCGGCGTGATCGGCCATCTCAATTCCGGCGCGACCATCCCTGCATCCAAGGTGTACTCGGACGCGGGCATCCCGCAGATTTCACCTTCTGCGACGGCGGTCAAGTACACCACCCAGGGTTTCAAAACGGCCTTCCGGGTGATGACAAACGACGCGCAGCAGGGCAAGGTGCTGGGCGCCTTTGCGGCGAAGCTGGGCAAGAAGATCGCCATCATCGACGACCGCACCGCCTATGGACAGGGGCTGGCGGATGAAGTGGAAAAGGCGGCCAAAGCGGCCGGCGAAGATGTGGTGGCGCGGGAATACACCACGGACAGGGCCAGCGACTTCATGGCGATACTCACCAGCATCAAGGCGAAGAGTCCGGATGTGGTGTTCTTCGGCGGCATGGATCCGCAGGCGGCACCCCTGGTCAAGCAGATGCGCCAGCTCGGGATGAATGCGCAGTTCCTCGGCGCAGATGGCTCCGAGACCCCCAAGTTCATCGAGTTGGCGGGGCCGGACGCAGAGGGGAGCATCGCTTCCATGCCTGGGCTACCCCTGGAGAGCATGCCCGGCGGGGAAACTTTCAAGCAGAAGTTCGAAGCCAAGTATGGCCAGATACAGAACTATGCCCCCTACGCTTACGACGCTGCCCGCGTGATGGTGGACGCAATAAAGCGCGCCAATTCCGCAGAGCCGGCCAAGTTTCTGGCAGAACTGCCGCGAACGGATTTTCAGGGCGTGACCGGTCACATCCGCTTTGATGACCATGGTGACCTTGCGGGCGGCTCCATCACTTTGTATCAGGTCAAGAACGGGAAGTGGAACGTGCTGGAGACTGTTAAGAGCGCCGAATAGGCAGAGCGCCGCAATCGCAGTGGATATCTTCATCCAGCAACTCATCAACGGTTTGGTGCTGGGCAGCATCTATGCTTTGGTGGCTCTGGGTTACACCATGGTCTACGGCATACTGGAGTTGATCAACTTTGCCCACGGCGAAGTGACCATGATGGGTGCCATGATCGCCGTGGCGGTCATGGGCATGCTGCTGGGAGTTGCGCCGGAATTGCCCGGCGTGTGGGTGGCGCTGCTGGGGCTGTTGGCGGCCATTCCGGCCTGCATGATCCTGGGTTACACCATCGAGCGGGCGGCCTACCGGCCGTTACGCAATGCGCCGCGGCTGGCTCCCCTGATAACCGCGATCGGCATTTCCATCCTGTTGCAGAACATCGCGATGATGATCTGGGGCAAGCAGTACCTGCCCTTCCCTCGCATTCTGCCCGAAGCCCGGCATGACATTTTTGGGGCGAGTATTACTGATGTGCAGATCGCGATTCTGGGTTTGACCCTCCTCATCATGACAGGACTGGTCTGGCTGGTGAACCGAACGTCGCTGGGGCGCGCCATGCGCGCGGTGGCCCAATCCAAGTCAGCGGCGCAGTTGATGGGCGTGGATGTGAACAAGGTGATCTCGTCCACCTTCCTGATCGGCTCGGGCCTGGGGGCCATCGCAGGGGTGATGGTAAGTGCCAACTATGGCCAGGCCCACTATTACATGGGCTTTCTGCTGGGCCTAAAGGCCTTCTCCGCCGCAGTGTTGGGGGGCATAGGGAACATCGCCGGCGCCATGTTGGGGGGGCTTCTGCTGGGGGTGATCGAATCCCTGGGCGCAGGTTACATCGGTGACCTGACCGGTGGGTTCCTCGGCAGCCAGTATCAGGACGTGTTTGCCTTCGCGGTCCTGATCCTCGTGCTGGTCTTCCGGCCCTCCGGCCTGTTGGGCGAGAAGGGAGTGGAGCGCGCATGAAGGTACTCCATCCCCGCCCCTGGCTCGGCGTCACCCTGCTGGTCGTCGGTCTGGTCGCGTTGCCCTTCATTGCGGATGCGAGCCTGGGCCGTTCCTGGGTTCGAGTATTGGATTTTGCCCTGCTCTACGTGATGTTGGCCCTCGGGCTCAATATTGTGGTGGGATATGCAGGCCTGCTGGACTTGGGCTACATCGCGTTCTATGCGGTAGGAGCCTACACTTGGGCGCTGCTGGCTTCGCCCCAGTTTGGCCTGCATCTTCCCTTCTGGGCCATCCTGCCCATCGGCGCAGGTGTCGCAGCCTTATTTGGCATAATGGTGGGCACCCCCACGCTGCGACTGCGGGGGGACTATCTGGCCATTGTGACTCTGGGCTTTGGGGAGATCATCCGGATCTTCCTGAACAACCTGAACGAGCCCCTCAACGTTACCAACGGACCACAAGGCATCACCCTCATCGACCCGATCAGTTTGGGCGGTTTTTCCCTGGGGCGAAGCCATGCGCTGTTTGGCGTGGAACTGTCCGGGCCGCATTTCTATTATTACGTCTTCCTGCTATTTACTTGCGGCGTGATCTTCATTTCCCTGCGTCTGGAGAATTCCAGAGTCGGGCGCGCCTGGGTCGCCATTCGCGAAGATGAAATCGCTGCCGCCGCCATGGGCATCAACACCCGCAATATAAAGTTGCTGGCCTTTGCCATGGGCGCGACCTTTGCCGGATTGGCAGGCGGATTGTTTGCAAGCTTTCAGGGATTCGTCAGTCCCGAGTCTTTCAATCTTTTGGAGTCCATCATGATCCTGTGCATGGTCGTGCTGGGCGGCATGGGCCACATTCCTGGCGTCATTCTGGGCGCGGTGCTGCTAACGGTTCTCCCTGAGGCCCTGCGCTATGTGGGTGACCTGCAGCGCGCCACCCTGGGGCGGGTGATCTTCGATCCAGCGGATCTGCGCATGCTGCTGTTCGGCCTGGCCCTGGTGCTGATGATGCTGTTTAGGCCTGCCGGACTAATGCCGTCGACACGGCGAAAACTTGAGTTCTCCGAACCGAGGCCTGCCTGATGGCGCTGCTTGAAGTCAGCAAGATTTCCAAGGGTTTTGGCGGGCTGAAGGCGCTATCCGAAGTCAGCTTCAACGTCAGCCGCGGAGAAATCTTCGGGGTCATCGGCCCCAACGGGGCGGGGAAGACCACATTGTTTAATGCCTTGACCGGGCTCTATACGCCGGATACCGGGGAATTCAGGCTTGACGGCGCTTCCCTGTTTCGCCGCAAGCCGCACGAGATACTCAAGGCCGGAATGGCCCGCACTTTTCAGAACATCCGTTTGTTCCACGACATGTCGGCGTTGGAAAACGTCATGGTGGGGCGGCACGCGCGCACCCATTCCGGTGTCTTGGGAGCGGTCCTGCGCAATGCGAGAAGCCGGGCAGAGGAGGCCGACACCCGGGAGCGGGCCCAGGCGCTGCTGGGCCGCGTGGGACTCGAGCGTCATGCCCAGGTGCTTGCCCGACATCTTGCCTACGGCGACCAGCGCCGGCTGGAAATTGCCAGGGCGCTGGCGACCGAGCCCAAGCTGCTGGCCCTGGACGAACCGGCTGCGGGCATGAACTCGGCGGAAAAGCAGAGCCTGCAGGAATTGCTGCTCAGCCTGAGGCAGGATGGCCTTAGCCTGATGTTGATCGAGCACGACGTCAAGCTGGTGATGAGTGCTTGCGACCGGCTGATGGTGTTGGATTATGGCGAGAAGATCGCCGAGGGCCGGCCGGCAGAAGTGCGCGCCAATCCCAAGGTAATCGCTGCTTACCTTGGCGCCGAGGCGGCCTGATGGGTGCACTGCTGGAAGTCAAGGGGCTGATGGTTTCCTATGACAGCATCAAGGCGGTCAAGGGAATCGATCTCACTGTCGACGAAGGGGAGACTGTCTGTCTGATTGGCGCAAACGGGGCAGGCAAGACCACTACGCTCAAGGCCATTGCCGGACTGCTACCGGTTTCCGGAGGCAGCGTGCGTTTTGCCGGCCTGCCACTGACCCGAAAGCCAGCATTTGAGATTGCCCGCCTCGGGCTAAATCTGGTTCCCGAGGGCAGAGGCGTGTTTCCGCGCATGACGGTGATGGAAAACTTGTTGATGGGCGCATATGGCCGCACCGACGGGCAGGCAGTCAAACGCGATCTCAATAAGGTCTGCGAGCTTCTGCCCCGTTTGGCGGAGCGCCGCGAACAGAAGGCCGGCCTGCTGTCGGGCGGTGAACAGCAAATGCTGGCCCTCGCACGGGCCATGCTTTCGCGGCCGCGACTGCTGATGCTGGACGAGCCCAGCATGGGGCTGGCTCCGATGCTGGTGCAAACCGTATTTGGCATCATCCGCGAAATTGCGACTTCCGGCGTGACCCTTCTTCTGGTCGAGCAGAATGCCCACGTCGCCCTGAAAACAGCCCCGCGGGGATACGTAATGGATAGCGGACAGATCATGCTCGCCGCCACCGCCGCCACCTTGGCGGCAGATCCGGCCGTCAAGGCTGCGTATCTGGGCGAGTTGCAACCTCTCTGAACTATAAAGGTACTCTGATCTCCAACTGGTTGCTTTACGTACGTTGTGCGTTTGCAACATTGTTGCGCTAGTGCAAAGAATTCTTCGTTTATGCGTATTTCATGCATTGACGATGAGTATATGAATATCCTAATATAACTACACGCTACACCTATTAGTCGATTCACTTTTCCCCCCAACCTCTTTACTCTAGGAGAGCTCAAATGAAAGTCGCTCAATTAACCGCGGCACTAGTCGCCGCTACTGTCATGGCCCCCGCTTTCGCCAACGGTACGGCTGCTGCTGCCCCGGCCACCCCGGAATCCACCGCTTCCATGCTGCTGAACCCCGCCACCATGGTGGAACCCCTCCAGAACCCCAAGGCCGCCGTCAGCACCATGATCATGCTGATGGACCCCGCGACCCTCGCCGCCATGATGACCCAGGGCATGAACCCTGCCACCTATACCCAGATGGGTCAGGCCGCGCTGGATCCCCGGACCATGCAAAAATACATGCAGTTCATGGACCCCAACATGTACATGAAGTGGATGGCCGCCTCCATGGACCCCAACTTCTACATGGCCATGGCAACCCCCTTCATGAACCCCAACACCTATTTGAAGGGGATGATGGCGCCCATGGATCCCCACATGTGGAATGCCGGCTTGCAGATGATGAACCCAGGCATGTACATGAACTGGTTGACGGCGCCAATGAACCCCGCCAACGTGAATCTGATGATGGCGCCGATGAACCCCGCCCTCTATACGAACTGGGCGAACGCAGCGGTTAGTCCGCAGACCTACGGCACCTGGGGCAGCTTCCTGAATCCCAGCACCTACACCAATGCGACTCAGGGCTTTAATCCCTTTGCCTTCATGACCCCTGTTGCTCCTGTCCCCGCACCTGCCCAGTAATTATTGGCTTGACGGTGCGACGCCCCGGCCAGAAGGTCGGGGCGTTCTTATTTATGGTGAATCGGGTGAAGCGCGCCAGCAGGGCGTGTAATTAGAGGTGTACTAGCCGAAGTGAATCAGGCCCGCTTCAGTCAGGACGCTGTCCAGCCGCACATCCCAAGCTTCGGTCGGTAATGCAGGGGCCTGCTGGCAAGCATACGCAATACCGATCAATTGTGGCCGGCGCAGGTTGCGGCGGGTCTTCAGGTAAGCCAGGGTGGCGTCATAGTAACCGCCGCCCATCCCCAGGCGCATCCCCCGAAAGTCGAAGGCCACCAGCGGGATCAAGAGGACCTCGAGCTGGCGCGCGCCGATTCTCTGCTGGCTATGGGGTTCAACAATTCCATGCCGATTGTGGCTAAGGCGCTGACGCTTCTTCAGTTGCACGAAGTGCAATGGCTTTGCCGGGCGTGTCGGCAGGATCGGCACAAATACCTGCTTGCGCATCCATAGAGCCTGATTGGCCAGCGGTAGCACATCAAATTCCGAACCAAAGGGCAGATACACGCCCCAGCGCCGCCCCCTCAAGAACAATCCCGCGCTCAGGGCGTGGCGCAAAGCCTGTCGTTCGGCTTGATATCGAAAATGTGGAGACAGCGCGGCTCGCGCCGATCGGTAGCGCTGACGCAATTCACTTTTGGACGGGCCGCTCATCGGAATGGAATTCGGAAACTCCCCGCCTGTGCCGTGTCTGTCAGCGGATTCTTGAACCTGGGTTCAAGTCGGCTGCAACTACAGGCGCTTTAGGCACACAAAACTTGTTGCGCGCACACCCGCGCCGGATTCAGTCGCGGCCTTGCACGAATGCATTGGTTCAGAGAAATTGCGGACAAACTCGAACACCGCAGGGAGCATTAGCAGTCTAGCAGGTAGTGCGTAAATCCGGTCAAAACAAGGGAGGCTGTTCGTCCAGCGCCCCATCCAGCAATTCGTTCATCTCGCCGAGCTTTTTCAGCCTGGCCGTCTGATCCCCGCCGCCGCGGCTTAACAGTTCATGGGCAATGTTGAGGCCGGCCATCATGGCGATACGCTCGGTGCCGACTACTTTGCCGTTGTCGCGGATTTCCCTCATCTTGTTGTTAAGGTAGTTGAGCGCGGCCATCAAGGCAGGTTCTTCCTCGGGGGCGCACGGCACCTTGAAGCTGCGGCCCATGATGGTCACTTCAACGCTGCGCGGAATGGTCATCAGGCGTCCTCCGGCAGGTGACTGATGAGGCTGGACAAACGGGTCTTGGCAGTCTGCAGTTTGGCGTCGAGCTGCCTGAGGTGTTGCTGGTTCGCTGCCAGGTCCTGTCGCAGAGCGAGATTTTCCCGGCGCAGGTTCTGGCACAATGCCACCACCTTCCGGATGCGTTCTTCCAAGGCCGCCAATTGCGTATCCATGGCGGAACTATACCGAAATCAGTCTCAGGGCAAAAACTTTCATGTGCGGTAAGTGAAAACGCGATCCGTGACGACAGGGTCAACGCGAGGTGGCGACGGACCGGCACGGCGCTCCGTGCGGCGTTGCGGCCTGCCGCGGACATGGACGCCCAGCGACGCGGCGACGCGGCAAGGTTTCTCTTTGATCATGTTCATGCCAGTCCGGCCTTGTTCGGCGCACCCGCTCCCGAGTGCGGGTCATCGATGCTGACTAAACTGAATCTCCCGTATAATTCTTCGCCTCAGGTGCCGCGGCCCTGAAATTGTCCGCGGTTAAACGGGAAACAGGTGCAAGCCCTCATCCCAGCCCCTCTCCCAGAGAGGCGAAGGTGGCTTAATTCCTGTGCTGCCCCCGCAACGGTCAGCGCCAAACGGTTCATCACCCACGCCACTGGAATCATTCCGGGAAGGCGATGAACTTTACGCGCAAGCCCGGATACCGGCCCGAGACTACACGTTTGGAGTTGACCAAGCGCTGCTAGCCCATCAACCCGTCCGCGGGGAACCGGACGCAAGACCAGGAATATCCCATGCATCGCATCACCGCTATTGCGGTCGCCCTGGGGTTGGCGCTGCCCGCACGGGCGCAAGACCCCGTCATGCAATTGACAGATGAAATCCTTGTTACCGCGACGCGTTTCAATGAAGATGCCCGCGACCTGCCGATCAATTCCACCGTCATCACGCGCGAGGAGATAGCACGCAGCACGGCAACGACGCTGCCGGAAATTCTTGCCCAGCATGCGGGCATCGGAATGCGCGACCTGTTCGGCAATAACGCTTCCGACAGCACGATAGACTTGCGGGGATTTGGCGCCGCGGCCGGACAAAATACTCTGGTGCTGGTCGATGGGAGAATGTTGAACGACATCGATCTCTCTGGCGTGGTGTGGTCATCCATCCCGCTCTCCGCCATCGAACGCATCGAGATCATCCGAGGCGGGGCCAGTGTCCTGCATGGCGCGGGCGCAGTTGGCGGGTTAGTCAACATCATCACCCGCTCGCCCCTGGACCGGCCAGAGCAAGCCGAACTCGGGGAGCGTCTGGGCAGCTTTCACAGCAACGACTCGCAGGTGTCCGGCAACCTGAGCGGGGGAAATGCGGGCGTGACCCTGGCGGCCAATCGCTACCGCTCGGACGGCTGGCGTAAGAACAATGAAACCCGCCAGGACAGTTTCTACGGCAGCGCGCGCTGGAAGTTCGATGATGGTGAAGTCGGCCTCAAGCTCGGCGCCGACACGCAAGACCAGCGCCTGCCTGGGGCGCGGCTGGTGCAGCCCAGCATAGGCATGAACGAACTCGCAATTGACCCGAAGGGAACCTCCACACCGCTTGACTGGGCGAGTCGAGATGGCTGGCAGGGCGGGCTTTCAGGGCAATTTCGCCTCCCTTTCGGCGAGCTTGTTCTGGATCTCGATTATCGTAACAAGGCGCAAGAGTCATATTACGATTTCGGCGGTTTTCCAGATTATCGCAAGATCGGTCTGGATATGTGGAGCTTCTCGCCGCGAATCAAGATGCCGCTTGAAACGGGGCAGTCGGAACATGAACTCATTCTGGGGCTGGACCTGGGGCTGTGGAATTATGATCTGCGCACCTCGAACGCGCCGGCCGACGTCGTCCGCCCCATCAATAGGGTAAAGGCCGACCAGCGCAATGCGGCGCTCTATGCCAGCGACCACCTGCACTTGGGCGAGGCCCTCAGCCTTATGGCGGGAGCGCGGCTGGAAAGCTTCCATTTCACAGCCGATGACCGTTTCGATCCGGGCGCGCCTGGAGCCGCTTTTGGCTCCGGCGCGCTGGCTGGCGGGCAAAATGAACGCCAGACCGCCTGGGAACTAGGCTTGCGTTACCGGCTAACGCCTGAGCACGCACTGTATGCGAAAGCCGGGCGCAGCTTCCGCTTCGCCACGGTGGATGAAATCTACGAGTTTTCCCCCGCGTTTACGCACGCATTCCAGTTTCTAAAACCCCAGATCGCGCAGGATGCCGAATTGGGCTGGGAGGCCGGCGCGGGCAAACAAGGCGGGCGGGCGGCGCTATATTACGTTCGGGTTGAAGACGAGATTCATCTTGATCCCTACACGACCGGAATCGGTAATACCAACCTGCCGCCGCTGCGCCGCTACGGCCTTGAACTGGACGCCCACCGCAGCGTGGGTGCGCTGGACCTGGCCGCCACCTATACGCTCGCGTTTGCGCAATTCACCGGCGGCGTTTTCAACGGCGTCGACCTGCGGGGCAAGCAGGTGCCGCTGGTGCCGCAAAACAAGGTGACGTTGAACGCCAGTTGGAAACTGAGTCCGCGCACGCGTTTGACCGGAAGCGTAGACTATGTGGGCAGACAGTTCATGGACAACGATGAACCCAACAACCTGGGCGTTAGGGTTCCTGCCTACACCGTGCTCGATGCCAAGCTGGAACACCGCATCGGCAAATGGAAGTTCGCCCTCGCGCTCAATAATCTTTTGGACGAGAAGTACTACACTTATGCTGTTCGCAGCCAATTCGTTCCTGATCGCTACGCCGCCTATCCGCTGCCTGGCCGACAGGGGTGGGCAAGTGCGGAATACACTTTCAAGTGACGCGTCAGGCTGCGACGGCATCCGGAATGGACTCTAAGGGAAAGGAAGTCTCTATGCTGACGATCAGACACCGCTTGCTTATCCTGCTTGGATTGGCTCTCACCATGGCCGCCACGCGCTTGAGCCATTTCGGCAGCGCCAGCTTGTTGCCGGACGCCAGCCTGGCTGTGTTCCTCGTAGGCGGCCTTGCGCTGCAAAGCCTTTGGGGTTTCAGCGTGTTGATGGCGCTGGCGTTCGGTGTGGATGTGCTATCCGCCAAGACCGCTGTGGAAGCCGGCTGGTGCCTGACTCCGGCATACTGGGGCATGATTCCCACCTACGGGGTGTTGTGGCTGGCCGGCTTCTGGCTGAGTACGCAGGGGCGCCTTAATCTGCTGACGGCTGGTGGCGTATGCCTGGTGGCGGTGTGCGGCGCCTTCCTCATTTCCAATGCCTTCTGGTACGGCTTGTCCGATACGGTTACGGATTTGAGCGCCATGGAATACGCGACTGCCGTGGCCAGGTATTTCCCTTCCTATCTGGGCAGCGCCTTCCTCTATTTGGTTCCGCTCTGGCTGGGCTGGAAACTCACCCGCCGCCCATCGCTGGCCGCATGATGACCGCGGGCTGTCATCAGCCCGTCATCCGCGTGTCTTAAAACAGAACTTTCCAAGGCGGAGTCTCTCTTGCGGATTCTGATGCTTTCGGACGTGTATTTTCCTCGGGTCAACGGAGTGTCCACCTCCATCCAGATGCTTCGCCGCGCGCTTCATCTCCTTGGCGTGGAGACTGTGCTGGTGGCGCCGCGCTACAAGGACGAAGCGGAAGAACCGGATCTGTGGCGGGTGCCCGGGGTGCGGGTGCCGCGCGACCCGGAGGACCGGCTGATGGGGCCGCGCGCCTTATGGGCCCGATTGATGCAAATCCGGCCGGGCGAATTCGACCTCATCCACATCCACACCCCTTTCTTTGCTCACCTTGCCGGGGTTCGGCTGGCGGAGAAGCTGGGCATTCCCTGCGTAGAGACCTATCACACCCTGTTCGAGGAATACTTCTACCATTACCTGCCCTTCCTGCCGAAACCCTGGCTCAAGTCACTGGCACGCATCATCTCGAAAAAGGAGTGCAACCGGGTGAGCGGCGTGGTGGCGCCATCGACGCCCATGCTGCAAGCGCTGCGTGCCTATGGGGTGGAGGCGCCCATCACGGTGCTGCCCACTGGATTGGAGCGGGCGGACTTTTCAACTTGCGACGGTGTGGCGTTTCGCGAGCGTATGGGCATCGCTCCCGAACGCTCCGTCATGCTGTATGTAGGCCGGGTCGCATTTGAAAAGAACCTGGCCTTTCTTCTGGACATGATGGAACCGCTGCGCAGTCAACAGCCTGATGCCCTGCTATTGATCGCAGGGGAAGGGCCGGCCCGCAGGGCGTTGCAAAGGGAGGTCAATCGTCGCGGCCTGCAGGAACAGGTGCGCTTCATGGGCTATCTGGATCGGCGCCGGGAATTGCCGGATTGCTACTGCGCGGCCAATGTCTTTGTCTTTGCATCCCGCACCGAAACGCAGGGCTTGGTCTTGCTTGAGGCCATGCTGCTGGGAGTTCCCGTCGTGGCCCTGGCGGAGATGGGCACTCGCGACGTGCTGCAGGAAGGTGACGGCTGCCGCATCGCGCCCGATGATCCGGCCGGCTTTGCTGCCACGGTGGCGGCTGTGCTGGACGATCCGGCCGCTGCCCGGTTACTTGGGGAACGGGGCCGCGCCTATGCTGCCCTCTGGACAGCGGAAGTCATGGCGGGCCGGATGGTTCAGCTCTACCAGTCCATGATGCGGCCTGAGCACGGACACGCCGCCACGACAGTGCCGGGAGTCGAGTCGTCCGGCTATTGAACTGAGACGGGGATGGACCGAGCATTGAACTTGGCTGGGTGCGCATCAATAATAGTCAGGTGAATCCAAGTCTCTGTGGCTACATCGGCCGTTTTGCCCCCTCCCCCACTGGGCCCCTGCATTTCGGATCTCTCGTCGCGGCCGTCGGCAGCTATCTGGACGCCCGCGCCCAACAGGGCCAATGGCTGGTTCGCATGGAAGACGTCGATGAACCCCGCTGCAGCCAGGTTCATGCTGATACCATCCTGCGCGCCCTGGAAGCTCGCAGCCTCAATTGGGATGGCGAAGTTATCTACCAGAGCCCGCGCACGCCGCACTATCAGGCCGCGCTGGATCGTCTCATTGGAGCCGGCCATGCGTATCCCTGCGCCTGCACGCGCAGGGAGATCGCCGACTCTTCCTTCAAGGGCATAGAAGGCCCGGTCTATCCGGGTACCTGCCGTGCGGGCTTGAACGGCCGCCCGGCCCGCGCTTGGCGGGTCCGGGTGGACGACACGACTTTGTGTTTCGCTGATCGCCTTCAGGGGCGCCATTGCCAGCAACTGGCGTCCGATATCGGCGACTTTGTCATCAGGCGGGCCGATGGTTATTTCGCTTATCAGCTTGCGGTCGTGGTGGATGATGCAGAACAGGGTGTCACTCATGTCGTGCGTGGCGCGGACCTGCTCGTCTCCACGCCGCGGCAGATCCATCTGCAAACGCTGCTGGGCTACGCCACCCCAAATTATCTTCACCTGCCCGTGGTCTTGAACCAGGCCGGGCAGAAACTCAGCAAGCAGACTCTGGCGCCGGCGCTGGAGGTGAGAAATGCCGGCCGCGACTTAGTCGCTGCGCTGGTCTTTTTGGGGCTGCATCCGCCTCTCGATCTGCAATCCGCCTCGGCGGTTGAAATTCTGCAATGGGCGATCGAGCAATGGCAAAGATACCTTTCGATTTCCTCCGGGTGCCCCGCGCCCGCCGTGTGATGAATATTTGTTCCTGAAGGAAACAACCATGGCCCAACTTCCTAATGCTGTCGAGCAGGTGTTGCGCCTGCACGCAGTGTTCATACACAGCGTGGTAGACGCGCTGCGCGACCGCAGTCAGCTGCCGCAATTGCAGGAACATTTGAAAGCGGCCGAAGACGCAGGCTGGGGCCGACTGGTGGCTGCCATCCGGCAGATCGCGAATGGCAGGCGCGGGGACGACATCAAGCTGGGGCTGGATGAAGAAGATTGCATCCTGGTGGACGCGATCCTGCGCGGCTTGGACAACCCCGCCACCCTGCCCTCGCTGGAACCGCCGGATGGCACTGCCGCTGCGCCAGGCCTGGCGGCGATGATATACGCCGCGGGTACGGGCGACGTAAAGGCCTTTGCCGTTCTGGCCGATATGGCAGAGCAGATGATGAAAGCGGGTGGCGATATGGCCCGCCTGGGCGGCCATATGCGGCGTCTGGTGGATGGAGAACGCGATGCGAACAAGTTGATGCAAGGCATGGGGCCACTGGGCCGGGAACTGGTGCTAAACCTGCTGGACGAGCTGGCCAGGCTGCGTCCGCATTAGCGTGGCCAAGCGCAAGTTTCAATCCTTTGCAAGTTGTTCCAGCTCGATCCGCTCCATCAGGTAACACAGGCAATCCTGCCGAATGATGCGTTCATCCCGGGTAAGCATGGCGGGCATGATAGGCCGGCGGGTGAGCAACTGGCCGTTTCTCACTTCAAAGTAGCGTTCGGCAAGCTGCTTCCCATGATTGTCAGTCACGCTTAGCGGCACCTTCGGCCCGAGGGAAAAATGTCCCAGCGGGGTGCCGGCGGGCAATTCGCGAAAATTGAAATGGTCAATGTCAGCAATCAGAGACAACCCGATTTCGCCTTTGCCGAAGCTGAATTCCACGGACTCTGGCACCTTGACCGTCGCCAAGGTGTGCAACAGGTCCACGTCCCTGGGCGGGACCGGATGGGCGGGAAACCCAGACAAATGCAGTGTGGCTTCGACAAATCCAGCAGCGTGTTCCGCGCCGCTGAGCATGCCCGGCTTGCCGCATTCCACGGTCACTGCGGGACAAAGCGAGGCAAACGCGGCCGATTGCACTCCGGCAGGCTGGGTGAAATACACCACGGTGCGGGAGAACAGCAGGGCCAGGTGGACAAAGCGATGTTCCAGCCGGTTGATGCAGGCGTAGTGCGGGTTGAGACCGGTGTTGTTGTGCAGGTCGATGCTGGCAAATAGCGCTCGCGCCGCCATGCGATCGACCACTTCCTGCATCAGACGGTGTTCATCGCCGGGGACGCCCGGTGCCCCTGGCCAGACGCGGTTATAGTCCGCCTGGGAGTCGAGGCGACGCTGGCCGTAGCGGGCCGCTTCGACGTTTCCGACAAACAGGGACAACGTTCGCGGCAAGGGCTGGTCTGTGAATTTGTGCAGCAGGGACTGAATCGCAAGCAGGCCGGTATCCTCATTGCCGTGCAGCAGGATCGACACGAACAGCGGTTCGGACCGGCGGCCCCGCAAGTGAATCAGCGTGGGTCCGGGCAGGATGCGGTACAGCTCGTTGGCCCGGACTTGCAGAAATCCTTCCGGCAGATGATCAAGTTCGGTCAGCAACTCAAATATCCCATTCATGCACGGGCATCCCGCCGCGCTGCCGTTCCAGATAGGCGACTACCAGGTGCAGGCTGTCGGCCTGGTGCCGCCTGCAGTAGGCGCGCTGCCAGGCCGCACCGGTCTGGCCGGAGGTGATGCGCGCTTCCAGGATGTCGAGCGCGATGTCGATGTCATTTTGATCCAATGTCAGCGTCTTCAATCCTTGTTGGGCCATGGGAAGTATTTCCTCCAGCAGCAGGGTGCGAGCGTGGATCTGGCCGCCGCCCAACCAATGCAATTCCGCGTCCAGGCCGTAGTTCGCGGCGGCGTAGAAATTTGCCCTTGCGTGTTCGAACGGGAAATCCTCTTCCGGAGCATTGCCAAGCCTGGCCAGAAAGCGCACCAGACCTAAATACAAAGCAGCATTAGCGAGCATGTCCGCAATCGAGGGCCCGGAAGGCAGGACGCGTTGCTCGATGCGCAAGTGCGGCGTGCCATCCGGATCAAAGCCGATCAGCGGGCGCACCCAACGCCAGATTGTGCCGTTGTGCAGGCGCAGATGGGCGAAGCGCTCCGCAGGTGTATCCATCAGCAGGGGCAACAGCACGGGATAGCGGTTCAGGTTGTCGGCGAAGCATTCAAACAGGGTTTCGCGCGCATAGCCGCAACCGAAGTCTACCCGGCGGACCGAGGCATCCGTGCCCTCGCCGCCGTCTACCGCTTGTTCAAACAACGGAATGCGGGTTTCGTCCCATAGATCATGATCAAACAAATAAGGAGAATTGACCGCGCCGGCCAGCAAAGGTCCGGCGGCAATCAAGGACGCATTGAAATAGCGAACGGCCTCTGCCTGGGGAACTTGAAGGTGCAACTGGAAGGAAGTGGTGGCGGCCTCCAGCATCACGTCCGGATGCACCAGGTCCAACCGCTGGCGGCCATCGATTCGGATGTGCAGCGGGCGTCCCGCCCGCCGCGTGAGCATCTGCTCGTTGAGCGCCCGATAACGCCTGACATCGGCCATGTTGGCGAGACACAAGCCCTGCTGGCGAATGCTGGGCAGGATGCCGATCATCATCAACATGCTGTCCATCGTGTGCGCAACTTCCTGGCACTGGTTCCAGGTGCCCTGGAGTTCGCTGCGCATGTCCGCCAGCGCTGTTCCCCGCAAGAGCTGTGGCACGCCATTGAGTTCCACGTTGAAGCAGGACAATTCCGGCCCCACCAGCGGATTGTTCAGGCGCGCCAAGTAGGCCTGGTTGATGGGAGTCGGGAAGTAGTTGTGATCCAGCAGCCAGCACTCCAGTTCATAGCCGCCCACCCCGCTACGGGAGGAAAAGCGACCTGCCTCCAGCCAGGCGTTGAGCAGGTCAATCTCCTGTCGCAAGCGCCGGTCATATTCGACATAGTCCTCACCAGCAAACAGGGTTTGGCTGATTTCCTGTCCCATGGGCGTTCAGTCCGTTTCGGCGGCCGCCGCTCCTGCCCAGTAGGTGATGTAGATATAGATGGAAACGAGCAAGTCTCGCAGATGCTGGGCGATCAAGGTTCAACGTCCTTCCAGTCCAGTCCGCCTGCACCGATGGCCTAACGGGGCAGCGCCAAGTCGGAGAAAAAAAAGTCATTGGGGCTTGGCCAGAATCTGGGCCCCGGAAAGCTGCATATCTGCATTGACATGATGAATCATGGTAATACTTTTCATGGGCATCAAGACTTAAGCGTAGCCGAAGCGGATGCCATGTTCCTTTAATGTTCCGCGAGGCATTGGCGACACGTTGACTTTGACAGGGAACATGCAAAAAATGTATAGTAATCAACTTTCTACGTTGTGCATGGGGTTTGTTGTGCGCGCCCTGGTCGCCGCGTAGCGGATGGTGATGTAGCTCAGTTGGTTAGAGCGGTGGATTCATAACCCACAGGTCGGCAGTTCAATTCTGCCCATCACCACCATTTTTACTCCATGCCCCCAGTTTATTCACTGCCCCGGCACCCATGAGCACCCCGCCCCGCAAAGTATTCATAAAGACCTTCGGTTGCCAGATGAACGAGTATGACTCGGACAAAATGGCGGATGTGCTGCGCGAGTCCGACGGCTTGGTGCGGACGGAGAACCCGGATGAAGCCGACGTGATTTTGTTCAACACCTGCTCGGTGCGAGAGAAGGCGCAGGAGAAAGTATTTTCCGACTTGGGCCGGGTCAAACCCCTGAAAGCAGGAAATCCCAATTTGATCATCGGGGTGGGCGGCTGCGTCGCTTCCCAGGAAGGCGCGGCGATTATATCGCGGGCGTCTTATGTAGATCTGGTGTTCGGCCCCCAGACCCTGCACCGGCTGCCGGAAATGATTGCCAAACGGCGTGCCAGCGGCCGCGCACAGGTGGATATCTCGTTCCCGGAAATCGAGAAGTTCGATCATCTGCCGACCGCCAAAGTGGAAGGGCCCGCTGCCTTCGTCTCCATCATGGAAGGCTGTTCCAAGTACTGCACCTTCTGCGTGGTGCCCTACACTCGCGGCGAGGAAGTCTCGCGTCCCCTGGATGACGTGATTGTCGAGGTGGCGGCCCTGGCAGAGCAAGGCGTTAAGGAAGTCACCTTATTGGGGCAGAACGTCAATGCTTATCGGGGTGTGATGGATGACGGCGAGATTGCAGATCTCGCCCTGTTGGTGGAAGTGGTGCACGAGGTACCCGGCATACAACGCATCCGCTACACCACGAGCCATCCGCGTGAAATGACCACGCGGCTGATCGAAGCCTACCGGCACCTTCCCAAGCTGGTGTCGCATCTGCATTTGCCGGTTCAGTCCGGCTCGGATCGCATCCTGGCGGCAATGAAGCGCGGTTACACGGTTCTGGAATACAAGAGCATCATCCGCAAGCTGAAAGACGCGCGGCCCGGCATTTCGATTTCCTCGGATTTCATCGTCGGTTTTCCTGGAGAGACCGACGTGGATTTCGAACAGACCATGAAGCTGATCGAAGACGTGGGCTACGATGCGTCCTTTTCCTTCATCTACAGCCAGCGTCCCGGCACGCCCGCGGCGGATTACGCGGACGACGTACCCCACGCCGCAAAACAGATCCGACTCGCGCGCTTGCAAAAGACCGTTCAGGCGAATGCGGAAAAGATTTCCGCCGCCATGGTGGGTACGGTACAGCGCGTGCTGGTCGATGGCATGGCCAAAAAAGAGGCCGGCGAACTGGCTGCCCGCACCGACAACAACCGGGTGGTCAATTTCAAAGGCCAGCCGCGCTTGATCGGATCGTTTGTGGATGTCACCATTACCCAGGCCTTCCCTCATTCCTTGCGCGGAGAAATCGTCACCCATTGATTACCAGTCTTGACGTGAGCTTCAAGCCGGTGGACAACCGGCGCTTGTCCAACCTTTGCGGGCCGCTGGAGGAAAATCTGCGCCAGATCGAGACCGCGTTTGACGTGGCGATCCGGCGCCGCGGCGCAAGTTTCACCGTATCCGGTTCCAAGGCGCGAGCTGAGCAAGGCCTGGTGGCGCTGGAACATTTTTACAATCGCGCGAGCGATGGCCTGAGCCTGGATGACATTCAGCTCGGGATCGTGGAATTGACCCGCGGTGTGGCGGACATTGATGACGCGCCGATGCTGCGTACCCGCCGCAGCGATCTGAAGCCGCGCACTCCGCGCCAGGGCGAATACATTGAGCAGATTCTCGGCCACGATATCGCCTTCGGCATCGGGCCGGCCGGTACCGGCAAAACCTATCTCGCTGTGGCCTGCGCGGTGGACGCCCTGGAGCGCGATGTGGTCAAGCGCATTGTGCTGACCCGCCCGGCGGTCGAGGCAGGCGAGCGTCTGGGTTTTCTGCCCGGCGATCTGGCGCAGAAGGTGGATCCCTACCTGCGCCCGCTGTATGACGCTCTTTATGACCTCATGGGTTTCGACAAGGTGGCCAGGCTGCTGGAACGCAGCACCATAGAAGTGGCGCCCCTTGCCTTCATGCGCGGCCGTACCCTGAATCATGCCTTTGTCATTCTGGATGAGGCGCAGAACACAACCCGCGAACAAATGCAGATGTTTCTGACCCGCATCGGGTTCGGGGCCAAGGCGGTGGTCACCGGCGACATCACCCAGATTGATTTGCCGAAGGGCATGAAGTCCGGTCTGGTGGACGCCCAGAGCGTGCTTAAGGAGGTGCGCGGCATCGCCTTCACCAGATTTACCCACGAAGATGTAGTGCGTCATCCCTTGGTCGCGCGCATTGTCCACGCCTATGCCCAGCAAAAGAAGCAGGCTGACAGCAACAAGAACTAGGACTGCGGGTGGCCGCCCGCGGCTTTCGCTGTCCGTGCAATATGCCCGCAAACTCCTGCCGATTCCCAGCCGGGCGCAGTTTCGCCGCTGGGTCAGCGCCACCCTTTCTCAACCCGCCCCGCTTGCGGGGAAAGATGTCGGGGGTGAGGGCAATAGCGTTTCGGTAACGCTTCGTCTTGTGGAGGGCGAGGAAGGCCGTGCGCTTAATCGCGACTTTCGTGGCAAGGATTACGCCACCAATGTGCTGACGTTCATATATGGCAAGAACGAGTTTGAGTCCAAGGTCTCCATGAGCGGCGATATTGTCCTTTGCGCGCCGGTGGTGGAAATGGAAGCACGGCAGCAGGGCAAGGACCTGCTCGACCATTACGCGCATCTGACGGTGCACGGCATGCTGCACTTGCAGGGCTATGATCACGATTCGGAAGAAGAGGCTGTCATCATGGAAGCAAGGGAAGCCACAATTCTGGCAAAATTGGGTTTTAGCGACCCCTACGAGGGAGAGAAATGAGCGGAAACCGCTGGGCGTCGATGCTTATCCTTTTCCACTCCAACTGGTCTTATGGACTCAGACAGTCACCCTAAGCCCTCCTTGCTGGAACGGCTTTCCGCGTTGCTGATGCGGGAACCGGAAGACCGGGAACAATTAATCGAGCTATTGCACAGCGCCTACGAGCGCAATCTGATGGATGCCGACGCGCTGGCGATGATCGAAGGCGTGCTGCAGGTCAGCGAAATGCAGGTGCGGGACATCATGATTCCCCGCTCGCAGATGGACGTAGTGGATATCAACCAGACGCTTGAACAATTCCTGCCCCAAGTGATTGAGGCCGCGCACTCACGCTTTCCGGCCGTCAATGGCGACAAAGACGATGTCATTGGGATCCTACTGGCCAAGGATCTGCTGCGCTTGCAGGCCGGGGAGCAGGAAAGCATCCGTAGCACGCTGCGCCCCGCCGTATTCATTCCCGAATCCAAACGACTCAATGTATTGCTCAAGGAGTTCCGCGCCAGCCGAAATCATATGGCCATCGTCGTCGATGAGTATGGCGGCGTGGCCGGACTGGTGACCATCGAGGACGTCCTCGAGCAGATCGTCGGCGATATCGAGGACGAATATGATTTCGATGAAACCGAGGACAACATCATACGCGACAAGACCGGTCGCTTCCGGGTCAAGGCCGCTACCGAAGTCGCCGACTTCAACGCGGTGATGGGCACCCATTATTCCGACGAGGATTATGATACGGTGGGCGGGCTCGTGATCAGCCGATTCGGCCATCTGCCCAAACGCGGTGAGGTCATCGAATTCGATGGGCTCAAGGTTCAGGTCCTCCGCGCCGACAGCCGCAGGGTCCACACCCTGGTGGTGGAGCGCATGGTGGCTGCGCCACAATTGCCGCTCGAAGTGTAAGCAAGCCCAATCAGACCAAACACAAAAAAAGAGCGGCTGGAAAGCCGCTTTCCATCACTTAACCGCAAGGGATTACTTTAGTACCTGCACAGTTACGCGCCGGTTGCGGCTGCGCCCTTCCAGCGAATTGTCCTCGTCGACCGGCCTTAGCGCGCCATAGGAAATCTCCGACATGCGGTGCAGGGGAATGCCGCCCACTTCAAACAAGTAGCGCCGGATCGATTCGGCGCGCTCCAAAGCGATTCTGCGATTCTGGCTGCCCAGACTGGCGTCGTCGCTGTAGCCGATGATCTCGATGAAAATATAAGGCAATTGGGGACGCGCCCGGGCGATCAGTTCATCCATGGCCTTCCTGCCTTTTGGGGTTAATTCGGGCTGTTCATAGTTGTATAAGACCATATCGTCCGTCAGGGTCAGGGAATCCACAATCTTGCCCGACACCATGCGGCTGTCGCGCGCAATCTTCACCGCATCGGCGGCGGCCTCGCTGGCTTGGGCCAAGGCGGTGGCCTGTTTGTCCAGACGGCCGGAGAGGGTCGAGAGATCGGACTGTTGGGCCGCGGCCTGGCTGTGCAAGGCATCCATCTGGCTTTTTAGCTCGGCACTGGTGGGGCCCATCTGATCAAGCCGCGCAGTTTGCGCCGCACTATCCGCTTCCATTCTGGCAATCCGAGCCTCCAGCTTTTGCTGGGCGATTCCCAGGCTCGCCTGGGCCTGCTTCATCTCGTCCAAGTGCTGGTTGGTGGACGTGGCCTGGGACTCCAGGGTCTCCTTGGATGCGCAGCCAACGGACAGGATGGCGAAGAGAATAAGGGACAGACCTGAACGCAAACGCATTGCTCTAACTCCATTGATGGTTCGACAAAGGCTTCATGGTACTACAGCAAGACTTCTGAATGGTTACCCGGGCGGGTGTGCCTGAACGCGCAGCGGCCGAGCCCTGCGACCCGGAAAAGAAAAAGGCAGCATGCGCCGCCTTCCTCCTGGGCAACAAACCGGCGTCAGTTAACGCGCGGATCCAGTTCGCCCTTGTCGTAGCGCTTGACCATGGCATCCAGACTCATGGGCCTTATCTTGGGGGCGTTGCCTGCCGTGCCGAACGCTTCGTAGCGAGCCTTGCAGATCTCCCGCATGGCCTTGGTAGAGGCGATGAGAAACTTGCGCGGGTCGAACTCCTTCTTGTTCTCGGCCAGGAACTTGCGCACTGCGCCGGTTGACGCCATTCGCAGGTCCGTGTCGATGTTGACCTTGCGCACCCCATGCTTGATGCCTTCAACGATTTCTTCCACCGGCACGCCGTAGGTTTCTCCCATGTCACCGCCGTAGCTGTTGATGATCTTGAGCCACTCCTGTGGAACAGAGGAGGACCCGTGCATCACCAAGTGCACGTTGGGGATGCGGGCATGGATTTCCTTGATGCGGCCGATTGCCAGGATGTCGCCCGTCGGCGGACGGCTGAACTTGTAGGCGCCATGCGAGGTTCCGATGGCGATGGCCAGCGCGTCCACTTTGGTCTTGGAGACGAAGTCGGCGGCTTCGTTCGGGTCGGTCAGCAACTGGCTATGATCCAAGGTGCCTTCGGCGCCGATGCCGTCTTCTTCGCCGGCCTGGCCGGTTTCCAGGGAACCCAGGCAGCCCAGTTCCCCTTCCACCGACACGCCGCAGGCATGCGCCATTTCCACGGCGCGGCGGGTGACATCTACGTTGTAGTCATAGGAGGCGGGGGTCTTGCCGTCTTCCTTCAGCGAGCCGTCCATCATCACGGAGGAAAAGCCCAGCTGGATGGAGCGCTGGCACACCGAGGGAGAGGTGCCGTGGTCCTGGTGCATGCAAACCGGAATGTGGGGAAACTCCTCGATCGCGGCCAGGATCAGATGGCGCAGAAAGGGCGCGCCGGCGTACTTGCGGGCGCCGGCCGAGGCCTGCACGATCACCGGCGAATCGGTTTCGTCAGCGGCTTCCATCATGGCGCGCATCTGTTCCAGGTTGTTGACGTTGAAAGCCGGCACGCCGTAGGCGTGCTCGGCGGCATGGTCCAGCAATTGACGCAGGGAAATTAGTGCCATGTCTTGCTCCTCGTTACTTGGTCCAAAATTGTTGTGGGGGGACCGGCCTGCGGCCTTGCCAAACCCATTTTCCGGCAGGGAGAGCTACTTCCTGTGGCTCCCCACCTTCACGATCTTCATGGTGTTGGTGCCGCCGGATTTGCCGATGGGCTCGCCTATCGTGAGGATGATGAGATCCCCGTCCCGCACTGCGCCGCGGCGGCGCAATTCCTCTTCGGCCGCCTGCAGCAGTTCTTCCCGGTCGCTATCCTTGCTGCTCTTGAAGTTTATGGGATAAACGCCGCGGTAAAGAGTGACTTTTCTACGTGTTTCCACCTCAGGTGTCAAGGCATAGATGGGCACGCTGGTGCTCATGCGCGAGATCCACAGACAGGTGTTGCCGGACTGGGTCATGGCGGCAATTGCCTTGATATTGAGGTGTAGCGAAGTAAATGCTGCCGACATCGCGATGGCTTCGTCTGCCCGCAGGAAACTGTGGTCCAGACGCGTGTTGGTGAACATCGGTTCGGATTCCTTTTCCGCTTCAAGACAAACCCGGTCCACGGCGGCGACTGCCTCGATGGGGTATTGGCCAGCCGCGGTTTCGGCCGACAGCATGATGGCATCGGTACCATCCAGCACGGCGTTGGCCACGTCGGACACTTCGGCCCGGGTCGGAATTGGGCTGGAGATCATGGACTCCATCATCTGGGTGGCGGTGATCGCGAGCTTGTTGCGTTCCCGTGCCATGCGGATCATTTTCTTCTGCAGCGCCGGCACCGCCGCATCGCCCACCTCCACACCCAGGTCGCCGCGCGCCACCATGATGGCATCCGATACTTCCAGAATTTCTTCCAGATTGGTGATCGCTTCCGCGCGTTCGATCTTTGCGACGATCTGACAATTGCCTCCGGCCGCCTTGATCAGATTGCGGGCCTGCTGGATGTCGGCCGCGGTCTTGGGGAAAGAGACCGCCAGATAATCCGCTTTCAGAAGGGCGGCTGTCTTGATGTCTTCAATATCCTTTTCAGTCAAAGCCGCCGCGGAAAGGCCCCCACCCTTGCGGTTGATGCCCTTGTTGTTGGACAGCATGCCGCCCTGCACCACCTTGCAGTGGATGGCGCTGCCCTTTACTTCCTCGACCCACATCTCGATACGGCCGTCATCCAGGAGCAGGGTGGAGCCTCGCGCGACGTCCCTGGGCAGATCCTTGTAATCCAGGCCGACCTGAGTCTGGTCGCCCAGCTTGCACTGTGCGTCCAGAACGAAGGCGTCACCCTTGTGCAGCGTGATCTTGCCGTCCTTGAACTTGCCAATGCGAATCTTTGGACCTTGCAGATCGACCAGCACACCGACGGCACGGCCGCGGGCACGTGCCAATGAGCGAACCAGTTCGGCGCGCTCGATGTGGTCTTCCGGCTTGCCGTGAGAAAAATTAAGCCTCACCACATCGAGCCCTGCTTCCATCATCTTGTCCAGCACTTTGGGGTCGCTGGAAGCGGGCCCCAGGGTACCGACGATTTTGGTTCTGCGCGTCATGGTGTCCGTGTTCGGTTAGGGGCGCGGGTGGGACGTCGAAATGCTGGAGTCCGGGATTCAGGGCTGGTGCGGGCTGCATTCGCGCTCGACTCCCTGCCCCCTGGATTCCGCCTCACTTCGCGCGCTGTTCCAGTATGGCCACGGCGGGCAGGATCTTGCCTTCCAGATATTCGAGGAAGGCGCCCCCGGCGGTGGAAATATAGGACACTTTGTCGTAGATGCCATACTTCTGGATGGCGGCGATGGTGTCGCCGCCGCCGGCCAGGGTGAAGGCCTTGGTCTCGGCAATGGCCATCGCGACGGCCTTGGTGCCGGCGCCAAACTGGTCGAATTCGAACACTCCCACCGGTCCATTCCAAACCACGGTGCCAGCTTTCATGATGATGTCGACCAGTTCCCTTGCGCTGTTTGGGCCAATGTCGAAAATCATGTCGTCGTCGGTCACGGCGGCAGGGTCCTTCAGCACCGCCGGTTCATTGGCATCGAATTTCTTGCCGCACACCACGTCGACCGCGATTGGAATGGTTGCGCCGCGGGCCGACATCTTCTTCATCAGGGCTTGGGCAGTTGGCACCAGGTCATCCTCGCACAGGGACTTGCCAACATTCCTGCCGGTGGCCTTGAGAAATGTGTTGGCGATCCCGCCGCCCACTACCAACTGGTCCACTTTGTCGGACAGTGATTCCAGCACAGTCAGTTTGGTGGAGACTTTCGAGCCGCCGACAATTGCGACCATAGGGCGGGCCGGGTTGGCCAGTGCCTTGTCCAGCGCGTCGAGTTCCTGGGTAAGCAGCAGGCCGGCGCAGGCGATCGGCGCGAACTGGGCAATGCCATAGGTCGAGGCCTCCGCTCGGTGGGCGGTGCCGAAAGCGTCCATCACGAACACATCGCACAGTGCAGCGTACTTGCGGGCCGTCTCTTCGATGTTCTTCTTCTCGCCCTTATTGATCCGGCAGTTCTCCAGCAGCACGACCTCGCCCTCGGCGACCTGGAAGCCGCCGTCAATCCAGTCGCGAACCACGCGCACCGGTTTGCCGAGCTTGGCCGAGATGACATCGGCGACCGGCCGCAGAGAATTCTCCTCGGAAAATTCGCCTTCGGTCGGGCGGCCCAGGTGGGAGGTGACCATTACCCTGGCGCCGGCTTTCATCGCGTGCTCGATGGTGGGCATGGACGCCGTAATGCGCGCATCGGACGTGACCTTGCCGTCGTTGACCGGAACGTTCAGGTCAGCGCGGATGAAGACCCGCTTGCCTTTGAGGTTAAGGTCGGTCATGCGGATGAACTTGGGCATATTGCGACTCCAGAGAAATTCAAGCGGTAAGAGTTAAGCGGGCTCAGGCCTTACGACTCAGCATCAGGAATCAGAAAAGCGGTGCGGGCGAAGCCAGCGCAACCCTCTCTGATCCCTGACTTCCGATTCCTAACCTGCCACGTGCTGTACGAAGCGCAGCATGTTGCAGGTGTATCCATACTCGTTGTCGTACCAGGCCACGACCTTGACGAAGGTGGAGTCCAGGGCGATACCGGCTTCGGCATCGAACACGGAAGGAGCACTCATACCGCGGAAGTCGGTGGAGACGACTTTCTCGTCGGTATAGCCCAACACACCCTTGAGCGCACCTTCAGAGGCAGCCTTCATGGCTTTGCAGATCTCCTCGTAGGATGCTTCCTTGTTCAGCTCCACAGTCAGGTCAACCACCGAAACGTCGGAAGTCGGCACCCGGAACGCCATGCCGGTGAGTTTCTTGTTGAGTTCGGGCAAGACCTTGCCCACGGCTTTGGCCGCTCCGGTCGAAGACGGAATGATGTTCTCCAGTATGCCGCGGCCACCGCGCCAGTCCTTCATCGATGGGCCGTCCACGGTCTTTTGGGTGGCCGTGGCAGCATGCACGGTAGTCATCAGGCCGCGCTTGATGCCCCAGTTGTCATGCAATACTTTGGCCACGGGGGCGAGGCAGTTGGTGGTGCAGGAGGCGGCGGAGACGATGGCCTGGCCCGCATAGCTGTTGTGGTTGACGCCGTAGACGAACATGGGCGTGTCGTCCTTGGAAGGGGCCGACTGGACTACCTTTTTGGCACCGGCCTTGATGTGGGCCTGGCAGGATTCGGTGGTCAGGAAGAAACCCGTGCAATCGATCACGACGTCGGCGCCCACTTCGCTCCACTTCAAATTGGCGGGGTCACGCTCAGCCGTCAGTCGAATCTTCTTGCCGTTGACAACCATGTTGCCGCCATCAACGGCGATGGCGCCATTGAAGCGTCCATGCACGGAGTCGTACTTCAGCATATAAGCCAGATAGTCGGGGGCGAGCAGGTCGTTGATCGCAACGATCTCGATGTCCTTGAAGTCCTTCGCGACGGCGCGGAACACCATGCGGCCGATACGGCCAAACCCGTTGATGCCAACCTTGATAGTCATGTCTCAGTCTCCTTAAGAACCAGATGAAAAACCACTAACCGCAAAGGACCGAAGCGCGACAAGGTGAATTTCCAAATCCTTTGCGCCCTTGGCGTCCTTCGTGGTTCAAGATTTACAGAACACCTTTAACCGCGGCAATGACCCTCTCCGGGGTAAAGCCGAAATGCTTGAACAGGGGGCCGGCGGGCGCGGATTCACCGAAGGTGTCGATGCCCACCACTGCACCGTCCAGACCGACATATTTGCGCCAGAAACCGGTCACGCCCGCTTCAACCGCCACCCGTGGCAACCCCTTGGTCAGCACGGATTGCTGGTAGGCGGTGTCCTGCTTGTCGAAGGTGTTGGTCGACGGCATGGACACCACGCGCACCGGAGTGCCCGCAGCGGCGAGGGCTTCCTGGGCTTTTAGCGCCAGTTCGATTTCGGAGCCGGTGGCGATGATGATGGCCTTGGCACCGGCTGCATCCTTCAGGACATAGCCGCCCTTGGAGATGTTCGCAATCGTGGCATCGTCGCGTTTGACGAAGGGGAGGTTCTGGCGCGACAGGATCAGGCTGGTCGGGCCGGTGCGGTTTTCCACAGCGTGCACCCAGGCGACGATCGTTTCAACTGTGTCGCAGGGGCGCCAGACGTCCATGTTAGGCATCATGCGCAAGGTGGAAGTCTGTTCGATCGGCTGGTGGGTCGGGCCATCCTCGCCCAGTCCTATGGAGTCATGGGTGAATACGTGGATGACCCTTTGCTTCATCAGCGCCGCCATGCGCAGGGCGTTGCGCGAGTATTCGGAGAACATCAGGAAAGTGCCGCCAAAGGGCAGCAAGCCGCCGTGCAGGGTCACGCCGTTCATGATCGCGGCCATGCCGAATTCGCGCACGCCGTAGCTGATGTAGTTGCCCGGGTTGCCGTGACGGATCGGGTGGCAGCCCTCCCAGTTGGTCAGGTTGGATCCGGTCAGGTCGGCGGAGCCGCCGAGGAATTCCGGCAGCGCCTTGACCAGGGCGTTGATGGCGATCTGCGAAGCCTTGCGGGTGGCAACCGTTTCGCCCTTGGCGTTGATCGCGGCAATACTGTCGGTCACGTGCTGCTTCCAGTTTTCCGGCAGGTCGCCGGCCATACGGCGCTTGAATTCGGCGGCTTCGGCCGGGTACTCCTTGGCGTATTCGGCGAACTTGTTGCTCCACAGCTTTTCCAGTCCCTCGCCCTTCACCTTGGAATTCCAGCCGTCATAGATTTCCTGCGGGATTTCGAACGCGGGGTATTTCCAGCCCAGGTTCTTGCGCGTTGCTTCCACTTCGTCATGGCCCAGCGCCGCGCCGTGCACGTCGTGGGTACCTTCCTTGTTGGGCGAGCCTTTGCCGATGATGGTCTTGCAGCAGATCAGGGTGGGCCGGGCGGTTTCCGCCTTGGCTTCGGCGACCGCCTTTTCCAGGGCGCCGAAGTCATGGCCGTTCACATGGGGAATGACATGCCAGCCGTAAGCCTCGAAGCGCTTGGCGGTGTCGTCGGTGTACCAGTTCTCGATATGGCCGTCGATGGAGATGCCATTGTCGTCCCAGAACGCAATCAGCTTGCCCAGCTTCCAGGTGCCGGCCAGGGCGCAGGATTCATGGGAGATACCTTCCATCATGCAGCCGTCACCCATAAATACATAGGTGTGGTGGTTGACGATGTCATGGCCGGGGCGGTTGAATTCATTGGCCAGCAGTTTTTCCGCAAGGGCCATGCCGACGGCGTTGCTGATGCCTTGGCCAAGCGGACCGGTGGTGGTCTCGATGCCAGGCGCATAACCATACTCCGGGTGGCCCGGAGTCTTGGAGTGCAGTTGGCGGAATTGCTTGATATCCTCCATGCTGAGCTCGTAGCCGGTCAGGTGCAGCAACGCATACAGCAGCATGGAGCCGTGGCCGTTGGACAAAACGAAACGGTCGCGGTCCGGCCACTTGGGGTTGGCCGGATTGTGGCGCAGATTATGATTCCACAGCACTTCGGAAATTTCCGCCATTCCCATGGGGGCCCCAGGATGGCCGGATTTGGCTTTTTCAACAGCGTCCATGGCAAGCGCCCGGATGGCATTCGCAAGTTCAGTGCGAGTTGGCATGATAGTCCTCGATAGCGTAAATAAGCTCTTTTGTGGCGCGCAATGCGGTTAACGACGCCGCTTCCGGCAGGGCCTTTGTGAGGCAGGGAGACCCGAAGAAAAGCGTTGATTATCCCCCAAGCCAAGCGACTCAGGCAAGGCCGGGAACTGGCGGCAGACGGGTGGGTTTGGGCGAAAAGCCGGGAGAGCCTTGAATCTTGCGGGCAGGGCAGGCCAAGCGCCGGAATCTAAAAGTTTTTTATCCGGCTTCGGGCAAAGTTTATCTGTGCTCCGCGCAAAGATGGACTACGGTGGAAGCCGGGCTGGTAACCGCGCCCACAATCGTTCACGCCCCCGCTGCCTTCAACCACTTCCCCCAAAGTTCAAACAGCTCCGGGCTTGCGGAGGCGATCACTGAGCGTTCCCATACCGGCCCGTCGTCGAACGCTCCGTTCAGGCAACTAAGCATCCCGCCTGCCTCTTCCAGGATCAGGGCGCCGGCGGCGTAATCCCAGAGTTTCTGGTTGCCATGCACATAGATATCAAAGCGGCCCGCTGCCACGTAGCACCAATCGAGCGCGGATGCGCCCAGATTGCGCAGCGAGGCATAGGGTGGTTGCGCCACCAACCGGGCAATCAATGATTTGGGCAGGCGTTTGGGCTCGATTCCGGCCATCGCGCGGCGCAGTTCGCTGGCGGGAGCGCGAATGGGCAGCGGCACGTCGTCGAGGAACGCGCCTTTTCCGCGTTCAGCATAAAAGCATTCGCCGGCGACCGGATCGTAGACCACCCCAATCTTGCGCCTGCCGTTTTCCAGGTAGGCCACGGATATGGCGAAATAGGGAATGCCGGCGACAAAATTGGAGGTCCCGTCTATGGGATCGATGCACCAAAGTCCGTTTTCGCCGGCGTCCCAAGCCGCATGCTGCTGCGCTTCGGGCATCTCTTCGCCCAGCACCGGGCACGCAATGATTTCCGCCAACGCCAATTCGAGGGCTTTCTGCGTAGCGGCGTCGGCCACGGTAAACAAGCTGCCGTCCGCCTTGCGGCTGTGCGCGACTTTCAGATAGCGCGGCGTGACCTCTGAACGGGCAACCTCACGCACCAGGGCGACCACCTGTTCCAGGGCCGAGCCGGATGGAGTCTCCGCCTCACTCCTCACCCCGCCCCCGGCGTGAGGGCGCAGCATGATTGTGGGCCTCGTGGGTCGGGGGCTGCCCGCTGGGTTGTGCACGTCCCCGCGTTGCGGGGCTCCTGCGAATTGCTCGCGCGCTTATTTCCACTTGATTGAACAGCCCATGGAGGGAATCTGCTCGCGCGGACCCCTCTGCGTTTCTGCCACTTCCTTCATGCCTTCGAACAGATCGCGGCGCACACCCTCCGGTGCTGTGTCCTTGCGCGATTCATCAAAGCGGCCGCGATACTGCAGTTCGAAATCCCGGTTGAAGCCGAAAAAATCGGGCGTGCAGACGGCGCCGTAAGCCCGCGCCACGTCTTGGGTTTCGTCCCAAACATAGGGAAATGAAAAGCCAAATTCCCGCGCCACTTGCTTCATGTTGTCGAAACTGTCCTCGGCGTACTCCGCTGGATCATTGCTCATGATGGCAATAGCATGAATGCCATACTGTTCCCTCAGTTCTTTCAGGTCGCGCACCAGTCGCGGGCGGATGGCCTTGACGTAGGGGCAGTGGTTGCAAATGAACATGACCAGCAGGCCATTGGGACCCATGGTGTCTGCCAGGGCATATTTTCTGCCATCAACGCCCGGCAAGTTGAAGTCCACGGCTTTCCAGCCAAATTCACAGACGGGGGTGGTGAGGGAAACCATGCTCTGACCTGTCGATGAAATAAGGTGTACAGCTTTTACTTTTAGGATAATAGCAAAACCGATGCCCGCACAGCTAACGCGGAGACATCGAGGCGGCATAACGGGGTGCCTGCTCTGGCCGTTCGCCCGACTTGATCATTTCAAGTCTGCTTATGCTGAATCAATTAAGCTGCGAAATGTTCTTGCATGAGCCTGTGTCCTCGGAGTGTCGTGTGTTATTAATTAATGATGCCGATACCGCGTTTCTTTGTTCCCCTTCCCCTTGGCCCCGGCATGCGCTTTTCCTTGCCGCCGGGCCCATCCCGGCATGGAGCCCGGGCGCTGCGCCTCAAGGCGGGGGATGGGATCACGCTGTTCAATGGTCAGGGCGGCGAATGCCTGGCGCGCATCGACCGCATGGTCCAGGATGAGTTGTTCGTGACGGTGATAGGCTGCGGGGGAATGGAACGGGAATCCAATCTGGATATCCGGCTCGCGCAGGGCATATCGACAAGCGAGCACATGGACTACACTCTGCAAAAGTCCGTCGAGTTGGGAGTGGCGGCGATCCAGCCGCTGGCACTGCGCCGCAGCGTGGTGAAACTGACCGCCGAGCGTGCGCAAAAGAGGGTCAATCATTGGCGGGGGGTGGTGATAGCCGCCTGCGAACAATGCGGGCGCAACCGGATACCGGACGTATCCGTGCCGCTTGATGTGCCGCACTGGCTGGCTACCCAGCCTGAGGGCCAGCGCGTGTTTCTGTCTGCCGAAGCAGAAACCACGCTAAATGATCTACCCGTCCCGGCAGGCCCGATCTGGCTTTTGGCCGGACCCGAAGGTGGATTTGATTCGGACGAGGCCCGGCTTGCGCAGGACAACGGCTTTCTGCCGTTACGTTTGGGGCCGCGGATTCTGCGCACCGAAACCGCGGCCATAGCGGCCATAGCGGCTATGCAGGCGCGGTGGGGCGATTTCGTCTGACGGCTTGTACGGCGCGGCCCGAACGGGCAAAGTTATGGCTAAGTCGCGTTGACACGTTCTAGCCAGAACAAGACACATGGCGTATCCAAACCCTTGTTGGGCCCCAAAGAATGAATAAAGATATCACCGCCTTTGTCCATTGGTTCCGTTCCGCCGCCCCCTACATCAACGGCTTTCGGGGCAAGACCTTCGTCATTGCATTCGGCGGTGAAGTGGTGACTGACGGCCAGTTCGTCGGCCTGGCCCATGACATCAATCTGCTCAACAGCCTGGGGGTAAGACTGGTGCTGGTGCATGGCGCGCGGCCGCAAATCGAGGCCCAGCTCAAGGAGCGCGGGGCGGAGATACGCTACGTGAACGGCTTGCGTGTCACCGACGATGCGGCACTCGCCAGCGTTAAGGAGGCGGTGGGCACGGTGCGGGTTGAAATCGAAGCCCTGCTCTCGCTTGGCCTGGCCAATACCCCGATGGCCGGGTCAGACATTCGGGTCGCGTCAGGCAACTTCGTCACCGCCAAGCCGCTTGGGGTCCGCGATGGCGTGGATCTGCTGCATACCGGCGCGGTGCGCAAGATTCACTCCGAGGCCATCGGCAAGCGGCTGGAGGATGGAGAAATCGTTTTGCTGTCCCCGATCGGCTACTCTCCCACCGGGGAGATTTTCAACCTGACCGTGGAGAGCGTGGCGGCGGAAGCGGCGGCTGCCCTGCGAGCGGACAAGCTGATCTTTCTGATGGAAACCGAAGGGGTGGGCAGCGGTCGTGGCCGCATACTTTCCACGTTGACGGTACAGGAAGCGCAGGTCTGGCTGGCCAAGAGCAAGAAGATTCCCGAGGACGTGGGTTATTTCCTGCCCAGTGCGATCCATGCTTGCAGCAAGGGGGCGAAGCGTGCCCACCTGATATCCCGCCACCGGGACGGCGCTTTGCTGGCCGAGCTATTCACTCGCGACGGGGTGGGCACCCTGGTTACCCCCACCCCCCTGGAAACCCTGCGTGCGGCCACGATCGAAGACGTGGGCGATATTCTTGGCCTGATTGAGCCGGTGGAGCGCGATGGAGTGCTGGTGCGCCGCTCGCGTGAATTATTGGAGATGGAGATAGACCGTTTCCTGGTGCTGGAATCCGACGGCGTGGTGGCGGGTTGCGTGGCCATCTACCCTTTTGCCAGGGAAAAGTCAGCCGAAATGGCCTGCCTGGTGGTGCATCCCGACTATCGGAAGCGGGGCCTGGGGGACCGGCTGCGCGACGCCGCGGAACAGCGGGCGCGCAAGGCGGGGGCGCGGCAGGTGTTTGTGCTGACCACACAAACCGAACACTGGTTTGAAGAGCGCGGCTACGTGGAAGTGCCGCTTGCGCAACTGCCGGCGAGCCGGCAGGCCTGGTACAACTACCAGCGCCGCTCGAAAGTTTTGCTCAAGAGCGTGGATTAGGAATACCGCTTGCGCAAGTACAATCCGCTCGGCATGCCGGCGACCCTCACGGTGCTTTGCGCGTCGTCCGTTTCGGCGCACGCTCAGACCACGCCCCTACGCTTCGGGGCATTTCCCTGTTTATCCACCCGAGCCTTGCTGGAGGTGTATCAGCCTGTTGCGGACTGCCTGTCGCAGGCGTTGAATCGACCGGTCACCCTGGAGACTGCGCCGGATTTCGCCGACTTCCTGACCCGCACCCGGGAGGGTCGTCGGGTGGCGCCGTGAAACCAATGCGCCTGAAACCAAGCCTGCGCAACCGCTTTGTACTTGCCGCCATCGGCATCCAGGCGATGGTGCTCGCGGCGCTGGTAATCAACGGCGCGCGTCTGATTGACCAGACCATGGAGACTGAAGCTCGCGACCATGCGCGCAGGAGCGCCGAGTTGCTGGCGGGAGCGATTGCCGCGCCCTTGATGAAGCGGGATCTGGCCACTCTGGGAGACGTGGCCGGTTTGATGGGGCAAGAGCCCGATCTGATCAGCTTGGTCGTGCGCGATGAAACCGGGCGGATCCTTGTGAGCGTTGGTCCGCGGCGCGGCGACGACGGGGCTTCCATCTCTGGCAAAGTGCCCGTCAAGGTCGGCGGGCATTCGTACGGCTGGGTCGAATACGAATTGTCCGCGAGCTTCATCAAAGCTGCCTGGTCCAAGCTGGTGCGCGAGAGCGTCGCCATCGGGCTGTTGGCTCTTGTCGGCACCGGTCTGCTGCTGTCTCTTGCCGGGTACTGGATCAACCGTCACTTCGAAATACTCAGTCAGACCGCCAAACGGATTGGTGAAGGCGATTTCAAGGCCCGGGCGCCGGTGTGGGATGAGGATGAAGTGGGGCAGGTCGCGAAGGTGTTCAACCAGTTGGCCCAATCGGTGGAAGATCGTGTGAAGCAGGCCAAGCAGGATGAAGCCCGCTTTATTGCCATCGCGGATTACACCTATGACCTGGAGTTGTGGCTGTCGCCGGAAGGGAGACTGCTGTGGGTCAATCCTTCGGTGGAGCGAATGCTGGGCTACACGGTGGCGGAATGCATGGGGGGAATGGATTTTCCCCTGGACGTGATTCATCCCGACGAACGGGTTACTGCCGAGTTTCAGCTCAGGGAGGCGCTAAAAGGTAAATCGGGCAGCGACTATGTGTTCTCCGCGGTGCGCAAGGACGGCAGCCAGTTCTGGGCAAGTGCAAACTGGCAACCCATCTATGGCAAGGACGGCAGCTACCATGGGCTGCGCGCCAGCATTCGGGATGTTGACGATCTCAAGCACGTGGAAGCTTCGCTGCGCCAGGCGGTCAGCGAGCTTCGTACTGCGGAGAGCCTGAAGAGCCGCTATCTTGCTGAATCCGAACAGGAACGTGCGAGGCTTTCGGCCCTGCTGTCGGCGATGAATTTGGGCATTCTGTTTGTTAATGTCGATGGCCGGGTGGTGTACCACAATCCGGCCTTCACCCATATGTGGATGATCCCCGAGCGGGAGCAGCTCATCGGCCTGGAGGTGAATTCGGCGATCTCAAAATCCCCGGGCCTGGTGGTCCATCCTGACCAATTTTCCCGCCATCTGAAGTCTGCGTTGGCGACGCGGGAAATTTCCGACAGCTTCGAGATCCAGATGAAGGACGGGCGGGTGATCACCGAACTCGACTATCCGGTCTGGGACAAGGACAACCAGTTCATCGGTCATCTGTGGATTTATGAGGATGTCACGCGCGAGCGCCAGGTCGCCGAGCAACTGGTCTATTTGGCGGAGCGCGATCCCCTGACCGGTCTGTACAACCGGAATCGGTTCCAGACCGAACTGAATCGCGCGTTGTTTGAATGCCAGCGCCACAACACGCGATGCGCGGTGATGTTCCTTGATCTGGACGAGTTCAAGGCCGTTAATGACACCTTTGGCCACGGCGCCGGAGATGCGCTGCTGATTCGGATTGCCCGCGAGATCAGCGCCCTGGTACGGCGCAATGAGGTGTTTGCCCGGCTGGGTGGGGATGAGTTCGCCATTCTGCTGCCCAACTTGAAGGAGGGTGAAGCCGAAATACTTGCCGAGCGGATCATTAGGGCGGTGGCCCAGATCCCCTTCGAGTTTGAGGGCCAGAACCTACGTCTGACCGCCAGTCTGGGGATCGCCGTGTATCCCGATCAGGCTGCGGATGCGGCGGAGGTTGTGTCGCGCGCGGACATTGCCATGTACCAGGCCAAACAGGCGGGCAAGAATACCTGGCAGGTATATCGGCAGCCGGTCGGAAGCCTGGGCACGGAATGTTAAAATCAGCAGTTTTTCAGGTATTCCTTCGAGGTATTTCCCATGCTGAGTGCCGCCGGCGTCACCGTGCAGTTCGGCGCCAAGCCCCTGTTCGAAAATGTTTCCGTCAAGTTTGGTGAGGGCAACCGTTATGGCCTGATCGGCGCGAATGGTTGCGGCAAGACCACGTTCATGAAGGTCCTGGCCGGCACCCTGGATCCCAGCCACGGCAACGTGGCTCTCGATACGGGCGAGAAGATGGCCTGGCTGCGCCAGGACCAATTCGCCTATGAGGACCAGAACGTGTTGGACGTAGTCATGCAGGGTGATCAGGAGATGTGGGCGGTGCGTCAGGAAAAGGACGCCATCTACATGAACCCGGAGGCAAGCGAGGAAGATTACATGCACGCTGCCGAACTGGAAGGCCGGTTTGGCGAACTGGGAGGCTACGATGCCGAAGCCCGCGCAGGCGAGCTGCTGCTGGGAGCGGGCATTCCGACTGAACTGCACGGCGGCCCGATGAGCGAAGTCGCGCCCGGCTACAAGCTGCGGGTATTGTTGGCCCAAGCCTTGTTTTCCAATCCGGACATCCTGCTGCTTGATGAGCCGACCAACAATCTCGACATCAACACAATTCGCTGGCTGGAGGGTGTGATCAACGCCCGCGCTTCGACCATCATCATCATCTCCCACGACCGCCATTTTCTCAATTCCGTCTGCACCCATATGGCGGACGTCGATTTCGGCACCATCAAGATTTACCCGGGCAACTATGACGACTACATGCTCGCCTCGACCCAGGCGCGCGCCCAGCAGGCCGCGGCGAACGTGCGCGCCAAGGAAAAGATCTCCGATCTGCAGGCCTTCGTCGCGCGCTTTTCGGCCAACGCCTCGAAGGCCAGGCAGGCGACCAGCCGGGCGCGCCAGATCGAAAAAATCAAGGTCGAGGACATCAAACCCTCCTCGCGGCAAAACCCCTATATCCGCTTCGAGCAGGAGAAACAGCTGCATCGCCGGGCGCTGGAAGTGGAGAAACTGGCCTTCGGCTATGCCGGTACGCCGCTATTTTCAAATCTCAACTTCGCCCTGGAGGCAGGCGAGAAACTCGGCGTGATCGGCGGCAATGGCTTGGGCAAGTCCACCTTGATGAAGCTCCTGATGGGTGAGTTGACGGCGCAGAAGGGTCGGATACGCTGGGCTGAAAATGCCAACGTGGGCTATTTCGCCCAGGATCACGCGGCCGATTTCGACAGTGACATGAATCTGCTCGAGTGGATGAGCCGCTGGGCCAAGCCCGGAGACGATGATCAGGTGATCCGCGGCATCCTGGGACGCCTGCTGTTTTCCGGCGATGACACCAAGAAGCCGGTGCGGGTGCTGTCCGGCGGCGAGCAGGGCCGCATGCTGTACGGCAAGCTGATGCTGGGCCGTCACAATGTGCTGGTGATGGACGAGCCGACCAATCACATGGACATGGAGACCATCGAGTCGCTCAACCTGGCGCTAGATCTGTTCAAGGGCACGCTCATTTTCGTGTCCCACGACCGGCAGTTCGTCAGCAGCCTGGCGACCCGCATCATCGAACTTACACCTGCAGGGCCGGAAGTCTATCTGGGCAACTACGAAGAATACCTGCATGCCAAAGGGGTCGAGTAATGGTTTTTCGCACCGGGTTCGCACAGGACGCGATTCTTTCAGATATCGCTTTGCCTTCCACCTCATTTAGCGTTGAGGCGAAATAAGGGTTGGGTTCAGTGGCGGCTTCTGGCCAGCGAGTTTGCCCTTGCTCCTCGGCACATGACTGCGGGTATTGGCAATGGCATCCATCATGAGTCTTCTTCCCGATGGGACACATACCCAAGAACAAGGAGAACGGCTTCACCCTGTACACCCGTGGGGCGTCCCTTCAGCAGCTACAAAGGACGTCAGATGACGATGAGGGCCTAGCGCGCCCCGGTGGCTTTCACGAACTCCAAAGACGCCCGAAACAGATCAAGATCTTTCTCGTACTCAGTTGCATCGGCCCGGTTGATCTGTATCCATTCCCTCGTGCTGACCATTCCGCCAGGCTGGAACGGGACGACATTGCCCCATGAGAACTGAAGTTCGGTCGCGGTGGCGGCGGGCAGGCGCAGTCCGACGCCGTCACCGCTGATGCAGGCGAACATCCTGTCGCTGACGAGGTAGGCATCAAGGCCGCCGATTCTCTTTGTGCTGACGCCGGGAAGTTTGAGAAGCAGGGCGTCGATCAGTGCCTTGCGGCTGGATTCTGATGTATCAGTTTTCAAGGGCGTCCTCCGAGGTTGTCATGAACAGGGCGATTGAATCACAAAGGCAAAGGCCGCCGCGATCGCCTGGGGCGCACGTCAGATTCCGGGCTTGACGATCCGTCGGACAGGCTTTGCCCGGCGAGGGCTTCCCGCCTGTTGCCGTCTTTGACCCAAACCCACAGGTGAGACAAGTCACAGTGCTTTTTCGGTTTTTGCCCCTTCCGGAGTTGCCCAACCACAAGCACCCAAGAAAGTGAAACCAGATGCGCGGCATCAAGCTGAGCCACACTTCGACGATCCGGTCGGGTCCAAATTCAGTGCAATTCCCCGGCGTCATCTCAACGCAACTCGGCCAGCAGCCGGTCGAGCAAGGATTGCGCTTGTCCCACATAGCCGCCGCCGAACAGATAGGCGTGATTAAGTATGTGATACAGGTTATAGAGAATCTTACGCTGTTCGTAGCCCGCGTCCAACGGCCAGGCCTCCCGGTAGGCCGCATGGAAATCGCCGCCAAATCCGCCGAACAACTCGGTCATCGCCAGGTCGGCCTCCCGGTCGCCGAAATAGACTGCCGGGTCAAATATCACCGGTTGGCCTGTTGCCAGATACCCGGCGTTGCCGCGCCACAGATCGCCGTGCAACAGCGAGGGGACGGGCTGGTAAGTGGAGAAGAACGCATCCAGGCTGGCCCGCAATCGCTCGCCTTTGTGTTGCAGTTCGCGCCCGTAGCCCTTCTTCGCCGCGAGTTCGAGCTGTTTGCCCAGGCGCTGATCCCGAAAAAAAGCGATCCAGTTTTCCGTCCAGGCATTGGGTTGCGGCGTGCTGCCAATGGTGTTGTCGCGCTTCCAGCCGAATCGCGTGGCAGTCTGGCGGTGCATTTGCGCCAGTTGCCGACCCATCTCTGCACCGCTGCCACGTCCTCCCAGCTCGAGAAATTCCAGCACCAGCCAGGCGGCGCCGTCCGAGGTTCCCTGACAAACAGCTCTCGGCGCCCGCAGGCTAAGGGTTGCAAGTATTTCCTCCAGCCCTGCGGCTTCCGACTCAAACATGGGCAGACAGGCGGCGCTGTTGGTCTTGACAAAAAAGTGCTCCTTTCCATCGCTTAGCCTGAATGCCCGGTTGATGCAGCCCCCGCCGAGGGCCGTCTGCGGGCCTGGCGCAAACGCCGTTCCGGTAGCTTGGCTGATCGCCGCGGCGATTTCGTCAATCACGGCAAGGTCGCCTGGATATGGATGGCAAGCCGGGAATGCGCGGCCAGCAGCGCATCCCCGGCGGCTTCCGGGTTGGGTGCGCGGCTGAAGATAAAGCCCAGGTAACTCGCGCCCTCGGGCGGCGGCGCAATGAGCTGCCCGTTGCGCGCGGTGATTTCGATCCCGCTGATGTAGGGAATTTCACGCGCGGCCTCGATTCCCTCCACGCTTTTCAGGATGCCGGTGGCGGGGATCGGAATCATCATGACGCCCGCAGCGTCGACTTGTTGCGCTACATCCGGCAAGGGCAGGCCGCTGGCATGGCGCAACACCAGTTCTGTCGCGTCCATGCCAACGGCAGCTTGCAGGACGCGTCCGCACAGGCCGCCGATTGCGCGCGGCGCGATTTCCAGCAGCCAGACGCCCTGGTCATTGATGCGCGCTTCCGCGTGGATGGGTCCTTCGGTGACGCCCGCCGCAGCGCAGGCGCGGCTCACGTCTTCGGCAATGGCAGACTGTACGGAATCAGGCAGGCCCGAGGGCGTGATGTAGCGGGTCTCTTCAAAGTTCGGGCCGTTCAGCGGGTCGGGCTTGTCGAACACGGCAAGAACCCGCAGCGTCCCGCCCCGCAGCACGCCTTCGAGTGCAACTTCTTCGCCTGGAATGAAGGCTTCCGCCAGCAAACCGAGGTTGTCCGCTTCGCGCTGCAAACGAGATTGAATGCGCCTGACTATATGCACCGCCGCGTGCAGTTCATCGGCGTTGTCTGCCCGGATGACACCCCGGCTGGCATTAAGCCGCCGCGCCTTGACCACCAGCGGAAAATGCACCGCGTTTGCCGCAGCGTGCAACTCGTCATCATGCTGCAGCCAGTAAAAAGCCGGGTGAGGCAGAACTATGCCTTGCTGCAACTGCCGGAACATCAACTTGTCGGCGAGTTGCATCACGGCATGCGGAGAATTGCCAGGCAGTCCGAGGCTTTCGCGCAGGCGTGCGGCGAGGGCAAGTCCGTGATCGTCGGCTGCCAGCACCGCGTTCACCGGTCCTTTAAGCTGGTCCAGCACCTGCGGCAGCGCAAGCTCAGGCTGATCAAACGGTACGCTCATCAGCGGCGGCAAGCCCCAGCTCGGCGCCAGGCGGTGGCAGTAATCCGCGCACATGATGAGTTCGATATTGAGCCTGTCTGCGGCCGCAGCATAATCCTCACCGGCATAGCCCGCGACGGGGAGTAACAGCAAAATGCGTGACACTAGAAACTCGCGAGTTGGGCTTCGGTCGGTTCCGCGCAGCAATACCAGGGCTCGGAGTGACGCGGAATGGGCGCGCCAAACCGTGCGGGGTCAAGCGGCGCCGCGTATTCGTCGAGCGCCGCATGGGCGCGTGCCCAGATGCCGGAGAAGATTTCGCCGCGTGTAAGATTTGCTTTCTCGGCGCGCATTACCCAGGCCATGATTTCGGCTTGCAGCGCATCGACCGCGGGATCGTCAGCTCGCCAGGGATACCCCAGCATCGCCTCGTCGAACGCGCCGACGCGGGCGGCAAAATCCGGCAGCCGCATCAGGTACGAACCTCGCGGAACCAGGAGGCGGATGGCCAGTTGTACGGGCGGCACCGCCGCAACCAGATTCAACTGCAGCAAAACGGATAGCAGGTCGCGGTAGCCTGCCAGCGTGGTCCACGGGGTGAAGGGTACGAAAGTGGGCGCGAGCGCAATGCCATGTGTGCGGCACAGTGCAAGCGCCGTGATGAAGTCGGCGCGGGTGTGGCCCTTGGCAAGGTATTGCAGGATGCGATCGTCGACCGACTCCACCGCCGACACGACAAACAGCAGGCCTTGCCACTTGAGTTGCGGCAAGAGTTCTGCATGGTTCAGCAGATGCTCGATCTTGATCGTGGCATCCCAGCTCACTGCCGGGAAGCGGTTGTGCAGGGCCTCGGCTATTTTCAGCGCATGGGTCGGGCCGTTGAGGAAATCCGGGTCGCCGAAGCTGATGTGCTGCGCACCGGCTTCGAGCTGTTGGGAGATGTCGGCCATCACCACGTCCAGCGGAACGATTCGGAACTTGCCGTCGTATACTGGCACCACCGGGCAGTGGCGGCAGAGGTGCTTGCAGCCGCGGCTCCCTTCGGCAAAGCCGATGCGCTTCGTGCTGCCGTCGGCCAGCAGCAGACGGGCGTAACGACTCAGGTCAGGCAGTCCGGAACGATCCGGCCGCAGAAATTCAATCCTGGCGCGGCGCACGGTGGGGCTCGCCGATGCGGTTCCGCCCTGTACCCAACTGAGCAGATCCGGTTCGGACTCGCCGCCGAAGGTCGCTTCCACACCAAGGCTGTTTAGCCATGCCGCATTGCCAGGCGCATACAGGCCGAACGCTGCCAAACGCGCATGGGGCGCCAGCGCACGAATTCTCGGCAGCGCCGCGGCGGCAATGCGGGTGGCAGTATGCATGCCGAGATACAGTGCCACGTACTCCGCTTCGCGCAGCAACGCGGGATCGAGTGCTTGCTGCGAGAGGTCGATACAGGCGCAGGCTATGCCGGCGCGGCCAAACCACGCGGCAGCCTCGGCCAGGTTGAAAGGCTGCCGCCCCAGTTCATACGGGCTGATCAAAACGACACGCGCCCCGGAGGGCGCGTGAGCGGGGATCGCGCAGGTCGTCATGTGATTCGCGTCACCTACTTGTGCCGTTCTTCATTTGCTCTTGGGGCGCTGCTCATATTGCGCGCTGGCCGGTTCGCGTGAGGCTCCGGCGGCTTCCATACGATTGAGATAATCCTGCCAGAACGCGTCGTAATGGGCGCCGAGGTCATACAGGTAATCCCAGGAATAAATGCCCGTGTTGTGCTGATCATTGAAAAACAGGCAAACCGCATAGCTACCGACCGGCTCGATGTGGTCGATCGTCACATTCTTCTTGCCAACCTGAAGTTTTTCCTGCCCTTGACCATGGCCGCGCACCTCGGCCGAGGGGGAATAGACGCGCAGATATTCGTAAGGCAACTCGAACCGGTTGCCGTCATCGAATGCGATTTCCATCTTGTGCGAGGTTTGGTGGAGCTTGATTTCGGTGGGGTTGGGGGTGTCTTTATTCAATCCTGACATACTGATTCCTGAGTAAATTGCTTGGGTATTGGTGCATTGCACCACAAAGCGGGAATCGGGGAAAGAAAAAGAAGATGCATAGGGAAAGAGAAAGTAAATGCATTAGGACTTGGCGCGCCCGACACGATTCGAACGTGCGACCCCTGCCTTCGGAGGGCAGTACTCTATCCAACTGAGCTACGGGCGCCGAGACGCGCAAGAATAGCGGGTTTGCCATTTTGCGTCCAGCAAGCGACACCGTCGAGGTTCCACGCCGAGGGGCTTTTCCTTATAATTTCGTCTTCTAGACGTTCTCCGAGAGACTACCCATGGCCGACACTGCCAAAATGACCCAGGCCACGACTCAGGAAATCATTATTTCCGTGGTTGCCGGACTGTTTGCTCCGCTGATCGCCATTTTTCTCATCATTCAGCTGATCGAGGGCATACAGGGAAGGCAAGTGGATACGGACAGCCCGGAAGTCGCCGACAGGATCGTGGAAAACAATATCCGGCCGTTTGCCAAACTGGAAGCGGTGGACGCAAACGCGCCCAAGGCCGAGAAATCCGGCCAGGAAGTCTATGACTCGGTATGCAGCGCTTGTCACGGCAGCGGCGCGCTGGGCGCGCCCAAGTACCAGAACAAGGGGGATTGGGGCCCTCGCATCGTCAAGGGCCTGGATGCACTGACCACCCATGCGCTTGAAGGCTTCAAGCAGATGCCGGCGCGCGGCGGCAACCCGGACCTGTCGGATACCGAAGTCAAGCGCGCGATCGTTTACATGGCGGATGCGGCAGGAGCCAATTTCAAGGAACCGGCTGCGCCGGCCCCCGCGACCCCCACAGTCGTTGCCGCCGCCGCGGCTCCTGACGCAGCTAATTTGGCAAGGGGACGGAAGGTGTTTGAAGGCACCTGCAAAGCCTGTCACGAAACGGGGGTGGCCGACGCGCCGAAGTTTGGTGACAAGGCGGCCTGGGCGCCCCGTATCAAGTCGGGGCTTGCAACCCTCTACACTAATGCGGTCAGGGGCAAGCACGTGATGCCCGCCATGGGTGGCAACGCCGCTCTGACATACCCGGACGTGAAGGCCGCGGTTGACTACATGGTGAGCAAAGCGAAGTAAATCATGCAGCCGGTTTGCCCAAGCTGCGGCAGCGGACGGGTTCGGGGATCATCCCCGCATGCCAGTGATGGCTTAAGCAGATTGCTGCTCTACCGGTCCATGCGCTGTCACGCGTGCAAGCGCCGGTTTTGGTTGAAGAGCCGCATCAAGCCCATTATGTTGGCCTTATTGGTACTGATCGGGCTGGGCATGACGGTTCGGCAAATGAGCGGACAGTCAAGCAGGCCGATCATGGCGGACGTTTCATCCCAGGATGCGCTCTACCAGCGAGCCACGCGGGGCGACGCGCAAGCCGAACTGGAAATGGGCAGGCGCTACGCGCAGGGTGACGGCGTTATCAAGAACCCCAAGGAAGCCGCCCAGTGGTTTGCCAAAGCCGCCAGACAGGGGTCCGCAGAAGCCCAGTATCAATTGGGATTGGCCCTACTAGCCGGGGAGGGCGTGGTGCAGGACTTCAACGCTGCCTTTGGCTGGATCGAGAAGCCCGCAAAGAAAGGCTATGCGCCGGCCCAAAATACGCTGGGGGAACTGTACCGCTTTGGCACCGGCACCGAGACGGACAAGGCCAAAGCCTATTTATGGTTCAATCTGGCTGCGGCCCAGGGTGTGGAGGACGCCGCCAAGTCCCGAGACAGTGTGGGCCAGCAGCTCAAGGCCGATCAGTTGAAGGCTATGCAGAGCGAGGCACGCAGGTTGTCAGGCATGACCCTTGACGTGACGCCCGCCGCCGCGTCGGACAAGGCGGCAGAGGCAGCTACCGGGGCAACCAGTGCGAAGATGCGCTAGGCGTCGGCCAGCATCGCCTTGAGCATCGCCAGCCGCGCCTTGCCGTTTTTCCGCGCAGCCTCGCTGTCAGGCCTGTCCTGTTGACGGATCTCGTCACCCATCTCCGCGATGAAGCGGCTGGGTTCGCAGACCAGCCACTCCCCTCCCCGCTTGCGGCGCTCGCAGTGGCTGACGGTCAGACTCTTGCGCGCGCGCGTCATCCCTACATACATTAGCCGGCGTTCTTCCTCCAGGCGATTTTCTTCCACTGCTTCGCGGTGCGGCAGTACGCCCTCCTCCACCCCCACCAGAAACACATGGTCGTATTCCAGACCCTTGGCCGCATGCAAGGTGGAAAGGCGGACTGCGTCGAGGCTGCTGTCATCCTTCTCTTCCAACAAGGTGACAAGGGCCACCATTTGGGTCAATTCCAGAAGGTTCTTGCCATCCTCCTCGCCCTTGGCCTTGAGCCAGTTGAGAAAGTCGAGCACGTTCTTCCATTTGCTCTCGGCCGCCCGTGGCTCCTCCGCATCGCACAGATAGGCTTCATAGCCGATGGCGGTGATCAAATCGTCCAGCACCTGAGCCGCCGGCTCGCGGCCCGCACGGTGGCTGATGCGGTTGATAGAATCACAGAATTCCGTCAACGGCTCAAGCTGGCGCGGTGCGAGGATCTCGGCGGCGGCGACGGAGAATGCAGCCTCGAACAGTGAAGTGCGATTTCTCGCCGCAGCCTCCCCCAGTCTCTCCAGAGTTGCGGCGCCCACCCCCCGCTTGGGTGTGGTAATGGCGCGTATGTAGGCCGGATCATCATCCTGATTGGCAATCAGCCTGAGCCACGCAGTGAGATCCTTGATTTCCGCTTTGTCGAAAAACGACTGTCCGCCGGACAGTCGGTAGGGAATTTTTTCATTGCGCAGAGCCTGCTCGAACAACCGGGCCTGATGGTTGCCGCGATAGAGAACGGCGTAGTCCTGATAGCGGGTGCGGTGCTGGAACTTGTGGTTCATCAGGCGCACCACGACCGATTCGGCTTCGGCGGCGTCATCCCTGGCGACCATGACCTGGATGGCGTCGCCCAAGCCCAGCTCGCTCCATAACTGCTTGTCGAACAGCTTGGGGTTGTGCGCGATCAGCGCATTGGCGGCCTTGAGAATGCGCACCGTCGAGCGGTAGTTCTGTTCCAGCTTGATTAGCTTGAGGTGCGGGTAATCCAGCGTGAGGGCCTGCAGGTTGTCGGCCGAAGCGCCGCGCCAGCCGTAAATCGACTGATCGTCGTCGCCCACCGCAGTAAACGCCGCGCGCGGCCCAGTGATCAGCTTGAGCACCCGGTACTGGGCAGCGTTGGTGTCCTGGTATTCGTCCACCAGCACATGGCGCATGCGGTTCTGCCATTTTTCCCGAACCTCGGGCCGGGTCTCCAGCAATTCCGCCGGCAGCCGGATCAGGTCATCAAAGTCCACCGCCTGATAGGCAAGCAAAGTCGCGGCATAGCGCGCATAAAGCCTGGCCCAGGCATGGTCGGCATCCGATTCTGCAGCCTTCAGCGCTGCGTCAGGAGATAGCAGACCGTTTTTCCAGTGGGAAATGCGCGCCGCGGCCTGCCGGATGAGTTTGCGATCCGTGGTCTGCAACATCTCGGCCAGAATGCCTTGGACATCCGCACTGTCGAGGATGGAAAAGCCGGGCTTGAGCCCGGCCAGCCGCGCGTCTTCCCTGAGCAGTCGCAGGCCCAGGGAATGGAAGGTGGTGACGACCAGGCCCTTGCCCTCCCTTGCTTCCAGAAGCTTGCCGGCGCGATCCTGCATTTCCCGGGCGGCCTTGTTGGTGAAGGTGATGGCGGCGATGGAAGCAGCGCGGTAGCCGCACTCGTGAATCAGCCACGCGATCTTGTGGGTGATGACACGGGTTTTGCCGGAACCGGCGCCGGCTAGCACCAGCAGGGGGCCGTCCAGATATCTCGCGGCTTCGCGCTGGGGGGGATTGAGTTGGGACAGCATGGGATGCAACCAAACAGTCAGGCAGGGATTGTATCATTCGGAAAACGGGACGCTTCTTGATGCCATGGCAACGTATGCGATAGGTGATGTGCAGGGCTGCTACGCGGCTATGCGTCGGCTGCTGGACAAGCTGGAATTCGATCCTGACCGCGACCGGCTCTGGCTGGTCGGGGATCTGGTCAATCGCGGCCCGGAGTCGCTTGAGGTGCTGCGCTTCGTGCGTAAACTCGGCGAAGCCGCCGTCACGGTACTTGGCAATCATGATCTGCACCTGCTCGGCGTGTGGGCCGGCCACCGCAAGAGCCACGAATCGGACACGCTAAACGAAATCTTGCAGGCGTCTGATTGTGATGAGTTGATGCATTGGCTCAGACACCGGCCCATGGCCCATTATGAACACGGGGTGTTGATGACCCACGCGGGCGCATGGCCGGGTTGGACTCTGGCCCAGACCCTGGCCCATGCGAATGAGCTGGAAAGCGCCTTGCGCAGCGATGACTTCCCGCCTTTGTATTCCCGCCTCTATGGCAGCGTCCCTGATACCTGGAGTGATGATCTGAGGGGGCCGGATCGGTTGCGGGTGATTACCAACGTGTTTACTCGGATGCGGTTTTGCACTGCGCAAGGGGTCATGGATTTTCACCACAAGGGGCGCATCGGTACGCCGCCACCGCAGTTGATGCCCTGGTTTGATGTGCCGGGCCGCAAGACCGAGAACATACCCATCGTGTTCGGCCACTGGTCTGCCCTGGGTCTGCTGCTGCGCGAGGACATCATGGCGCTGGATACCGCTTGCCTGTGGGGCGGCCGGCTCACTGCCCTGCGTCTTGAGGACCGCCGGGCCATCCAGGTGGTTTGTCCGTCACTGAAACGCCCAGCATCCTAGCCACTTCGGCCTGAGCGGCGAGCGCCAGCGTGCGCCGGTCGCTGCCCGTCTGCACCGCGCCGAATTCAAGCCGCGCGTGGATGGCGGGTGTGCCGGCGACACGCCAGAGCGACTCGGCAAAACTCATCTGGTCGATATAATTCGGCGCATCACTGTGACTGCCATCGGGCTGGCAGTAGCGCAGGGCCGCCGGGATTACCGGCAAACCCAAGTCGACTGCGGGCTGCAAAAGGGACGGCAGGAAGCGGCGGATATGCCTTCCATCGGAAGACGTGCCCTCGGGAAACACCGCTACGCAGCCGCCCCGCTCCAGTATCGCGCGCATCTCCCGATTGATCCGCGCCGTGTCCGATCGCTTCGCCCGTTCGATGTATAGGGTGCCTGCCCTTCCGCCCAGCCAGCCCGCGACTGGCCAGCGCTCCACTTCGGCCTTGGAGACGAAATGGACGCGCTTCATGGCATAAATGACAAATATGTCCAGCCAGGAAATGTGATTGGCCACCAGCAAGGCGCCATCCATCCGCGGCGCTGCAGGCGTGACGGTCAAGCGAACGCCGAGGATGCGCAACAGTTTGGCGGACCAGCGGGACGCGGTGCGGTCCCATTGCGCGGGGCTCTGCCAATGGAAGGCGGTGGCCGCCAACACTATCACCCATGCGACATGCAAGGCCATACGGGGTAGACGGTAGGCGCGACGTAGATGGGCGGAAACGGACATGCCCGATTCTAGCCGCCAAGCAGTCATTGCGGCGATGCCTGCCTGCCACTGATGAGTCGGCAGCATTGGCCAATTGTCCAGCCGGACTTGTGGCTGCCGGGAACAACAATCGATGATGGAGGAGTTGTATGCAGTATGGATGGAGCGCTAGAACCGATAGCCGAACGACTCGGCGAACCGGGTTTCAATTTCCATCCGGCTGGGGGCGTGGTTTTGTCCGCCGCGGCTCTCGATCTTGATGGCGCCCATGAGGCTCGCCAGCCGCCCGGTAGTTTCCCAGTCCAGACCATTCACAATTCCATACAGGAGCCCGGCGCGGAACGCGTCGCCACAGCCCGTGGGATCGACGACTTCGCGTACCGGCGCAACGGGAATGTCGACGATTCTACCCTCGGAATGGAAGCGCGATCCTTCGCCGCCCTGCGTCACGATCAGGCATTTCACGGCCTGCGCCAACTGTTCCAGACTGCGGCCGGTGCGCGCCTGTAACAGCTCGGCCTCGTAGTCATTCAGGGTGACGTAATCGGCCTGACGCACCATCTGCATCAGCTCATCGCCGTTGAACAGCGGCATGCCCTGGCCCGGATCGAACACAAAAGGGATGTTGGCCCGGTCGAATTGTTCGCAGTGAGCCAGCATGCCTTCGCGCCCGTCCGGCGAGACGATGCCCAGCTTGATGTCGCGGGCAGAGCCTGCGTCATTTAGATGCGACTGGCTCATTGCACCGGGATGGAAAGCGGTGATCTGGTTGTCAGAAAGGTCGGTGGTGATGAAAGCCTGGGCGGTATAAGTACCTTCCACCCGGCGGACGCATTCCTGGCTCAGGCCCAGTCGGTTGAGGCGTTCCTGGTAGGGGGCGAAGTCCTCCCCCACCGTCGCCATGATTACCGGCTCGCCGCCCAGCAGCTTCAGGTTGTAGGCGATATTGCCGGCGCAGCCGCCGTATTCGCGGCGCATGTCGGGCACCAGGAAGGACACGTTGAGGATGTGTATTTTGTCCGGCAGGATGTGATGTTTGAAGTGGTCGTGGAAGACCATGATGGAGTCGAAGGCCAGAGAACCGCAGATCAGCGTGCGCATAGCGTTTGGGGGCTCAAGTCCGGATGAATTCCGCGATTGTATCGGCTTCATCGATATTTCACCCGAGCGACGGGACCGGAGATTGCCGCCACCGCCCTCAAGCACGCGGAACCGCTTATAGGCCTAATAGGCCCGGTAGCGGGCCGAAGCAGGGGGTGATTCGCCGGCCTGCATGGTTCGCAGCAGCATTATCTCGCGGTAGGCAGGGGGATGAAAGCCTGCCCGGATGCCGCCGCGCCGGTCGAAAATCAGGTCATCCAGGTAGCTCTGGCATTCGGGTGTGCCCCAAAGCCGGGTCAATTGGGCGAGGATGTGAGGGTAGGCTTCTAGGTCTGCTGCTCCCGGTCCGGGTTCGTCTTCATCCAGATCGGGAATGCGGATGTTGAAATGCTGCTTGCACGCGATCCGTGCCTCCTCGAACGCCTTCGCGAGTTTCTGGCGCTTGAGCAAATCCAGCAGCAGCATCCAGGGAATAGGCGATTCATCCGGCGCGACGCGCAAGTGTTCCTGCAACAGGTTGATCGCCAGGTCGGCGTGCCCGTGAGCCATGAACACTTCGACTTCGTCCACCACGCTGTCATCAACTTCCATGCCATTCTCTGTCGCCCGATTCTTGCCCAGCCACTTGGCCGCGATGGGCGGATGAACTGGAGCCAGAGACGCGGATGGTTCGGTGGCTTCTGCGACAGCCAAAGGAAAATCCTGTTGGGCAGGGGCCTTCAGTTCGATGTCTTCGGCAGATGTCTCCAGGTGCCCGGCCGGCTTTTCGTCCCCGAGGGGAACAGACCACAGATCTGCTTCGCTGAAATGAAGCCCGGTTTTGCGCATGCGGCGCCAGCGCCACGCGAGCAGCGCGCCGGCAGTCAGCAGGGCAAGGCCGACAAGCCAGGACAGCCACGGATTGCCGCTCGCGGCGACAGGTTTGGGCGCGGGACGAGCCGCCTGGGTCTTGCGGGCAGCCTGATCCAATTCTGCATTGCGCCGTTGCAGATAGGCCAACTGCTTCTCCAGGTAATTCAGCTTGCGGTTCAGTAACGCGTCTTTATCCGCCACTTCCGCGCTGCCCGGCGGGGAGACCTGGTCCTTGCCGGGAGACGGCGGACTTGCGCCCATACGCAGGCCTGATGGCGCGGTGCCGGGTATGGCACGGTTGCCCGCGGACACAATCAGACGGGGGCCCGATCGCGCCAAGCGTGGATGAGGGGCGTGATGAACGTGTGTTCGTGCCGGTCTTGCGCGGGAACGGGCGGCAGCCCGGTGACCCGCCGTCCTGGCTGCGCGGACCTTGTGCACGAGGGGAATTGAGTGGCTTTCTGGCTGGACCTCGGCTTTCGGCAGGGCCGGAGTTTCCATGATGACGGGTGGATCAAGCAGCACCATGTATCGCCGGGTCAAGCGCTGAGGACAATCGGAAATCACGGAAATGGCCACTGCGGGCTCATTCACCGAGTGGCGAGAGGTGAGGAGCAGACGCGCACCGCCCGCCTGCCGCTGCAGCACGATGTTGATCCCCGCCACGCCCGGCAGGCCGCCGGCATTGTCGGACTTGACCTCAAAGCAGTTTTCTTCAATCACCTCGCCCGGCCCGGCCAGCACCGGGATGCTGGCTTTAAGGGGCTGGCCCAGGTAGGACTGAAGCTTGATTTCGCCCAGGCCAAGCGCCCAGGACCCAGCCGGGGCTGCCATCAGGCAGCCCAGCAGGCTCGGCAAGAGTTTATGCATTGGCAGCTTCAAGATCGTGTGACAGTTCGGGTCTATGGATGATTTGCGGGTCCGCGGCACCTAATCTTTAGCCGGCCAACACACAAAGCCAGACTACCAGGGCATTTAACAGGCTCAGCAGCACCGCGGCGGAGCCCATGTCCTTGGCCCGTTTGGCCAGTTCATGGGCTTCCGGGGAAGCTTTGTCCACGACAGCCTCAATTCCGGAGTTAAGCAATTCAACCACGAGAACCAGCAGAACCGTCCCCGAAAGCAGGGCTTTTTCCACGCCTGTTTTCCCCAACCAGAAGGCGAAGGGAAGCAGAATCGCGGCCAGCATGGCTTCTTGACGGAAGGCATCCTCGTGACGGAAGGCGGCGCGAAATCCATCAATGGAATAGAACAGAGCGTTCCAGATGCGCCTGAACCCTGTCTTGCCCTTGAACGAGGATGGGGAGGTCATGCGCCGTGATTATGCCGCAAAGCTGTAACGGCCACATGGGGATTCGCAAGCGACGGGGACGGCGAGGCGTTGCGTGGATGGGCTGTTTGAGGGAGCAGATAATTGATTCGCGCCAAGGATTGCACGGTCTGCCCTCTCAAAATGTCTGATTGGTGGTGCGGCAAATCACCTGGCCATTGCGCGCCAAGCCGGAGCAACTGCACGGGCAGGAGTCAAGCGGACTTGTAAGCCAGATCCAGTTCCCGTGCGGCTTTCACATCGTCCAGTCTTCGCACCGGCTGGGTGTAGGGTGCGCCCTTCACCAGATCGGGCTGGTTGCGGGCTTCGTCCTTGATCTTGATGCAGGCATCGACAAAGGCATCCAGGGTTTCCTTGCTTTCCGTTTCGGACGGCTCGATCAGCAGGCACTCGGGCACCAGCAGCGGAAAATACGTCGTGGGAGCGTGAAATCCGTAGTCGAGCAGACGCTTCGCGAAATCCATCGCGCTGACGCCAGTCTCGTCCTTGAGCTTTTTCAGGGTGACGATGAATTCGTGACTGGCGCGACGCGTCGGGTACGCCAGTTCGAACCCGCCGTGCTGGAGTCGGGCCATCAGGTAGTTGGCATTCAGGGTGGCAAACTCGGCCACCCGGCGCATGCCTTCTGCGCCCAGCATGCGGGCGTACACGTAGGCACGCAGCAGCACCCCCGCATTGCCGCCGTTGGCGCTCATGCGCCCGATCGACTGGGGCAGGTCGGCTTCGACGGCGTTGCGGTACAAGCCCTTGTCGTTGATCACCACCGGCACCGGTAGAAAGGGCAGCAGGCGCTCGCCCACTCCCACCGGGCCCGCGCCCGGGCCGCCGCCGCCATGTGGGGTGGAGAAGGTCTTGTGCAGATTCATGTGGATCACGTCGAAGCCCATGTCGCCGGGCCGCACGAGCCCCAGTATGGCATTCAGGTTGGCGCCATCGTAGTAGAGCAGGCCGCCGGCATCGTGAACGATCTTCCGCATGTCCTGGATGGTTTTCTCGAACACGCCGAGGGTGGATGGATTGGTCAGCATCAGGCCAGCAGTGTGCGGCCCCACCGCGGCTGTAAGCGCCACCAGATCGACGTTGCCTTCGCGGTCGGTGGGAATCTCCTTCACCGTGTAGCCGCACATCACGGCGCTGGCCGGGTTGGTGCCGTGCGCGGCGTTGGGCACCAGGATTTCGCTGCGCGCATGGTCGCCGCGCGCATCATGGTAGGCGCGGATCATGGCGATGCCGGCAAACTCGCCCTGCGCGCCCGCCATGGGCGCCAGCGACACGCCCGCCATGCCGGTCACGTCCTTGAGCATTTCCTGCAATTCGAACAGGGACTGCAGAAACCCCTGCCCGGTCTCGGCCGGCGCATGCGGATGCCGTGCCAGAAATTGCGGCAGCATGGCGATTGAATTGCACGCGCGCGGATTGTATTTCATGGTGCATGAGCCCAGGGGATAGAACTGGGTGTCGATGGAGAAGTTCTTCTGTGAGAGCCGCGTGTAGTGCCTCACCACGTCCAGCTCCGAACACTCGGGCAGCGCGGGCGGCGCCTCGCGCAACAGATCGGCGGGTAGATCGGACAGGGACGTGTCCGCTGCGGGCATCTGGGCATGGGCGGCCCGCCCGGGATGGGAATGGTCGAATATCAGCACAAGTATCCGTGAGGGCTTAGGAGTGAGGGGTGAAGCGCGAAAACAAGGGAGCGGCAAAGCTCGGCCTAACTCCCGATGCCTTGCTCCTCACTGGCCTCTTTTCAACTCCGCCAATGCGGCATCGTAATTGGGCTCCTGCGCGATCTCGGGCACGAGCTCGGTGTAGATCACTTTATTCTGTTCATTCAGCACGATGACCGCGCGGGCACACAGGCCCGCCAGGGGGCCGCTGTGGATGTCCACGCCGTAATTCTTCTTGAATTCCCAGCCGCGCATGGTCGACAGGGTGATCACGTTGTCCAGTCCTTCGGCCCCGCAAAAACGTCCCTGCGCGAAGGGCAGGTCGGCAGAAATCACCAACACCACAGTGTTGCCAAGCTTGCTTGCCGCCGCGTTGAACTTGCGCGCGGAATCAGCGCAAATGCCAGTGTCCAGGCTGACCACGATGTCGAGCACCTTGCGCTTGCCGGCGAAATCAGCCAGCCGGACATCGGCCAAGTCCTTGTTAACCAGCTTGAAGTCCGGGGCGCTGCTGCCGACCTTGGGAAAGGTGCCGGCCACCTCGGTTGGTACACCGCCTTTGGTTACTGTTGCCATGTTGCTCTCCTTCATAATCTCTCACAAAGAGGACATGAGGACAGGAGAAAAACGCACAAGAATCCTGCTCCTGCTCTCCCATCCCCCTTGTTAAAGCGCATACGAAAACTATTTCCGCGCGCAGGGCGGCGGTTCGTTCAGTTTAGCCACGATACGTTGCACTTGCTGGGCATACCGATCCAGATCTGCCTCCGTTTTGGTCTCCGTCGCGCACACCAGGATGGCATTGCCCAGTTCCGGGTAATCGTGCGCCAGGTCATAGCCGCCGACAATGCCCTGGCCCAGCAGGGCATGCAGCAGCTTGCCATTGGCCACCGGGGTGCTGATGACGGTTTCGTGAAAGGCCGGGCCGGAAAAGACTCTGTTTGCACCCGCAGCCACCAGCTTGTCCGCCAGCGCGACGGTATTGGCATGTGAGGTACGCGCGACGCGGCTCAAGCCCTCCGGTCCCAGCAGGCTCATGTAGATCGTGGAAGCGGTGACCACCAGCCCTTGGTTGGTGCAGATGTTGGACGTGGCTTTGGACCGGCGGATGTGCTGTTCGCGCGCCTGCAGGGTCAGAGTAAAGCCCGGCTTGCCTTCAAGGTCCACGGTGCGTCCCACGATGCGCCCCGGCATTTGCCGGACGAACTCCTGCTTGCAGCACATGAAGCCGTAGTAGGGGCCCCCGGAAGCCAATGGAGCGCCCAGGGGCTGGCCCTCACCTACGGCGATGTCCGCACCGCCTGTTCCCCACTTGCCCGGCGCCTTCAATACCGCGAGGCTCATCGGGTTGACCAGCGCAATCGCCAGCAGCTTGTTGGCATGGGCCCAGTCGGTGAGCGCATCGACATCTTCCAGCACGCCGAAGAAGTTGGGCTGGGGAATCACCAGGGCGGCGCAGTCTTCCGCGCTTTGCGGCAGTACGCTGCGTCCGGTGGCACGGTCGTAGCCGACTTCCACCAGTTCGATATTCTGGTTGCGGGCGATGGCGCGGCAGGCCGCCCGGTACAGCGGATGCACGGCCCTGGGCATCAACACCCCGCGAGCGCCGCTCTTGTTGGCGCGCACTGCCATCAGGACCGCTTCCGCCAGACCAGAACCACCGTCGTACATCGAAGCATTCGACACGTCCAGCCCGGTCAGGCGCGTCATCATGGTCTGGAATTCGTAGATGAGCTGCAAGGTGCCCTGCGAGGCTTCGGCCTGATAAGGCGTATAAGCCGAATAGAACTCGCCGCGCGTAGTGATCTGCCAGACCGCGGCCGGAATGTGATGCTCGTAAGCACCGGCGCCGAGGAAGCTCAAGTAGCGGCCATCCTGTTCCGCGCGTTCCAGCATCAGTCGCGTGATTTCCATTTCGCTTGCGCCCGCGGGAACCTTGCTCAGACCACGCGTCTTCAAGGCGTCGGGAATTTCGTCAAACAGCTCGTCGATACCGCGAACGCCGATGCTGACCAGCATCTCGGCGATGTCCTGTTCGGAGTGGGGAATGAACGGCATGGGTCGTGAGGAGCGAGGGGTAGGGTTCGAGCGGTACTTGCCTTGACGCGTCACCCTTGACCGGATTCAGTGCGCCTCGGAAGCCACTTGTGCTTCATAGGCCGCGGCGTCAAGCAGCGCGTTCAGGTCCCCCGGATTCGCTGGTTTGAGCTTGAACATCCAGGCGCCGTAAGGATCCTTGTTGATTAATTCGGGCGAGCCTTCCACTTCGGTGTTGCTGGCAGTCACTTCGCCGGCCACCGGGGCATACACGTCAGACGCGGCCTTGACCGATTCGACCAAGGCGCATTCCTCGCCTGCACTGAGCGCGCGGCCGACCGTGGGGAATTCGACAAACACCATGTCACCCAGCAAGTCCTGGGCGTGATGGGTAATGCCGACCGTCAGGCTGCCGTCGATTTCGACTTTGACCCATTCGTGGGTCTTGGTGTATTTCAGGCCGGCGGGAACGCTCATTGAAAGCTCCTAGGATCTAATTTACGAAGTGGACTTGAGGACATGAGGGGGCACCTGATTGCTTCTACCCCTGTCCACTTGCCCTGCCTGTTCAAATGTCAATCAGACTTCTTCCGTTGCGCACAAAGGGATATTTCACGACCCTTGCTTTCAGCTTCCTGTCGCGAATTTCCACCGCGACTTCTTCCCCGGGCGCGATCCCTAACGGGATCCGCGCCAGGGCGACAGATCTTTCAAGGGTGGGCGAAAACGTGCCGCTGGTAATCTCGCCTTCGCCGTGTTTGGTGAAAACCTTCTGGTGGCTGCGCAGCACGCCGCGATCCAGCAGCACCAGCCCGACCAGCTGGCGGGTGATCTCGCTTTTCTGCAGGGCGGCCTTGCCGACGAAATCGCGCTCGCTCTGGAGGTCCACTGTCCAGGCCAGACCCGATTCCAGCGGCGACGTCGTCTCATCCATGTCCTGGCCGTACAGATTCATCCCTGCTTCCAGCCGCAGGGTGTCGCGCGCGCCCAAGCCGCACGGCTTGACCCCTGCTTCCACCAGAGACTGCCAGAAAAAGGGCGCCGCCTTCACCGGGAGCATGATTTCAAACCCGTCTTCTCCGGTGTAGCCGGTACGGGCCACGAACATGCCGCCCACGTCCGCCGCATTGAAAGGGGTAATCGCTGCCGAAACATCCTGCAGCCCGGGCATGGCATCCCATACCTTCTGCCGCGCATTCGGGCCCTGGATCGCGATCATGGCCAGGTCGCGCCGGGGCGCAAGTTTCACCCCGTAGGGTTCGGCCTGCCCGTACATCCAGACGATATCCTTGTCCGCGGTGCCGGCATTGACCACGATGCGAAAGCGGTTCTCGCCGCGCCAGTAGATGATAAGGTCGTCGATCACGCCGCCCGTCCCATTGAGCATGCACGAGTAGATTGCCTTGCCCGGCGTTTTCAGTTTGGCAACGTTGTTTGCCACCATATAGGTGAGAAATTCCCGTGCCTTGTCGCCCTCCACATCCAGGGGCAGCATGTGGGACACATCGAACATGCCGGCGTCGCGCCGCACCGCGTGATGCTCCTCGATCTGGGAGCCGTAATTGACCGGCATGTCCCAGCCGCCGAAGTCCACCATCTTGGCGCCCAGTTGGCGGTGAGCTGCGTTCAGGGGGGTCTGCTTCAATCCGCTCATGGTCTCTTCACAAAAGAATAAGGGGTGAGGCGAAGCCTGGCTTTGCCTCACCCCTCTGTCCTTGGTACCTGAGAGATTGGAGGGTTGTCCCCCGTGCCCCTTCGGTGTCCGCGTAACCCCGGTTCGGGGCGCGGCGCTCTCCAGAGATTTGTTCCTGTCGGTTCCTGTTGCCTGAGCGATTATGGGTGATTACGCCTTCGGCGGCACGCAGAGTGCTCTCTCCCGACCGGCGAATTATCCTTCAAGCGGGGAGGAGAGTCAAAATTAGCCCGGAGGGGACTTGCCTTTCCGAATGGCCCTTTCCCGCCACTTCTCGCCACGAGCGACGCGTCGAATTGGTGCGAAGTAGCAAGCTTCCCGGAGACTGGCGAACCCGTGGCGACCTGCCAGAGTTCAGATTCCCTGGCCTTCTCCACGCCCCCGGAGCAGAACCCAGAGAATGGCCACCCCGCTTGCCGCAAAAGCGGCCAGCGCCCATGCCGCGAGGGAAAAGCCCAAGATGACCAGTTCCTTGTCGCCGCATATTCCGGTGGCCAGGAACAGGGCGGGCAGTCTTTGACCCAGCCAGTCCACGAGGCGCTCGATGAGGTTGGGGTTGGCGCCACCGCAGGTGAACAGGGTTGCCGGCTGGGCTTGGAGCCAAAGCTGATACGCCGCGACACCCGCGCCAGAAAGGGCTGTGAGCAGGGCGAGGGCCCCAGCCGCCTTTGCCGCACTACGCCTGGCACTGAGGAAGGCGGCAAGGGCCAGCACGCTCATGATCATGAACAGGAGGCGCTGGAAAATGCACAGCGGGCAGGGATGCAGCTTGAGCCAGACAGTCAGGGCGAAGCTGGCCACCACCAGACCGGCGCTGGCCGCTGCCACGGCAAGCCAGATATAGCGCGGTTTCAGCAAATCCATCGTAGTGTTCCTTGAAATGAACTCTGCTTGGCATGGCTACAGGCCGCAGCGAGACGATTACCGTAGGTATGCATGAGGACTTGTCCGAGGCATGAGGGAGACTTTTTCCCGCGCGAATTTATCGAGATTATGCCGGGTCCCCGTCCGCTTCGATTGGCAGCCCGGAGGCAATCTACCCTACAATTGTACCGGCTGTTTACGCTGCTGTGGACCTGGCCGAGGTTCGTACCAACCCCTGCCGATCTTGAACCGGCTTACCAGATCGTCAGACCTCAAATGGAGTTCCCAATGAAATATCCCTTCGCGCTCACCGTTGCAATTGTTGCCGTCATAGTGGCCGCCTGCTCCACGGCGACCGGCGTCCCAACCACAGTTGACGCCAAGACCCTCGACGAGACCAGGGCCGTGGCGGGCAAGCTGGTTACACAACTGGGCGGCCGGCTGAAAGCAGAGATGATGGCAAACGGACCTGCGGCGGCAGTCTCGGTCTGCAAGGTCGCGGCACCGGAAATTGCGGGCAAACTGTCGCAGGAAACGGGGTGGAAGGTGGGGCGCGTCGGCACCCGGGTGCGCAATCCCCTGAACAGCCCCAATGCCTGGCAACAGGCGGCACTGAATGAATTTTTCAAGCGCATGGCCGAAGGAAAGAAGCTTGACGGCATGGAATCCTGGAAGGTGGTGCGGGAGGGCGGCAAGCCGACCTTGCTCTACGCCAAGGCGATCGGCGTGCAACCGATCTGTCTGACCTGTCATGGCGGGCCAGACGCTATCCCCGACGACGTAAAAGCTCGCCTCAAGGCGGACTATCCAGACGACCAGGCGGTGGGCTACCGTGCGGGCGAATTGCGTGGCGCCATCGTTATAACGCGGCCCCTGTAAATTCGGCGAAACTTATCCGCTGACGCAGTCTTGTGCTCAAGAGCTGCTCTCCGAAAGGGCGGTGTCCTGACAGGCTTGTCACGCCGCATACCAGAGCACTGCAAAGTAATGGCATGCGGTACCCGCCATGACAAACAAATGCCAGATGAAGTGGGCGTAGCGCAGGCGCGAATCGGCCGCAAAGAAGCCGACGCCTGCCGTATAGGCCACGCCTCCCGAAACCAGCCAGAGCAGACCGGATGCGGGTACGCGCGCAATTAAGGGATGGACTGCAATCAGGATCAGCCATCCCATCAGCAGATAGAGACCGGTGGAAACGATGGGGTGGGACATCCTTTCAAACGCCTTCAGCGCCACCCCGATTGCGGCAAGACCCCAGACCAGTCCAAGCAGCGTCGAACCGATCGCCCCGCGCAGCACGCCCAGCGTGAACGGCGTGTAGGTGCCGGCAATGAGAAGAAAGATTGCGGAATGCTCGATGACCCGGAACACGCGCTTGGCCTTGCCCGCCGGCAGGGCATGATAGAGGGTGGAGGCAAGGTAGAGCAGCATCATGGTCGTGGCGAATATGCTCACGCCGACCGTGAATCTCAAGTCCCCGTGCTGAACCGCTCGCATGACAAGAAACGGACTTGCCACGAGTGCTGCGAGCAGACCCAGGCCGTGGCTGATGCTGTTGGCGATTTCTTCCCCGCGTGACTGTTCACGCTCGGGCAGGGCTAGCGGTCTGCGCACGGCATTCGACTTTGTGACATGAGCTTGGAAGGCAAGGCTATGGATGCGATCGCAGTCGTCCCGGTTTGTGTCGACGTAGGCATATTCGGCAGGCCCAATAGACTGCCCTGGCTGAAAAAAGACTCCGATTCTTCGCATTACAGCCTATGATCGGAGCATGCTTGATCCGATCGCATCTCGGGTCGGTCCGGCTACCGTGATTCATGTGTAACAGAATTTTAGGCGGCAACCGGCGTTCCGTCTCAGGATGCCGGGGCAGCGAGGAGAAACACCATGGCAAAAGGCCAACTACGCGGAAACAAGGAAGCGAAGAAACCCAAGAAGGCAAAACAGCCGGTCGTTCCGCCTTCAGGCTTTGCTACGCCACAAAAGGCAACCAAGCCCCCAACGACCAAACGCTAGGGCGTATCGGGGAAAGCCGGCATCTGCCGGCTTTTTGCGTGCAAATTGCCGGTGCTGGCAGTACCCGGCGCGGGCTGAAACTTAATCGGCGGCACCAACCGACGGCCTGCCAGCCAAGTGCGCGTACGGCGGTTCGCTGACGAGCCGCGCGTCCGCCAGCGGCGTACCCACGGTGAAGTGGTAGAGGTCCTGAAAGCGCGTGGTCTTGAGCCCCAGGGCTTGGTGCACGGCGTCGTCGAAATAACACCCTATGCCGGTGCCTTGCACGCCGGCGGCCTCCGCCTCCAGATAAAGCACCTGGCCCAGAATGCCCGTCTCCCAGAAACGCTGCCGGTACAGCCAGGGCTGATCCGGCGTGATGTCGTCAAAACGCGCCAGCATGGCCAGGGAGAAGGCCGAATCGGCGGCGATGTCCTGGTGGCAGGATGCCGTGGCGGCAAATTGCCGCACATCGAGCGGCGCTAGCAAGTACAGGGGCAGGTGTTGCGGGCAGCCTGGAACGCGCGCCCATAGCCAGTCTTCGCGCATCTCGGCACGCAAGGCAGCCAGTTGTGCCGGGTCCCGCGTCAGGCAGTAGATGCCAGATTCAAGGTGGTCCACCCGGTGCACGAACAGCACCGGATGTACCTGGGGCGTCGCATCCAGCATCGCCCAGGGTGGTTGGCCCGCGCGCGGCAGCAGAGCGTCGAGCACGCGGTAGAAGGGATCAGCGCCAAGACTGCTGATCCCGTCGAATGCCTGGGCGGAACGGCGGCGACGGATCAGGCGCGAAACCGGCTCATGCGATACGGACGCCAGCGCCGGCAAGGGCAACAAGGTGCCGGCCGGCAAACGCGTGCCGGCCGGCTTGAGGGTCGCGGCCGCTACCTTGGGGATGTCAGGCCAGTCGCGGTGGTCCTGGCTGAGAACATTGGCCCGGCCGGCCCAGACCGCGCCCGTCAGCATGTCGAGCACGGCTTGTGCGCCGGGCGGGTCGCCCGGCCCCACCCAGATGATGGCATCCGGCGATTCGCTTTCCGCACCGTGAAAATCGGCGTCACGATCCGCGCCCGTGAGCGCGGCGATCTGTGCATCACCCCATTCTGCGAGCAGGCGAACCGGCCAGCCCAGCGCGGCCCCGGCGTAAGACAGGGCGGCCAGCGCGTGACCGCAATCATGCTGACAGTAACGGAAGGCGCGCACACCGTACTTCCAGGCTTCGCGCCAGTGGATGCTGGTCAGCGCCAGCAAGACCCCGCCCGACCAGACGAGTGGAGCGGCGGCGCGCTGCTCAAGTTGATGGTCCCTGGACTGATAGTGATACACGCCGGCCTCCAGTCCAGGCAGGGCGGGGCTGATTAGATAGCCCTCGGTGGGATGCAGATTGCCGCTGGACGGGTTGCAGCGCAACGCCCAGCGCAGGCTGCCGTAGGATTTCCAGGCCGCCAGACCCAGTGTCAGTTGCAGCAGATGGGCCAGCGTATCCAGATTGAATGCCTGGATTGGCAGTCCGCCAGCGCGGAACAGATCGTCCCAGCAGGCCGGCAGCTCGCCCGCCAAGAGTGGCAAGTCAAGCTGAGGCGCGCCAGCAAAGCGGCGGAAGGGATCGGGCTGCGTGGCCCAGTCCAGCCCGCCGGGTCCGGGGGCGTAACGGTCCAGCTGGTGTCTGGAACGCTCATGGTAATCGTGAACAGGGTTCGTGATCATGTCCGGCCTGGCAGGCGATCCTGCGATGCCAATCGGGTTGTGGAGGCGCGAAGGCCCGGGACATTCAGCGTGGGTGGGCAGCATATCGATTTCGCCCAGATCAGCGGCATTACGCGCGGTGAGTATAGGCGGAAGGAAAGAGCCGGCCGGGTTGATTATAGAGTGGATGAGCTGAAAAAGGCCGGGAGCACCCCGGTCTCAAAAAATGAACGCACGAGGCCAGGCAATTTCTGAATTGTTGCTGGTTGCTCCTCGCTACAGCACGCCCTGAAAGCCGTCCTCCAGCAGTTCCTGAATATCACCCAGCCTCCCGAGCCCGGCTTGTTGCTGGCGTCGATGATTGCAATCAAGCTGAGTGCAAACAGGGAGGTGAGGCAGTGTTGACTCATGGAATGGGTGCCTATACCTTAAGCTGATTGCTTCAAAATAATGGTCTCTGGCGTGGCAGGCGTTTTCAAATAATTAGTGACAATCGTTGCCAATACTACATTGCAGGGAACGCCGTCTGTGACATGGACGCCCCTGCCGGGATTCAATGATGCAGACCGCATTCATCAGCCACCCCGCTTGTCTTAAACATGACATGGGCCACGACCACCCCGAGTCGCCCGCCCGGCTCAAGGCAATCGAAGATCAACTGATTGCCTCCGGCATTTTCCCGTTTCTGCAACATCATGACGCACCCCAGGCGACACGCGAACAACTGGCGCGCGTACACAGCGAAACGCATCTGCTCGCCATGGGAGCCGCATCCCCCGCCCAAGGGCTGGTTGCCCTCGACCCCGACACGTGGATGAATCCCTATACTCTCGAAGCGGCCTTGCACGCGGCGGGCGCTGTTGTGCTGGCCACCGACCTGGTGCTGGAAGGCAAAGTCGAGAACGCATTCTGCAACGTCCGGCCGCCCGGACACCATGCGACCCGCACGGAGGCGATGGGATTTTGCATTTTCAATAATGTTGCGGTCGGCGTCGCACATGCGCTGGCACATCATGGCCTGGAACGCATTGCCATTGCAGATTTTGATGTGCACCATAGCAACGGCACAGAAGATATCTTCAAGCATGACCCGCGTGTGCTGCTGTGTTCTACCTTCCAACACCCCTTGTACCCTTTCAATGGCGCCGAAAGCAGCAGCGACCACGTGATCAACGTAGCCCTGCCTGCATACACCGACAGCGAAGGATTTCGTTCCGCGGTAACCGACGCATGGCTTCCGGCCTTGCGCGCCTTCATGCCTGAGATGATCTTCATTTCCGCGGGATTCGATGCGCATCGGGAAGATGATATGGGGAACCTCATGCTGGTGGAAGCGGATTATGCATGGATAACAAGGGAGCTGAAGGACGTGGCGGCAAGCCATGCGCACAAGCGGATTGTCTCGGCCCTCGAGGGCGGATATGCGCTGCACGCGCTGGGCAGAAACGCAACCGCGCACATCAAGGTGCTGTGTGATCTGTGAGCGAACCGGCCGCCATGATCTGTTCCCGCGCCTGTGGCTTGCGGTCCGGCCCCGGTAATGAACGACATCTTTTCCATTCGCGCGAGCTTGCGCGCAAGGCGAGTTGGGTTGCTCCGGCCTCAGGCGGAATCGGGCTTTCCGCGGCCTCTAACCTTGCCTCTGAATACCGCATATTGATAACCGTTGTAAACCCAAATCACCGGCAGCAGGGTGCCGATACCGATCAACATGAACACCAACGTGCCGCGGGACGACGCGGCTTCCGTCACGGTGAGTGATTGCGGAATCAGGTAGGGGTAGAGGCTTGCCGCCAGGCCGCCAAAAGACGCAACGAAGATGCCCAGACTCCAGAAGAACGGGGAGCGTTCCTGCGGTAATTTCAAGGCACGCCAGAGCATGACGAAGCAGAACGTGGCCAGCAAGGGCAAGGGAGCCAGCCAGTATGGGGTTTCCGCACTTAACCACTTGTCCGCGATATAGCGATGCAAGAAGGGCGTCCACAAGGTGACGCCGATCGCGGCCGCAAGCATGCAAAGTGCAGCCACGCGGGCATGGTGTGCGCCTTTGCGCTGGAGATCGCCTTCGGTTTTCATGATCAGATAAGTGGCACCGAGCAGGCTATATCCCGCGACCACGCCTACGGCGACCAGAACGGAGAACGGAGACAACCAGTCCCAGATCGTCCCGACGAAACGCTGCCCGCGCACCGCCATGCCCTGGATCAACCCGCCCAAGGCAATTCCCTGCGCCGCGGCGGCGAGCAGGCTGCCGATGGCGAACGCCAGATTCCACGGCCGCTTGTTGGCAGCATGGTCGAGAAATCCGAACGCCACGCCTCGCAAAATAAGTCCCGCCAGCATGGCGGTGATCGGAATGTACAAAGCGTGCAAGACAATTGCGTAAGCCGGCGGGAATGCGCCAAACAATGCGCCGCCAAGGATGACCAGCCAGGACTCGTTGGCTTCCCAAACGCTGCCTAGCGATCGTTCAGCGGCGCTGCTGTATTGCTGGTCGCGGGCTGCAAGAAGGGCGAGGATTCCGACGCCCAGGTCGAAGCCGTCCAGAACCACGTAAAACAGCAGAATTAGTCCGATGATGGCAAACCAGAGGAGCGGCAAGTGCAAATCCAGCAGGGCGATCAAGATGACTCGGCTCCGGATGCGGATGAGCTCGGAGTCGGTGAGGTCATATCCGGCCCGCGCTGCAGAAGGCGCCGTGCAAAAACCAGGAAGGCGGCCAGCAACACGGCGTAAATCAGCGCGTATACCAGCAGCGACCCAGCCACGCTTGCGGCCGGCAAGCTGGACGCCGCGTCGGCCGTGCGAACCAGGTGATAGATGGTCCAGGGCTGGCGTCCGACTTCCCGGGTGATCCAGCCCATCTCGACCGCGATGAACCCCAGCGGGACGGAGATGATCCATGCTTTGAGCAGCCAGCGCCGGGAGCCGATACGCGATGGGGCAAGCGCGCCTCGCAGCCATGCAATCACACTCCAAGTTACCAGAAGGAAGAACCAGAACCCGATTACAACCATCAGGCGAAAGCTGTAGAACACCAGGGCAATCGCTTTGGGCCGATCGTCCGGCGGAAAAGCGGTCAACCCCTCGACGCGGCCGTCGAGACGACCGGTTGCAAGCAGAGACAGAGCGTCGGGGATCCCGATCACCCAATCGTTGCGCTGCCGTTCCCCGTCCGGCCAGGCGAGGATGGCCCAGGGTGCGCCCTGACCTTGCGGGTTGGTCATCCAATGGGCCTCAATGGCGGCTGCCTTGGCCGGTTGATAGACGAAGAGGCTGCGCCCGCTGCCATCCCCGAGCCAGATCTGCAGCGGAGCGGCGATGACGGCAAGAAGCAGCGCGAGCTTGAATGATTTGAGGAAGAACTCGGTATGGCGCCGGCGATACAGATATCCGGCGCTGATGCCGCCGATCACGAACAAGGTGGTCTCGACGCTTGCCAACAGCATGTGAGACACGCTCCATGCCGCCGCCGGATTGAAAATAGCCTCCCGGTAGCTGTCCACCACATACACCCCTTGCGCCATGTGCCCGCCCGCGGGCGTTTGCATCCAGGCATTCGCCACCATGATCCAGAAAGCCGACAAGGACGCGCCTGTTGCCACCATTAGAGTGGCGAAGAAATGCACCGCACGCGAGACCCGTGTCCAGCCGAACAGCATGATGCCGACGAATCCGGCCTCCAGCATAAAGGCCATCGCGGCCTCGAAACCGAGAATGTTGCCGAAGAATTCACCGCTGATGGTCGAAAAAGGAGCCCAGTTGGTACCAAACTCGAATTCCAGGGGGATGCCGCTGACAACGCCCAGGCTGAAACTCAGTCCAAACAGCCGGGACCAAAATCGTGCATGGCGGTAATATTGACTATCGCCCGTCTTTAGCCACAGCGCCTCCATTACTAACAGGAAGAACGCCAGCCCGATGGACAGCACCGGCCACAGGATATGAAACTGCGTGGTCAGGGCGAACTGCAGACGGGACAATGCAACTGGGTCGTGGATCGTTTCCATTCGCAAATCCGGGTGCGTGGCGAGGACGGCGCATCACGTCCAGACGGGCGTCGCGTAAGGCAGAGCTTCTCTTGGCCTTTGCCTCTTCGCGAGGCTCAGCGTCTCCCCATGGCGTGCAACGATTCCTGCTTTCAATTCGCCAGATTCTCTTTGATCCTGCCTCGCCTTGTCTGCCATGCCGTCAAAATAAGGTGCCGCCCGTCCGGGTACAGTTCGCAGAATCTGGTTCTAGCGCCGGGTCCATTCCCTGGTTCGCGCAGCTGGCACCATCCGCCGACTGAACCAACGCAGTCCTTGATTCGGCGTGAATGCCTTTCGCCCGGTCGCGTGGATCGTCGGCGACGATGGCCACAATGAACCGGCCTAGCCCCTTTATAGCGCAGGAAGAAATGTTTTTCAGATGCCTTCGCTGTCCGCAGAATGATTCAATAGCGCCATGAGTTGCGGTAAGGCCTGCTCGGCGGCGCGCTGCCCGGCTTCGATTGCGGTGCGTCCGCGGTGGAACTCCATGAGGCCCAGCTCGGCGAGTCGCGGGGTGATTATCACGTCCGCGGGTTCGCCGGCCAGCCTGCTGCGGGTGATTTGTACCTGCATGATGTTGATGCTGGTCGCCAGGACGTCCAGCATGGCGGGCGCGCGGTCAACCGCGTCGCGCTGCGTGATGCCCAGTTGAGAGATACTTGATTGAATGTGGGCCATAACACTGTCGGTGTTCATTTCAATCTCTTTCGGGATTTTGTTGCGTGGTGACCCGGCCGGCTTGCGCCTGAGGTGGCGGCCGATCAGGTCGGAATTCAGGTCGACCGCGATCACCCATTCCGCGCCCATCGCGCGGCACAGGGAAACCGGAACCGGGTTGACTAGGCCGCCGTCCACCAGCCATTTCCCGCCGAGCCGTGCGGGGGTGAACAGGCCGGGCAGCGCGATTGATGCGCGCACTGCATCCGACACGCTGCCGTCCTGGAGCCAGACCTCGCGCCCGCTCTGCAGGTCGGTGGCTACCGCGGCGAACGGCATCGGCAACTCGGTGATCTGCCGGTCGACGAAGTGGCTGCGGAAAAAGCCGATGAGCTTTTCACCCTTGATCAGGCCGCCAATGAGGGAGAAATCGAGGAAGCTGACCACGGTTTGCAGACTGAGGCTGCGCACCCACGCGTCAAGCCGGTCGAGATCGCCATCCACATAGGCCGCCCCGACAAACGCGCCGATCGAGGTGCCGCAAACGACGTCCGGGTAAACGCCCGCCTGGTTCAAGGCCTGGATGACCCCGATATGGGCCCAGCCGCGGGCAGAGCCTCCGCCCAGAGCCAGCCCGATCCGCGTGTTGCGCAGTTTCTTCATTGCTGGTCTCACAAACAGGGTTCAGGCCTGGGGCGCCGTCCGCATGCCGGAACCACGATCGCTTGCAGCACAGGGCATCGCGCGAGCCCCTGTCCGTCCGCGTGGAGTTCCCGGCGCGAGGCAGGGCAAAAGCCGGAAGTTTCCAGGCTAGTAGAACACTTCTACCCGGAAGCCCGAGGCATTCACGTCGCGGGTATCCAGATGCAGGCTTAGCGGGGTTTCGCTCAGGGCCGGGATGCCGGCTGCCAGCATGTCCGGGCGATTAAGGTATTCGCTGGGGGCGAACACCCGGCGAGCCAGGGGTTTGTCCCTGGTATCGGTCAGGCTCAGCTGTAGCATCGGCCAAGCCTGCGCGTAGCTGGCCTGGTTGGCAAGCGTTAAGGTCAGCGTCAGTCGTTTGCTGTTGCCGGGCTCAGCCTGCAGGTCAGAGCCTAGAATCCTGATCTTCTCGACATCTTGCGCCAGGCCCAGTTCGCAGCCCAGGACATTGCAGACGGATGACAGCAGAGGTCGTAGGCCCGGATGGTTGGCCACCAGCGGGTCGCGCAGAAAGTAGACCAGTTGGCCCAGGAGCAGCAGGGCCAGCAGGGGCACGACCGCCCAGAGCCACCCCGTGCGACGACGCGCTGGCTCTGGCGCCGCAGCGGGCGATGGCTCAATGGGGATCGGGCGCGACACCGTTTCAGCGGCGGGTGTGCGCGTCATTTCTTCCTCGTCCTCTTCCTCGTCGTCGTCATATTCCAGTTCGACGGTCGCGTCGCCATAGGCCGTGGAATCAGCCGGTATCACCGGCAGCGGGCCGTAATCTTCCGAGACCTTGGCATCCGGATCCAGAATGATGATGGAGGGCAGATCGGAAGGATGTGTCCCCTGCGCTTCGGCAGCGTCTTCGGCAATGCGTCGCTCCAGGCCTGGCAGGTGCGGCTCGGCGGGCGGCGCTTGCGGCTCGGGTTCAGAGGGGTTGGGGGCGGCGCTGGAGATTTCCGCGGAGGGTTCCGCGGCCGCAGGTACTACCGGCCCCGTTACGGGAGGTTCAACCGGAGCATCCTGCTCTGGTTCAGGGGCAGTCAGGTACTCAATCTGCTCATCTTCGGACATACCGGCCACGGCATTGAAGGGCGCAGCGCACACGCCGCACTGGGCCCAGCCGTCCGCCGCTGCCAACTGCTGTTCAGTGATGCGGAAGATCGTGTGACAACGCGAGCAGGTGGTATGCAGACTCATCGCCTGCACCCCGACAGCCGGCTCCACCCGTCCTCCAGGGCGGGTGGGTCAAAATCGACCCGCGCCGAGTAAACCGCTTGCACCTCTTGCGCCTGACTGTCCAGGACACCGGACAGCACGATTTGTCCACCGGGCCGGACCAAGCCAGTCAAGAGGGGCGCCATAGCCTTGAGCGGGTTGGTCAGAATATTGGCCACGAGTATATCTGCCTGCTGTTTAGGGGCATGGTTGGGAAGATAGAAGTCGGCTTCCACCTTATTCTGTATCGCATTGTAACGGGCGGATTCCACTGCCTGCGGATCAATGTCCACTCCCCAGACTTTGCCTGCCCCCAATTTACTCGCGGCAATGGCCAGGATGCCGGAGCCGCAGCCGTAATCCAGCACCGATTCGCCCCCTTCGATATGCTCGTCCAGCCAGCGCAGGCAAAGCCGGGTTGTCGGGTGGGAGCCGGTGCCGAAGGCCAGGCCGGGGTCGAGACGGATATTGAGCGCTGCAGGATAGGGCGTCTGATGCCAGGTCGGCACGATCCAAAGCCGCGGGGAGATGGCTATGGGCTCAAACTGGGACTGGGTCAGCCGCACCCAGTCCTGCTCGGGCACTGTTTCACAATGGAAGGCAGGGACTTGCTTCAGGCCGGCGCGGTTGGCGGCGGCGGCGAGCAGGATGGCCGGGTCAGTCTGTTGCTCGAGCAGGGCGATGGCAGTGCAGCTTTCCCACAGGCCCGCATCCGGGTGATCCGGTTCGCCGAACAAGGGGGATTCATCCATGGTGCCGGCGGCGGCATCCTCCAGCGACACAGACAGCGCCCCCAGTTCCATCAGGGCGTCGGACAGGGCCTCGGCGCGCTTGGCATTGATGGTGATGCGTAGGGATTGCCAGGGCATGGATCACTTATTCAGGGATGCCCGTTCTTGCTTCCTTGTCCATGGCCAGTTTCTTCTCCAGGTAATGAATGCTGGTGCCGCCTTGCATGAAGGCCGCGTCGTTCATCAGTTCTTGGTGCAGGGCAATGTTGGTATGGATGCCGTCGACGATCATTTCCATCAGCGCGCAGCGCATGCGAGCCAGGGCCTGGTCGCGCGTGATGCCGTAGGCCAGCACCTTGGCGATCATGGAATCGTAGTGCGGCGGTACGTAATAGCCGGCGTAGACGTGGGAGTCGACGCGGATGCCAGGGCCGCCCGGCGGATGCCAGGCGCTGAGCCGGCCGGGCGATGGCACGAAGGTGTAAGGATGCTCGGCATTGATGCGGCACTCGATGGCGTGGCCCTTGAGTTGGATATCCTTCTGCTGGTAGCGGAGTCTTTCACCGGCGGCGATATGGAGCTGTTCCTGCACGATGTCCACGCCGGTGACCAGTTCCGTCACCGGGTGTTCGACTTGCACCCGAGTGTTCATCTCAATGAAATAGAACTCGTCGTTTTCGTACAGGAATTCAAAGGTACCCGCGCCACGATAGCTGATCTTGCGGCACGCTTCGGCGCAGCGTTCACCGATCTTTTGGCGTAGCTTGGGGTCGAGACCAGGGGCCGGGCATTCCTCGATAATTTTCTGGTGACGGCGTTGCATGGAGCAGTCGCGCTCGCCCAGATGGATGGCGTTGCCGTGTTCGTCGGCCAGAACCTGGAACTCGATGTGGCGGGGATTCTGCAGGTACTTCTCCAGGTACACGGTGGGATTGTCAAACGCTGCCTGCGCTTCGGCCTGGGTCATTTGCACCGCATTGAGCAGAGCGCTTTCCACATGCACCACCCGCATGCCGCGCCCGCCGCCGCCGCCCGCTGCCTTGATCAGGACCGGATAGCCCACCGCACGGGCGATGCGCAGAATTTCCTCCGGGTCATCGGGCAATGCGCCCTCGGAACCGGGCACGCAAGGCACCTTGGCCGCCTTCATGGCGCCCTTGGCCGCCACCTTGTCGCCCATCAGGCGGATGGAATCGGCGCGCGGGCCGATGAAGACAAAGCCGGATGACTCTACCCGTTCCGCAAAATCGGCATTCTCTGACAGGAAGCCGTAACCGGGATGGATGGCTTCCGCGTCGGTGACCTCGGCCGCTGCGATGATGGCAGGAATATTCAGGTAGGACAGGCTGGAGGGCGCCGGGCCGATGCAGACCGATTCGTCAGATAGCTTCACGTACTTGGCATCGCGGTCAGCTTCGGAGTGAACCGCAACCGTCTTGATCCCCAGCTCGTGGCACGCCCGCAGGATGCGGAGGGCGATTTCCCCGCGGTTGGCGATAAGGACCTTTTCGAACATTGATAACCCTAGGGTTGGCCGCTAAGTATGCAAAGACCTTAGTTGAAACTCCGCGGTAACGATATTAATCAGCCAATAATGAATAGCGGTTCACCGTACTCAACCGGCTGGCCATTTTCGATCAGGATCGCCTTAATCACACCGCCTTGGTCGGCCTCAATTTCATTCAGTAGCTTCATGGCTTCGATGATGCACAGGGTATCGCCGGGGGAAACTGTCTGGCCCATTTCGACGAAGGCTTTTGCGCCTGGCGAAGCGGAGCGGTAAAAACTGCCTACCATGGGCGAGCGCACCACGTGGCCCTCAGGCTCGGCCGGTGGGGCTTCTGCTTCCGGCGCGGGCGGCAGGGGAGCGACCGGAGCCTGAAACATATGCGCAGAGGGTCCCATCACCATGGCGCTGGCAAGGGCACCCTTGGAAATGCGGACTTTTTCCTCGCCTTCGGATATTTCCAGCTCCGTGATGCCGGACTCCTGCACCAGATCAATGAGTTTTTTCAGTTTTCTGAGATCCATCGTTCAAGACCTTCACATGTAAATGACGCAGCGCGAATTCCAGCGCCATCTCGTAGCCCTGGGCACCCAGCCCGGCGATAACACCGATGGCAAGGTCGGAAAAATACGAATGGCGCCGGAACGCTTCCCGGCTGTGAACATTGGACAGATGCACTTCGACAAACGGAATGGCCGCAGCGGACAAGGCATCGCGCAACGCCACGCTGGTATGGGTGTACCCGGCCGGGTTGATTAGAATGAAGTCCACCGCGTCCCTGGCCGCCTGGTGAACTCGGTCGATCAGGGCCCCCTCATGGTTGCTCTGAAAGCACTCCACATTCACCCCGGACGCCGCACCGCGGTCCTCCAGAGTTTGGTTGATGTCGTCGAGGTTTGACCAACCGTAATGCTGGGGCTCGCGTTTGCCGAGCAAATTCAAGTTTGGCCCATGCAAGACCAGGATGGTCTTGGGCAATTGCAGTGCCTTCCGGGCCAGTTTGCGGGGAGGGGGCTTTGTCGGCATAGCTGCAAGTTTGCAGCAAGTTACTGCAAATTGTCCAGATCTTGACGGAAAATCGGGTTTCGGCTAACCGTGCTGCAGATCGGGGCGCATTGGCGCTTATAAGATATCCAGTGGGTCAAGCTGAGGGCTTGGACGCTGGCCGTCACCTTCTACAAACAGCCGCTGCCACAGCGCCAACTGGAACAACTGCCACAAGATCCCCGCATGGGCACCAGTCTTGCGCTGGCGTTCAAACAAGGCCTTCAGGCCGGGGGCGGAGAACCAGCTACGGACGGCGGGGTTGGCCGGGAGCCGATGCTCCAATGTATCCAGCAGGGGTCCGCGCATCCAGTCCCGAACCGGCACGGTGAAGCCTTTCTTGCGGCGCCAGAGATGGTCGGCCGGCAGCCGCCTTTCCGCCCAGCGGCGCAGGAATATCTTGCCGGTACGGCGCTGAATCTTCCAGTCAGCGGGCAAGGCTAGCCCGAATTCGATCACCCGGTGGTCGAGGAAGGGAACCCGCCCTTCCAGAGCCCAGGCCATCAGCATGCGGTCGGCCTTGACCAGGAGATCGTCGGGCAGCCAGGTGGCCATGTCCACCCACTGCATGCGCGCCAACGTCTGGTCCTGGCGCGGCGCATGAGCCCAGGCCTCGACAAAGGGCTGGCGCCAGGCAGACAGGGCTTGCTTCAATTCTAGCCCACACAGTTGGGGCAGCCCTGCCAGCATGCCACGCGTGCGGAACCCGCCGCTACCTGGTGCGGCCAGACTGCGCAACCAGCGCAGCGCGGCCGGGATGCGGTAGCGGCCATAACCGGCGAAGACTTCGTCGCCGCCTTCGCCGGAGAATACGACCTTCAGCTGTTTGCCGGCCTCTTGCGCCAAGGCCAGCACCGGAAGGTTGGCGTAGTCCCCCATCAGTTCATCGGCTGCCCAAACCGAGAGAGGAAGCTGTTTAAGCAGGTCATCTTCCGTCAGCCGCAGGGCGGTGTGACGGGCGCCGAACTGTCCCGCGATAGAGGCGGCGGCATCCAGTTCGTCATGCACCGAAGACCCGGGGAAGCCCACACTGAAGGTTTGCAGCGGCGCTTCCTGGTGGTGGGTCAGCAGGGCCAGCAGGGTGGAGGAATCGACGCCTCCGGACAAGAACAGACCAAAAGGAACGTCGGCTCGGCTGTGCTCCACCATGACTTGGGTCATCAGTTCATCGAAGGCATCGAGTGCTGCCTCAAAGTTCTCGGGCAAAGCGGGCAGGCGCGGCGCCCAGTAGCGGTGGCGCGTTTCAATGCCAGTTGGGCCGACGCAGACTACTTCAGCCGGGAGAACGCGCTCGTAGCCTGCGGCCAGAATCTCGTTGCCTGCTGCAAAACCGGACTGAATTATCCGACCCAAGGCAACGGGATTGATTTCGGGCCGGCCCAGGACCCGATAGAGAGCTTTCAATTCGGATGCAAACCAAACTCCGTTGGTTGTTGACCGAATAAACAGGGGCTTGATGCCCAACCGGTCGCGACCGAGCAGGACTTTGTCGGCATTCATGTCATGCAGTGCAAAGGCGAACATGCCGCGCACGCGCTCTAGAAAGGCATTGCCGTATTGCTCGTAGGCATGCAGGAGGATTTCGCAGTCCGAGCCAGTGGCGAAGCGGTGGCCGAGAGCGATCAGTTCCTGGCGCAATTCAACATGGTTGTAGATTTCCCCGTTGGCCACCAGCACCAAGGAGCGGCTCTCGTTGAACAAGGGCTGCGCGCCAGTGTTCAGGTCGATGATGGACAGGCGGGTGTGGGCCAACAAGACCGTGCCAGCCTCGTGAAGTCCAGAGCCGTCCGGGCCGCGGTGCGCCAAGGCATCAACCAGCAGCGGACCCGCGGAGGCCGCCGGAGGCGAGCGCAGGAAGTGGCCGGCTATCCCGCACATGGTTTCGTCATGCTTTAGGGCATGAAATTAGCATTAGCGCGCCCAATTCAGGATCGGTGCGCGAGCGGCACGAGGATGCTGCGCAACTGCTTCACGCCCAAGCCGCCCAGATGTCGCGCGACGAGCCTGCCGCTGCTGTCGAGCACCACGGTGAACGGCAGCGCGCCGCCCTCATTCCCCAGTTGGCGCTGCAATTCCAGGGCGCGGTCGTCACCGATCAACACGGGATAATTCACCCCGAGTTCACGTGCGAAGACATTCACCTTGGCACTTTGATCAATGGCAATGCCGACAAACTGAACCCCTTGGTCGGCGAATTCCCGGTGCAGCCGGATGAAACCGGGAATCTCCTCCCGGCAGGGGATGCACCAGGTGGCCCAGAAATTCACGACCAGCACTTTGCCGCGCCATTGCGACAGGGGCTGGCGCTGGCTGTTCAGATCTGAAAACGCGGCGGCCAGCATCCTCTCGCCGTCCGCGACAACCTTAGGACCGGGTTCGTGCAGGCGACTCGAGATCAAGAGTCCCCCGATCAGCGCCACTGCGGCAGTCAGCCCGATCAGCAGGCGATGAGCTCGCACTTGAAGGCCTGGTCGATGCTGTCGAGAAATTTATCCCTTGGCTCGTAGCCGATTACCTTGTAGCCCGACTGCGTCCCTGCGGGATTCCAGAAGATGATTCCGGGCGGCCCAAACAGGCCAAAGCGCTTGAGCAGGGCTTTGTCCTCTTCACTGGCGCCGGTGACATCGGCCTGCAGCAACACGGCCGTATTCAGACGCTCCTGAACTTTGGCGTCGCTGAAGGTAAATCTCTCCATTTCCTTGCATGACACACACCAGTCCGCGTAGAAATCCAGCATTACCGCCTTGCCTGCGGCTTTCGCCTGGTTGAGCCTGGCATCAAGTTCGGCGACGGATTTCACTTTGTCGAATTTGAGCTGCGGCGCTTCAGATCCGGTCGCCGCGGAAGTACCGGCCGCCAGCCCGCCCTTATATACCGCCAGCGGCTGAAGTACATCGCGGCTGCCACCCAGAGCCCCCAGCACCAGGGACAGCCCTGCGATCAGCGCCACCACGCCGACCCCTTTCCACAGCCGTTTCCAGCCGGTCGCGTGCGGCGGCAGTGAATCCAGCGCATGCAAATAGACCGCGGAGATTATTAGCAGAGCCGCCCACAACAACATGCCGACCCAGTTGGGGATGAGGGGGGAAATCAGCCAGATCGCTACCCCCAGCATCAACACGCCAAAGAAGGCCGTCACCCCGTTCATCCAGACCCCTGCCCTGGGGAGCAGGGCGCCGGCAGACAATCCGACTGCCAGCAAAGGCATGCCCATACCCAGCGCCAAAGTGAACAGTGCCCAGCCTCCCAGCACCATGTTGCCGGTCTTGGCGATATACGCCAGTGCCCCAGCCAGTGGCGGCGCCACGCAAGGTCCGATGATCAGCGCGGACAGGGCTCCCATGCCGAATACCCCGGTCAGGTGGCCGCCATGAAGTTTGTTGCTGGCTTCAGTCAGTTTGTTTTGTAGCGCGGAAGGGAGTTGCAGTTCAAAGAAGCCGAACATGGAAAGTGCAAGGGCGACAAATATGGCGGCGCCGATGCCGAGCGCGAACGGATTTTGCAGGGCGTCGGAAATCAAGGTACCGGATTCGGCCGCTGCCACCCCGGCGACGGCGTAGGTCGCTGCCATGCCCAGGACATAGCCCAGCGCAAGGACAAAGCCCTTTGTCTTGTTCACGTGTTGTTGCCCGACGATTATGCCGGACAGGATGGGAATCATGGGAAATACGCAGGGGGTGAGGGACAACAACAAACCGTAGCCAAAGAATGCGGCCATCACTGTCCAGAAACCGCCACCACTGAGCACCTGCTCGATGCGGTTCAGATCCGAGCCCGGGCTTGGCGGAGTGGGTGGCGCAGTTTTGACTTCCGGCCCAATTGATGTCCCGGCCGTAGCAGCCGGAACCGAAATCCCACCCAATAGAAAGGTCTGCGTATTGGGGGAATAGCAGATTCCGGCCTTTTCGTTGCAGCCCTGGTAGGTGGCGGCCACGTCCAGCGCCTCGCCCGCCGCCAGCGCGCGGCTCAAGTGGACCTTGACCGCGAAGGGGTGGTGATACACCTCCACCTTGCCGAGAGTCGGGTCATCCTTCATGTCGCCTGGCGGGCTGTCGACGCGCTCAACGCCGACACCCGGCGGGGCCTTGAGGGAGTATTTGAGGCGGTCGCGATAGAGATAGCAGCATGGGTCCACGTTGTAATGAACGACAAACATCTGCCTATCGCTGAGTTCGGCTTCCGTCTTGAACGCCTTCTCCGGCGGCAGGATATCCATGGGGCCGGTGGCATCGTCGGTCATGCTTCGCAAGCCTTCCAGGGCCGCGCGTGACTGAACGACAGGGGCGGCGGGGGCTGCAGCCTCCAGGGCTGCCATGTCTTGCCTTGGCTCAGGGGCGGATCCGGCGGTCGACGCCGGGGCTTCCAGGGCAGCGAGTTTCAGGCTGGCGGTTTGTGTGATCGGCGTATAGCAAAGGCCCGCATCGGCACAACCCTGATAGGTCGCTTTGAGTGTGACAGGGAGCGCCCCGCCGGCCTTGCGCTCCACCGGCAACTTGATGACGATTTCCTTGCGGTGAACTTCGACGGCGCCAAAGGTGTCATCCTTCTTCAGAGTTCCGGCGGGAATGACCGGTCGGCCGAGTTTCGCGCCCTGCAGGTCGAACCTGAATTTCTTGTGGTACAGGTAATAGCCGTCGGCGATCTGCCACCGGGCTTCCAGAGTCTGGCTATCCACTGCCTTGGCGGAAAACCTGAACGCCTCATCCGGATCGAGAAAATCGTCGGACCGGGCCGGCAGCGTAGCCAGACCAAGCAGAGCGAAGGCAAATTGCAACAACATTTTCATGGGACGGGCTTCTCGAAGGATGCATTCTTGCTTGTTTCGGTTTCTCGGATTATCCAGCGCAGATAATCAGGCAGGCCCTTCTCAATTGAGATAGCCAGGATTTCCGGAAGTTCGTAAGGATGGCATTCCCTGAGGCGTTGCTCAAGCCTGGGGTAGGCGTCTCGGCTGGTTTTGATCAGTAAGGGAATCTCGCTCGCGGTTTCCACTGCGTCCTGCCAACGGTACACGGAGGTGCAAGGGGAGAGCAGGCTGACACAGGCGGCAAGCCGCGCTTCAACGAGTATCCGCGCGGTCTGTTGCGCGCTGGCCGGGTCGGGTAGAGTAGTCATGACAAGCAGGGTTTGCGATTCCATGACGAGATTGTAATTCCTGGGCCATTAAATGTGATCGGGTTGACGGTGCCGGTGCGGCGCAATAATGCCTTAACTGAATGCGGGGGAAGTGCTTATGCCACTTTGGCCAATTGCGTTGTTACTGCTGGGTTTCCCGGTGCTGGAAGCTTACGTCCTGTTCAAACTGGCCGGTTTGTATGGTTGGTGGGTGCTGGTCTGGCTGCTCGCTTCTGCGGCCTTGGGCGTGGCGCTGATCCGGCTCGAGCGGGCCTTGTGGGGCGCCAGGGTGCTGATCAGCCTGCGCGACGGGACGTCCCCGATATCCGCGCTGTTTGCCAGCGGGCGCATGTTTCTGGCCGCCGGACTGCTGATTTTTCCCGGAGTAATTTCCGACGCCCTGGCGCTGCTCTTGCTGCTGTTTCCCGGCACCTGGCGGCGCCCCAAATCCTTGGCCCCTAAAGCGGCTAATGACGACCTGATCGAGGGCGAGTTTCGGCGTGAAACCGACCCATGGCCTCCAGAGCAGCCGCCACATCAGGATAAGTAAGCCGGACCTTCAACTCCTTCTTGAGTCTGGTGTTATCGAGTCTGCGGGATTCATTGAGGAAGGACAGCAGGGCGGGGGACAAGACCGTCTGCGCCTCGGTCCGGGAAATGCGTGGACAGCGGGGCAGGTTGAAATGGTCGGCGACCAGGTCGAAGTAATCGCCCATTTTCTTTTCGCCGCCATCGGCTGCGTGATAGATCCGATTGGGGCGGCCACGAAACAGTGCCAGCCACACGGTCTTGGCCAGGTCTTCCGCATGGATATGATTGGTGTAGCTGTCTTCCTCTGACCGTACCGCTGGAGTGCCCTTTTGTATGCGGTCAAGCGGCAGGCGGTCTCGGGCGTAAATGCCGGGCGCCCGCAGAATGCTGAGCTGGATGCCATGACGCGCAGCAAATCGGCGCAACTGGCGTTCGGCATCCACCCGGCGCCGGGCGCGGGGATTGTTTGCTGCCGACGCGCGAGTCTCGGCGACCCGTTCGCCATTACAGTCTCCATACACCCCGCTGGTGCTGATGTAGACCAGACGCCGTGGTAGACTGCCCCCCTTTGCCAGAGCTGCGATCAGACGCCGGGTGCGCGGATCGCCGTCGCTGTCTCCTGGCGGCGGGGCCAGATGCAGTACCCACGGCGCCAGGCCGGACAGGCGGTTCAGACTGGTACGCTGGTCCAGGTCGCCGCACACGGGCGTAATGCCCCGGGTCCGCAGGCGTTGGGCCGATTCGTCGCTACGCGCCAGCCCGCGGATCTGAACCGTGTTGTGTCCTTGGGCTACCCGCGCGCCGATATCGCCGCAGCCCACAATCAAGAGTTTGTTTTTGCTCATGTCAGAATTTTAAGCCATGCCCTTCCAGGTGACGATTCAACCCAGCGGCCACCGTTTTAGTGTCAACGAGGATGAGACCATACTGACTGCCGCCTTGCGCGAAGGGTTCGCCCTGCCCTATGGTTGCCGAAACGGCGCCTGCGGTTCTTGCAAGGGCAAGCTGCTGGAGGGACGGGTGGACTATGGCAAATATCAGGAGACTGCGCTAAAGCCGGAAGAAAAGACCGCAGGCCGGGCCTTGTTCTGCGTGGGCAAGGCACTCACCGACCTGGTGATCGAAGCCAGGGAAATTTCCACCGCGAAGGACATTGCCGCCAAGACCCTGCCGAGCCGGGTGCAGAACATGGAGCAGCGGGCAGACGACGTGATGGTGCTGAAACTGAAACTTCCCGCCAACGAGCGCCTGCAATTTCTCGCTGGGCAGTATCTTGATTTTCTGCTCAAGGACGGCAAGCGGCGCAGCTATTCCATCGCCAATCCGCCGCATGCCGATGAATTGATCGAATTGCATTTGCGCCATGTGCCCGGCGGGCTGTTCACGGACCACGTCTTTTCCGCCATGAAGGAAAAGGACATTCTGCGCATCAATGGTCCGCTTGGCAGCTTCTTCATCCGCGAGGACTCGGACAGGCCGATGATCTTCGTCGCGGGAGGCACCGGGTTTGGCCCGATCAAGGCCATGCTTGAGCACTTGTTCGAGGAAAGATCGCCGCGCCGGATGGTGCTTTACTGGGGCGCACGCAGCCTGAAGGACTTGTACATGGCCGAACTGCCGGCCCGCTGGCAACAGGATCACGCCAATTTCAGCTTCATTCCGGTTCTGTCTGAACCCAAAGCGGAAGACTGCTGGAATGGCCGCATCGGCTATGTTCACCAAGCCGTGTTGGAAGACGTTGCGGACCTGTCGGGCTGTCAGGTCTATGCCTGCGGCGCGCCTGTCATGGTCGATTTCGCGCGCGAAAGCTTTATCCGGTGCGGCCTGCCTGCAGACGAATTCTTCGCGGATTCCTTCGTCTACGCGGCGGATGCCACGCCATAAACTTGAATGCGATTTGTCGCCGGCTCTGCCGCTTATCGAGGGCCTTTGTCGGTCCGGCACAGTTCCAGCGCCTGCCGGTAATGGCTGCAAGCGTCGCTGGTCTTCCCCGCCTTTTGACTGATTTCCGCCATGGCCAGATGGGCTTCGGTCGTTGGCGAGAGCGCCAGACTGGCTTCCAGATAGCTTCGCGCCTTGCCCCACAGGGTCTCCCGCGCACACAGCTGCGCCAGAGCCAGCAGCAACGCGGCATCGCGCGGCCTGTCCCTGAGCCAGGCTTCTGCCTTTTCGATCTGTTTCAGAGGCTGGCTGCCGCTTTGCGCATAGAGTGACAGTAGTTCTTCCTGCCATTCCGCAGCCAGGGACTTTTCCAGCAGTTCGCGCGCGGCATCGCTGTCACCCGAGCGCATGACGGCATCTGCCGCTGCCAGGATGCTGGGCAGATAGGCCTTGTCCTCGGTTGAGAGTTTCTTCCAGAACGCCTGCAGGGCGGGCGCATCGCCGGACTTGCGCCGGATGATTTCGAGCTGGGCACGGTGCCGGGTCTGGGCGGCCGTGGTTTGATCCAGGGCGTTGGCCTTGCTGAGTTGCTCGACCAGCCGCAGCGTCTCTTCCCATTGGCCGAGCATCTGCCGGGCGCGCAACTCCAGCCGGATAAGGGCGGTGTGATTGGGGGCGAGGGCGCGGCCCCGGTTAATGGCCGTCAGGGCGGCGGAAGCATCCCGCTCCTTGAGCCGAGTCTCCGCTTCAAACAGGTAAGCAGCCAGGGCTGTCTTGCCTTGCGCGGCCTGCGCCAGATAGGTGTCGCGTTTCGCCGTGGCACGAATCTCCTGGGCGGCGCGCGCGGCAATAACGCGAGCCAGGCCGGTCTGTTTGTCGTTGCCGGAATAGCCGGCGGCAAGTTTCTCGGCATCCTGATTGCGCCCTTCCAGGTAAGCCTGAAACGCGTCTTCCAATTCGAGGTAAGCCTGCTCGCGGCGGATCTTTTCCCGATGGGCGCGCACCGAATCCGGCAGCGCCAGAGTAGTGACCGTCAACCGCGTGAGCCAGTAGGCCAGCAATCCCAGCAGTGCCAGCAGGATCACCAGAGTTATGAAAGACAATTCGATGCGCCACGGCGGGAAAACCAGTACCGCATAACCTGGGTCGTAACGACCCGCCAGAGCCAGTCCAACCGCCGCGATAGCCAGAATCAATAGAGTCAGCAGCCAGCGCATTTACTGGATCTGTCGGAGTTGCTGGAGCGTGGCGAGGCTGGCATCCAGGCCGGGCAGCGGGGGGGACACGTTCAGGCGCGACAGCTTCGCCAATTCCTGGCGCGCTGTGGAAACACCGTCGTCGTGCAGATTGAAGTAGCGGGCAAGCAATTTTTCCGCCTCCGTCAGGTCAGTGACATAGTTGGTCTGGTCCCGGTTGAGCAGGGACAGTCGCGCGGAGAGCAGACGCAGTTTGAGATTCTGCCGAAGAAAGAATTCCTGCTCCGGGACCAGCAGCGCCGGTTCACCCTGGTCCAGTCGGCGTATCTGAACGATGCTTTTGAGTTCGCTGAGCAGGTCTTGGCCAAAGCCATGCAGCCTGTTCGAGACGGTCGGCCTGGGCTGCCTGACGGTCGCCTGGCTGACCAAAGGCCAGCCATCTACGCTCGCCACCAGGCTATTGAAGCGGATGGACAGGCCGGTGTAATCGATCTGGGGGACGCCGCGCAACTGGGCCAGATCTTTGGCGATGGCGGCCCTGAGACGGACAAATTGCGGCAGGTCCTTGCGTGCCAGCCTGGCATCGGCGGTTTCCAGCGCCAGTATGGCCGCCTTGACGTTGCCGGCCAGTTGCAACTGCTGGCTGGCGGTGAGCAGGATGCGTTCGATTTCCGCCAGCGCCCACTGGTCGCGGTCACGGGACACTTCCTTGTATAAGGCATCGATGGCGAGTTGCTGTTCCCTGGAGTCGGATACCTGGGTCTCCAGGTCGGTCAGGCGCTGGTTGAACTGCTTGGCGAATTCTTCCATGTTATGCGCTATCAGGCTGTCTTCCTTGATGCTGGCCTGGAATTCCGACAGTTTCTGCGACAGTTCGACACGCACGTTTCGGACCTCATCGCGCGCGACCAGAATTCCCGCCATTACCAGTACGATGGCCAGGATGGCGAGGAGAAGCGCCCAGTTGATGACTCGGGGAGAAGGTATGGAGGGGTTCGGGTCGCTCATGAGGGTTTGGTCACGTAGGCAATGATACCTTGCAGCAAGTCTTCGTCTCCGCCCTGGGCGACAATCAGCCGGGTCAGACCAAGCTTGCGCCCGGCCTGTTCAATCCTGGGGTGGGTGACAAAAACGGGGGTGGCCTTGAGCCAGGAAGCACCTTGCTCTCCGACCATTTCGCGCAGATTCTCAAGGCTCTCGGCGCTGGTGACCACCAGGGCATGGATTTCGTTGCGTGCCCCGCGCTCCAGCAATTCGGTCGCCGGCATGTCCGGACGCACGCGCTGGTAGCATTCGGCGTAATCGACCTTCGCGCCGCGTTCTCTGAGGGTTTGCGCCAACAGTTCCCGACCGCCCGTACCACGAAAGATCACTATTCGCTTACCGCTGATCTGCTGCATGTCGGGCAAGTTGAGCAGGGCTTCACTGTCAAACCGGCTGGTGGGTGCGAGCACCCTATCCACGCCACGTTGCTTCAACTCGCGTGCGCTGCCCTGGCCAATGGCGGCAATTTGGAGTTCGGGCGGCAACGTGCGGCGGCTGGAGATGAGCGCCATTGCCCGAGCCACGGCAGTGGGACTAATGAAGATTGCCAAATTGTAGTCGTCGAGCCGGTCGATCAATGCATAGACTGCAGAGGCGTCCGCCACTTCACGGATTTCAATGGCTGGGAAGACTAGCACTTCGCCCCCGGCCCGGCGGATCAATCCAGCCAAATGGGCGGCCTGTTCCTTGGGTCGGGTGATGACGATGGTCTTGCCATGCAGCGGAGCCGGATTCATATCCCGGCTAGGGCCGACAGGATGGCGCCGGCCCCTTGGGCAAGGAGCTTTTCCGCCAGGGTGTCTCCGAGGGTTTCCGGATCGGACGGATCACCTCGCACTTGATCGTCGACAAGTGATAGTCCGTCGGGACTGGCGACGAAACCTGTCAGGAGAAGCCGGCCCTCCTCAAGCACCCCGTGGGCGCCCAGCGGGACCTGGCAACTGCCCCCCAGCCTACGACTGACCTGACGTTCGGCACGCACGCAGGCAGCGGTGTTGGCATGGTTGAGGGGGGCCAGCAGGGGCAGGACATCATTGCGTCCGGCGCGGATTTCTATACCCAGCGCGCCTTGGCCCACAGCGGGAATGCTATCCTCCACCGACAGATAGGCGGTGATGCGATCTTGCAACCCCAGGCGAATGAGCCCCGCTGCGGCCAGAATGATGGCGTCATACTGTTGTTCATCCAGTTTTCTCAGGCGGGTGCCCACGTTGCCTCGCAGGGGCCGGATGTCCAGGTGGGGATAACGAGCCCGCAGTTGGGACTCCCTGCGCAGGCTGGACGTGCCGACCACGGCGCCCGGGGGAAGTTCCGACAACAGGTGGTAGCGGTTGGAGACAAAGGCGTCCCGAGGATCCTCCCGCTCGCCGATGACGGTCAGGACAAAGCCGTCCGGCAGATGCATGGGTACGTCCTTCATCGAATGCACGGCCAGATCGGCGCGACCTTCCTGCAGGGCCTGCTCCAGTTCCTTGACGAACAGCCCCTTGCCGCCAATCTTGTTGAGGGTTACATCGAGTATCTGGTCGCCCTGTGTGGTCATGCCCAGGATGGCCACTGTTAGCCCAGGATGGAGGGTTTGCAGTCGGTCCTTAATATATTCGGCCTGCCACATGGCAAGGGCGCTTTCACGCGAGGCGATGATAAGGGAAGAGGGTGTTTGCACGGTGGGGAAGCTGATGGTAAACAGTCACTATTAAGGAATTGCGCGCAGAAGCGTAATTTAACGGAAGGACTGGGGGCCGGAAATCCGTATGAAACGAGCGCTGCTGTTGCTGCTGCCCATTCTAGCATGGGCCCTGACCACACCTGCCCAGGCCGCGGGCGAATTCAAGGACGTGCCGCACAGCCGGGACCTTAGGGCAGACAGCAAGCTTGCTGCAAGTCATCAGGCCCCGCTCATGGTCGTGTTCACCAGCCCCGGCTGTCATTATTGCGCCAAGGTCAAGAGCGAATACCTGGTCCCTATGCTGAACGATGTTGCGTACAAGGAGAAGGTTGTGATCCGCCAGGTGCAAGTGGGATCAGATACCGAACTGAAAGGATTTGATGGAAAGAAACTTACTGAGGGCGAGTTTGCGGCTGATTTGAATGTATTCATGGTACCTACGGTCAAGGTCTTCGATGCCAAGGGACGCGAGGTGGCCAAGGGGATCGTGGGATTGCTGACGGAGGATTTTTACCAGGGCTTTCTGGATATGGCAATCGAGGAAGGCAGCAAGAATATCCGTCAAGGCAAGGCGTTTACCGAAGACCACTGACGAGAGGAGCCTGCCTCATCTCCTGACAAATGGGCTCAGCCGCCCAGCGTGTCGCGCAGGTTTGAGTACTGCCGCCGGCTGACCGCAAGTTTTTCGTTCAACCCGGACAGTCGGAGGTAATGCGCATCCTGCTCGCCGGGCTGTTTGCCGATTTCGGCTACGCGATTGCGGGCCACCAGGCAATTGCGGTGAATGCGGATGAATTTCTCGGCGAACTCAGATTCCAGCCGGATCAGGGATTCTTCAATCAGAAACTCCCGGGCCAGCGTCTTGACCGTGACGTACTTGGCCTCGGCTTTGAGGTAGATAATTTCATCCACCGGGATCAACACCATGCGGCCCTTTTCCGTCAGGGACAGGTGGCTGCGCGCCTTGGGATGGGCCTGGCGCAGGGCATCGAGGGCGACCTGACTTAAGGTATGGGCTTTGCCCAGAGCGGCTTTAAGGCGCTCGGCCCGCACCGGCTTCATCAGGTAATCCACCGCGTTCACCTCAAAAGCTTTACAGGCATAAGTGTCGTAGGCAGTGGTGAAAATCACCGCAGGCGGGTGGTGCAGCTTCTGCAGGTGCTGGGCCACCTCGATTCCGTCCATGCCCGGCATGCGGATATCCAGCAGAAGTGCGTCAATGGGGAGCTTTTGCAACAGGCTTAATGCGTCCAGACCATTGTCAGTTTCGCCCACAATCTGAACCGGAAGGGTAGCCGCGCAGTCGGTCAATACCTCCGCCAGACGGCGGCGGGCTGGCGCTTCATCATCCACGAGCAGAAGTCGGAGGGGTGCGGGCACGAGTGTAAGGCAGAGTTATATGCACCTGATATACGGCGCCAAGCAGTTCGGACTTTAATGTCGCATCAAGGTCAAAATGCAAAGACAGGCGTTCCCGGATGTTGGCCAGGGCGATCTTGTTGCCTGCATGGTGATTGCCTTCGCCGGCATAGGGGTTGCGGATGACGATGTGAACCATGTCCTGACTGCGGTAGATGTTGAGGCTGATTTCTCCGCCCTCCCGATGAGGTTCGATGCCATGGTAGACGGCATTTTCCACCAGAGGTTGGATGACCAGCGGCGGAATAAGTGCATCGGCCGGCATTTTATCGACATACCAGACCACTTTCACTCGGTCCCCCAAACGCAATTCCTCCAAGTTCAGATAGGCGCGGGTCAGTGCGACTTCGGCTTCCAGGGGGGCGAGCGTGCGGGAGTCCGCCATGAGGGCGCGAAACAGATCGGACAGATCCTCCAGCGCCCGTTCCGCACGGCGCGGGTCTGAGCGGACCAGGGAAAGCACCGCGTTCAGGCTGTTAAACAGGAAATGTGGACGAATGCGCGCTTGCAGCGCCTCCAGCCGGGCCTCGGTGATGGCGGGCGACAAGGCTTTGCTGCGCAAGTGAAAGTATCCCAGCAACAGCCCGGTAAGGGTGCCGGCAAACGCCAATGCATCGATCAGACTTGCTTGGGCGATGTCCCCAAACATCCTGCGGGTCATCAGGCAAACCAGCAGGGTGATGGTCAGGGCCTGGCCGAAAACGCCAGCCAGCCCGGCCGAGTAGGAGAGACTTCTCAGCGCGCGTCCGCTAAGGCACAGCGTAACCAGCGTGAGCAACAGGGCGGGTTGGAGCAAGGCAGATTGGCCCATTAGTAGGTCCAAGGCCCCGACCGGTCCGTCGCTCGCGGCCCAGGCCTGGGCGTAGGCTGCGGCTTCGACGGCAAGGATAATTTTCAGACTTACACCCAGATGACAGAAATTGGGCAAAACTCCGTCCTGGTTGTTATGATTTTTGTTTCGCACGCGAAAGCTCCAGTCATGAATCAAGAACCCGAGGTCCCCAAGACTTGGTCAGGCCGGTTCGCCGAGCCGGTGGACGAGAAGGTCAAGCGTTATACCGCCTCCATTCCCTTCGATTATCGGCTGGCTGAGTTCGATATTCAGGCTTCCTTGGCTCACGCCGCCATGCTGACCAAAGTCGGGGTACTGTCCGCGCTGGATCTGGCAGACATACGCCGCGGTATGGAGGAGATTCTGGCAGATATTCGCGCGGGGCGCTTCCAATGGTCCCTGGACCTGGAAGACGTGCACCTCAATATCGAAAAGGCCTTAATTGCCAGGATCGGGGATGCCGGAAAGCGCCTGCACACCGGGCGCTCGCGTAACGACCAGGTCGCAACGGATATCCGGCTATACCTGAGGGCATCCATAGACCGGCTCCTGGGTCTGGTAAGGGACTGCCGGCATGCGTTTCTGGATCTGGCGGAGGCTCATGCGGACACCGTCATGCCCGGCTTTACCCATTTGCAGGTGGCCCAGCCGGTGACCTTTGGCCACCACATGCTTGCCTATTTCGAGATGCTCGCCCGCGACGCGGAGCGCTTGCTGGACTGCCGCAAGCGGGTCAACCGTTTGCCGCTTGGAGCGGCCGCGCTTGCCGGCACCAGTTTTCCCATCGATCGGGCCTATGTGGCCGAGTTGCTGGGATTCGATAGAGTCTGCGAAAACTCGCTGGACGCAGTGTCCGACCGCGATTTCGCCATTGAATTTACCCATGCGGCCGCCCTCATCATGCTGCATCTGTCCCGTCTGTCGGAAGAACTGATCTTGTGGATGAATCCACTTTTCGCATTTATTGATCTGCCCGACCGCTATTGCACCGGCTCTTCCATCATGCCGCAAAAAAAGAACCCCGATGTGCCCGAACTGGTCCGGGGCAAGACCGGCCGGGTGTTTGGTCACCTGATGGGACTGCTGACTCTGATGAAGGGGCAGCCGCTGGCTTATAACAAGGACAACCAGGAAGACAAGGAGCCGCTGTTCGATACGGTAGATACCCTGGCCGACACGCTAGCGCTCTGCGCCGACCTGCTCAAGGGCATAGAGGTCAAACCTGAGGCCATGCGCAAAGCAGCCTTGCAGGGGTTTGCCACCGCCACTGATCTGGCCGACTATCTGGTCAAGAAAGGCCTGCCTTTTCGCGACGCTCACGAGGCAGTGGCGCGTGCAGTGAAGGCTGCCGAGGGCAAAAACTGCGAGCTGGCTGAACTGTCCCTGGGCGAATTGCGGGAATTTAGCATCTTGGTAGGGGACGACGTCTACGCCGTACTTACCCTCGAAGGTTCGCTGGCCGCCCGCAACCACATAGGTGGCACGGCGCCGGAACAAGTGCGTGCGGCAGTGTCCCGGGCACGTCTTGCTGCCGATTGACCACGCCTGAACCGGCTGAGGTTTAGATAGGGGCCTCCTCCGGCGGGTTATGTTCCCGGCAAATCTTGCGCACCTCTCCGCTGGCGAGCTTCTCCTTGGTCAAGCCGCAGACGTAGCTGCGCGGGCCGATGTGCAGGTGATGCCTGCAGGTGACGCACACACCAAAGGTCTTTTGGCCTTGCTTGGTCTGCAAGGCGCTCAAGGCTTCTTTCAATACTTTGGTGGCGGAGTTCAGCCTGGCCGGGCTAGCTTGCGCGAGAGCTTCACGCCAATGTCCGGGCAGACCCACCTCCTTCAGCGCGTCCTTGCCTTTATCGGTTAGCGCCAGACGCACGACCCGCCCGTCCTTTTCATCCGAGTAGCGCGATATCAGCCGCCGGCGCGCAAGGACCAACAGGCTTTGTGAGACCGTACCCTTGGTCAGCCCCAGGTATTCAGCCAGAGCTTGAGGAGTGTTGCTGTAACGGTTGGCCTCGCTCAAGAACATCAGCGCCTGAATATGAACCGGCTGCAACCCTTGGGTTGCGCCCGCCTGCCGCAGACCTGTACGAACCAGGTTTCCCAGACGCTCTACGGTGTCGAGCAATACGAGCGACTGATTTTTCATGACCCCATGGTAGAACTCGGCCCCATTCTTGGCAAGCCCAAGGCCCAGTTTATAATTAATAGCGACACGATACGTAGTGACGCGATACCATTATACATGCGAGCCATGTAAATGGTATTGGGATGCGAGTGTTATGTTTTGGGATAAAGGGCTGACCACTTGGTGGTCCGAGCTAGAGCGGCGAGAATGACGGAAGACCGCAACCTGAGCGCTACCGCATGGGCAGCAATAACGCCAGCCTGCATGCGGGATGGCCGGGCAAAAGCTCGACCAAGTGGGAGGAATTCAGAACAGGGGAGCCACGCCACCCTGCTGGGCGATCAGTTCGGCCAGCTTGACATATAAGTCCTCACCGTCCCGACTGTCCTTCCACGAACCGTCCGTCGGGCGAAAGTGAAAGCCCCCGGATCGGGCCGCCACCCAGACTTCCTGGGCGGCGCTGTGCCGGTTGATGACCATTTTGCTGCCATCGTCGAAGTCAATTTTCAGGATCCCGTCGCCAGGCGTCTCAAAGTCCAGCCCTGCTTTGTCCAGGCCCAATTGAATGCGAATGAGCGCGGCTTGCGCGAGTGAGGTGAATTCCTTGTCGTCCATGCCTAGTGACTGATCATCCAGTGCTCAATTCTGCCTCCTGCCAGACCTCCAGGCAATGTGCCGATGGGCAGGGGTGATAACATGTGTCCCATGAAGAAACTCCTGTTGATCCTTGTTGCCATGGCGATGGCATCGGCCTGTGGCTGTGGCTCCAAGGGCCCCCTCTATCTGCCGGACAAGAGTCCCGGAAACACTCAACCCGCACAACAATGAACCATTTGCACCGTGTTGACGGGTGCCTCTTTATGGAGGAAATGCCTCTTTACGAATTGGCCGCGCGCTACGGAACGCCATTATATGTATATTCATCCGCAGCCTTGACGGAAGCCTATCAAACCTATGATCAGGCGTTAGCGGGCCTTTCCCACAATATTTGCTATGCGGTGAAGGCCAACTCATCCTTGGCCGTACTGCAGCATTTTGCACGCCTGGGTGCCGGCTTTGACATCGTTTCGGGGGGCGAGCTGGCGCGGGTTCTGGCCGCAGGCGGAGAGGCGGCAACGGTCGTATTCTCAGGGGTAGGCAAAACGGAAGCAGAGATGCGGCGCGCCCTGCAGGCTGAAATTCGCTGTTTCAATGTGGAGTCCCAAAGCGAACTTCAGCGTTTGAGCCGGGTGGCCGGCGACTTGGGCAAAATTGCGCCCATTTCGCTCCGGGTTAATCCGGATGTGGACCCCCAAACCCACCCTTACATTTCTACCGGCCTGAAGGAAAGCAAGTTCGGCGTTCCCATAAGGGAAGCCCTCAGCTTGTACCTGGCCGCTGCAACCATGCCCAACATGCGGGTGACAGGTGTTGATTGTCATATCGGTTCCCAACTGATCGACCTTCGCCCCTTGGGTGACGCGCTGGACAGGGTACTGGATCTGGTAAAGATACTGGAAGCAGAGGGTATTCAGCTAGAACACGTCGACGTGGGGGGCGGGGTGGGCATTCGTTACCGGGAGGAATTGCCGCCCAACATCGCGGCGTATGGCGCCATGCTTGAGAATCGGATGGTAGGGCGGAAGGAAACGCTGCTGCTGGAGCCCGGCAGGTCTCTGGTAGGCAACGCCGGAATCCTGCTTGCCCGGGTCGAGTATCTGAAGCCAGGGGAAACCAAGAACTTCGCAGTAATCGACGCCGCTATGAACGACTTGATGCGGCCGGCGCTTTACCATGCCTTCCATGACATCCAACCCGCAGTGGAGCGGAATGGATCGCGGAGCCGCTATGACGTGGTCGGTCCGGTATGCGAAACCGGCGATTTTATTGGGCTGCAGAGAGATTTGTGCCTTCAGGAGGGGGATCTGATAGCAGTCTTGTCGGCAGGCGCCTATGGCATGAGCATGAGTTCAAACTACAATTCCAGACCCCGCGCGGCAGAAGTGATGGTGAACAAGAACAAAGATTATCTTGTTAGGGAACGGGAGACCGTCGATCAGCTAATGTCTGGAGAGCGGCTTATTTATTAGTTCTTGCTCCTTCCGGTCATTTCACAAATGCGTGCAATACAAGTATCGACGCGCTATCGGTTGTTAGACTGCTACATTTATTGTCAGATTATCCGTCAAGAAGTTCGACATCTTATTGAAGCTTGCGAAAAAGCTTCTAGAATGAGATTCACCAAGCGGAGCTTAGGTGTTGCCTTGTCAAAGTCGTTTTGTGGGGCGGCGTCGAAAGTTGATGCCACGCTTTGGAAGTGCATTTACAACCTCTGCACGTAGTTACTGGGTAGTAAGGTAAGTAAAGGAACAAAGGTAGTTAAGTAGTGAATGTGTTCAACTTCTAAGGAGTGAATTATGGCGACTGCCAAGAAACCTGCCGCCAAGAAGGCGGCCCCTGCTAAGAAACCTGTTGCAAAGAAGAAGGCGGCTCCTGCCAAGAAGCCTGCCAAGAAGGCTGCGCCGGCCAAGAAGCCCGCAGCCAGAAAGCCCGCAGCGAAGAAGGTCGCGGCCAAGAAGCCTGCCAAGAAGGCTGCGCCGGCCAAGAAGCCCGCAGCCAGAAAGCCCGCAGCGAAGAAGGTCGCGGCCAAGAAGCCCGCAGCCAGAAAGCCCGCAGCCAGAAAGCCCGCAGCGAAGAAGGTCGCGGCCAAGAAGCCCGCAGCCAGAAAGCCCGCAGCGAAGAAGGCTGCAGTGAAGAAAGCGGCTCCGGCCAGAAAGCCCGCAGCGAAGAAGGCTGCAGTGAAGAAAGCGGCTCCGGCCAGAAAGCCCGCAGCGAAGAAGGCTGCAGTGAAGAAAGCGGCTCCGGCCAAGAAGCCTGCTGCGAAGAAGGCAGCGGCGGCCAAAAGGCCTGCTGCCAAGAAGGCTGCGCCTGCGAAGCCTGCACCTGCGCCGGCTCCAGCAGCACCTGCTCCGATGCCTTCCACGCCTGTAATCAAGCCCTTCGGCCTGTAATTGTCGGGATGCGAGCTTAAGGGGGCCTTCGGGCTCCCTTTTTACTTCTTGGCGTTTGTGCCTCCGGTGACAGTTGAGGCCAGCCTTCGACTTAGGAACTCAGTTCGTTCGCACTACAGCAGCACGGACAGTACAATCACATGGATCAAATGCTGGTTAGAGTCCTTCCTGGTGAGCCGGAAGTAGTCCGGCAGGTCCAGCCCGGTAACCGGATATAGCGGCAGGTCAAGACGCTGCCAAGTGTGGCCCGGGCGCTTCATCATGGCATTGGTTGAGGGAAACGCCAACGGCGGCCGGGGGCAAAGACGCCGAATTCCAAGGTAACAACCGGTGGCCTTGCCATGTCGCGGCAAACGGAGCCGGGGCCAAGTAACGGGTCCAGCTGTATATAGGTAGCGAAACACAGACAGCTGCAGCAAATGGCGAACGGTCTGAGCATTCGGCAAGGCCACTTCTGCGCCGCCGGATATCTTGACACTGTGCGCTGTGTTAGAAAGGGACGCCAGCAATCCGACCGAGGTTCAAGTACGAGTCGAGCCGGTAATTAATGAAGCGGATCGATTTGGCTTTTGCGCCTCAATAAATGTGGGGCAAGTGGACAAGCGGAGCCAAGGCATCGATGCTAGTCAAATCCCGGACGCCGCAACATCTGGCTCCCGCTCGTGTCGGTATCGCAGCTTCATTTTGGCTGGACGTTCACCGTCGTCCAGCGATTCGACAAGGGAACTGACGAAAGTGTTTATGGAACCGTTGACGCATCATCAGCCTGGATTGGTTTGCGATTGGTGCCATAGCAGGACAGTGCAGAAAAGTCTTTGATTTAACAATGCTTTTATAAGCTCCTCGTAGACAGCGCCGGTGGCATGGAGTCTGCAAGTAGTAAGGCGCAACCAAAAGGAGCAACACCATGATGGAACTGGGCAACGGCAAAACAGTGAATATCACCCTGGAAGAAGATGAGGGAGGCAAAGACCAGGTTGTTTTTTCCCTGGATAGCATCGGTCAGTTGAAGCTCACGCCTTATCAGGCGCGGGTACTGGCGACCGAATTGATTATGGCGGTTAACCGGGCAGAGGTCAGGGGCAATCTCAAGCGTAGCCACAACTTCTCGCGTATGCCCGAGCAAGGCGTGCGTGGCGGCGTTTTCCAGCAAATGTTCGCTAAGTAATTTTCGATCACCCCGGCTTCGGGGTGATCAAGGGGGCGGGGGCCCCATACCAAAAAAAGCCGCGCACTTGGCGCGGTACTGGCCTCATGATAGGGTGCCACTTGCGGCGCGGTGTTTTCCGCGCCATTTCTGTTTTTTCGGAAGATTTACATGGCTACCCTTGAACTCACCCAAACCAACTTCACCGAAACCATCAACGGCAACGATCTTGTGATCGTCGATTTCTGGGCCCCTTGGTGCGGGCCGTGTCGTGCTTTCGCACCTGTTTATGAAGCCGCCTCCGAAAAACATCCGGGCGTGGTTTTTGCCAAGGTCAATACAGAAGTGGAGCAGCAACTGGCGGCATCTTTCAGTATCCGCTCCATCCCCACCCTAATGGTATTCCGCGAGCAGATCATCCTGTTTTCACAGCCCGGTTCGTTGCCTGCATCCGCATTGGATGACGTTATCGGCAAGGTGATGGAATTGGATATGGATGCGGTGCGAAAAGAGATCGCCGAAGAACAGGCAAAGAGCGCTTAGTCACACTGTGCTCTTGTTACCTGCGCCTGGGCAACAGTGTTCTTAGCAGCGGTAGGCTGACGCGCCGCTGCTGTTCGAGGCTGAAGCGGTCAAGGGCATCGACGACGGCCAGCAATTCACGCAAATCCCGCGAATAGCGGGTGAGCAAATAGTCCACAATAGCGCCTTCCAGTTCAAAGCCGAGCTGATCAGCACGTCTCACCAGGGCCTGGTGTTTTTCCGCGTCATTGAGGGGATGAAGCTGGTAAGTCAGTCCCCAACTCAAGCGAGTGCGCAGGTCCTCCCGCAGTTCCCTCAAGCCTGACGGTGCCTGCGAGCCGCTTGCCACCCAGGCCATTGCAGTCGCCTTGTGGCGATTGTAGCGGTTGAAGGCCACAATTTGGTTTTCTTCATCCAACCGGTCGACATCGTCGATCAACAGTGGGCCGGTGCAAGCCGGCCAGCTTGGCGCACGTCCGATGACCAATCCTGCGCCGGCCAGCGATTCGGTCAGGGCAGCCAACACCATGCTCTTGCCGCAGGCGTGAGGGCCCCAAAGGTAAACCGGTTCGTGTTGTTTGCCCTCTCTTATTGCACAGAGCATGGCCAATGCCTCGGCGTTTCTTCCGGGTACGACGTCCTCAAGTCCGACCGGGGCTAGGGGCTGAATGTCTAAGGCGAGCTGTTGCATGTCAGCGGGTAAGCTTATCCGATTGATTGTCTCAGCCGAAATATATTACCCGGAACTATTGACATGGTGTCCAGTCAACACTTACCTTAAGTGTGAGTTCTAAACTAGGGGAATCTCTGCAAAAGTCATTGAACACTCCTATCCTGTGTTGAATGCTGAAGCTGATAGGGAGGAAGCGAATGCAACAACAAACCTTTGCCGAAGGCAGCTTTGACTTGCATGGCAAGACGACGAGGCGCGCGGCCTTTCTGGCCGAGATGGAGCACGTCGTGCCGTGGGCCGAACTGTGCGCCGTGATTGCGCCGTTCTATCCGAAAGGCGAAGGCGGTCGGCCGACGGTGGGGCTGGAGCGTATGCTGCGCATCTACTTTCTGCAGCAATGGTTCAGCCTCTCCGACCCGGCAGTGGAGGAAGCGATCTACAACTCGGCCGCGATGCGCCGCTTCGTCGGTATTGATCTGGGGCGCGAGGCTGCGCCGGATGAGACCACCATCCTGCGCTTCCGGCACCTGCTGGAGCAGCACCACCTGGGCAGGAAGCTGTTCGAGCAGGTACACCGGCACCTGGAAGCCCAAGGCATGAAAGTAGCCTGCGGCACCATCGTGGATGCCACCATCATCTCCGCGCCGTCCTCGACCAAGAACCGCGACAAGCAGCGCGACCCGGACATGCACCAGACCAAGAAGGGCAACCAGTGGCACTTCGGCATGAAGGCGCACATCGGCGTCGATTCGAAGAGCAAGATCATCCACGCGGTGGTGGCTACCGCCGCCAACGTGGCGGATTCGCAGATACTGCCGGATCTGCTGCATGGGGACGAAACCAAGGTGTGGGGCGACCGTGCCTATCAGGGGCAAACGGCGGTCATCAAGCAATGCGCGCCCAAGGCACAGGACATGACCAACCGTCGTTGCCGCCGCAAGGGTGAAATCGATGAAGTCGAGCGGGCGAAGAACCGGAACAAGTCGCGTGTGCGCGCCAAGGTCGAGCACGCGTTCGGCGTGATCAAGAACATCTTCGGATTCGTGAAGGTGCGCTACAAGGGGCTGATGAAGAACGCGAACCGAATGTTCGCTACCTGTGCCTTGGCGAATTTGTACCTGGCACGGCATCACTTGTTGCGATCTCAAGGGGCAAGGTACGTCCAATGAATGAAAAATGGCCCGCAAGGGCGAGCGATAACGGGGTGAAACACCCGGAATCAACCCGAAACCTTGCCGCTGATGATCATGCATCCAATTTGCTCATGAAAATTGGGGCTTCTTCAGACCTTCCCTAGACAACGCAGGGTGATCGGTTGAACGCAGAATATTGCTACGCTTACCCCCACCCCGCTGTAACAGCAGATGTTGCGCTTTTCACCATTCAGCAGGAACGTCTTCAGGTGTTGCTGATTCGGCGCGGCGGTGCTCCGTTTGCGGGTGCGTGGGCCCTGCCAGGCGGCTTTGTGAACCCGCAGGAATGTCTGGAGGATTGCGCCTTGCGCGAACTGCTGGAAGAAACCGGCGTGAGTGGAGTTTATCTCGAGCAACTCTACACTTTCGGCAAGCCCGACCGCGACCCGCGCGAGCGAGTCATTAGTGTGGCTTACTATGGTCTAACGCCAGTGCTGACCATGGAACCCAAGGCCGGGTCCGATGCTGCCGAGGCCGCCTGGTTTGACCTGGATAAATTGCCGAAGCTGGCCTTTGACCACGCCGACATCATCCGCAAGGCCAGGGAGAGACTGCGCGCCAAGCTGGATTATTCCACCATCGCATTCCAGTTCATGCCGACGAAATTCACTTTGAGCGAGTTGCAGGCTGTCTACCAGACGATATTGGGCGAAGCGCTCGACAAACGAAATTTCCGCAAGCGCATCAGCGCTCTGGCCTTGGTAAAGCCGACTGGTGATCAGCGCCGGGACGGAAAACATCGCCCCGCAGCGCTATATCGTGCCAGCCATCCAAACCGGGTGGATTACATCAAATGAAAGACGCCGTCATGACCACAGCCGCTTATCCAGAAGTATCGATGCAAGAGATTGTGGTCCCCCCCATGAGGGAAGAGCATCTTGCCCCGGTAGAGCGCGACGCGATCAAGGCCCGCATCAAGACCTTGATGAAGCAGAAGGATGCCGTGCTGGTGGCGCATTATTACACCAGCCCGGACCTTCAGGACCTGGCGGAAGAAACCGGCGGGCTGGTGTCAGACTCACTGGAAATGGCCCGCTTTGGCCATCGCCATCCAGCCACGACGCTGGTCGTGGCTGGAGTGAAATTCATGGGGGAGACCGCCAAGATTTTGAATCCGGAAAAACGCGTCATCATGCCGGATCTGAATGCGGACTGCTCCCTTGATCTTGCCTGTCCGGCGAAGGAGTTCAAGCAATTCTGCGACGCCAATCCGGATCGCAGAATAGTCGTCTATGCCAATACCTCGGCCGCGGTCAAGGCCCGTGCTGATTGGGTGGTGACTTCCGGTATCGCGGCGAAGATTGTTGCCTACCTTCATCGCCGTGGAGAGAAAATCATCTGGGCGCCAGACCGTCACCTTGGAGCCTACGTACAGAAGGTGAGCGGCGCCGATATGCTGCTATGGCAGGGCAGCTGCGTGGTACACGAAGCCTTCAAGGCCGATGGCGTTATGAGACTCAAACAGCAGTATCCGCGGGCCGCCGTGCTGGTGCATCCCGAATCGGCTGCCAGCGTGATTGAACTGGCGGATGTGGTGGGCTCGACCACCCAATTGATCCGGGCGGTGCAAGACCTGCCCAACTCGGAATTCATCGTCGCGACTGACAACGGCATATTTCACAAAATGCATGCGGCTGCGCCCGGCAAGCTGTTGCTCGAGGCTCCCACTGCGGGAGAGGGGGCCACCTGCCTATCGTGCGCGCATTGCCCCTGGATGGCGATGAACGGATTGCAAAAATTGGCCCAGGTGCTGGAGACCGGCACCAACGAGATTCATGTCGACGAAGCGATACGAGTGAAAGCGGTTCGCTCAATCCAGCGCATGCTGGATTTTGCCGAACAGGAAAGGCGGCAGGAATTGGCCTGACGCGCCCACGTTATACCGCATGTCACGCATCAATCCCCGATACGCCTTGGCCCTGTTGGCCGGTGCTGTGGGCTCGCTGGCCTTTGCGCCGCTGGGAGCCTATCCACTTGCTTCCCTCGGACTGGCCATTCTGTTTGCGTTGCTGCAACAGCCAGGGAAGGTGCGCCCCTTTGTCGCCGGCTGGCTATACGGCTTGGGCTTCTTTGGCGTCGGGGTGAGCTGGGTCTATGTCAGCCTGCATACCTATGGCGAAATGGCGGCCTCCCTGGCACTGCTGGCCACCTTTCTATTTTGCGCTCTCCTCGCCATGTTTCCCGCGCTGGCTGGCGGAATGCAGGATCGACGCAGGGCCGGGGGATCTGTCCAACTCCTGCTGTTCCTGCCGGCCGCCTGGACGTTGCTGGAATGGGTACGCGGTTGGATTTTCACCGGCTTTCCGTGGCTGGCAATAGGCTATTCTCAGGTGCCTGACAGCCCCTTCGCGGGCTACGCTCCGTTGCTTGGCGTATACGGAGTGAGCTTCGTTACGGCTCTGACGGCAGGCGCGCTGGCCTGGGTTTGGCAAAGCCGGGCCAGTCTGGCGATGGCATCGAGGGGGGTAATGCTTGTCCTTGCCCTGATTGCGGCGGGGGCAGCGCTAAAGACGATCAACTGGACCAGGCCACTCGGCGCACCGCTGTCCGTGGCGCTGGTGCAGGGCAACATTCCTCAGCAGATAAAGTGGGAGCCCGAGGCAGCGGCAGCATCGCTAAAAGTCTATCAGCAACTGGCCGAATCCACTCACGCAAGGCTAGTGGTGTTGCCGGAAACCGCGCTGGCGATCTTCTTTTCCAACCTGCCGGAAACCTATAAGAATGAATTGAGAAGGATAGGACAGGAGCGGGACGGGGATGTGTTGGCCGGCGTGCCCACGGGCAATTCCTCCGGGGCCTATCTGAACAGCGTGGTCAGTTTTGGCGCCGCACCCACCCAGTTTTATCACAAACATCATTTGGTGCCTTTTGGCGAATTCATCCCGCCGGGATTTGGTTGGGTGTTGCAGTTGCTGCATATCCCCCTGTCGGATTTCTCCCGTGGTGGGGCCCGTCAGAAGCCATTGTCCGTAGCGGGACAGGAAGTGGCCGTGGATATCTGCTATGAAGATGCGTTCGGTGAAGAGATCATTCGCGCTCTGCCGTCCGCGACGCTATTGGTTAACGTAAGCAATGACGCCTGGTTCGGCGACGGCTTTGCTGCACGCCAGCACCGGCAAATTTCGCAGATGCGGGCGCTGGAAACAGGCCGCATGATGTTGCGCGCCACCAATACCGGCGCCACCGCAATCATTGATGTAAAGGGCCGCGTCGTCGATGAGATGGATTTGTTTCGGCGCGGAATTCTGCAAGGTCGGGCTCAGGGTTACCACGGCATGACCCCGTATGCGCGCTGGGGCAACGTTCCTGTGGTGGCGGGTTTGGCGATCCTTCTGGTCGTTGCGGGACTTGGGCAGAGATTTCTTAAGCGGCGGCCGTAATTCGGGTGGTATTGCGGCCGGAGCGTTTTGCCATAAGTAGAGCTGCATCGGCGCGAGACAGCGCAGCGGACTCCACGGTATCTTTCTTGCTGTACTCAGACAGGCCGCCACTCCACGAAAGCTTATGAGTGACTCCGGGGATGAGTTCCACGGTTTCCGGCATATTGTCGCGCAGCCGCTTGGCCAGTTCCTCCGAGCGATCGAGGGGCGTGTAGGGGAAAATGACACAGAATTCATCCCCGCCCAGCCGGGCGACAAAATCGCTATTGCGCAGATTTTCCCGCAAGGCCTTGCCGAATAGGATGATCATCTGGTCGCCGGCTTCGTGGCCAAAGGTGTCATTGATCTGTTTGAAGTTGTCGATGTCCAGGATCAACAGACTGTGGGTCCAGCCATCCTTCAGGGTCTTGAACAACTCGCTCTGTTTTTCATCGAAGGACAAACGGTTGTGTACCTTGGACAGGTGATCCAGCCTAGCCTGCGTGCTGACTTCCTTCTGCTTGCCCGCCATTTGCCTGCCGAGCTTTATCAGGTTGCGCATCGGGGTTTCAAATTCGACCAAATAAGTGGGGTAGTCGGCCTGCAACCTCTGCTGCCTGAGATCATTTGCCAGGCCCACAATCACTTTCAGGTTGTCAATCACCCGGTTCCGAATGCTGGCGATAATCGCGGCAACCAGAACTGCCATGGCCAGGAAGATCACCAGCCAGGCCAGCACGTAGGGAAAGGCTTGCCGAATTCGCTCGTCGGCATATTTCCAGATAGCAATTGTCCATGGTGTTCCGGCCAGAGTGACTTGCTTGGTTGGCAGCGCATTCGCCCTGGCATTCTGGTTGCCCCGACGGATCAATACTGTGACATCGCCGCTTCCATTGGCTTGCTGGAGTTCCGCGTAGGTACCGGAATCCGGCAGCGGAAGGGTGTCGAACAGGGTCTGCACCTGAGGCATCGATTGTTGGACGACGACAAAACCGAGTCGCTTGCCATTCGCATCCAATACCGGCTGAAAAACCGACAGGCTAAATCCCGAAGCCGACAAACCGCTGCTGTTGCGGCTTGCGCGGTTGATCAACTGCCGGGTGTCACCGGGCACGAAGCCGGGCAAAAGTTGTTGGTTATTGCCCTCCCCGGTGACAAACAGGATGGAGGCTTCCTGGTTCAACGCATGTAGGTTGGCAGCCTGAGCCCGGCAAGTGTCTGGACTTGCGGTCTGAAAACACGCCAGAGTCTGGGGGTGTGCGGCGATGCGCTCGGCTAGATTCCGCATCGAAGCCGCCTGAAACTCGATCTGGCTGGCCATGACAGGCTTCTTCTGACTTCCCGCCTGGTTGGCCGTATTACCCGGTTCGGGGCCGAGCCAATAGAAGCCACCTACTGCTATGGCGCTGATGATTGCCAGCGCCAAGGACAGCAACAGACCGAATCGCAGTAATGATGGTCGGGCCATAGTGCAAGGCAGCGTTCTTCTAAATGTTGGGCTCAAGGCCCGGGTGGTATCAAATACCAAGCAAGCCCCATACCACATGGCCGCTAGCCACGCTGCAACCTAGGCCGGCGTGTATTCAGTGCCTGCCGGTACTGCCAAATCCCCCCTCGCCGCGATGACTTTCGGCAAATTCATCGACAATCTTGAATTCGGCCTGAACCACCGGCACGATGACCAGTTGGGCGAGCCGCTCCATGGGATTCAGAATGAACGTGGTCCGGCCTCGGTTCCAGCAGGAAACGAGCAACTGCCCCTGATAATCCGAGTCAATCAGGCCTACCAGGTTTCCAAGGACGATGCCGTGCTTATGGCCCAGGCCCGAGCGCGGCAGAATCAGCGCTGCATACCCCGGGTCGCCAATGTGGATAGCCATGCCGGTTGGGACGAGTTGGGTTTCACCCGGATTGAGATCGATCGGGCTGACGATCGCTGCCCTCAAGTCCAGGCCAGCAGCGCCTGCCGTGGAGTAATGAGGCAATTGGTCCCGAAGCCTTGGGTCGAGTATCTTCAGTTCCAGTTGCATGTGATGTTCTTGTCAGTTTTTCGTCGCGTGTAGTCGAAGATTGATCTCTTCAATGAGTCGCCGCGCGCAACTCAACTTGTCAGCCTTGGGGAGAGGGTGGGCGCCCTGTTCGTCGAACAGTATCAAGGCCGCATCATCGCTACCCAGGGTGTCCTGGGCTAGGTTGCCAATCATCAAAGGCAGATTCTTTCTTTTCCGTTTGGCCTGCGCATGCTCTTCCATAGATTCCGTCTCCGCGGCGAAGCCTACGCAGAAGGGAGCGTTCTCGATAGCGGCGGCTTCCGCCAGAATGTCCGGATTGGGCTTGAGTTCCAGCCTCAGTGATGACGTGCCTCGCTTGATCTTTTGTGACTTGCTGGAAGACGGCGCATAGTCCGCCACGGCTGCCACAGCGATGAAAATATCAGCCCCTCCCACCCGTTTCATGACCGCGTCGCGCATTTCCGCAGCATGGGTGACATCCACCCTGCTTACCCCTGTGGGGGTTAGCAGGCAGGTGGGACCAGAAATTAGCGTGACCTGGGCCCCCGCTTCGTGCGCGGCGCGGGCAAGCGCATAACCCATCTTGCCGGAGCTCAGATTGGTCAGCCCCCGCACCGGATCAATCGGCTCATAGGTCGGTCCGGCGGTAATCAACACCGACCTCCCGGCGAGTTTCCCGGGCACAAGCCGGGCGGCCAGATCTGCCAGCAGGTCTGCAGGCTCCCGCATTCTGCCCGGACCGATCTCGCCGCAAGCCGTCTCGCCGGCTTCGGGCCCCAGGAAGAAGATTCCATCTTTGCTCAGTTGGGCGGCATTGCGGATGGTAGCCGGATTGGCCCACATTTCCGGGTTCATCGCGGGGGCAACATACAAGGGGCAGGCTCGTGCCAGGCAAAGAGTTGAGAGAAGATCGTTCGCCCGGCCGCTAACGAGTCTGGCCAGAAAATCTGCGGTCGCCGGCGCCACAAGGATCAAATCTGCATCGCGGCTGGCATGAATGTGGGCCATGCCGTCGCCTTGACCATGCCACATGTCCGTCAGCACCGGCTCCCCAGACAGGGCCTGAAACGTCGCGGATCCGACAAAACGCCGAGCGGTCTCGGTCATGACCACGCGCACCCGCGCGCCTGCCTTCCTCAGCAAGCGCGCCAACTCAGCGGTCTTGTATGCGGCCACGCCGCCACTCACCCCGAGGACAATGGTTTTGCCCTGCAAATCCGCCATGCACGTACACTTGAAAAAATGATGCCTATTTTATAGGTGGGGAGAACGATTTGGCGATTAGGGATTGGCCGGCGGATGAAAGGCCTAGGGAGAAACTGCTGGAAAGGGGCGCGCAGGCCTTGACGCACGCGGAACTGCTGGCAATCTTCCTCCGCACCGGCGTTGCCGGAAAGAGTGCGGTGGACTTGGCGCGCGAACTGCTGGAGCGCTTTGGCAGCTTGTCGCGACTCGGCAGCGCCGAACGGGCTGAGGTCTGCGCCGCGCCTGGGCTGGGTCTGGCCAAGTATGCCCAACTCCAAGCGGTGATGGAAATGGCTCGGCGCGCTCTGGCCGAACAAATGCAGTACGGCGATGTGCTGAGTTCGCCTGCGGCGGTGCGGGATTACTTGCGCTTTACCCTGAAGGAACGACACTATGAAGTGTTCGCCGCAGTATTCCTGGATGCGCAGAACCGTGTGATCGGGTTGGAAGAACTGTTCCGCGGAACGCTTACACAAACCAGCGTCTATCCTCGCGAAGTTGTGAAACGTGCCTTAGCTCATAACGCCGCGGCCCTTATCCTGGCGCACAATCATCCCTCCGGCGTGGCCGAGGCGAGCCAGGCGGACCGCCTGCTCACCCAACAACTCAAGCAGGCGCTAGCGCTGGTCGATGTGCGGGTGCTTGATCACTTTATCGTGGCTGGCGCACAAATCCTCTCGTTTGCTGAATCCGGTTTGCTCTGAGCCGGCGTTTCATGGTATAAATCGCGGTCTTCCGAATTCAGTTGGAGCGCATCATGGCCCGCGTGTGCCAAGTTACGGGTAAGAAACCCATGGTTGGGAACAACGTTTCCCACGCCAACAATAAGACCAAGCGCCGCTTCCTGCCCAATTTGCAGGAGCGCCGCCTGTGGGTGGAAAGCGAAAACCGCTATGTTCGCCTGCGTCTGACCAATGCGGGGCTCCGCACCATCGACAAGAAGGGCATTGATGCCGTGCTGGTCGAAATGCGAGCAGCCGGCCAAAAGATTTAAGGAGTAGAACAACATGGCGAGCAAGAGCCGCGACAAGATCAAGCTTGAATCCACCGCTGGAACCGGGCACTTCTACACCACGACCAAGAACAAGAAGACCACGCCGGGAAAAATGGAGTTCATGAAGTTTGACCCCAAGGCCCGCAAGCACGTTATGTACAAGGAAACCAAGCTCAAGTAATCGAGCCTGATCCGGGAAAAGAAAACCCGCCATTCGGCGGGTTTTTCGTTTGAGTCCAACTTTGCGTCAAGCGTAGCGCCTTAGCCGCTGTGAAAATTCCTGCAGGGCTTCGATGCCGCTGGCTTCGGCTTTCTGGCACCAGTCCTGAAGTTGCTTGACTAGTTGTTCCTTGCTCGCGTTCGAACGTTCCCACACGGCAGAGAGTTCGGCGCGCATACGGTAAATGGTGTCGAGCTTGTCACTCCGGGCCAGCATCTTGTCCAGCGCGACCTTGTCCTGGGTCTGCAAAGCGGCAGGCTCAAGGCGCAGCCATTGGCGCAGGGCGCTGAGGTCAACCTGGGGCATGTGGGCATTCGCTTTGAGGCGGCTGACTTCGTCCGCCAGCACTTGCTTCATGCTGCTGGCATAACGGGTGACCACGTCGTAACGGTGGGTGATGACCGCCTGCAACATGCCCAGGTCGACAGTGGGACGGATCGGTTGCCAGCCGACCTTGGGCGCCACGCGCAGCACCTTTGCCAGTCCAAACACGGCCATCATGCGGATGTACATCCAGCCAATGTCAAACTCGTACCACTTGGCGGAAAGTTTGGCCGAGGTGCCATAGGCGTGGTGGTTGTTGTGAAGCTCCTCGCCGCCAATAATAATGCCCCAGGGAACGATATTGGTGGAGGCGTCTTCCGCAGCAAAGTTGCGGTAGCCCCAGTAGTGACCGATACCGTTGATAATGCCAGCGGCGGTGATAGGGATCCAGGCCATTTGCACGGCCCAGATGGTGAGGCCAATCGGCCCAAACAGCACTAGGTTGATCACCATCATCAGCACGATGCCCGCGCCAGAGTGGGGGGAGTAGATGTTGCGCTCGAGCCAGTCGTCCGGAGTCCCGCGGCCGTACTTGTCCAGGGTTTCCTGCTTCTTGGATTCGGCACGGTAAAGTTCGGCGCCTTCAAACAGCACCTTCTTGATCCCCAACACCTGGGGGCTGTGTGGATCTTCCGCAGTTTCACATTTGGCGTGGTGCTTGCGATGAATGGCCACCCATTCCTTGGTAACCATGCCGGTTGTGAGCCACAACCAAAAACGGAAGAAGTGGCTGGCCACGGGATGCAAATCCAGCGCCCGGTGGGCTTGGGAACGGTGCAGAAAAATGGTGACGCCGGCGATCGTGATATGCGTGAGCACCAAGGTCACGACCACATAACCCCACCATGGGAGCGTCAATACCGATAAGTGCATGCGAGGCAACCTTGAAAATCAGATAATATTGTCCGCATACTATGCGGAAGCAGGCCCGGAGTCAAGGATGGCGGACACCGCGGTGCCCGGTCTGAGGTGGATGTCCCGCTGGGGGAAAGGAATCTCAATGCCCGCGCGCTTGAAGCGGCGCCAGATTTCCCAGTTGAGTTCCGAGCGCAGGCCAAGCTGGCCCTGCTCGGCGTCTCGAATCCAGAACACCAGTACCAGGTTAATGCCGCTGTCGCCAAATGCTTGCAGCAGGACGTTAGGCATTTGTTGCGCATTGTCCCCGGCGACCCGGATATGACTATTGGCGACCTCCAGCAAGATATCCTTTGCCTGGTCCAGATCAGTCTCGTAGGCAACCTGGATGGGCAAATCCACCTTTACATCCGGTTTGCTGAATGAATGATTGACCACTGCGTTAACGATGAGCTGTTCATTGGGCAGGATGGTTTCCGTTCCGTCCAGGCACTTAAGCAGGGTGTAACGCGTATTGATCCCGGATACCTGACCATAGCGATTGTCCACGGTAATCATATCGCCAATGCGGACCGAGCGGTCGAGCAGGATTATGAATCCGGACACATAGTTGCTGGCGATCTTCTGCAGGCCGAAGCCCAGCCCCACGCCCAGTGCTCCGCCGAATACTGACAACACGGTCAGATCGATGCCGACCGCGGGGAGCGCTATCAGCACGGCCAGCACCAGAAGAAAGGTGCGCATCGCCTTGGATAGGGCAAGACGCAGGCTCAAATCCATGCGCGGCATGCCCATCAAACGGCTTTCAATGAACTGTGCCACCCACAGGGCAGCAATAACCGCGAGGACGATCGTGGCGGCGGCCTGGAACAGCAGCAGCAGCGAGAAACGGTGATTGCCTGCTTCGAAGGACAAGGCTTCGAGGGCGTGATGAATACGCGGCAACACGCCAGTGACGTGCAGGGCGAAGCCGGCCCAGATGGTCCAAGCAACAACACGCTCCCAGCTTCTTAACCGCTCGCTGGGCTTGAAGACGTAGCGCAGGGCATAAATCAGCGCACGGATCAGAACCAGGGCGAGCAAGAGCGGTACAGCGACATTGAGCAGGTGGCGCTCGGGCTGCCAGACCCCGATGATTTCCCGCGCGACGATCACGCTCAACAGCATCAGCAGCGGAAAGCCAATACGCCGGACGGTTGCGCGCCCGGTTTCCCAGGCGTCGTCCTCTTTGTGCAGATAGGGTTGAATCAGGCGCATCAAGAACCACGACAGACCGATGCACAGCGCCACGGCACCCAGTTGCCACAGCAGGGGAATATTGTGGCTGTCCTCGATCAGGAGGGTGACCAGGTTAGTGAATTCGGCTTGGGTTTGCATAGAAAAACAGCACGGGTGACCGTGCTGTTGATTATACCGGGCCGGATCAGTTCAGAAGGTGTGGGTGTACTGGGCGCTCAAGATGTCCACGTGAAAGTTGTAACTGCCGGGCAGGGGCACGGCAAGACTCGTGTTCTGCGCCAGGCTGGGATCCTTGCTGAACAGATGTGCATAGCCCACGTCGATTATGTCCTTGTTGCTGGCCTGATAAGCCATACCTAGCGCAACCCAGGTGCGGTCGTTATCCGGAATCCGCGGAGTGCGATAGGCATTGGGAACCGGGGACTGATCATACGCCAGTCCGCCCCGCAGTTTGAGCGCATCGTTCAGCTTGTAGGTCGCGCCGACCGAGAAGCGCCAGGTATCGTCCCAGTTTTCCGTGGTGGAGCTGAGCGTGGTGCCACTGGTGCGCACGATGGTGAGCTTGTCGAATACGCTCCAGGTGGTGTAGCTGATATCGCCCAGCAAGGTAAGTGCTGGGCTGATCTGTTTGACGATACTCAAGGACGCGATATCAGGCAGGGTAAGGTCAGCCGTTATTGGGGTATTCGCTAATGGCGAGCCGGCAAATGTGGCATCGCCTTCCAACTTGTGTTTTATGCGGGAACGGTAAGAAAAGCCTATACGAGTGTTGCTGTCCAATTCATACAAGAGTCCAGCGTTAGCCCCCATGCCCCAGTCATCAGCTTTGACGGTAGCTGTACCAGCCGACGCGCCGCCATAGAGAGGAGGTACGAAATTGGAAAGTTCTGCCTTGGCATAATCAATGTTGAGCCCAATGCCGACAGAGAGTTGATCAGTGAGCTTGGTCGCCAGGCTGGGATTCAGGTTGATGGTCTTGAGATCGGATTTAAGGGCGGAGAATTGCCCCGCCCAGCCAAAGTCATAGTCCGTCTTCAGTCCGAACGGGGCATTCACGCCCAGCCCAAAGCGGATCGTGGGGGACAAGGCCATGACGTAGTAAAAGTTGGGCACCGCGGCCAAGCTGCCTGCATCTCCGCCGTCGTTATTGGTCGGGTCGCTATCGGAATATTTTGCGCTAGGAAGGATTAAATGCAGTGCACCCGCCACCTGCCGGTTGGGCAGTCTGGTCATGCCCGCAGGATTGAAGAAAATGGTGCTGGCATCTTCCGCCGACGCAGCGGCGCCGGCGAAGGCGTTGCCCAATCCGCTGGCGCTCTGTTCGGTCAGGGCAAAACCGGATGCGATGGTCAGGCCGGGCAGGCCGGTCACTACAAGGATTGCAAGCTGTTTGATGCGGAGTGCTTTCATGGTTCTCCCTGGTGGCGGTAGTTACGTCTATCGATTCGGACCTAACGGCTTCATTGGGTCAGGGCGCAATTTCGCCCATGACTGGTTCTGAATGACGGGACATGCAAAATCAATAACGGACAATGTCTGCGATTATTTAGACGATCCGGCCAATTGAGCGGGTTTCGCGGTTCGTAGGCCCGCAGGAGACAAACTGCTGCGCGCTACCTCAATAACCAGACAAATTCTTGTACATGGCCTCGATGGCTTCTTGGAATCTTTCCTGCAGTTGTTTTCGCTTCATTTTCAGAGTGGGGGTAAGCAAGCCGTTCTCCACGGTCCAGGGTCCCGGGGTCAGATACAGTCTGCGCACCTGGGCATAGCCTGGAAAGCCGTTAAGCCTTTCCGCAATTCGGGCCAACAGCATCTTGTTGACCCGGCTGTCGGCCGACGCATCAGCCTTGTCCGGATCGAGGTTGTGCTCCCGACAAAACGTTCGCCAATGTTCCTCATTTAACACGGCTACACAGGCCAGACAGGGCTTGCCTTCACCGACCACCATTACCTGCTCAAACAGGGGATCGAGGGTGACGGCAGCTTCCATGTCTGCGGGCGAGGCTTTTTCCCCATTGTTGAGGACAATAATATCTTTGATGCGGCCGACAATATAGAGGTAGCCCTGCTCGTCCATCCGCGCCAAGTCGCCCGTGTGCAGCCAGCCAGCCCCATCAACCACGGCAGACGTGGCCTCCGGGTTATTCCAGTACCCACGCATGACGCAGCGGCTGCGGCTGAGCAGTTCATTGTTTGCGTCAATCTGGACTTCGACACCGGGCAGGGCCTTGCCGATACTGGCTGGCCTGTTAGCGCCAGGGCGATTGACGGAAATGACCGGGCTGGCTTCTGTCAGCCCGTAACCCTGATATACCGGTATCCCCAAGCCGACAAACACCTTGGCGATATCAGGGCATAGGGCCGCACCTCCGGAGACTGCCACTTTCAATCTGCCACCCCATTTCTCCACGATGCCGTCGGCAACCACCTTTTTCAGCAATGGCCAGGCAAGCAGCTTGGGGTGCCAGATTGCCCGGCCGTTTTCATATTCAAAGCGATACCAGCCTACTTCGATGGCGGACTGAAAAAGGCGTTGCGCCGCCCCGCCCTTCCTGGCTAGCGCGTCCTGAATGCGCGCATAAACGCGCTCGTAAATGCGCGGAACCGAAACCAGCACGGTGGGCTGAATGGCCTGCAGATCCTGGCTTAGCAGCGCTATGGAGCGGGCAAAAACGACTTCGGCTCCGAGCAACAGAGGCAGGTAATATCCCGCCGTCCGCTCCAGCGTGTGGGAAAGGGGCAGGAAGGAAAGGAAGATCTCGTCACCTGCGAAATCGAGGCACAGGCTCGCGTACCACGCATTCCACAACATGTTGTCATGCGTGAGCATGACGCCCTTTGGCTTTCCGGTCGTGCCCGAGGTATAGACGATGGACGCCAGCATGTCGGGAGTAAGTCGGCGCTGCGGGATCGGGACGCCAGCGGCTGCGTTCAGCCAGTCTTCGGCGAGGACAAACTTGGGGTTCCAGTCGGCCAAACGTTCTGGTGACAACAGGCTGACGACGCGCTCCAGCTTGTGCGTGGCGGAGACGATTTCCGCCACCTTGCGGTGCTGGAAACGGCCCTCGACCAGCAGTAATCGGGCTCCTGCATTGTCGATGATCCAGGCGGCGCTGTCCGGCCGGTCGTCCAGGTAAAGCGGCACGGTCACCAGCCCCAGCCCCAGCGCCGCCTGATCGAAGATGATCCACTCCACGCAATTCTTCAGCATGACCGCCACCCGGTCGCCAGGGGCCAGGCCTTCCTTCACCAGCGCGGCCTGCCAGCGGGCAACCTCCTTGTCGACCTGCCTCCAAGTCCATGATTTCCAGGTTTCAGTGGCGGAATCAAATTGACGATAAGCAAATTTGTCCGGGGTCGCGCCTAGCCGTTCCTGGAAGAGCCCACTCAGGGTGGCGGCTCGATCAGGTTGAATGAAGAGTTTCGAGGGCATCGAACAAGTCACTCACGTTGGATAGGTTGGATGGTGCTTGCCTGGCCGGTTCATCGTCCAGCGCCGTCCTTTTCCAGGATGGCCGCGAAGAAGCCATCGGTGTGATGTCGCACAGGGTCCATCTCCAGATATTTGCCCATCGTTAAGGGCACGCGCTGGGAGGCCAGAACTTCACCGGCAGGCAGAAGCCGAAATTCCGGATGTTCGGCAAGGAAGACTTCCGCAATGGCCTGGTTTTCAGCCGACAACAGGCTGCAGGTAGCGTACACCAGGCGCCCGCCAGGCTTCACCAGTTTTCCCGCGGCACGGATCAGGCTGGCCTGCTTTTGATTGAGTTCGGCCACGCTCTGCGGGCTGTGCCGGTATTTTAGGTCTGGGTTGCGGCGCACCGTGCCCAGGCCCGAGCAGGGCGCATCTACCAGAACCCGCTCAAGTTTTCCCGCCAGCCGTTTGAGGCGGCTGTCCTGCTCGCTGGCGATCAGTTGCGGCGTGACATTGGACAGGCCTGAGCGCTTGAGCCGGGGCGCCAATTTCCCCAAGCGCTTGTCATTGACATCGAAGGCATACAACCGTCCACTCGAGGCCATGAGCGCGCCGATTGCAAGGGTCTTGCCACCCGCACCCGCGCACAGGTCCGCGACCATTTCCCCCCGGCGCGCACCGAGCAGGATTGCTACCAACTGGCTGCCCTCATCCTGCACTTCGACGACGCCGGATTTGAACAAGCTCAGCCTGACTAGATCAGGATGGCCGGTAAGCCGAATGCCGACCGGCGAATACGGCGTGGGGCTTGCTGCCAGCCCCAGTTTGGCCAGCTCGCCCAATACGGCTTCACGGTTGGATTTAAGGGTATTGACGCGTAAGTCCAACGCCGCAGGGTTCTGCATGGCGCGGCCCAAGGACAGTATTTCTTCCTCGCTGTACTGGGGGCGGAGCGCCTCGACAACCCAATCTGGCCACTCAGCCAAGACGGCCAGAGGCGGAACGGCTGGCGCGGCTGCCTTCAAGACGGCCAGTGCCCTCCCTTCATCCTTTTTCATCGCGGGCTCCAGTTCCCGGATGCTCATGCCGCTAATCCTGATCAGCCAGAGTAACAGCAGGAGGCGGGGACTGGCGTGGGCGCTCTGCCATTGCAGGGTTCGCAGATGGCGCAGCACGCCGAAGATGCTGTCGGCCATGAAGGCGCGTTGTTCCCTTCCCAACGCAGGATTGTGCCGGAAATGGCCGGAGAGCAGGGTGTCGGCGGGAGCGGTGAAGGTCAGCACGTCTCCCAACAGAACGCTGGTCTCGCGCAGCAGGAGGGGCGTAAACTTTATTGGCATGGAAGGCCAAGCATGAAAATGTCGTTATACCGGGGCGATGAGATTCTACGCGAACCACGCTATCTTCCCGCGCTTACCTACAACCTGGGCCACACTCTGCTGACTCGTTCCAGTGGCTGCGTCTTTGTTCCTATCCGAACCATGCAGTACCTGGCAATCGTTGATGCAGAGGAAATTGTGTTTGTTGATCGCGAGACGTCTGGGATGATTCAACTGGCTTGGCAGCATTTTTTGCCCCAAGCGCGCACTGCGCTGGATGAACGGGTGCCCTATGAAGTGGTGTACTACATGCCGAATGCGTGGCACGTCATGGCTCGACTGCAAGTCGAGTTTCCGCGCGCCCTTCACCTGCTATCCCAGAGAAATCGGCCGGAAGAGCAGGCCGTCGTTCTGAACATAAGCACCCGGTTCTCTCGTTCCAAGGAAGAGTAGGCCGACCGCGCCCTAGTCGTCCTCCCCGAGTTCAGGATTCCAGCCCTTTTCCCAGGCGATGGCAGTGGCGCGGGCGTAAATCTCGGTATGCCGCTGTCTGAGTTCAGGCGGAAGCCGGCTTGGCAAGTTGCCGTATTTGTCCCATTCGAATTCGACCTTCTCCATCAGAATTTGCATGCGCCCCAGATCCCAGCCTGCGCAGTCCTCGGCTTCGGGGATGAGGCCGAACAACCAGCCGTCCAGCACGATACGGCCCAACTGGGTCATGCCATGTTTGTCATTGCGGAACCCGACGTATTCCTCTTTCATTCGTTGTCTTGGTATGGCATCCGGGTCTGGCCATAACGCAGCAGCAGCGCGCTGACGTTCAGCATCAGAATTGCGCCGGTGATGGCGATCAGGGTGAGCGTGTCCATTTCCTTCATACCCAGAACGATATAGCGGGTCAGGGCCACAATCGCAATGTAAATGGGATAGCGCACCGGGAGCTTGCCTTCCTTGTAGTACAGGCCCAGCATGGTGATGATTTCCAGGTAGAGAAAGAGCAGCAGCAAGTCCGCGAGAGTAACCTTTCCGACCCCGAGCATGGTTTGCACCTCGCTAAACCCTGCTGTCAGCGTGGCGACAAGGATGATCAGCAGGCCGAGGTTTTCAACCCATTGCAATAGGGACAGGGCAATCCGGTTGTGTTGCTGCAGCATTGCGCACTCTCCATTCTGATGAAATGATTCTAGCCGATAGTCCGGATTAAAAGCGCCGGGGCTCCAGGGAGCCGTCCAGATTGAGGCTGTCGCATAACAGCAAGAACTCCTCGCGCAGGGCGACCAGCGAAGACCCCGGAGGCACGCCCACGGTCATGTGCACTGAAAACATGGGGCTGCCGGTGTGGGGGGCTGGGTAGGTATCGGTGGAAAGTTCCTCGATATTGATCTCGCGCTGCGCGAAGAAACCGGCCAAGTTCTTGACGATGCCCGGATGATCGAGCGCGACCACCTCGACTTCATAGGGGAGCGTCGATTGCGGATTGCGCATCCGGGTGCGACGAACGGTCAGGCTCAGACCCAGGGAGGTACCCAGGCCGGGTAGTGTATTTTCCAGGGCTACAATGCTGCCGGAGTCGCCGGAAACCAGCACCACCAAGGCAAACGATCCGCCCAGCACCGCCATGCGAGATTCCTCGATGTTGCACCCGGAGTCGGTCACCTGGCTGGAAAAGCGGTCAACCAAGCCCACATTATCTTCGCCCGAGGCGGTGATGACCAAAAAAGCTGGGCTGGGGGTCATGCTCGTTTCCTGCGGTTGAATGGCCGTCATTCTAGCGAGTCAACCCGGCATAGAGGAGAGGTAACTTCTCCGGCAAACGCTGCACATGGTCCACGACCATGTAATTGCGCTGGCCAAAAATGCGCGAAACATAATTGTCGGCGCGCGGGTCGAGCGTCATGCAGTAGGTGACTACGCCTTGTTTGGCTACATCATCCACCGCCTTCTTGGTGTCATAGCGGAGGTACTGGGGGTCGCGCACATCGATGTCCGCCGGCTCGCCGTCAGTGATGACGATGAGCAATTTCTTGGCGGATTTCTGCAGCTTCAGGTAATGGCCGGCGTGGCGGATGGCCGTACCCATGCGGGTGGAGAGCTGGCCGGTCATGCCCGCCAGTTTGGCCTTGGAGGTCTCGTCCCAATGCTGGTCGAAATCCTTGAACCGGTAGTAAGCGACGTCGTGACGACCGTCCGAACAAAAGCCGTGTATGGCAAACGGATCGCCGACCTTGTGGATGGCGTCGGAAAGCAGAACGCAGGCCTGGCGGGTCAGATCCAGCACGCTATAGTCGTGACCGGCAACCTTTTCGTTGGTCGATTCGGACAGATCGAGCAACACCAGGATGGAGAAGTCGCGAGTCTTGCGCACCGAGCGCATCATGATGCGCGGGTCGGGCTGGTTGCCCATGCGGATGTCGGTGAAGCTGGCGATCGCCGCATTGATGTCGATGTCGTCGCCGTCCTCCAGCTTGCGGATGCGCTGCACGCCCTGCGGCTGCATGGCGTCGAGCAGGAATTTCATGCGATGGATTTCCCGCTTGTACTGCGCGGTGATGGCATCAATAATCTGCAGGTCGCCAGACTTGGCGCGCCGTTCCAGCACCGTAGCCCAGGACGGGCGTTCGAGCTGGATCTGGTAGTCCCATTCCGAGTAATGGAAGGGCTGGGACAGGGGCTCCTTGCCTTCCAGTTCATTGATTGAGCACCCTTCCTGGTCGAGGTAGAACTCGCTGTTCAGTACCCAGATTTCCCCGGCGTCATCGCCGGCGTTTTCCACGTCGACCTCGTTGGCCATCTCCATTGCGCTTACATACTTGCGCACCTGCCTGACGGATTCATAGCCGGCGTTGGCGGCCTTGTCGAAATCGAATTCCTCGAATGCCCAGAAATAGCGATTGTCGTCGCGATAGGGCGCGGTGAGCACATCGATGCGCGGGTTGAAGGGAATTCGCTTTTCGCTCAGGTTGTGGGCAAGCTGCACGCCGACGTCCCAGGAGGTCTGGTTGGCGTCCAAGCGATCCGCTGCGGCGTGAAACAACATCCTGCCCTGCACAATCCAGGGATCAGCATCCCCATAGGCGTCGTCAAGCAGCGCGCGCGCGAGGCGGTTCAGGAAGTCGCCGGCAGTGCGATCCAATTCCGGAGTGGCGAAGTGCAGCCTGCTCCACAGTTGCTTCAGGCCGGGGAAGCGGCGTATCGACAGGGCTTCCACGCGCGCGTCCTCAATTACCGAGATCACCGCCATCTGCATGGGGTTGAGACCTTCGGCAGAGATGGGCCGGCGGGTTTCCGTGACGTGGGCAGCGCAGTGGGCGGCTGTGGCCCGGTAAAGTTCCAGCCCCGAAACGCGTGCTCCGTCCTGACCCGGGACCAGGAAGTCATCAAAGGCATCGGGCAGATGCAGCAGATAGTCCTCGATGTAAGGTTTGTAACCCTCGCGCAATTCGAAGTCGCCGGAAGTGGGGCGCATGAAGAAATCCCGCGCCCACAAGGCGCGCAGATACATGTTGATGCGGCGCTGCACATCCACCAGCAACGTGCCCTTGCGCTCCTTCTGCAGCATGGCGAGCGATTCCTTCGATTCCAAGCTGAAGTAGCGGATCTGCTCCTCGTAATTGGTGCGGTGCGCGTGCGCTCCCCACATCGCCCAACGCCGCAGACCGCCCAGGGTCAGTTGCTTGAACAGCACCTCCAGCTTGTCGAGCATCGGACGCACCCCGCGCGGGGCCTGCGCGATCAAGGTGTTGACAAATCGCAGATACTTGATGAACAACTGCGCATCGCCCAGGCGATTCGCCGCGATGGGAGCGGTGGCAAGCAGCAGTTCAATCACCGCGCCGGAGGTCTTTGAAGCGAGTGTGAGCGCCGCAGTGGCCAGGTCAGCGACCACATCCTCCCCAACTTCCTTTGCAACCTGGGGGGCTTCGCCTATCCACGTCTCGACCAGCGAGTCGCCGCGACCCAAACCGCGCAGCGCTGCCGCGCCTTTCAGGTAATTGTCCAACCCGCGCGGCGAGAACACCTTGGTGGCGTCGTGCCAGGCGGCCTGCAACATCTCGCGGCTATGGGGCGAAAGCGGCTCCAGCAGGTCAGTGTAATCGTCGAAATTGATGGACATGACTTTTAGGGGTCAGGGGTCAGGATTCACGCTTGCACGGCCTTTGGCTGCGCCAGGATCCAAGGTTCGGGCTTGCGCACATTCCCTGACCCTGGATCCCTTGCATCAAAAGAAGGTACTGACCGCCGCATCGAGTGCATCGCGCATGTCCGGGTCGTCCGTAATCGGGCGCACCAGTGCGACTCGACACGCTGCCATGGGCTTTACCCCCCTGGCAATAAGCGAACCCGCATAGATTAGCATGCGGGTAGACAAGCCTTCATCAAGGCCATGGCCCTTGAGGTTGCGCGAGCGCTCCGCGATGGAAACCAGCTTGCCCGCCACCTCAGCATCAATTGCGGCTTCATGGGCAACGATCTCGGTTTCGACGGCATGTTCGGGATAGGTGAAGTCCAGGCCGCCAAATCGCTGCTTGGTGGACTGCTTGAGATCCTTCATCAAGGACTGGTAGCCCGGGTTGTAGGAAATCACAATCTGGAAATCCGCGTGGGCGGTGACCAACTCGCCCTTTTTTTCCAGGGGCAGGACACGGCGGTTGTCGGTCAGCGGGTGGATCACCACGGTGGTGTCCTGGCGTGCTTCGACGACTTCATCCAGATAGCAGATCGCGCCCTGGCGGGCAGCGATGGCCAGCGGACCGTCCTGCCATTGGGTGCCCTGGGCAGAGAGCAGGAAGCGGCCCACCAGGTCCGACGCCGTCATGTCTTCGTTGCAGGCGACGGTGATCAGCGGCTTGCCAAGCTTCCAGGCCATGTATTCGACGAAGCGAGTCTTGCCGCAGCCGGTTGGGCCTTTCAGCATCATGGGCATGCGCACCGAATAGGCGGCTTCGTACAACTCCACCTCGTCGGCGACGGTGCGGTAGTAGGGTTCCTTGCTGATGCGGTATTGGTCGATGATGTTGGACACAGTACGTCTCCTGTAGGGTGGGCAAAGGCCGAAGGTGGTGCCCACCGTTCACAGCGGTGGGCACGCTACGCTTTGCCCACCCTACAAATCTATCTGCAAACAAAAAGCCCCCGCGCCTTGCGGCGACGGGGGCGATACGGTCTCCCGTCGCGGCTTAAACAGTCTTGCCGCGGTAGATCACCATGGCGGTCCCTTGGGATTGCGCGAAGTTGTCATAGCCGACCAGACGAACGTGGTTGTTCGGGTTGGCTTTGTGACAGGCTTCGGCCTCGGTCAGGATACGCTCGACATCGGTCTCGCCGAACATGGGCAGCTTCCACATGTACCAGTAGGTGTCCATCAGGTGTTCCGGCTCAGTGTGCTCGATGGCGGGGTTCCAGCCTTTCTTCACGATGTATTCGACTTGCTTGCGCATGCCCGCGGAACTCATGGCGGGCAGGTAGGAGAAGGTCTCGAACTTGCGACTGGCGGGATCGCTCAGACGGCTCTTGTAATCCAACATTTCTGACATTTGTTGCTTCCTTTCGGGGATTAGGGATCGGGCAAAAAGCTTTCTGGGTTTGGACTCAGGACTCAGAGTATGTGCGGCTGCGCCGCGCAGTAATTTCCTGAACCCCTGCCTGAATCCGGATCACTTGTGCGCCACGTCCAGCTTGTCGACGGTGTCGAACTCGAACTTGATCTCTTTCCAGGTTTCCATGGCGATTTTCAGTTCGGGAGAAGATTTGGCGGCATGGGTCAGGATGGCCTTGCCTTCCTTCTCGATCTGCACGCCCTGGTTGCGAGCTTCCACGCAGGCTTCCAGTGCGACGCGGTTGGCTGCGGCACCGGCCGCGTTGCCCCAGGGGTGGCCAAGCGTGCCGCCACCGAACTGCAGGCAGGCGTCGTCGCCGAAGATCGCGACCAACGCCGGCATATGCCACACGTGAATGCCGCCGGACGCGACCGGGAATACGCCAGGCATGGAACCCCAGTCCTGATCGAAGAACAGGCCGCGGCTGCGGTCCTCCTTGATGAACTTGTCACGCATGGTGTCAATCCAGCCCAAGGTCGCCTCGCGGTCACCTTCCAGCTTGCCCACCACGGTGCCGGAGTGCAGGTGGTCACCACCGGAGAGACGAAGAACCTTGGTCAGGACGCGGAAGTGGATGCCATGATGGGGGTTGCGATCCAGCACGGCGTGCATGGCGCGGTGGATGTGCAGGAGCATGCCGTTGTTGCGGCACCAATTGGCCAGACCGGTGTTGGCAGTGAGGCCGCCGGTCAAGTAGTCGTGCATGATGATCGGTGCGCCCAGCTCCTTGGCGAATTCGGCACGCTTGTACATCTCTTCCGGGGTTGGCGCGGTGCAGTTCAGATAGTGCCCTTTGCGCTCGCCGGTTTCACGTTCGGCCTTGTGAACGGCTTCCATCACGAATTCGAAGCGGTCGCGCCAGCGCATGAACGGCTGGCTGTTGACGTTCTCGTCATCCTTAGTCAGGTCGAGGCCGCCACGCAGACACTCGTACACGGCCCGGCCGTAATTCTTGGCTGAAAGACCCAGTTTCGGCTTGATTGTGCAACCCAGCAGGGCGCGGCCGTATTTATTGAGGCGGTCACGCTCAACCTGTATGCCAGCGGGCGGGCCGCCGCAGGTCTTGACGTAGGCGATGGGAAAGCGCACGTCCTCCAGGCGCAGGGCGCGCAGGGCCTTGAAGCCGAACACGTTGCCGACCAGGGAGGTCAGCACATTGACCACCGAGCCTTCTTCGAACAGATCGATTGGGTAGGCCACGAAAGCGTAGAAGCAGGTGTCGTCGCCGGGCACGTCTTCGATGCGGTAGGCGCGGCCCTTGTAGTAGTCCAAGTCCGTCAAGAGATCGGTCCACACGGTGGTCCAGGTGCCGGTAGAGGATTCGGCGGCTACGGCGGCAGCGGCTTCTTCGCGGTCGACTCCAGGCTGGGGGGTAATCTTGAAACAGGCGAGGATGTCGGTATCCAGCGGGGTGTATTCCGGCATCCAGTAAGTCTGGCGATATTCCTTCACGCCGGCGTTGTAGGTTTTTACAGCCATTGCATTCTCCTTAAATTGAAGAGTCGACCTATCGAAGTCCTGGACAGAGTTGGCGCAACAGTCAAGACAGTGGGCGGAAGTCTAACCAACATTAAATATAAACAACAGTCAAAGATTGTGATCGTATATATAAGTCAGAACTTATGATTTAATCTCTAAATGCTACATATAAGCCTGCGTCAACTAAGGGTATTTGAGGCCGTGGCCCGACTGCTGTCATATTCCAAGGCGGCCCGGGAGCTTCACCTTACCCAGCCAGCCGTGTCCATGCAGGTGCGCAGCCTGGAGGAAGGCATAGGCCTGCCCCTGACGGAGCAGTTGGGCAAGCGGATTTTCCTGACGGAAGCTGGCCGGGAAGTGTTCCACTATAGCCATAACATAGCCGGGCTGCTAAACGACATGGAGGCTGTCCTCGCCGGTCTCAAAGGCCTGGAGCATGGCAATCTAAGGATCGCCGTGGCATCCACCGCGAATTACTATTCCACTCAACTGCTTACACGCTTTCGCGCGATTCATCCGACTATCACCATTAATCTGGATGTCACCAACCGACAATCGATCATTGCGCAACTGGTCGCAAATCAGATCGACCTGGCAATCATGGGGCTGCCGCCCGAGGGCCTGGACCTGCAGACGGAATCTTTTATGGAGAATCCTCTGGTGATGATTGCGCCGCCGACTCATCGGCTCGCCGGCAACGGCAACAAGATCATACCATTGAGTGATCTGGCGCAAGAAAGCTTTGTCGTGCGCGAAGAGGGCTCGGGAACACGAGGGGCCATGGAACGCTTCTTTCGCGAGCACGGTTTAAGTCCTCGCCTGGAACTGGTGATGAGCACCAACGAGGCTATCAAGGAATCCGTGCAAGCCGGTATGGGGCTAGCCGTAGTGTCTCGGCATACCGTACTGCTGGAACTGGAAACCGGGCGCCTCGTCGTCTTGCCGGTGGAGCATTTTCCCATCATGCGGCACTGGTATGTGGTGCAGCGCAAGGGCAAACACCTGTCCGCAGTGGCCCAGGCCTTCAAGGAATTCCTGCTGACCAATCCTCTGCCCCCCGAGGGTCTACGCACAACGCCCTCCTTGTCGCACTAAGCGCGACAGTCGCACTGCGTGCGCCCACTGGCGAGGGTGCCCATCATCAGTTGACTTCCCAACACTTGCTTTCTTGACCCTGTCTTGCGCTCTCCAATAGAATGCAACCATCGGGGTGCCAACTCCCGGTTAATAAGACGGTGTCCCGTCCAAGTTTGGCATCAGGGCGCTGCAAAACTGCTTCGCAGCCTCTACGTTGCCGCGTGGTGCATTGAATCCTTTGTACGCCGATACACTGCGATTTCAACGCCCTGTGCGGGGTGGAGGGCTCGACCAGCGCTTTTCGGCATCCAGATCAGATGCCTGATCAAACTTGGAGATAAGCTTGGACACCGCAATTCAATCGCCCCCCACACCTGTTGGGCTGGATCCCCTGCTTCCATCCCACCCCGCGCCCGTTACGCTTGGCAGCGCGTTCAAGTTCTGGCTCAAGCTCGGCTTTATCAGCTTTGGCGGGCCGGCCGGGCAAATCGCGATCATGCATCAGGAACTGGTGGAGAAACGTCGCTGGATTTCCGAGCACCGCTACTTGCATGCGCTTAACTATTGCATGCTGCTGCCGGGGCCGGAGGCGATCCAACTCGCCATTTACATCGGTTGGCTGATGCACGGGATACGCGGCGCGCTGGTTGCAGGCGTGCTGTTCTTCTTGCCGGCGTTCTTTCTGCTGTCGCTCCTGGCGGGGGTGTATCTTGCGTTTGGAGATGTGCCCATCGTCCAGGGTCTCTTCTATGGGATCAAGCCTGCGGTGGTGGCCATCGTCTTGTTCGCGGCCTGGCGCATCGGCAGCCGGGCGCTCAAGAATGAAGTGCTGTGGGGCATGGCGGCGCTGGCCTTTATTGGCATCTTTGTCTTTAATATCGGCTTTCCGTGGATCGTGCTGTCAGCGGGGATACTGGGGGCCATCGGCGGCAAACTGGCACCACAAAAATTCAGGAGCGGCGGTGCCCATGGCGCGAGCAACAAGGACTATGGTCCGGCAATCATCGACGACAACACTCCCACGCCCCCGCACGCCCGATTTTCCTGGACAAAGTTTCTCGTCACGCTTGCCGTGTTTGTGCTGATCTGGTTGATCGCGATGTTTGCGATTCGCGGGGAACCCGCTCTGGCAGATATGGGCGACTTCTTTACCCGGGCCGCTTTCCTGACCATAGGCGGGGCGTATGCTGTTTTGCCCTATGTGTATCAGGGTGGGGTGGAACACTTCACCTGGCTCACCGCCCCGCAGATGATGGATGGGTTGGCGCTGGGCGAAACGACCCCTGGGCCGCTGATCATGGTGGTTACCTGGGTGGGCTATCTGGGTGGGGTGGCCAAGAGTGTTTATGGCGATCCAGTTGCTGCCGGTCTGGCAGGGGCCGCGGTGGCCACCTTCTTTACCTTCCTGCCCTGCTTCTTATTCATTCTGGCGGGCGGGCCGATGGTCGAAGCGAGTCGCGGCGAGCTGAAGGTGACTGCTCCGCTCACCGGCATCACGGCCGCCGTGGTCGGGGTGATCTTCAACCTCGCGGTGTTTTTTGCCTGGCATGCCTTCTGGCCACAAGCCACCGCTACGGCGCCGTTTTCCGGGACTTTCGAATGGTTCCCGGTTATCGTTGCTTTGGCCAGTTTCGTTATGCTGTACAAGTACAAGGTCGACATCATGAGGGTGATCGCGGTGTGCGCCTTGGCAGGGCTTGCTTTCTCATTGTTGATCTGAGAAAGCGACATGGTAAGTGTTAACCGCCCTGTGAATTGCCCTAGACCCCCTGGTCGGAGCCTGGCATCGTCGCCCGGGTTGGCGCAAAATTGTGCCAGCGACCATGCGCTGCACAGGCATGGAGATGCTCAAGTACGATGTCTGGGTCAAGCGTAAAGCAACCCACAACCGGCCGCCAAAGGCCCAAAGGAAACTCGATGAAACTGATGATCGCCCTGCTGGTGCTTGCGGCCAGTGGCACTGCTTATGCCTTCCCGTGGTACGCGTCAGGCAACGGAATTCGCGGCGCGGACCTGATGAGCCCCGCGGAGCGTCAGGCCCATGTTGCACGCTTGCAAGGCATGAAGACCTTGCCCGAATGTGAGGCCTATTGGACCCTGCACAATCAGGACATTGACGCGCGCGCGAAAAGACAAGGTGTACAGCTTCCCCCTGTGCAAGGCGATCCCTGCAGGATCATGGTCATGTTTGGCCGGATCAAGTAATTCGCGGATCATTAGCAGGATGATTCTCAGAGTAACCGGTACGATCGCTTCTGCATCGAGGGGACAAGGTAAAATTATCCCTTTCGTGTCTTCAAGGTGCAGTCATGATCCGGCCACTTGTCGGCGTCGTTATGGGTTCATCCAGCGACTGGGAAGTCATGCAACATGCGGTCGCCCAGTTTAAGTCCTTCGGTATTCCCTATGAAGCACGTGTGGTTTCCGCCCACCGCACGCCGGACCTCCTCTATGAATACGCCGGCCAGGCAGAAGCCCGCGGCCTGAAGGCGATCATTGCCGGGGCAGGTGGCGCCGCGCACTTGCCAGGCATGCTGGCGGCCAAGACCGCGCTGCCGGTTCTGGGCGTGCCAATACCAACTAGATACCTCAGGGGCCAAGACTCCCTGTTATCCATCGTGCAAATGCCGAAGGGCATACCGGTGGCGACCTTTGCCATCGGCGAGGCAGGCGCTTCCAACGCTGCGCTGTTTGTCGTCGCCATGCTGGCTTTGCACGATGGCGGCCTGGCAGATCAACTGCGGGAGTTTCGCCGGGGCCAGACCGATTTCGCGCTCAGCATGATCTTGCCGGATGTCGAGTAAGCCCATACTGCCCGGCGCCGTGCTGGGCATCCTGGGAGGTGGCCAACTGGGCCGAATGTTTACTATAGCGGCCCGCACCATGGGTTATCAGGTCATGGTTCTCGACCCGGACCCGCGCAGCCCGGCCGGGCAGATGGCCGACGTGCATTTGCAGGCCGGCTATGACGATCACGGCGTGTTGAAAGAGATGGGCGCGGCTTGCGCTGCGGTGACGACCGAATTCGAGAACGTGCCCGCTTCAAGTCTGATCGAGCTTTCACGCTATTGCCGGGTGGCGCCCAATGCGGATGCGGTCGCTATCGTGCAGGACCGCAGCCGGGAAAAATCCTGGCTCAGGGAAAACGGCTTTCCAACCGCGCCCTTTGCGTTGATTGAAAATGCCGACGGACTGGAGGGCGCAGCGGCGAAGATAGGATATCCCGCGATCCTCAAGGTGAGTCGCTTTGGCTATGACGGCAAGGGCCAATTCCGGGTGGGTTCCAGTGCAGACCTCAAGGCCGCCTATGCGCGGTTGAACGGCGTGCCCTGCGTGCTGGAATGTCTGGTCAGACTCGACTGCGAAGTATCCGTGGTGCTGGCCCGCAATGATGCGGGCGAGTGCGTCTGTTTTCCGGTGGGTGAGAACCGCCATGAGCACGGCATACTGGAGACGACCATCGTGCCCGCCCGCGTCAACGCAGAGTTGGCTTCCCGGGCTCAGGCTCAGACGGTGGCGGTGGCGGAAAAGCTCCGCTATGTGGGGACACTGGGCGTGGAGTTCTTTGTCTCTGACGGCGGGCTGCTGATCAACGAAATCGCCCCGCGCCCCCACAATTCAGGTCATTACACCCTGGATGCGTGCGTGACGGACCAGTTCGAACAGCAGGTCCGAGCACTATGCGGACTGCCGCTGGGCGATGCGCGCCTGCTGACCCCGGTAGTGATGGTAAATCTGCTGGGGGATATCTGGCGGCCTGAACCCGACTGGTTGTCCCTGCTCGCTCACCCGACTATCAGGCTGCATCTTTATGGCAAGACCGAGGCGCGGGCCGGACGCAAGATGGGGCATTACAACTGTTTGGCCACCAGTATCGAAGAAGCTGAAGAATTGGCGCGGACGACCCGCTCCCGCCTTGCGGGATTACCACGTCCCTAGTCGCGGGTTTCAAATCGCCTGGCTTCCGGCAAGTACTCCCGCCAGTCCGTTCACGGCTGCCCGCCCCGGATCTAACCCCCGGCTTTGGTCAGGGAGGTGAGTTCTTGCTCAACGCGCACACCGTCCTCCACCACGCGAATCTTGACTGGCAGATGTGGCAGGTCGCGGCTGATCCAGACCGAGATCGCCTTTTGCCCCGGAGCGGCATCGCGGCGGTACTCGACCACATCAAATGTGCCGGCCGGCGTTGTCAGGGCGGAGGCGGGGTACCGGTTGTAGCGATAAATGTCCACATCCTTGCCATTGGCGATGGGGACCACAACCTTGTCCGGCAGGCTGGGCAGATACAGGAACGAGTAGATCTGGGAAAGGTTGTCCTGCGTTCCCGCGGACAATGATTCCTGCCTTACCAGATTGTTGTGCCTGAGGGTGAGCGACATCGCCTTCCAGTCGAACTCGACCTGGTCGGTCTTTTTCGGGTTGTCGCTGCGCAGGCGGCGGTAAAGGGTAGGGAAAAGACTATTGTTGGAAATCATTCCATGGCTTTCCAGACGGTTGGTCCCGGGTAGTATGTACTTCAGGGCTCCAGTCGCCCGACTCTCGCTCACCAGAGAATAACGTTCACCGGTTCTCCGGAAAGCGTCCGTAACCTCGCCCAATTCGATGCCATTGCGGGCCAGGCTGTAGACCGCCGTGAAGCTTGAGCCAGCCGGGGACGCCGCACCTGCCGAGCAGGCCAGAAAAAAAGTCAGCGCTGACAGAAAGAGTCGGATCATCTCAATCATGCGGAAAGGTAACGGAACATAGTGCCTGTGACGCTGTTTCTCCCTTGACGTTCACGATCCCGTCCGAAATGACGAGTCGATGTTGCGCAAACCAGCGCACCGCCAAGGGATAAATCCGGTGCTCTTCGGCCAAAACGCGCGCAGCCAGTGTCTCCGGCGTGTCTTCGGGCAACACCGGCACGGCAGCCTGAATGATGATGGGGCCGTGGTCCAATCGGGGCTCGACAAAATGCACAGTGCAGCCGTGAATCTTGACCCCTTCCGCCAATGCTTGTGCGTGCGTGTTCAGACCCGGGAAGGCCGGAAGCAGCGAAGGATGGATATTGAGCAGCCGACCCTGGTAATGGTCCACGAAGGCTTTGCTAAGGATGCGCATGTAACCGGCCAGAATCACGAGGTCGGCACCGGCCTCGTCGATTCGTGAAGCCAGAATCTGGTCGAATGCCTCCCGGCTGGAGTAGGCCCGGTAATCCAGGGCAAGGGCGGGAATGCCATGCCGTCTCGCGTGGTCCAGGCCGGGCGCATCGGCCCGGTTGCTGATGACGGCGGCGAAAGTCACCGGCAGGTCTGACTCAAGCAGCGCCTTTAGATTGCTGCCGCGCCCGGATAGAAGAACAACAGCTTTGATCATTTATCGAATATGGGACATGGAGAACAAGAGGACAGGCGGAGCAAGCATCAAGGAAATTCTCTCGCCAGCTCCGCCAAGCGGACTATCCGATTGTGACCCGCTCACCGTCGGCTGGACGCTCGATGATTTCACCGATCTTCCACGCGGTTTCGCCCGCAGCCAGCAGGCGGGCAAGGGCCGTCTCGGCGTCTTCTGGTGCAACGACCGCCACCATGCCGATGCCGCAATTGAAGGTGCGGTACATTTCGGCATTGTCAATGTTTGCGGTGGATTGCAGCCAGTCGAATAGAGGACTCCATGTCCAGGCACTGCGCTGCAAGGTTGCGGCACAAGTATCTGGCAGCACGCGCGGTATATTGCCCGTGAGGCCACCTCCAGTGATGTGCGCCAATCCCTTCACCGGCAGGGTCTGCATCAGATCGAGCAGGGGCTTTACGTAAATGCGGGTGGGCGCCATCAACACATCGACGAATGGCCGGCCATGAAAATCCGCCCGGAGGTCTGCGCCGCTGGCTTGCAGGAGTTTGCGCACCAGGGAATAGCCGTTGGAATGGCAGCCGCTGGAAGCCAGACCCAGCACCGAGTCGCCGGGCAGGATATTGCGGCCGTCAATCAATTTGGATTTTTCCGCCACCCCCACTGCGAAGCCTGCCAGGTCGTATTCACCGTCCGGATACATGCCGGGCATTTCCGCCGTCTCACCGCCGATCAGCGCACAGCCCGCCTGCTTGCATCCTGCGGCTATACCGGCTATCACGGCTTCGGCGTTGTCCACATCCAGTCTTCCGGTGGCGAAGTAGTCGAGGAAGAACAGCGGTTCGGCCCCCTGCACCAAAATGTCGTTGACGCTCATGGCTACCAAGTCGATGCCCACGGTGCCATGTTTGTTGAATTGGAAGGCCAGCTTGAGCTTCGTGCCCACGCCATCGGTGCCGGATACCAGCACCGGTTCGCGAAATCTCTTGGAGATTTCGATGACAGCGCCAAAGCCTCCTATGCCGGTCAGCACCTCGGGTCGGTAGGTGGCCCTCGCAAGGGGCTTGATCCGCTCCACCAAGGCATCGCCTGCATCGATGTCGACCCCGGCATCTTTGTAAGAAATGGAAGTCACTTTAGACTCGGTTGATCCAAGTCCGGCATTTTACCGTCTATGAGCTTCTCGCGCCCCGAAAACCTCACCTGGCTGGTACTGGCCGCCTGACCGGTCCTGCCCATGGCGGCGTTGCTGCTGGCGGCCCTGCGCTACCTGCGCGCGGCGTACGTGCAAGCTTCAGCCTACCGGGGCGACTATAATGCCAAACTTTCGTCCCCGGCCTTTGCCATGACCGCCCCCCTGTTCGAGTCCTCCATCGAGAGCCTGCCGCTCATATCCAGAGGCAAGGTGCGCGACATTTACGCGGTGGATGACAGACGCTTGCTCATCGTCACCACAGATCGTCTGTCCGCTTTCGATGTCGTGATGCCCACCCCCATACCGGGCAAAGGACGGGTGCTGACGGCGGTTTCGCAATTCTGGTTTGGCAAGTTGGCCGGCTTCCTTCCCGACCAGTTAACCGGACAGGCGCCGGAATCGGTGCTAAAGGCCGAAGAGTGCGATCAGGTCACAGGCCGGGCCATGGTGGTCAAGCGCCTCAAGCCCTTGCCGGTGGAGGCCATTGTGCGAGGCTATCTCGCAGGTTCCGGTTGGGCGGACTACCAGCGGGCGGGCCGGTTGTGCGGCGTTTCTCTGCCTGCCGGGCTGCGCCAGGCGGATAAGCTGCCCGAACCTCTGTTCACGCCTTCCACCAAAGCCGAATTGGGCCAACATGACGAAAACATCGACTTTGCCCGCTGTGAAGAAATGTTGGGCAAGCCGCTTGCGACCCAGGTGCGCGATGTCAGCCTCGCGCTCTACAAGCGGGCGGCGGAATACGCGGCGAGTCGCGGCATCATCATTGCCGATACCAAGTTCGAGTTTGGTCTGGATGAACAAGGGCGCCTGCATCTGATCGATGAGGTGCTGACCCCTGATTCTTCCCGATTCTGGCCATCGGACCGGTATCGGCCCGGTACCAATCCGCCCAGTTTTGACAAGCAGTTTGTGCGCGACTGGCTGGAGGCGAGCGGTTGGAACAAACAGCCGCCGGGGCCTGCGCTGCCGGACGAAGTGGTACGGCAGACTGCAAAGAAATATCAGGAAGCCTTGCGACGCCTGACTAGTTGAAGTTTGCGTTCAGGTATTCCGTCACCACCTTGATCAACTCGTTATCCATTCCGGTATAGAAGTGGTCGGCCCCGGGCATGAGCTGCTGCCGACTTCCTGCTTTGCCCATTAGGGCTCCTTTGCGCGCGTTTGCGCCAGCGAGCACCTCAGGGAGGTCATGCTCCCCATAGAGATCAAGAACCGGCAGATGGAGCCTCCTGAAATCCTCCTTCCCTCCAATACCCGCTGCAACCCAGGCCTTAATCGTCGGGTCGGGATTATTGGTCAGGTAGGAATACGCCATCCGTGAGCCCAGGCTGTGAGACACAATCGCAATGCGATTGTAGCCCTTGGCCTTTAGAAAATTGACTGCCAATTTCAGGCGTTCCCTGGCCTCGGGGAAATTGGGCAGGTAGTCACTGCTTTCGGCCTCGTTCTTAAGCACTGGCATTTGTATCGACAGCGTCGTGTAGCCTTGATCGGCCAGCGCCGCGCGCAATACGCCGATCAGGCCCCAATCAGGATGCACTCCCATGCCATGCACCAGCACAACCGCACGTTTCGTGTCCTTCCCTGGAGTGTAGAGCGCCAGAAATTCATGCTGGTTGGCCTGCTTGAGGTAGATCGCATCACCCACCACGAGCCCCGGAACGACCTCATCCGCCCATTTTTTTTCTCGGGCATAGTCCGAGGCAGCGCTGGGCTGTGCAAGCAGCGTGCTTATAAAAGCCAATAAAATCAAAACACTTCTCATGTTTTCTCCAAGTCTCGTTCGATTGAGGTAATAAATTGCTGGCTTGAGGCTAAATTCAGACTTATAAATACCGTTTTATACTCTCGTTAGTGCGCGGAATTTGCGCCCTTTGCGCCCAATGCTAACGCCGAGTGGAGAACTCTTTGAGCATTCATCGTCCCCGTTTGCATTCAGTCGAAAACACCGGCAGTAAGCTTTCCCCTGAAGATTCAGTTCGCCCGGAATGGCCCGGCGGTTTTGTCATGATTGTAGACGACCGCGGTACCGCTCGAAGTCTGCTCGAAGGCTTGGCCCGTTCCCTCGACCAGGGATTGCTGGTGGAAAGTTATGCCGATCCCAAGCAAGCATTGGCGAGGGCTGCCGAATTGACCCCGGACCTTATTATTTCCGACTATCGAATGCCGGGCATGGACGGAGTGGAATTCACCCGGCGACTGCGCGCGTTGCCCAAGCTGGTTGACGTGCCGATAGTCATCGTTACCGTGGTGGAAGACCGGCAGATTCGCTATCTCGCGCTGGAATCCGGAGCGACGGACTTTCTCACCCGGCCGATCGATCCCCAGGAATGCCGGGCCCGGTGCCGCAACTTGTTGGCGCTCAGGCGCAGTCAGCGTGTCGTGACCGACCGGGCGAAATGGCTGGAAGAGCAGGTCATGCAGGCGACCCGGGATATTCAGATGCGCGAGCAGGAAACCTTGTTGAGATTGGCGCGCGCGGGGGAATACCGGGATCAGCAAACCGGCTGCCATATCATCCGCATGGCAAAATTTGCCCGCGCCATTGCCGAAGAACTCAAACTGACTGCGATGGAATGCGACGAGATTGAATCCGCGGCGCCCATGCATGACATCGGAAAGATCGGCATACCAGACGAGATCCTGCGCAAACCCGGCCCTCTTACCGAAGAAGAAATCCTGATCATGCGCCGGCACCCCGGCATCGGCTATGAGATCCTGTCGGACAGCCCTTCGCGCTTTTTGCAGATGGGTGCGATAATTGCGCTTGGCCATCACGAAAAATTCGACGGCACCGGCTATCCGCAAGGCTTGGCTGGCGACTCCATTCCTCTGCCGGCGCGCATTGCAGCGGTGGCGGATGTGTTCGATGCGCTGACCTCGGTCAGGACCTACAAGAAGGCCTGGTCCATGCAGGAGGCATTGGACTGGATCAAGAGCCAGATCGGCAGCCATTTTGACCCCGATTGCGCCCATGCCTTCCTGGTCCGGCTGGATGAAGTGGCCCAAATCATGCAAGAGTACCCGGATGCAAATACCTGACGCCCCACCCACCATGCGGAGCCTGATGCGTGACGCCGTGGCGGACATCAGCCAGCGGATACGAGCCCGCCCGGACACGGAGTTTCAGCAGGCCCTTATCCGGGTGCTTATCGGCTTGGGGTTTTACGGGTTTTTTTCCAGCCCGATTGCCCAACTTGATGGTCCGTCGCGTGAGCACGCGCAACTCGTCAGTCTGGCATTCGTTGCCGTTTCCACGGTCCTGCTGGCGGTCGTTGCCATGAGCAAGTCCGCAGTGCCTGTCCGCCGCCTATTGGGAATGGTGCTCGATTTTTCTACCGCGTCCTATTTGATGATACATGCGGGTGAATCGGGCAGTCCGCTGTTGGTGGTCTATCTATGGGTCACCCTGGGAAATGGGTTTCGCTATGGCGTGAAATACCTATTGGCCTCCGCAATCCTTGCCATCGCGGGATTTGTCTGGGTAATGCTGGCGTCTCCATATTGGCACGACCACGAGACCATCGGCTGGGCGTTCATGCTGTCCATGATTGCGGTGCCGGCCTACACGTCCTCGCTGCTAAGACAGTTGCATGGTGCAGTCAAGCAGGCGCAGGCCGCCAACGCCGCCAAATCCCAGTTTCTGGCCAACATGACTCATGAATTGCGAACTCCGCTCAACGGTGTGATAGGTGTGGCTGATCTCCTGACGGAAACCCCGCTTAACCGTGAACAAAAGGAACTGACCGGGGTCATTCGATCATCGGCGGACACTCTGCTCAAGTTGATCGAAAATGTATTGGATATCTCCCGCATCGAAGCGGGAAAACAGATGGTGGAAAGCGTGGATTATGACCTTCACCGCCTGGTAAACCGCACGGTGCTGATGCTGGAACCGCAAGCAAGCAAGAAGGGGCTGGTTCTGGCCAGTCACATCGCGCCGCAAACGCCGTTTCAGCTCCGTGGCGATGCACGCCACGTGCGGCAGGTCTTGATCAATCTGATCGGTAATGCCATCAAGTTCACCGAACATGGTAGGGTCGACGTGTATGTCCGGCCGCAGGGTCTCGGAACCAAGCTCAAACTGCGGTTTGAAGTGGTGGATACTGGCATCGGCATTGCCGAGCATGCCCAGTCGCGGATATTCGAAAGTTTCAATCAGGCCGACGCCTCGATTACCCGTCGTTTTGGTGGAACCGGGCTAGGGACCGCAATTTCCAAGCAGCTGGTTGAACTGATGGGCGGACGCATCGGTTTCTCCAGCCGAGTGGGGGAAGGCAGTACGTTCTGGCTTGAATTGCCCGCCATCCAGACGGAAGAGCAGGATGCAACCCAGGACCTGGACAAGACACTTGTCCGGTTGCAAGTCGGGGTCCTGGCCAACGCCGAATTACGCGTGCGCCTCGCCGATTTGATTCGCGGCTGGGCGGGAGAAGTCGTGCCGGTAAGCACGCCCATTTCGATTCTGTCCGGCCTGACTGAAGGCACGATGCAGGACTTGCGGGCGGTGTTAGTAGAGCGCCAGCAACTGGGCACCCAGGCCCAATCATTTATTCAGTTGCTGCAAGACTGTCCGCGCAAGGTGCCGGTCATCCTGGTTGACAACGACTCAGAGCATCCTGTAGCGGACGCCGACTGGCTGCAAATGGGCTATTCCGCAGTGCTAAAGGCGCCGATCAACCCGACGCTGTTGTTCAACACGCTGCATGCGGCGGCGACCGAAACCGAACTGCCGGAAAACGTGGTTTCCCTGGCAGAACACTTTCAGGCCAAGGCTGGCGGCCAATACAGGTTGCGACTGTTGGTGGCGGAAGATAATCCGGTCAATCAGCGGGTAATCAGGGGCTTGCTTGAAACAGCCGGTCACGAAGTGGTGGTGGCGCGGGACGGAGAGGAGGCCCTCTCCTTGTTGGAAACCAGCCGGGAGAAATTTAGCGCGGCTATTCTGGACATGCACATGCCGAAGTTTTCCGGACCGGAAGTGGCCAAGCGCTGGCGCTTTATGGAGCATGGGCATCTTCCCCTGATCATGCTGACAGCAGATGCAACACAAGAGGCTCAGCAGATTTGTACCGAGGCCGGGGTGGACACTTTTCTGACCAAGCCGGTTAATAGCCGCAGTCTGATGGAAGTCCTGGCCAAACTGACCGGTCAGGAAAAATCCGAAGCCGTATCGGCCAACCAGGGACAGCAGCGGAAACAGACTGTGGTGGACCAGGATGTTTTGCGCGAGTTGGCTGAGTTGGCAGGTGGCCTGGATTTTGTCCGCGATCTGGTCGGTGGATTCAAGGAGGACGCAGAGCGGTCTTACGTGGAAGCAGAATCAGCTTTGTCGGCCGAGGATTATGGGGCCTGGAAAGACCATCTCCACATGTTGAAAGGGGGCGCGAGGGATGTAGGCTGCGGAGTGTTGGCGGCGGTGTGTATCGATGCGGAACGCATCAAACCCTACGAAATCGGCCAGACTGTGGCCAGGGAAAAGCTAACCGCGGTGCGGGCCGCCTTGGACAGTGCCAAGGCCGCCCTCGATGACTACCTAGCCAGCCAACGGAGCGCAGTTCAAGGCAGTTGAAGTTCCTGCCTTGCCGTTTTGTCGGCTAACCAGCCGTTCCATCATGCGCAGGTCCTTGGGCTCCAGACGCATGGCAGCATCGACCCAAACCTCAGCAATCTTCATCAGTTCGACATACGAAATTGGCTGGCTGATTTCCCGTGCGGCGCGCAATGCCAGTGTGCCGTTGCGTGCTCGGGCCTCCCGGCGAATGTATTCATAGACCGCCTCCTCTCCTTCCCCGGATTCAGCCAGCACATCGACCACGCCCAGTTCATGCAGTTCTTCTGCAAGGTATAGCTTGCCGGAAAGAATGATCTGCTCGGCTTTCTGGTGTCCGATGCGCCGTCCCAACAGGGTGATCGCTCCCATGCCGGGGAACAGGTTGAACAGAATTTCCGGGAAACCCATCTTGCAGCCGCGTTCGGCCACCAACACATTGCCTGACAGCGCACATTCAAAGCCGCCACCCAGCGCATCACCCTGAACCAGGGTAATGGATTTCAGGCCGGGCCGGTTCAGGTGCGTGGCATTGTGGTAAACAGGGTCAATGCAGGCTCTTGCGTAGCTAAGCAGTTGGTCACGGTTCCGTGCCTCAATCAGCTGGCGGAACAAATTCAAATCGCCACCAAGGTTGTAGACTCCAGGCGTCGAGGAAGCGATGACCATGTATTTGACGTCGCTTGCATCGGGATCATCAATTCGTCTGGCAAGCTGGCTAAACCACCCGACATAATCGGAAAGAAGTGTGTGAGTGAAACATGCCCTGGGTTCCGCGTGCATGTAGCTCCACGCAATCTGATTGTGTTCGTCAAAAAATGTGGTTAGATGGGTAAATCCTGTGGCCTGGGCTGGCAGGGTATCTTTCACTGCTTGCAGACGGGACATTGCGCTCTCTCCTTGAATTGAATCAATGTTGACAACGATCTTCCCTCGAAAACAGAAGCAGAGTAACGCCGGAAAAGGGCCGAAAACAAGAAGCCCATTATGAAATCCAATTCGGCCGCAATAAATAGATAAAATGGTCTGAAATTATCAATATCTTGTGTCTCCGCCGAGTTGGCTCGATGGTTGCTTGTGATTTATTCCCGCCGCCTGTCGGATTTACGGATAACCAACTCTGAATAACGCGAAAAGCTGGCAGGTTGAGTTTACAGTGCGAGCGTCATCCTGATAGCCAGGAGCAAGAGCAGCAGTGCAAAGATTTTCTTTAGTTTTGCCACCGGAAGGGCATGCGCAGTTTTGGCACCCAGCGGTGCAGTGAGGACACTGCCCAAGGCAATGCCGGCCAGGGCAGGGAAGGACACAAATCCGAGGCTGCCAGGAGGCAGTCCGGCATGCTGCCAGCCACCAATGAGGTATCCCGCCGCGCCCGCCGCCGCGATGGGAAAACCGATCGCAGCCGATGTGCCAATGGCGCGGTGCAGCGGCACATTGCACCATGCCAGGAACGGAACGGAAAGGGTGCCGCCGCCTATACCCACCCAACTGGACACCGAGCCGATGGTGGCGCCTGTACCAAACATACCCAGTCGGCCGGGCAGTTCCCGGCTGGGCTTGGGTTTGAGATTCAACGCCATTTGCAGGGCGGCATAAAACAGAAATGCGACGAAGAAGATTTTCAGCGGTCGCGCCGGTATCAGGCTGGCCAGCCAAGCTCCGGCCAGCGTGCCGCACACGATCCCCGGGGCGATTAGTTTCAGGGTCGACCAGTCCACTGCGCCATGCCGGTGGTGGGCACGAACGCTGGATAACGAAGTGAACAGTATGGAAGCCAGGGAGGTGCCCAGCGCCAGATGGGGCTGTATGGCGGGCGATACCCCTTGCGCATCGAACAGCCAGATCAGCGCTGGCACGATGATCAGCCCGCCGCCGACGCCCAGAAGTCCCGCCACAAATCCGGCCACGAGGCCGAGAACGAGATAGGCGCCGAGAAATTCTGGATTCACGCAATGGCCCCGGAATATTGCGGCAGAGTGAAATATGTTGTCGAAACCCTGCCTTCGACCCGCTGGCCGAAGCTTACAGCAGCCCGAGAATGAATTCGTATTCCTTCGGGTCCACCGGCGTGATGGACAAGCGGTTGCCCTTCTGCAGGATGCGCAGATTGGCGAGTTGGGCATGCTCCCGCAATTCCTTGATTGAAACCAGTCGGGTCTTCTTGATGAACTTTACATCCACGTTCAGCCAGCGCGGATTGTCGCGGCTGGACTTGGGATCGTAGTACTTGCCCTTGGCGTCAAACTGGCTTTCATCCGGGTAAGCCTGCCTGCTGACCACGGCCAGGCCGGCAATGCCGGGCTCATCGCAACTGGAGTGATAGAACAGCACCTTGTCGCCGACTTTCATCTGGTCGCGCATGAAATTGCGCGCCTGATAATTGCGCACGCCATACCATGCAACCGTCTTGTTGGGCATTTTCGCCAGATCGTCGATGCTGACGTCGGAGGGTTCGGATTTCATCAGCCAGTAGCGCATATTGCCTCCCGTTGTCGTTTAAGGCCGGGATTAGAACACTCTTGCTCCCAAGGCGTGATGCGCCAGCAGGAACATGGACGCGTTCCATGACTGTCCAGGCATGCCGCTGGGGTCGCCGGTGCGGCCATGAAACCACTCGTGAAATCCCCAGCCCCCTACGGCGTTGGCTTCGGCCAGGCGCGACAGCTGCGCCGCCGCGGCCTGCCGCCGGCCGATGGCAGCCAGCGCCATGACCCAGAAACCGCCGATGAAGGGCCAGGCCCCGCCATTATGGTACTGCCATTCCAGGTTCTGGCGGTGGCGTCCCATGTAGCGGCGCCACAGCGGATCGGCGGGCGCAATGGGTTGAAGCACCGCGGAAATGGGGTAGGGGCTGGCGGACGCGACCGATTGCAAGGCGTGAAGAATGCGATTCGCCGGGCGTTCGTCGGCCAGGCCAAACAATACCGCGAGCAAATTGCCGAATACGTCGCCCTCTTCGCCCCAAAAGGAAAAGTTGACGAAGCTCAAGTAGAGTTCCCCTCCTTTGGCACGGTTGCGCACGTAATGGGTTAGCAGCCGCAGCCGCCGATAGTCCGGCACGTCGCGCGAGAAAGGGAAAAAGAGGTGGTTGAAGTGGAAGCGTGTTGCGTCCGCGTGGGGCAGGCCATAGAGGCGTTTGACGCCATACCACAGGGCATTGCTGTAGAGAACGAAGCCGGAGCGCGGCATGATGTCGGCCCAGTCGCTTGCCTCGTCCTGGCGCACCAGAAAGATCTGTGGATGCTCTTGGCACTTTAGCCAGGTCAAGGCTCGGTCAACCGATTCCCGAAGTTCCTCCTCGATCCGCTCTCCAGGCGCAAGTCGGGAAAGCAGCCGCAACGTGATCAGCCACCAAAGCGTGGCGTCAATGCAGCCGAGATACCAGAAGTCCGCGCTGTCATTCTCCGGGTCGACGTACTTGGGAATCTGACCGTTGTCGGCTTGGTGGCGGGCCAGAGTCAGAAGGCCGCTCTTGGCTCCGGCACACAGCTCCGGGTCGCCCGACACTGCCATGCCCAGGGCGCATATTGAGGCGTCCCGGCCGAAAATGCGGGTGTAGTTCCGCGCCTCAGCCTGCGGCGTGCGGCTTGCCGCCAGGATGCCGTGCGGCGTCAGATTCCTGCGCAGGAGTTCGCGGGATTGCGCCAAGCATTGCTCGACCAGTGCACCCCGGTTCACAGGCGGCGGGTCACTTGGCTTTGCGCCGAAACACGATGCTGTTCAGTTTTGCCCGGCATTCGCGATTTCCCTTGTCGGGCTTGATGACTATCCTCAACTGGGTGGTACCCGGCAGGTCGAACGTCAGCGCTTCGCGCTGGAAGGTGCTGCCGTCAGGGCTGAAGTTGTATTCCTGCCGCAAAATCTCGCGGAAATGCGCGCCGGAATCGGACGAGACCTCGAACAACACTTCCTGGGTTCGCACCGTTTCATTTTCCTCTATTTCGTAATTGATGCCGGTGATGTGTTGCGGTGCGTCGAATTTGAAGACTAGAGTCTGCGGGCCGGTGGTCCCCGCCACCCACTGCGAACTCCCTGGTCCGCAGCTGCCATCGACGATATTGTCCAGGGGGAAGCGCTCCGCCTCCGAACTCGCCAGAACTTCCGCCTCGTCAATGATGTCGATGGCGTCCGCGGGAATGCCCGGGTTGGGCTCGGCTGCAGGCGCAACGATCTGCTTTCTCAATTTCCTGTCCACTTCATTCTCCTTGCACCGGCACCGGCACTGGCACCGGCACCGGCACCGTCGCGGCGCGGCATTGGCAGTCCGACAAATTATCGCCCGCGCACGCTTCGTTGCCAAAAAGAGGCCACGCCACGGCCGGTGCTAGCGGTCGAGCAGTCCCAGGATACCGAGCAAGGGAATGTGCACCCAGTCAGGGCGATGGCCAAGCTCGTAGCGCAGTTCATAAAACGCCTTTTCGAATAGAAACAAGTCAATTAAGCTGCGTGCCGATTGCTGTTCCAAATACAAGTCGGTGCCGGCCATGGTCTCGAAATAGGCGTCGAGAAAGACCGCCTGCGTTTCCGCTTCCCACTGCCTGGCGAAAACTTCGAGCGCTTCGTCACCGGGTCGTCCGCTACTTACCTGGGCGAGCGCTGCGTACGCCGCGTAATTGAACGAGCGCATCATACCGGCCACATCCTTGAGCGCCGAGTGTTTCTGGCGCCGCTCTGGAATTGGGCGGGCAGGTTCGCCCTCAAAATCGATCAATACAAAGTCGTTTTGCCTGAGCAGCACCTGACCCAGATGATAGTCCCCGTGATAGCGCGTCTTGACCGTTCGCAGAGGCGTCTGAACCGCGTCTCCAGTGTGCTGTGCGATGTCGCCGCGCCGCTTGAGCAAGACGTCAACGTCCCGCTGAATCTCTGCGTCAAGCGTTGAGCGCTGGCGTTCGATCAGGGCCAGCGTGGTTTCCGCCTCCTTTCGCACGGTATCCGCCCACTGCGCCAATTCCTGCTGGCTAACCGGTTCCGGATCGAACGCCGGGTCCCCGCTGGGCCTGCCCAGGGCCTGGTGCAACTCGGCAGTCCTCTGGCCCAGCGTGCGGATGAGCGAGAGATAGGCTGCGTGAGCCTCGCCTGGCGGGCGCGGAAGATCCGGGGTTACGCGGCAGTCTTCCAGGAAACGCGCAAGATAATCCACGGTATAGCGGTGGCCATCCCCCTGGTTCTCCACGTAGCCTTGCAGCAGTACCAGTGTCGTCGGGAGGAGATCGCTCTCGCCCTGATATTCCATCACGCCCGCTACCGGTACGCTGTTGGGGAAATGCGCAACTTCGGTGAGGAAGCGACCAATCTCGACTTCCGGATTGAATCCTGCCTGAAGGCGACGGTAAACCTTCAGGAACAAGCGGCCGCCCAGCGTCGCCGTTGTGTTGCTGCTTGTAGTTGAGACGTTCACCGCCAGGTCGTTCAAACCCTCAGCCAGTTCGGCAAAGACGCTGGAAGGCGCAAAACGGATCACGCCATTCGCGCAGCGCACTTCCCCCCCGCGCCTATGCTCCGCACTAAAGCGCGACTGAAAGCTTCGTCTGCAAACGCGTCAGTCAGCACGCCGACGCGCGCTTGCTGGCGCACCCGGGCAATGGTGAGTGCGCGCGAGGGCTCGTCGCGCTCGCTTTCCCACTTCAGTCCCAGGGGGAGGAAATAGGTCGCCGTTGTCTCGTCCCGGCTTTCCGTCTGAAACAGGCCCAGCAACCACCGCTTGCCGTCGCTTTCCCACTCCAGGTAATCGAGCATTCTGGCGCGCTTGAGTGGCTCGCCCTTGGCGGCATACCAGCGCTGGGCGCTGAGGAAGCCGGGAAGAACGTCCGCTTCGAGCTGGATTCGTGTCCTTTCGGCCAAGGCGACGCGCCACGGGACCACGCGATCCCGGAAGAAACTCTGCCAGCCGTCGAACAGCACCAGCATCGGCAAATCCCCGCGCGGCACGGCTTCCTCGTGGCCCTCAGGCGCTTCTTCACCGAGGGCGAGACTGAACCAGTAGAAACCGTGCCCTGGCAGGGTAAGCAGATAGGGCAGTTCGCCGATCGCCGGAAACGCGACGCGGCCCATCATCTCGACCGGCACGCGGCCCTGATGGGCGGAAAGATCAAGCTCCACCGGCTGTGCAGTGCGCGCCAGATTGGCGACGCAAAGGATGACGTCATCGCCATGTTCGCGCAGGTAGGCGAAGATTTTGCGGTTGCGCGGCTTGAGGAAGGTGAGGCTGCCTCGTCCGAAAGCCTTGTGGTTCTTGCGCACCGCCAGGATGCGCCGCATCCAGTTAAGCAGCGAGGACTGCTGGCGCGACTGGGCTTCCACATTGACTGCCTCAAAGCCGTACACGGGGTCCATGTTGGGCGGCAGATAGAGGCGCTGCGGATCGGCCTTGGAGAATCCGGCGTTGCGGTCCGGGCTCCACTGCATGGGGGTGCGCACGCCGTTGCGGTCGCCGAGGTAGATGTTGTCGCCCATGCCGATCTCGTCGCCGTAGTAGATGATGGGCGAGCCGGGCATCGATAGCAGCAGGCTGTTCATCAGCTTGATTTTGTCGAGGTCGTTGTCCATCAGCGGCGCGAGCCGGCGGCGTATGCCGAGATTGAGGCGCGCGCGTGGTTCGGCGGCGTACATCTGGTACATGTAGTCACGCTCCTTATCGGTGACCATCTCCAGGGTGAGCTCGTCATGATTGCGCAGGAAGATCGCCCATTGACAGGTGTCGGGAATATCCGGGGTCTGCTGCATGATCTCCGTGATGGGATGGCGGTCCTCCTGGGCGATGGCCATGTACATCCGGGGCATCAGCGGAAAGTGGTAGGCCATGTGGCATTCATCGCCGTCACCGAAATAGTCGCGTACATCCTCGGGCCACTGGTTCGCTTCGGCTAGGAACATGCGGTTGTGGTAGCGCCTATCCAGCTCCGCGCGCATGTACTTGATCACTGCGTGGGTCTCGGGCAGGTTTTCGTTGCTGGTGCCCTCGCGCACACACAGGTAGGGCACGGCGTCCAGACGCATGCCGTCGACCCCGGCGTTAAACCACTGCGACATGACGCGCATCATCGCCTTCACCACATGCGAATTGTTGTGGTTCAGGTCGGGCTGGTGGGAAAAGAAGCGATGCCAGTAGTAGGCCTGGGCAGCCTCGTCCCAGGCCCAGTTGGATCTTTCCGTGTCGCTGAAGATGATGCGGGTTTCCGGGAAGCGCTTGTCCGTGTCGCTCCACAGGTAATAGTCGCGTTTGGCCGAATGGTTTGGGGCCTGGCGCGCGGCCTGAAACCAGGGATGTTGGTCCGAGGTGTGGTTGATGACCAGCTCGCTTATTACGCGGATGCCACGCCGGTGCGCCTCGCGCACGAAGCCGCGGAAGTCGGTTAGGGTGCCGTAGTCCGGATGAACGTTGCGATAGTCCGAGATGTCGTAGCCGTCATCGCGCATCGGCGAAGGGTAGAACGGCAGCAGCCACAAGGTGTTGACCCCGAGTTCCTGCAGATAGCCGAGCTTTTGCGCCAGCCCGCGGAAGTCCCCGATCCCGTCGCCGGTGCTGTCGTAGAACGCCTTCACATGGAGCTCGTAGATGATGGCGTCCTTGTACCACAGCGGGTCGTTTTCCAACATGGTCGCAAGCTCCTGCGGCTTAGAAGCAGGTCTCTACATAGTCGCGATAGTCCCAGCGCGTAATGCGGTAGATTTCCGCCGGATTCTTGTGTGGATCGAGGTCGGCGATGTGCCGGTGTCCACGCCACAGGTGTTTCTGGCCGCTTAACAATTCCTCCACCTGGAAGGTCCGCTCGCGAGGAATGCCAAGCGCTTGCAGCGGAAATTCCAGAACTGCCTGGTGTGGTTCGAAAGGATCGAGGTTGACCACGACAAATATCGTATTGGCGCCATCGAGCGTCGATTTGCCATAAAACAGTACGCTGTCATCGTCCGCGGGATAGAAGCGCAGGTTCTCCAGCTCCTGCAAAGCCGGGTTCTCGCGCCGGATGGCATTGATGCGGGCGATATAGTCCTTGATGTTGCCGGGCCGGTCCCAGTCCCAAACCTTGTACTGGAATTTCTCCGAATCGAGGTACTCCTCGCTGCCGGGGATGGCGGTTGCCTCGCATAGCTCGAAGCCGTTGTAGATGCCGTATACGCTGGAGAGGGTGGCGGCCAGCACCAGCCGGATCTGAAATCCTGGTCTGCCACCGGTTTGCAGGAAGGTCGGAAGGATGTCAGGCGTGTTGGTGAAAAAATTCGGGCGCAAGTATTCCTTCGCTTCGCTCTGGGTCAGTTCCGTGAGGTAGTCGATGAGCTCCTGCTTGAAATTGCGCCAGGTGAAATAAGTGTAGGACTGGGTGAAGCCGGCCTTGGCCAGAATCTTGAGCAGCTTGGGCCGGGTGAAGGCCTCTGACAGGAAGATCACCTCCGGGTGTTTGTCCTGCACCTCTCGGATCAGCCATTCCCAAAACGAGATCGGCTTGGTATGAGGATTGTCCACGCGAAAAGTCCTGACACCCTGGTCAATCCAGAACAACACCACGTCGCGCCATTCTTTCCAGAGTTCGGACTGATGAGCCCCATAAAAATTGACGTTGATAATATCTTCGTACTTCTTGGGTGGATTTTCCGCGTGCTTGATGCTGCCGTCGGGGCGGTAGCTGAACCATTCGGGATGGGCGCGGACGTAGGGATGGTCCGGCGAGCACTGGATGGCAAAGTCGAGCGCCACTTCCATCTCGAGTTCATTGGCCCTGCGCACAAAGGCACGAAAATCCTCCAGATTCCCCAGGTCCGGGTGTATAGCGCGATGTCCGCCCGCTTCAGAACCGATCGCGTAGGGGCTGCCGGGATCATCCGGTCCGGCATTGGGGCTGTTGTTGGGGCCTTTTCGATGGGTGACACCGATGGGATGGATGGGCACGAGATAGACCACGTCGAAGCCGAGCTTGCGGATTTCGGGGAGGCGCGCCGCGCAATCCTTGAACGTGGCGCTTTTTCCCGCAGCTTTTCCCTGTGAACGCGGAAACATTTCGTACCAGCTCGCAAAGCGTGCCGCAACGCGGTCTACCACGACTTCAAGTTCCGGGTCGGACGCGGCGGCCAGGGTCTTGTCCGGCCAGCGCACCATTAAACGGCGCAAGGCCGGCGCCAGCAAGACGTCAAGGCGCTCTTCGTCCTCCGTTTGCCGATCGAAATTCTCCACCACCCGTTCCAACTGACGCCTATCCTCGGCTTCGGACCGCTTTGCCGCCTCAGCCACCAGCGCGCGACCTTCGAGCAGTTCCAGGCTCACGCTGCGCCCCGCCGCCGTCTTCTTCTCAATCTCCTTGCGCCAAGTTTCGAAGTGATCGCTCCAGGCCTGGATGAGATAGCGGTAGCGCGTGTTGCGGGCCAACGGAAATTCGCCGCGCCAGCGGTCGTTGGTCAGGTGCGTCATCGCGGCTTCGCGCCAGACGGTGTCGGTGGCTTCGCGATATTTCAGCACGGCGGCCAGCACATCGTGTCCCTCCTTGAGGACGTCCGCTTCTACCCGCAGCACGTCGCCCACCTCCCGCTTGACCGGGTAGCGGCCGTTGTCCAGCACCGGATAGATGTTCTCGATGATGATGGCGTTGAGTGTGTCCATACGGCCTCCTTTTCTTCACTCTAGAAGCGGACGATGAAAAATGCGCATTTCCAGGGGTGAAAAATGCAAGCGACCGTTGCGGGGAAGCGGCTGCTGCCCGCCAAGAGGCGTAATTTCGCGAATGTTACCCGTCGTGTCGCCGATATTCTCCGCCAGTGCCGCGAGAGAAGATTCGTGACTGTTGAGTGGATCGGAATTGATCAGGGCGGCGACGCGTTCGGGCCCGCTGATTGCGCTCCTCAGCAGTCCTACCAGCGGCTCGCGCACCGCGGTGAAGCGCCGCTGTGGTCCCTCTTCGTTCAACGCGGGGCACGCGGCTTTCATCTCGTTTGTCGCACGGACAAAGGCGCTCAGATCAAATGCCGGTTCTTCCCAATCATCGGGCCGGGTGTTGACGATATGAAGCTTGTGCCGAAAGCCGAACTCGAAGCCCATCGGCATCATTACCCCCGCCGAAAAGAAGGCGGCGAACAGGTAGCGCTGGCGTGACACGCGGGCGTCGCCGTTCGATTCGGCCGCTAACCGTTCCGTGTCGTGGCTTTCAGGGAAGGCGATGGAAGGTGCGATGTGACGGTGGGCTTCATATTGTTCGAGCAGCCAGTCAGCGTGAAAGTCCCACCATTTGGCGCTGTTGAACAGGTAATCGAAACCGGCATCGTGCAACTGGGTGACCTGCTTTGGCTGGCAGCCCAGGGTTTCTGCAAGAAACTTCGCATCCGAATTGAGCTCCCGCGCCGCGCCGATCAGCTGTGACCACACTTCGGCCGGCACCTTGTAGGCTGCGTCGCAGCGAAATCCATGGAAGCCAAGCGCCGTGTAGTGACGCACCAGCTCGCGCCAGTAAGCGAGTAGCCCTGCGAGGTCCACCGGCCGCTCATAGTCGATTTCCGCCAGGTCGGCCCACACCGTTCTCTGCGTCGGATCGATCGGGTCCACCACAAAGGGCGAACGAACCGATCCGTCCGTCTCGTGCGCAAACCATTCGGGATGTTGCGCCACCAATTCCGAATCCTTGGCTGTATGGTTGACGACCAGGTCCATCATCACCGACAGGCCCTGCTCTTCCGCTGCTTGGACAAATTCGCGCAGCAGATCCTCCGGCAGTCGCCTGCTGTGCCCCTGAAACAAGGGATGCAGCCGATAATAATCCTTGACCGCGTAGAGGCTGCCGGAAAAGCCCGGATAGTGGAATGGGTTCAGGTACACCCAATCGAAATCCATCCCAGCGATCCGAGCCAATTGCGCTTCCCAATCGCGCACCGATCCGGCCAGCAATGGAAACAGATTGTAGATGCGCGGCCCGTGCGCCATTACCGACTCAGCCCTCGATCTCGGGATTTGCACTTCGCACACGCGCGCTCCGGCATGCTGCCGTGGGTGTTGGCGATTGGGCCCGTGGTCGTAAACATCACGGAAGTATAGTTGCCCGGATGAGATTTTCACTTTGGATCTCCCGGGCCTTCGTTCTGGTGTCCGGCTAGGCCGTGACGCGCAAGTTTTGGGGAATGCAGGCCGAATCCAGCGCTATCGTCTTGTATTATTACCAGCGCAAGCGTGGCCGAGCTCTCGCGTGTTTGCGGATATTGCTGCCTAAGACGCTGGGAGTCCGGGCATCGGAGATCTGCAGATTCCTGCCCGCACACATTGGTAAAGCAAGTGGCAAGGGCCACCAGCACTTAGGCCCGCCTGTGGACCTCGCCCTCGAACAGCCCTTGCATATGCAGCAGACGGTTGACGCTTTCGTGCATGGCGTGACGCTTGCCTTGCGGCGATTCAATGCGCCTT
>CAVVDR010000003.1:0-193097 GCA_963746955.1 uncultured beta proteobacterium | reverse complement strand
CGAACAGCTCGTGCCTGAAGCCCGTATCGGCGTGGGTCATGGCCAGATGCCCGAACGCGAGTTGGAGCATGTGATGCGGGACTTCTACCAGGGACGCTTCAACCTGTTGCTGTGCACCACCATCATCGAAACCGGCATCGACATTCCCACTGCCAATACCATCCTGATCCACCGTTCCGACAAATTCGGCTTGGCGCAGCTGCATCAGTTGCGCGGCCGGGTGGGCCGCTCGCACCACCAGGCTTTCGCCTATTTGCTGGTCAACGACGATCAGACCCTGACCGCTCAGGCCCGCAAGCGCTTGGAGGCGATTCAACTGATGGAGGAACTGGGCGCGGGGTTTCAACTGGCCATGCATGATCTGGAAATCCGTGGCGCCGGCGAAGTGCTGGGTGAAAGACAAAGCGGCGACATGCTGGAAGTGGGCTTTTCCCTGTTCAATGACATGTTGGCCGCCGCAGTGGACAGCCTGAAAACGGGCAAGGAGCCGGATCTGGCCCAACCTTTGGGGGTCGTATCGGAAATCAATTTGCACCAGCCCGCCCTGCTGCCGGAAACCTATTGCGCCGACGTGCACGAACGGCTGATCATCTACAAACGGCTGGCAAACTGTAAGACCGCGGAGGAAATTACCCAGCTCGCCGAGGAACTCATCGACCGCTTCGGCCTGCTGCCCGAACCCGCGAAAACCCTGCTTGAAGGTCACAAGCTGAGGCTGGCCGCCAAAATGCTGGGCGTTAGCCGGCTGGATATCAGCCAGGACGGCGTGCTGCTGCAATTCATCAAGAATCCGCCGATCAATCCGGTTAAGATTCTGCACATGGTGCAAACCCGGACTGACCTGAAACTGGCAGGCCCCGATCGACTGCGCCTGCAATGCACGTTACCCGACCTCGCCGCAAAAGCCGGGACGGCCAGCCGCCTGCTCGCGGAACTGAATTCTCCATAGAAACCTTATCCACACCATGAGCCTTATTCGCCCTTTTCCCGCCCTGCGTCCCGCCGAAAACCGTGCTGCGGAAGTGATCGCTCCGCCCTATGACGTGCTCTCCACTGCCGAAGCGCGGGTGCGCGCGCAGGGCAGGCCTTACAGCTTCCTCCATATATCCAAGCCGGAGATCGACCTGCCGGAAGACACTGATCCCTATGCGCCCGAGGTCTATGAAAAGGCAGCGCAGAACCTCGAGGCGATGATCGCGGCCGGCGTGCTGAAACAGGATGAAGCACCCCGTTACTACGTTTATCGCATCAAGATGGGTGCGCACGTACAGACCGGGATCGTGGCGGCCGCGAGCGTGGCGGATTACGATACCAACCGCATACGCAGACACGAGTTCACCCGCCCCGACAAGGAGGATGACCGCGTGCGCCAGATCGAGGCCACCAACGCACAAACCGGCCCAGTGCTGCTTGCCTATCGCGACACCCCCGAGGTGGATGCGATCCTGGCCAAGACCGCCCGAGGCACGCCGGCTTCCGACGCGTTGGCGGATGACGGAGTGAGGCACAAATTATGGGTGATGCGCGACTCGGCAGACAGCAAACGTATCTGCGCGCTGTTTGACGCCATGACCGCCCTCTACATCGCTGACGGTCATCACCGTTCGGCCTCGGCCTCGCGCATTTGTGCAGCGCGCAGGGCCGCCAATCCAGAACACAACGGCACGGAAGCCTACAACGCCTTCCTGGCGGTGATATTCCCTGCGCATGAAATGCGCATCATGGATTACAACCGTGTGATTACCGATCTGAATGGCCTGACGGCAGAGGCTTTCCTGGACCGGATCAGTCGCGCCTTTGAACTCGAAGCTGCCGCCGCAGCGGTCAAGCCGACGCAACCCGGCGAATTTGGCTTGTATCTGGCCGGCCATTGGCACAGGCTCAGGATCAAGCCGGATTTGGTCCCCAATGGCGATCCAGTCGCGCGTCTGGACGTGAGCCTGCTGCAGAACAACGTCATCGCACCCATACTGGGTATCAAGGACCCACGTCGCGACAAGCGCATCGACTTCGTCGGCGGCGTCCGCGGTCTGGGCGAACTGGAGGAGCGCGTCAACAGCGGCAAGATGGCGCTGGCCTTTTCGCTTCATCCGACCCGGATGGAAGACTTGATGGCGGTAGCCGATGCCGGCGAAGTCATGCCTCCCAAATCAACCTGGTTCGAACCCAAACTGGCAGATGGCATGGTTTCGCACCTGCTTTGATTTCCATACCCAACGCCCACGAATCCAGTCATTTACTTATAAACAATATGTTGTGCGAGAGATATTCTGTTGATGATTGACATAAGGGCGTTCGCTGCACAAGCACTAAAGTTCCAATCAATCTTGCCGTAAAAGTCGTTTGGGCCAAAAAAATTCAAATGGAGAACCCGTGAAGATCGGCAAGCGCATTACCCCCACCGGCACTCGCTCTGTAGCTGGCAGCCAGACCAAGAAGACCGCCGGAGCCCGAAAGCCCTCGGGCGCGGGCAAGGCTGGCGATCGGGCTGAAATTGCCGCGACTACATCGCATCTGCAGGCCACGGAAGTCGACCTCGCGAGCGTGGACATCACCAATACGGCCAAGGTCGCTGAAGTCAGGCAGGCTCTGGAGACCGGGACGTTTGAAGTGGATTCCGAGGTCGTTGCCGACCATCTGATCGAAACGAGCAAAGAAGCGATCCGCAAGCGGCCGGCCAAGAAATAGCCTGGCCCGTTTTGCCCCTTTGGTAAGATTCGCCTTTTGGGAGGAGGCCATGCGCGAACTAGTATTGACGATCTCAGGCATGACCTGCGGCGGTTGTGTAAACAGCGTTACCCGCGTGCTCAAGGCATTGCCTGGGGTGCAGCAGGTAGAAGTGACCTTGGTGCCGAGTCAGGCCAAGCTCATGATAGACGAAACCCTGGTGGACGTTCCCACACTTAAAAAAGTGGTTGTTGAGGCCGGCTATGGCGTGGTCGGTTAAGCCTTACGTATCCATAATCCGGTAACGAGTTCATTCACCGCAGAATCACAGGGAAATGCAAAGGTTTTCTGAAGCTCCCTTCAATATCCTCCTCCGGGTAATGCATCTCTTGGTCTTTTCCTTGACATTCAACTCTGCGATTCTGCGGCCGCCAATGCTTGCCACATAGAGCAGCCTATGGCGGTGTGACCAGCGCATAATTCCCGTAGGCATAATCCACACCGATTCGTTTCAGCACCTCCAGCGTCTGCTCCTAAACAACGAATTCGGAATTCGTCTTCGGGCCCATCTACGGAGAAGTCCCGCGCATCCCGTTCCTTCATGGCACGGATTGGTATTACTAAACGTTTGGCATTTCGCGGTTGCCGGTCGCCACCCCTTACTCCCAGGCAAATGCCAAAGTTCGCGTCATGGCTTCAGCCCGATCGTGCGGAGACTGATCCAGGTCGGCAACCTTTCCCGCGGTCAGCCAGACCGCATGGAACAGGCTGATAAACGCCGCAGTCCCGAATTCCATCCCTAATTACGACCGGCCGTCTCCTGCACGCGTTTCAGCAAGGCGGCCTCAGAGGGAAGCTCCAGGCCCAAAGAACGCGCCACATGCTCGTTGACCGAAATGGAGTAGTACTTGGGAAACTGCGCCGATGGCAATTTCACCATACCGGTGGACAGCGCCTTGAGCGCAACTTCTGCCGTCTGTTGTCCTATTTGGCTGGGGGACGAATACAGGGAAACGAGGGCTCCAGCGCGCGTCAGCGAGCGCGAATACCCCATCACCGGAACCCTGTAGCGGTAGGTGGTGAGGAAAATGGTCTGCGCCGTCCCGCGATTGAACACTTCAGGATCCGGCAAAGCCAGCAGCAGATCAACACCCGGCAGCACCTTCTCCAGCGACTCCACCAGCCGCTGTTGCGGGCTCGCGATGACATCCTTGACGCTGAGGTGCAACGATGCGGCCTCGGATTGCAGTTCACGAAGCTGCCACGCTTGAGCATTGCTCAATACGACTCCAAGCTTCGATACTTCAGGCAAGGCTTCCCGCACCAGGCGCAACTGCCTGGAGAAGGGCTGATCAAGAAACACCGCCGTGGCCGGCCGCTGATCTGCCATCAGCCGACTCTGGCCATTATGGAGATACCAATCGCGCGGTACCAAGGCTGCAATGACGGGGGTTTTGGAGGATTTCTTCACAACCGCCTCCGCGGCCTTAACCCCTACGGTAATAATGAGCCTGGCTGCGGAAGCCGTTTCGGTTGACGCAAACTGGTCCGGCAATTGGCGAACCAGCGCATATTCAGATCCCAGCCGCGACTGAATCGCACTCAGAACTTCCTGGTAGGGCACAGAATCGTCACTCAAGACGACGGCGACGGTTGCGGCGGGCGCACGGAAAGCAACGATGAGCGCCACGCAAAACGTCAACAGGGCCTTGGCAAGATACCCCATTAACGTTCGCAATTCCCTAGTCCGCGGCGCTATCGCCCGCCAGCCAAAGGCAAGCCCCCTTAGACTCATGGTTGATCGCGTCCAGCAAGGCGTCATGCTGGGTCAGTTCCTCAGCAGGCACCACAGCGCAAACAGGGCGAGGCCGGAAGCGGCCGGAGAGGGCTGCAGACTGGGCAGACTCGGCATCCGTCATGCTCATCATCAGACTTTCCTGGCCCCGGGTCATGCCCAGATAAACGGCAGCCAATAACTCGCAGTCCAGCAAAGCGCCGTGCAGGGTCCGGTTCGAATTATCCACCCCATAGCGCTTGCACAGGGCATCCAGGTTATTGCGTTGGCCGGGATGCATTTCCCTCGCCATAGACAAGGTGTCAACTACCCGTTTGCAGTGCTGGTCTATGGCTGGCAAGGCCAACCTTTCAAGCTCTGCATTCAGGAACCCGGTATCAAACGGCGCATTGTGGATCACCAGTTCCGAGCCACTGACATACTCAAGAAACTCTCCGACAATATCGGCAAAACGGGGTTTGTCCTGCAGGAAGTCAGAGGTAATGCCATGAACCTGCAAGGCCCCTTCATCAATCTGCCGGTCCGGGTTGAGGTAGCGATGAAAATGATTCCCGGTGAGCCGGCGATTGACCAGCTCCACCCCCGCCAGTTCGATGATCCGATGACCCAGCCTGGGTTCCAGCCCGGTAGTTTCAGTATCCAGAATGACTTGTCGCATGTTCTTCCTGCCGCAAGACGCAGCGTTCGTCCCTTATCGTGCCGAGCCAATTCCGGCATTCGCCAGTTCGTCTGCACGCTCGTTGCCCGGATGGCCGGCGTGGCCTTTAACCCAGATCCATTCGACCGTGTGCGCTTGGGCGGCCTGTTCCAGAGCCAGCCACAAGTCCTGGTTTTTCACCGGCTTGCCTGCGGCGGTTTTCCATCCCTTGCGCTTCCAGCCGGGCAGCCACAGGCTGATTCCGTTGTGCACATATTGGGAATCCGTATGCAGCCTGACCTGCGCAGACCGCTTCAGCGCACTCAATGCCTCGATGACGGCCTTGAGCTCCATGCGGTTATTGGTGGTATGTGCTTCCCCCCCGAACAACTCCTTCCGATGCTCCCCGCAGACCAGCAAGGCGCCCCAGCCCCCCGGTCCCGGGTTCCCCTTGCAAGCGCCATCGGTGTAAGCCTCGACGATTTCACGGCGGCTTGCCACGACGTACCCGATACTGTTTCAGATTGACGATCTTTCTTGCTGCCGGCGCCAACGTCTGCGCGGCATTTACCGGTTCTTTCCAGGATGGGGTCAACAGCCGCATGCCGTGCACTCGCTTGACGGCCTGGATGAAATAAACCCCACCCCCCATCGCCCACCAGCGGTCCCCGGCTGGCTCCATAAAGCGGAAACGCCGCAGCCAAGAGTCGCGGTTGATAGGGGGACGATAACAACACATACTGCCCGCCGCGAACTCGAAACCCAGCAGTTCAAGCCAGTCCTTGACCCGGGAAAGATTAAGAAAATTGCCGTTCCAGGGAAAGCGCCCATCGCCAGCCTTCAGCGCGCGCACAATGCCCCACAGGCTTCTGGGATTGAAGCCGGAAATTATCACCCTGCCTTCCGGGCGCAGTATCCGCTCCACCTCGCGCAGTACCTGGTGCGGATTGTCGCTGAACTCCAGTACGTGCGGCAGGAGGACCAGATCGATGGACTGCGATTCAAAGGGCAGGAACATCGGGTCGGCATGAATCTGAGCCTCCCCGTCCAAGCCGCACCTTACCCGTTGTGGGATGCGGCTGTTGCGCAAAAAGGCCACCGCCGGCAAACCCACCTGAACCGCATTGAAGCCGAATACGTCGGCCACCGCGCGGTCAAAATAAACCAGTTCCCGGCTTAGCAGGTAAGTGCCCAGCGCGCTATCAACCCATTGACCGTCAAATTTGGATACCATAGTTCGAGACCCCGACCTTCACTGCTCATGTTAAATGTTTTGGCCCTGCCGGCATTCACCGACAATTACATCTGGCTGATCCACAACCAGCATGTTGCCCTGGTAGTCGATCCGGGAGATCACCAGCCGGTTGCCCAGGCGATCGACCAACTGGGCCTTAAACTGTTGGCCATCCTCAATACCCACCACCACGCCGACCATGTGGGCGGCAACCTCGTCCTTTACCAGCGCTATGGCTGCTCTATTTATGGACCTGCAGCGGAGCCGATCCCCGGCCTGACCCATCCTCTTGCGCAAGATGACCAGATCAGCTTTCCCGAATTGGGACTGAGTCTCAAGATCATCTGCACCCCCGGACACACCTTAGGCCATATTGCTTATTATGGCGCGGGATATCTGTTCTGCGGCGACACCCTGTTTGGCTGCGGCTGCGGCCGGCTGTTTGAAGGAAGCCCTGGACAAATGCATCGATCTCTCTCCAGGCTGGCCCAGCTTCCCGACGATACGCTGCTCTGTTGCGCACATGAATACACCTTAAGCAATATCCTTTTTGCCATTACCGTCGACCGGGACAACCCGGCGCTGTTGCTGAGACAACACGCCGACCGCGACAAACGGGAGCGGGGCCTGCCCACCCTGCCCTCCACCCTGGGACTGGAAAAAGCCACCAACCCCTTTCTGCGCTGTCATGAAGCTTCCCTGGCTCAGACCGCGGAGACCCTAACTGGTGCTAAGCCTTTGAATGAAGTTGATATTTTTGCAGCGCTCCGTACTGCCAAAGACCGATTCCGGGCTTAAACGCAACCCCTGGGCCGGCTCGGCGCAAATATCCGGCTGCTTCGCCCAGCAAGCCTAAAGCCTGGTTGGGGGTCTGCTCAAGAAGGTTGACCTGCCGGCCGCATCGTTATAACATGACGGCAACCCCAGCGGAGATCAGTTTGAAGCAATTCAATGTGTTGCGAAGGTATAAGTGCGGTTTTCTTTGGCTGGGCCTGCTGCCGTCCAGCCTGTTGATCGGCCAAGCTGCCCAGGCCGAGCCTCCCGGCGACGCTCAAGTCAAGGTCGCTGCAAACCAGGGCAAAGCACTCGCATTCAACCAGATCGATTCCTCATTCGACCACCAGGACCTTATTCCCAACCAAACCTCCAGCCCCAATAACAATTCCGACAAGACGAAAGCCGCCTCCCCCGACAGCAATCCCAAGCAGCTCGTTAGCGAAACCGCAGAGCCCGCCAACGTCTGGGACAGGGTGCGCAAGGGATTTCGGCTTGGGCCTCTGGATTCCCCGCTGGTTGACGTTCATGTCCGCTGGTACGCGGAGCGTCCTGAATATGTGAACCGCATGCTGGAGCGCTCCCGCCGCTACCTTTATCACATCGTAGGTGCGGTGGAACAGCGCGGCATGCCGATGGAGATCGCCCTGCTGCCCATGGTCGAAAGCGGCTTCAATCCGCAGGCATTGTCGCACGCCGACGCGGCAGGCATCTGGCAGTTCATCCCAGCCACCGGGAGGACCTATGGCCTGCAGCAAAACGCCTGGTATGACGGGCGCCGTGACATTACCGCGGCAACCCAGGCAGCGCTGGATTACTTGCAGAAACTGTTCATGGATTTCGGCTCCTGGGAACTGGCGCTGGCGGCCTATAACTGCGGGGAAGGTTGCGTTTCCCGTGCGCAGCAAAGAAATGCGGCGCGCGGACTGCCCACCGATTATGCGTCTCTCGATCTACCTGTGGAAACCAAGCACTACGTTCCCAAGTTGCTGGCCATCAAGCAACTGATACTGCAGCCGGAAAGCTTTGGCGTATCCCTCAACGACATTCCCAACGAGCCCTACTTTACCCAGGTATCCCTCAATCCGAACAATATGGACATGCGCTCCGCCGCCCGGCTGGCCGGCATGAGCGTGGATGAGTTCCTGAGCCTCAACCCGGCCTTCCCGCGCAGGGTCATCCGCGCCAACTCCGAAGTGGCGGTGCTGGTGCCGGTGGATAAGGCGGCCCAGTTTCAGGACAATCTGCAAAAAGGACAGTGGGACAGCTGGCAACCGGTTCGTGCACACAGAGGCGAAACCCTTTCCCAACTCGCCGAACGGTTCAACACCACGATTGCACGGCTATCCGAGCACAATCATTTCAAGCTTTATCACGGCAGATTCGGTTCGAGCCAAGTCGTCTTAGTGCCAGCCAATTCCGCCTCTGAATCCGCCACGGACAAGGAACTCGCCACCTGGGCAGAAGCCGAAAAACACAGTTTCAACGACGACGCCCAGACCGTCGGCTACGCCAGCCGCGCGCATGCCGTACGCAAGGGAGAGACCCTGTCCGCCGTCGCACGCAAATACCACGTTTCTACGGCCAATCTCAAACGCTGGAACCACCTCAGATCAGCTCACCTGAAGGTCGGGCAACACCTCGTAATCAGACAGGTCAGCGCCATGAAGCGGTCGAAGGCCGAGAGCAGTGCGCATTCCGCTCAAGGTCACGCCAGAGTCGCGCGGAAACATGCCGCCAAGACCCGCTACTACACCGTGCGAAAAGGCGACACCCTCGCTGCCATCAGTGGCCGCTACAAAGTCGCCATGGACGATCTGCGCCGCTGGAACCAGATCAAGGGACACCGTCTTCAACCGGGCGCCAGGCTGGTCATCAAGTCTTAAACGGCGAGTCAGTGAACCTTGCGCTCTGCAAGAGCATCCAGCCTGAATAGCGCCAATCTGTTTGCTCTCGATTGCTTGCAAAGCCCCGCAAGTCCGATTGTGTCTGGCCCCATTTCTGGTCGAGAATTTCCATGCGTACTGCCGCTCGGGTTCGTCTTCCGGGATTCATGAAAAGCAATGACGCAGGCCAGACCCCTGCGCTACCTGCTTTCACGGTACCGCTCGGGCCATTCTGACATAACGGGGATCACGCGATGCCCGTAGCAGCTGTGACGCCTTTCAAAGTCATCTTGCCGTAAATCAGCTTCGCCTTACAACGCCGCCGCCAGCAGGGTGCGGGTGTAATCCTGCTCGGGCCGGGTAAGAATCTGTCCGGCATCCCCTTCTTCCACAATCTTGCCGTCCTTCATCACCGCCACGCGGTGAGCCAGGTAGCCTACTGCGGCCAAGTTGTGGGTGATGAACAGAATGGTCAGGCGATGCTCGCGCTGCAGGTCAGCCAGCAGGTTCAGAATCTGGGCCTGAACCGATACATCCAGCGCAGAAGTCGGCTCGTCGCAAATCAGCAGCCTGGGTTCTACCGCCAGCGCGCGCGCGATTGCGATGCGCTGGCGCTGGCCACCGGAAAATTCGTGCGGATAGCGCTCCGCCGCTGTCGAATCCAGACCGACCTGTTCAAGAAGCTCGGCCAGACTTCTGCCTTTGCCCATCCCCAACGCCGTCATGCCCTCCGTCAGTATCTCGCCCACCCTTAAGCGCGGGTTAAGTGAACTGTACGGGTCCTGAAACACGATCTGGGCAATGCGGCGATGGGGTTTGAACTTCCGGCTGCTGAGCCCCGATACGATTTCCCCGTTCAGACGCACCCGGCCTTCCGCAATGGGGTTGAGTCCCAAGATCGCCTTGGCCGCGGTGGTCTTGCCGCATCCGGATTCGCCCACCAGGGCCAAGGTCTCGCCGGACTGAATATGGAAACTGATGCCGTCTACTGCACGTATCCGGTGCCTGCCGAACAAGCCGCCGGACTTGAGCGTAAAGCTCACCTGCAAATCCTGCACGTCCAGAACAACGAGGGGTTCCGGCTGGGCCCTGGACGCAGACAGAATGTCGATCTTGGACTTCCGCATGCCGGGGTGGTCGGCCAGATAGCAGCGCACCTGATGATTTTCGACCAATCGTTCTAGCGCCGGCTCGGCAGTTCGGCACTCCGCAAAAACGTGTTCGCAGCGGTCGGCGAAACGGCAGGCGGTGAATTTGCGATTCAGCGGCGGTACCCGGCCGGGAATCGCGGCCAGACGCTCCCCCACCCTGGCCAGACCGGGCACGGCAGCCATGAGTTTCTGCGTATAGGGATGAAAAGGCGCATCGAGCAGGGTGCGGCTAGGACCGGTTTCCACCAGTTGGCCGGCATACATCACGCCAATGCGGTCGGCCATTCTTCCGGCCAGCCCCAGATCGTGGGTGATCAGCAGCAGGCCCATGCGCCGCTCCCGCGTCAGGCGCTTGATCAGGTCGAGAATCTGCGCCTGCAGGGTGACATCCAGTGCGGTGGTGGGCTCGTCTGCAATCAGCAGCCTGGGATTGCCCGCCAGGGCCTGGGCAATCATGGCGCGTTGCTTCTGCCCGCCGGACAATTCAAACGGATAACCGTCGATGCGACGAGCCGGCTCAGGGATGCCTACGTCTTCCAGCAGGCGCAACACCTCCTGGCGGGCATGGCTGCTGGGCAAACCGGGCGGCAGCGCCTCGGCAATCTGCGCGCCTATGGTCATCACCGGGTTAAGCGAAGTCTGCGGCTCCTGGAAGATCATCGCCATTCCGCGGCCACGCAGATTGCGCATCTGCGACTCAGGCAGCGCCAGCACATCCTGTCCATCAAAGCTGATCTTGCCCCCCGCAACGCGCCCGCCTTCCGGCAGCAGGCGCATCAGCGCCAGCGCGGTCATGGATTTGCCGCAGCCCGATTCGCCCAGCAGGGCCAGGGTTTCGCCGGCGCCGATTTCCAGACTCACGCCATCCACCGGCGTGACATCGCCGATGCGGACCAGGAGATTGTCGGCGCGCAGCAGACTCATGATTTTTCACCTTCCGGCAGCGCTTGCTTGGTGGCAAATACTGTGCGTGGATCAAACGCATCGCGCACCGCATCGGCAAAGAGATTGGCCGCCAGCACCAGGGCGAACATGAAAACAAAGGCTGCCACCAGAGGCCACCATACGATAGGCTCGCGCGCGAGTTCGAGGCGAGCGGCGTTGATCATGTTGCCCCAACTGTTCATCACCGGATCCACGCCCACTCCGACATAGGACAACACGGCTTCCGCCAGCACCAGGCCGGAGAAATCCATTACCACCGTGATCAACACGATGTGCTGCACATTGGGCAGGATGTGACGCAACAGTATTCGAACATCGGACACGCCAAAGGCCCGCGCCGCGGTCACATAATCCAGCTCCCGCACCTTCAGGGTTTCGGCCCTGATCAGGCGCGCCAGTCCGGTCCAGCCGGTGAGCCCGATGATCACGCACAGGGCCAGCAGGCGAAAATCCGCCCGCGCCGCCACCGAGTCGAACTGGTCCTGATACTGCTCGATGTACACCTGGGTGATCAGCACCGCGGCCGCGACCAGCAGCACCCAGGGAATGGAGTTGAGGGTGGTGTAGACGTATTGGATGACATCATCGATCCAGCCTCTGAAATAGCCCGCCATCAATCCAAGCATGATCGCGAGAGGCAAGGTGACGAGCGTGGTGAGCGTGCCGATCACCAGGCCGGTACGGATGCTTTTCAGGGTTTGATAGAGCACGTCCTGACCCACTTTGTCGGTGCCCAGCACGTGATAACCGCCCGCCAGCGTGGTGAGTACCCAGCCCACGACAAGGATGACAGCCGCCGTGACAGTCAAGGCCCGCCAGGCAGGATCGCCCTGGCGCGGCCGGCGCAGACGCCCAAGCGCAAGCCACGTGTTGCAGCCCCAGCGGGCCCTCAGCACCCACGCCAGCAGCAGTACAAGCAAGGCCGTGGAAATGACCCCGAGCGCCACTCCCTGGATGATGCGCTTGCCCACATCGCCGGCCCAGTCGCGTTCCGGGTCAGCCAACTGTGCGCCGCCAAACAGCAGCCTTGGATAGGCACGTATCTGTTTGCCGTCCGGCCCAGTCATGGTTTCCTTGGCCTCCGCGCGCGTGGCGAGCGGCGCTGAATAGGTGCGCTCGGTTTGCTCTTTCAGAGGCTTGAGCGCCCGGTCCAGCGCGCTCAATACTTCCACGTCATATTGGCCGTTGTCCAGCTTGAGCCGGTAGTGCAGGCTGTCGGCGAGGCCCACCAGGACAAACACCGTCAGGACCGCCAGCGACGCCATGCCCACCGGGCGGGTAATTACCCTGTGCCACGATGCACGCAGCGTGGGGTTGCGCAGCACGTACACGCCCAGGATTATGCCAATCGCCACCAGCAGCCAGATCAGGCCATCGGTCCACAGCAGCACCGGCCTCATGTCAGCCGCACCCTGGGGTCCACCAGGGTGTAGGAAAGATCGGTCAGCAGCAGGCCGAAGATGTAGAGGAGTGAGCCCAGGAACACCATGGCCTGGACGATGGCGAAATCCTGCGAGCGTATGGCGTCGATGGTGTAGCTGCCCAGGCCCGGAATGCCGAAGAAGGACTCGGTTACCAGGCTGCCGGTGAACAGCAGCGGTAGCACCACGACCGCGCCGGTCAGGATCGGAATCAGGCCATTCCTCAACACATGGCGGAACAGCACCTGCAATTCGGATAATCCCTTGGCCCGCGCCGTGCGCACATAGTCGCGGCTGATCTCCTCAAGAAAGATCGTTCGGTACCAGCGCGCGCCGCTGCCGATCCCCGCCGCCACCGAAACAATCACCGGCAGCAGAACGAACTTGAGCGCATTGATGCCGGCGCCATAGCCCGAGATGGGCAGCCATTGCCACAGCTTGGCAATCAGATACTGGCCGGCGATGATGTAGAACAGGCTGGAAATGGACATAAGAGCCACCAGCCCCACCACGCTCCAAAATTCCATCTTTGTTCCGCGATAAAAAATCGCCAGCAGCGCGACGGTGATGTTGGACAGAAGGCCGATGAGAAAAACCGGCAGGGCAATGGCCAGCGAAGGCCACATGCGCGTTTTGATGTCTCGCGTAATATCGCGTCCGTCGTCGGCCTGGCCGAAATCCAACGCGAACAGCTTCATTGACCGTTGATAGAACAGGGTATGGGTGACAGTCGCAGTTCCGGTTTCAAGCTTGTTGACGAACAGCGGCTTGTCATAGCCGTGCTCCTTTTTCCATTGCTCGATGGCGGCCGGTGTCACACGCTTCACGCCAAGGTGCATGCGCGCCATGTCCTCTGGCGTGTTGACCACGAAGAACAGCAAGAAGGTGATCAGATTCACTCCGATCAGGATAGGAATCGCATACAGCAGGCGGCGGATGAAATAGCGCAGCATCAGCGCGCCTCTTCCTGTTTGCGGTATTGGCGCCAGGCCGGCCAGACCAAGGCAATGATGGCTGCCGTCAGCAAGCCAAAAGGCCAATAGGCCGGCTGGTTCCATTCCACCTGTTTCTGTTCTCGCAGCTTGGGATCCACCCGCCTGTACTTGAGGGTATTGTTGGCCATCAGGTTCGGCTTCACGTTGCTGACCCAGGCGTGCTGCAGGCTGAAGCCCATGGGGATGAATCCGAATAGCCAGGGCGCATCGTTGCGCAGAATGCCTATCATCTGGTCTATGACGGCCTGCCTTTCCGGGCCGTTTGGCATGGCTTTCATCCGGGTAAATAGTGCGTCGAATTCCGGGTTCTCGTAATTGGCCGCGTTCTCCCCATTCTTGCCGGCCTTGGCATTGGGCCCATAGAGCAGAAACAGGAAATTCTCCGGATCCGGATAATCCGCGTTCCAGCCCCATTCGAAAATCTGCGCGTTGCCCTTCGACATCTTGTCCTGGAAGCGATTGTAGTCGGTGGCGCGAATCACCAGCTGGATGTCGAGCTTGTGAAATTGCTTGATCAGCCAGTCCAGGCGCGATTTGGCATCGGGCCCGGTGGCAGCGGTATCGAAGTACAGCACGAGAGGCTGGCCGGTCTGTGCGTCCCGGCCGTTGGGATAACCCGCTTCCGCGAGCAGACGTTTGGCTTCCGTAATGCTGCGGCGCTTGCCTTCTGCTGTGTAGACGATGGGGTTGGGCGTATCCCGATAGCCGAAGATGCCCGGCGGCAGCGGCCCCTGCGCCGGGATGCCGCGGCCGTTGACGAATATGGAAATGAATTCCTCATAATCCACAGCAATGGAAATGGCCTGGCGCAGTTTCCGCGCCCGTTCATTCAGGCCGCCGACTGTGGCGTCCTTCATGTTGAAGCCCATGTACTGGCTGGATGTGGTGATTGCCGTCACCAGCTTGATACCCTTCTGCTTCATCTCCGGCGTCAGGTCCGCATCGCCCTGGGAAGAGAAGCGCACCGCCTGATCGAAGTTGTCCGAGGTGATACCCGAGGAGTCGTAATAACCCTGCAGAAACTTGGTCCACTGCGGGATGTTCTCTTTTTCCAAGGTGAACACCGCCCCGTCGATCAGGGGCAGAGGCTTGCCCGCATCCTTGAGCAGGCCCTCTTCTCTGTCCTTGGGCTCGCCCTCCAGGGGATAGCTTTCGCCATGAAAATTCGGATTGCGATCCAGAACCATGCGCCGATTCGGATCGTTTTCCGCCAGCAGAAAGGGCCCGGTGCCGACCGGAAACCAGTCCAGATTCAGATTGCGTTGCTCCATGCCTGGCTGGGCGTAGAAGCGCTCCGCCTCCCAGGGAACCGGCGCAAAGAAGGGCATGGCCAGCCAATAAATGAACTGCGGGTAGAAGGATTTCAGGGTGATGCGATAGGTGTAGCGATCCAGTACCTGTGCGCCCGACAGATCAAACGCCCGCAGATCCAGCCAGGCACCCTTGGGCAGCCTGTCCGCTGCCTTCTCCACCTGCTCGTTGAAAGGTCCCAGACCCTCGATGTATTCGGTCATCAAGCCGAAGATCGGCGAACTCAACCGTGGGCTGGCCAGCCGCTTGATTTCGTACACGTAATCGTCGGCCGTCAGTTCGCGCGTGCCCGTATAGCGGAAATCCCGCAGCGTGTTGATGTGCTCCAGGTCCTTTTCCTGCAGACCCAGATAGCGCGGCTGGCCGCTAGGCAGCAGTGCGAAGGCGGGATGCGGCTGGTAGCGGATGCCCGGCTTGATGCGAATATCGTAAGTGCTCCGTGTGATTTTTTCTGGTGGCGCGCTCGCCGGCAGCTCATTGCCCGCCGCATCCCAATACCGCACCAGCGGCATGGATACGGTGGTGAGCGGTTCCAGCGTGTAGGGCCGTTTGAGAAAATGATATTGCAGCGGCGGCTCGTAGATCTGGCCGGTGAATTCCACTTCGTTGCTGCTGTAGGAACGGGCCGGATCCAAGTGCTTCGGCCGTTCCTCGAACACCGTGTACAGAACTGCCTTGCGCTCGTCGCGACGGGGATAAGGGTCATTCCAGTTCTGGCCGCATGCCGAAAGCGACAGGACAGGCAACAGGGCAAATAACAGGGAGCGGAAATTCATAGGCCGCTAGTGTAACCAAATCGAACATCCCCCGACACCAACCAGGTCCATCCGCAAAGTTTGAACCCTTATTGGCAATTCGTCCGTTGGGAACTATTGTTCTTCTATATACATACAAGAAGAATCGCCCAAAGGGGGGCCGTCATGTATTGGGGGGTTTACTTGCTGGGCGCCCTGCCCGCCTGCGTCGTCGTCATGCAGATCAGTCTGCACCACCGGGCTCGCCGGGTGGAGGGCCAGAAAGCGCCCGACACGTCAATTCTGGACGGCAAAGCGGGCAAACATTCGCGCAAGCTTTACTATTTCTACGCCCGGCACTGCGGCCCCTGCAAGGCCATGGCCCCACTTATCGAACGCGTGCGCCAGGATCATCCCAATCTCATCAAACTGGACATTGCTGAAGCGCCCGACCTTGCGCGCCAGTTTGGCATTGTCGCCACCCCGACCTTTATTCTTGTCGAGGCCGGGACGATTCGCAAAGTACGGCTCGGCGGCATGAACCAGCGGCAACTGCTGGCGATTTTGGGGACTGAATGAACCCGGCGTCCGACGCTGCAGTGTCCAAACGGAGAACCCCAACTGCAATCACACATTCGTCGTTGCTTAGGTCGTTGACGACACACTATTGAACGAAAATGGAAATATGTGGGCCATAACGGCGATAATTGTTGCCTTGCTTCAAGACTGAGGTACCTCCATGGGATTTCTCGCCGGCAAACGCCTGCTCATTACCGGACTGATCAGCAACCGCTCCATTGCTTACGGCGTCGCCCGCGCCTGCCACCGCGAAGGCGCGGAGCTGGCATTCAGCTACCAGGGTGAGCGGGCGCGCGACCGGGTGGTCGACTTTGCCAAGGAATTCGGCTCCGATCTGGCGTTCCCCTGTGACGTCGGCAGCGATGAGGAAATCGACGCCCTGTTTGCCGAACTCGGCAAACACTGGGACAAATTTGATGGATTCGTTCACTCGATTGCCTTCGCGAAAAAAGAGGCATTGGGAGAGGATTTTCTCGCAGGCATGTCGCGCGAAAACTTCCGTATTGCGCATGACATCAGCGCCTACAGTTTTTCCGCCTTGGCCAAGGCTGCACTGCCCATGCTGGAAGGCCGCAACGCGGCCCTGCTGACCCTCACCTATCTGGGCGCCAACCGTTCGGTGCCGCACTACAATTTGATGGGCATGGCCAAGGCCAGCCTGGAATCCAGCGTGTATTATCTCGCCGCCAATCTGGGGCCGAAAAATATCCGCGTCAATGCCGTCTCCGCCGGCCCTATCAAGACCCTGGCCGCCAGCGGGATCGCCGACTTCAACAAGTTGCTGGCCTACGGCGAGAAGAATGCGCCCCTGCGTCGTAACGTCACGATCTACGAAGTGGGCAACGCCGCCGCTTTCCTGATGTCGGACCTCGCCAGCGGCATCACCGGAGAAATCACTTACGTCGACGGTGGGTTCAACACCACCGCAGGCCTGGCGGTTGATTCCCCTTTATGACGGATTCTTCAGCACGCTGAGCTTGTACAGTCTGACCGCGTTGTCGCGGCCGATGGCGCGCTTGAGGTCATCGGGCAACTGGTCAATTACCTTGAGCGTGGTTTCCCCCAACCCGCTCATGCTCTGTGCGGTGCCCTCCCCCCAAGCGTCGCCCCCGCTGTAGAAGACATCCGTGCCGATCATAAAGTGGTCCGGAAACTCCTCGAACAGTTCAAGCCATTCAACTTTGAGTTGGCCGTTTCGGTCCAGCGGGCTGGATTTGCGGTGGGTTCCTTTGGGAGCGACCTTCAGGTTCATGTACAGATTGGCGTTCTCGCGCAACAAGCGCCGCATCAAGGGAACCGACCTTGTCCCCGTGATATCCCAGCCGGCATGCGCCCAGACGATTTTGGCCTGCCGGTTATGCGCCAGCAATCGTTCGAAGCCGGCCAGGTTTGCGTGCAGGCGCGCCGGATTGGGCGGGGAAATCAGATTGGGATGCTGAGGCAGGTCCATATCTTCCGGAATCGGCTCCATGTGCAAGTCTATCGGCATGCCATGCCTGGCGGCGATGTCTGCGAGCAGCAGGAAGAGTTCATGATCCGGCGGCGCCGACTCGTAGGCATGGAATGCGGCGAATCTGTGCAGGCTGAAATGCTCGGCGGCCAGCTCGCCGAATCCCACCGCACGCGCGTTCGCTATCATTTCTGCGTTCTCGACAAAGAGCCGCCGCGTGTCCTCATCCACCTTGCCCTCGGCCACGGCCTTGTGGATGAGGGCGTTAAGCAGCCCGCCCCCGCCCAGAAATGAGAAGCGATCGGGATGCTTGCGAATGACTTCAATGAAGTCCCGGAAATCGTATCGGTTCGCATCCTGGTTGTCCTGTGGCGTTGGCAAGACCAGCGTTCGAGCGATTCCCAGACGATCCATCTCGCGTATTGCGGCATTCGCCGCACCTTCAAAGACCTTGGGAGAATCCATGCGCACTGAGCCGGCTCCGCCGCCCAGCAGATGCGCGTGGGTATCAATATAATCGGCGGCCGATGCCGGAAACCCGATCAGGGCAGCACTTGCCAGACCGACTTTCAGCATGTCCCTGCAACGTTTCAGGCGGATCACGGTACTGTCTCCGTTGCAAGAGGGCTATTCGCCGCGCCGGAACATCTTGTCCAGATCGGTCAGGGAAAATTGAAACCAGGTGGGTCGGCCGTGGTTGCACTGGCCGGCCCGTTCGGTGGCCTCCATTTCGCGCAGCAGGGCGTTCATCTCTGGCAGGGTCAGTTTGCGATTGGCGCGCACGGCGCCATGGCAGGCCAGGGTGGCCAGCAATTCGTTGCGCCGTCCAGTCACCAGCCGCGTCACGCCGTACTCGCGAATTTCTCTTAGCAAGTCGCGCGTCAGTTCAACTGGATCGGCTTCCTTCAACAGGGCGGGAATAGCGCGCACCGCGACCGCATTCGCTGCGATCGGCGACAGCTCAAATCCTATCCCCCTGAGTGCGTCAGTCTGTTCTGCAATCGCCGCGACATCGCGTTCGTCTGCCTGCACCGTCACCGGAATCAACAGGCTCTGAGTGGGAACCGCCTTGGCGTCGAGGGCGGCCTTGAGCTTTTCATATACCACCCGCTCGTGCGCTGCGTGCATGTCTACCACCACCAGGCCCTGGGCATTTTGCGCCAGCACGTAGATGCCCTGAAGCTGCCCAAGGGCGAAGCCCAAGGGGTAATGAGCACCGGTCTCAGGCTCGCCCTGCAACGCCTCTGTGGAACGGGAGAGTACATCGTAGAGGGCCGGTGCCTCACGGGCCTGGAGGCGCATGGGGGATTGTGCATAAGAAGCCTGAGCCTCGGGCCAGCTTTGCCTTTCTCCATCACCCCGGCCCTCGCTCCCTGGCAGAGGGGGGTTGAAGGCACGACGCGGAATGCCGAGTGGCGCCTGATGCACCGTCGATGCCGTCCCCCCGGCTGCACCGCCAGAAAGTGTCTGCTCCACGGCGTGGAACAGAAACTGGTGCACTGCCCGGCTGTCGCGAAAGCGCACTTCGGTCTTGGCCGGATGGACGTTGACGTCCACCCCTTCCGGCGGCAGCCGGAGAAACAGGGCATAAGCCGGATGGCGGTCGTGGTGCAGAACATCCCGATAGGCTTCGCGCACGGCATGGGAGAGGACCTTGTCGCGCACATAGCGGCCGCTGACAAAAATGAATTGCGCTTCGCGTCCGCTTTTCGAATAGGCGGGCAAGGCCGCCAGCCCAGTCACGCTCAGCGGCCCCGCCTCGGCATGCACTGCCACCGATGCCGCAACGAAGTCCTCGCCCAGCACCGCAGCGATGCGTTCATGCAGGCTGTGGGTCGGGTAGCGCGCCTGCACCCGGCCGTTGTGGGTCAGGGTAAACGCAACATCGGGCCGGGCCAGGGCCATGCGCCGGACGACCTCGGCGCAGTGGGCATATTCGGTAGCTTCGCTGCGCAGAAACTTGCGCCGCGCCGGAGTGTTGAAAAACAGGTCGGCCGCGTTCACCACCGTGCCCCGGCTCAGAGCTGCTGGAACCGCAGATCCCGCCGTCGCCCCTGCTGCTTCGACCTGGTAGGCATGCGCCAGATCTGCGCGCCGGCTGGTGATGCTAAGCCGTGCAACCGACGCCATGCTCGCCAATGCCTCGCCTCGAAAGCCCAGGCTGGATACGCGTTCCAGATCATCCATGCTGACGATCTTGCTGGTGGCATGACGGGCCAGCGCCAGGGGAAGGTCATCCGGGCCCATACCGCTGCCGTCGTCCTGCACCGACATCCGCTTCATTCCGCCGGAATCGAGCCTGATATCGATCTGGCTGGCGCCCGCATCGAGGCTGTTTTCGATCAACTCTTTCAAGGCTGAAGACGGCCGCTCGACCACCTCGCCGGCCGCTATCTGGGCGATAAGGAGATCGGGCAACAGGTGGATTTGAGGCATGGCCCCGATTATACGAGGCGGTGAGGAAACCGCAGGCACCAGGGCATGCCAACCCTCATTCACGCCGCGGAGGCTACATGTCCCTGGTCAGCCGAGTCCGCGCCATGGGTGGATTCCTGGCCAAGTAGGCGTTGATGCCCTCCACAATGGCATCAGCCAGCTTGTTCTGATAATTTTCGTCGGTAAGGCGTTTTTCTTCTTCCGGATTGGAGATGAACGCGGTCTCCACCAGGATGGAGGGAATGTCCGGCGCTTTCAGGACCGCAAATCCCGCCTGTTCCACGCGGCCCGTATGCAGGCCATTGATTTCACCCAACTGGTGTAACACGGACCGGCCCAGCTTCAGGCTGTCATTGATGGTCGCGGTCTGCGACAGGTCAATCAGGGTGCGCTTGAGATTCGGGTCTTTCACGTCGATGTTGATGCCGCCGATCAGATCGGCCTCGTTTTCCTTCTTCGCCAGCCAGCGTGCGGCCGCGGAAGTGGCGCCGTGTTCCGACAAGGCAAACACTGAAGCTCCACTCGCATCGGGGTTAACGAAGGAATCCGCGTGGATGGACACGAATAGATCCGCCCGCATGCTGCGCGCCTTGATCACCCGGTCCTGCAGGGGAATGAAGTAATCCCCATCGCGGGTCAACACGGCGCGCATATTTTCCTGCTGGTCTATCCGCTCCTTGAGCTTCCGAGCCACGGCCAGCGTAACCTGTTTTTCATAGGTGCCGTGGGCGCCCTTGGCGCCCGGGTCTTCCCCGCCATGGCCGGCGTCAATGGCAATCGTCAGTAGACGTGCATACTGGCTCGATTTTGGGGTGGCGGTTTCCTTGCCGGATTTTGCGTTGGCATTGTCAGCCGCGTGGCTGGCCCGATCGCCCGCGGCGTCGCTATTGGCCGATTGCGGGTACAGGTCCACCACCAGGCGGTAGCCGTAGTCTTTCAGCGGCTTGATCGCAAAGATGGAAGGCCGTACCGGTGCCTTGAGTTCGAGCACAACGCGGGTCACACGCGGACGGTTCAGTCCTATCCGCACCGCCTTGACATAGGCATCGTCAGCCTGCACCAGGCTGGCAAGGCCGCTTAGATTGGCATTGACCTCCACCCCTTCCAGATCCAGCACCAGCCGATCGGGATTTTGCAGCGTGAAATACTTGAACGGGATAGGCTCCCTGGCTTCCAGCGTGAGCCGTGTGTAATCGGGTGAAGGCCACAAGCGGGCCGCGCTGAGGCTGGTGGCTGGCTGGGCCAGGCCGGGCAGGATCGCAAGAAGAAACAATCCGATCAGTCGCCATGGATTCATTTAAAGTCCTCCATACACTGTCTGCCTTCAGCGGATTCCGCATGGATACGGGCTTTCCGGCCACGCCCCGACATGCTCAATTGAACCCGCACATCAGGTGGCGGCATAAGCCCTGCGGCCTTTTCCGGCCACTCCACCAGGCACAGGGTGGTGGTATTGCAGTCATCGCGAAAGCCTGCGTCAAGCCACTCCCTTGGATTGACCATACGATACAAATCAAAGTGTTGCAAGGTGAATGTAGAAAAAACATAAGATTCGACCAAGGTGTATGTGGGGCTTTTGACACGCCCCGCATAGCCCAAGGCGCGCACGATGCCGCGCACGAGCGTGGTCTTGCCCGCGCCCAGGTCGCCTTGCAGATACACCACCATGCCAGGCCGCAAAGCCACAGCCAGCCTGGCTCCCAGCGCCAGCATGGCCGCTTCGTCGGGCAGCGTCAGCGCCTGGTCCGTCGTATCATTGTTGCCATGCACGCAGTTTCATCCCCCACTCGCTACGCGGAACTGGCCCGTCAAATCAAGGCCTGGGGCCAGGAACTGGGTTTCGCGCAAATTGGCATTGCCGACACGGATCTTTCCGCAGCGGAACTGCACCTGCATGACTGGCTGGCAAATGAGTTTCATGGCGAGATGGATTATATGGCGGCGCACGGCACCAAGCGCAGCCGTCCACGCGAACTGGTGCCTGGCACGGTGCGCGTCATCACCGCCCGTCTTACTTACTGGCCTGACGCAGCCGACGCTGTGGCTAATCTCGCCAAGCCAAAACTCGCTTATGTTTCGCGCTACGCAGTGGGGCGCAATTATCACAAGGTCTTACGCAAGCGATTGCAGCAACTGGCAGAAAAAATTGAATCGGAAATCGGCCCATTCGGCTATCGCGTCTTCACCGATTCCGCGCCAGTGATGGAAGTTGAACTCGCGACCAAATCAGGCTTGGGCTGGCGCGGCAAACATACGCTGCTCATCAACCGGGATGAAGGCTCATATTTTTTTCTCGGCGAAATCTACACCGGTCTGCCGCTGCCCGTGGACGCAGGCTTGGGCGATCATTGCGGAAGCTGTTTTGCCTGCGCCGCGGCCTGCCCCACCGGTGCGATCGTGGCCCCTTACCAGGTCGATGCGCGGCGCTGCATTTCCTACCTGACGATCGAACTTAAAGGCAGCATTCCCGTCGAGTTAAGACCCCTGATGGGCAACCGCATCTACGGCTGCGATGATTGCCAGTTGGCCTGTCCGTGGAACCGCTTCGCTCGAACAACCGACTTGCCTGACTTTCAACCGCGCCATGAATTGGACAGCGCAACGCTGGCGGAAGTGTTCGCATGGAGCGAGGAAGAATTCCACAAGAGAACAGAGGGCTCAGCCATACGCCGCATCGGCCATGAACGCTGGCTACGAAATATCGCTGTCGCGCTGGGAAATGCACCTGCTTCAAATCAGTCGATCACGGCGCTGAAAGCTCGGCTGGCGCATCCCTCGGCCTTGGTGCGCGAGCATGTAGAATGGGCGCTTTCGCGCCTTCTCCTCTGATATGCCCGCACCCTCTTCCCCCATCGGCGTGTTCGATTCCGGCATCGGCGGCCTGACCGTTGTGCGCGCACTGATGGAGCGCCTGCCCTACGAAGCCATCGTGTATTTCGGCGACACCGCCCGCGTGCCCTATGGCGTCAAATCGGTCGAAACCATTTCCCGCTTCACCACCCAGATTGCGCAGTTTCTCCTGGAGAAGGAGGTCAAGCTGCTGATCATCGCCTGCAACACCATGGCCGCGGTCGCCGCCCAAACAGTACGCGATCTTTCTGCAGTGCCGGTGCTGGACGTCATTGACGCAGGCGCAGTTGCGGCAAAAAACGGCAAGCGCATCGGCGTCATCGGCACCCCCACCACCATCAACAGCAATGCGTACGCCCGCGCCATCCATGAATACGCGCCCGAGTCGCGCATTCACTCCCAGGCCTGCGCGCTGTTCGTGCCGCTGGTGGAAGAAGGCTGGCTCGATCATGAGGTAACCCGACTGACCGCAAGGGAATACCTGAGACCCCTGCTGACCGAAAGAATCGATACCCTGGTGCTGGGCTGCACCCACTATCCCTTGCTCAAGCCGCTACTGCAAGAGGTTGCGGGGAGCGGTGTGAGACTTGTCGATTCTGCCGAAGCCATGGCCGAGCAGGCTGCCGCCGTCCTCGGAGAAAAAGGCCTCGCCAATCCCGGCCCCGTCCAGCCGCGCTATGACTTTTACGTCACTGATGTGCCGCTGCGCTTCCAGACCATGGGCGAGCGCTTCCTGGGACGAAGCTTAAGCCATGTGCACGTGGTGAAGTGGTAGCGCGACGCGCCAGGCGATCCAGGCCAGGGAACCTGGACCACCCTTCGCGGTCACACGTAACTGATAAACTGATTCGCAACCCCGAGCATTCCACCCGAGCAACCCTATGCCTTACATTGAACAAACCGTCACCGATGTGCGTCCGTGGTCCGCGCGCACCTTCAGCCTCAAGCTGACCCGGCCTGAAACCTTCGATTTCGTAAACGGCGAGTTTGTCACCATCGGGCTCAGGCAGGAAGGCAAGCTGGTTGCGCGGGCGTATTCCATTGTTTCGACGCGTGACGATCCTCATCTGGAATTTCTGAGCATTCATGTGCCCGGCGGACCATTGACCAGTAAGCTGGCTCAGGTAAAGCCGGGTGATACGGTGTGGGTGAACAGCAAGGCGACCGGTTCGCTGACGCTCAACCACGTGCGGCCGGGCCGGCATCTGTACCTGCTGGCGACGGGCACGGGGCTGGCGCCGTTTATGAGTCTGGTGCGTGATCCGCAAACCATGGACGTGTTCGAGAAGATCGTCCTCGTGCACACGGTGCGCACGGTAGCGGAGCTCGCCTACCGTGAAGAACTGGAAGCCCGCGCTGGGGACAATTTCATCTACCTGCCCACGGTGACTCGCGAACCCTTCGGCTTCAGCCTGCGCTGCTCGGATGCCTTCGTATCAGGCGAATTGTTCACACGCATCGGCCTGCCGCCCGCCGACCCTACGCTGGACCGCGTGATGCTTTGCGGCAACCCGGGCATGAACAGGCAGATGAGCCAGTATCTCAAGGACGAGGGCTGGACCATGACCAACTACCGTGGCGTGGGCAATTTCACGGTGGAAGCGGCCTTCGTCATCCATCACAACTGAGGCTTCGCGGAATTCCATTCCCGCTCGGCGAGCGGAAATTTATCGCGGCCATGCAACCCGAGAGAGGACGCCAACTCCAGCCATTTCAAGCTTGACTCGCGGACGTTCCATCTGGCCTCTTGAATTCAACGCTCGCCTTGAGCCCTCGCCCTCCCTCGCCATCCGACAACACCCATTCAGCCTGATGAAGCTGCGCGATCCGTGCAACGATGGACAGGCCGAGCCCGCTGCCCGGCGCCGTTTCGCCTTCCAGGCGATGAAACCGGCGCATGACACGGTCGCGCTCGGCGGCAGGGATGCCCGGGCCCTGGTCCTGCACTTCCAGTGTCGCCCGTCTTGCAGCGCTGATTACCCGAACGCTCACTTCGGTGCGGGGCGGGGAATACCGCAGCGCATTGTCGACCAGGTTTCTGATCAGCACCGACAGCAATCCGGCATGCCCCTTGATGTTCACACCGGGCTCGCCTTCCAGCGCAAGCCGGATCTGTTTCTCGGCGGCAAGCGGCGCAGCCTCGGCAAGCACTTGGGCGGCAGTTTGATGCAAATCGACCGCTACGGCCCGAGTTTGCCAGGCATCATGTTCCAGACGTGCCAGGGTCAACATTTGTTCGACGAGGCGCGTCGCACGGTCAACGGCTGCCAGGGCGTGATCCGTGGCACGCCTGCGCACCGTGTCATCCGTCGCAGCCTGAGCCACCTGAAGCTGAGTCTTGAGCGCTGCCAGCGGGGTGCGCAGTTCATGTGCGGCGTCGCTGGTAAACCGCCGCTCGCCCTCCAGGGAAGACCGCACCCTATCCAGTAAACCGTTCAGATGCTGCACCATGGGCGCCATTTCGCCGGGAACATCGCCGCCTATGGGCGCAAGATATTTTGGATCACGCTGCGCCAAGTCTGCGCCGATGCGGTCGATCGGCTTTAGCGCGACTCCTACCGCAACCCAGATCAGCAGGCCCAACAAGGGCAGCGAAACCAACAGCGGCTGAGCCAGCTTCTTGAGTATTTCGTCTGCGAGGTGCTCGCGTGCATCCGCGGCTTCGCCGACTTGAACCAGATACTCGTGCTGCGCATCCCACACGCTATATACGCGCCACAAATGCCCATTGAGTCCCGAATCGGAAAAACCTTCATCCGATACAGCGAGCCTGGTCGAGGGCGCGTCGGCCGAATGCAGCAACAGGGTCTGGCCCCGCTCCCAGATCTGAAACGCCACCTTGGGGGCATATTTGTGGCCCGACCGGGCATGCTCCAACTCGACTTCGTTAATTTCATGCCCAATCTGTGCGGTCAGGAACGATGCGCTTTGCGCCAAGTGCGCATCCAGCAGCTCCTGCATTTCCCCGCGCGTTTCCCAAGCAGTCACCGCGGCGGCGCCCAACCATACCAGCATCACTCCGCCCAGCAATGCAATCAGCAAGCGGCGACGCACGCTGCCGCGAACGATCAGCTTGTCCTGCTGGTTCACCGGATTTCCTTGGGCAGGATGTAGCCCACTCCTCGCAGGGTCTGGACGATTTCCGGCGCAAGTTTCTTGCGCAAATGGTGCAGATGAACATCGATGGCGTTGGACTCGATTTCCTCGCCCCAGGAATAGAGGCTGGAGACCAGTTGCTCGCGGGTCAGCACCCGGCCGGCATTCAGCATGAACACTTGCAGCAGATCAAATTCGCGCACGGAGAGGTGCCTGGGCTCATTGCGAAAGGTCACGGTCCTGCCAGCCGGGTCCAGGCTCAACGGACCCACGCTCAGGACTGCGGCCGGACTGCCGCCTGCGCGGCGGATCAGCGCACGCAGGCGGGCAGACAACTCGCCCAGATCGAACGGCTTGACCAGATAGTCGTCAGCTCCCGCATCCAGACCGGCGATGCGATCCTCCACGGTATCCCGTGCCGTCAGTATCAGCACCGGCACCAGGTTGCGCGCCAGACGCAGCTGCTTCAGCACCTCCAGTCCGGAGCGCCGCGGCAGCCCCACGTCAAGGACCACGGCCGCATAGGGCTCGGCTTCGATTGCGTGAGCCGCAGCCACGCCGTCCCGCACCCAGTCCACGCTGAAGCCTTGTTGCCTGAGTCCCGCCTCAATGCCGTCACCCAGCAAGGAATCATCTTCCACGACCAGCACACGCATGTTCTGAATACCCGAGCTTTCTGATTCATTTCAATCGGCAACATCCTGGCGCTTGTCCGCGCCACCTTGCAGAGCCGCACTCGGTCCCGCGGCCCCCGGATCGATTTTTCCATTAGACCAGAACCCCCAGAAGCCGGCCAGCAGGGCGAGCAGCATCAGCGCCGGGACCAGGCGCTTCTTGCGTATGCCCTCACCCGGCTCGCCCCGCTTATAGCCCGTCACCATGGCACGCACCAGGTTGTCACGGTGAATCAAGCTTCCCGCGATAACGCTCACAACATGGAGGCCGACCATGGCGAGCATCAGGCCGGCAAGGATCTCGTGGCCTTCCTCCGGCCATTCGCCGCCCAGCCCGTTATAAGTCATCCAGCCGGAAATACCGGTAGCGATTCCCAGCGCCAGCAGCAACAGGATGGCTATCGCTCCCGCCGGGTTGTGTCCGACATGATGCTCGGGCCGCCTGGAGAAAAGCGATTTCAGATAGCGGATTGCAGCGGAAGGGGCGCGGACAAATTCCGCAAATCGCGCGTAGCGAGTGCCGACCAGCCCCCATACCAGGCGGAAGGCGATAAGTCCCAGCAGGGTATATCCGAGCATGACGTGAACATCACGGTAACGCTCGCTTTCGGCGGTCAGCCACGCACCGGCAAAGCTCAGTGCCAGTGACCAGTGAAACATGCGGGTGGGAACATCCCAGACCAAAATACGGTTCTTCATTTGCTTGTTCCTCCTGGAATGCGGAGCGAGCGCTCCGAATAATTTCCCTGCTCGGCCGCCGTATGGCAGGCCGAACAATTGGCAGGCGATTTCACTGCGGGGTTGCGCCAGATATCGCGCGGCAATTCATCGCCATGCTCGTGAACGAACCATCGCGTTTCGCTGATGCGCAGAACGGGCTTCCTCCCCGCGGACATCTCAATCCCGCCGGCATTGGCCTGCAGATAGCGCAGGATCTCAGAACGGGTGGCCATGTCGACGCTGGCGTCCACACCGAAGTGTTTGTCCAGCCCGCCCATGACCGCACGCCAGGATGCAGCAGACAAGAACTGAGGTGGGTAAACCAGATGGCAGGAACCACACTCCTGCTGCAACGCCCGGTTGTTGATGGTGACGCGCTGCCCCTCGGCCTGCACCGGAAGCGTGGCAAGGCCTGCGCTGGCCATCACCAAGCCGGCAAGAACAAGGCGCCGGAGTTTCATCCAGGTATTTGTCATCTTCATTCCTTTAGCGAAGCGTTATCAGATAGGCCAGCACATCGCCCTTTTCCAACGCAGTACAGGCGCGACCCAGCACGTCATTGCAATTGCGTTTGAACCACTTTTCGACCTTGGCGGCGCGGGTAAAGCGCGAAGGGTTCGCGGCGGGGGCCATGGGATCGATCACCCTGTCAGTCACCGCGTGCTTTCCGGCAGCTGCCGGATTGCGGGTATGACATGAGGTGCAACTCCACTCCTTGCCATGGGTTTGGGCGAAAAATTGCTGGCCGCGCTCCGCAGAAAAGCTTACAAAACCCGGATCGGTGGACTTGGCCTCTCGGGCATACGCAGCCAGAAAATCCGCCGGCGTTTCCGCCAGCGCGGGGGAATTCAGTCCGCTCAGGGCAAGCAGACAGACGAGGACACGCATTGATTTCTCCTTGGTCAGTGTTTCCGTGTTTGCAAGGATCAACCGCTAAAATTAAGCCGGGATTAAGACGCAGGCGTGCTTCGCCACAAGAAAAAACGCCAGTCATGCGACTGGCGTCTTTTCCTCTCGAACGCTTCTGTCAGTCAGGGACGAGCCGGGCCCATGCCACCACCCGGCCCCATGCCAGGACCCATACCGCCGCCTGGCCCCATCCCTCTGCCCATTCCCATGCCTTGGGCCGGAGGTTCGTCCGGCAAGGTCTTGCCCATTCTCCTGGCCCGTGCTTGCATTTCCTCATGGTGTCTTCTTCGGAGCGCCTCACGCTCCTCGGTGGTTTTCAAGCTGCGCATCTTTGCCCGATATGCGCGTCGCTCCTTGTAAGTCATCAATTGACTGCCGTAGATGACATCTTCTTTCTTCGCATGCGCTTGAGTTTGAGTTTGAGTCCCGATCCGGGGCTGATCCGCAGCCCCGGCGTTCAGAGACACGCCCATCACCAGGCAAGCAAGCAAGGTGCTGATCGATCTAGCTTTCATCTTTACCTCCGTATAACGTAAACCCTATATATACAGCCCCCTGGTTTTTCATTGTAGACCACGATAGCAAGGGCATTTGCGCCGAGGGGAAAGATCAGAGTATTAGTGCGCCGCGGTGCAGCAGAACGGTCAAATCAAACGACACCGCAACCGTACAGTGCAGCAGAGCGCCCCAAAACACCGTCCCGCTTTTCATACTGAGATGGCCAAGCGCAATGCCGGCAACAATTGCGGCGACCGCTTCCGGCATGGGTTTGGCAAAGTGGATCATGCAATACGGCACCACCATGACCGGGATCGATAGCCAGCCAAAACGGGCCTTGAGGCCGAGCACCATGAATCCGCGAAAGAAAAATTCCAGCGCGAAGAACTGGGCGAAATAGGCACTCTCCCATATCAACCAGCGCGACCGGATGGATTCACCCGGCATCATGTTCAGGAAGGGGTACCTGGCCTGAAACTGATCCGTGGAGGAAGCAATCCACACCACAGGGGCCATGACGACGACAAACGCCAGGTATGGTCTCAAGGTGCGCCAGTCGGCGCTCCAGCGCAGTCCATACTCGGCCAGCCGTTGACGCCAGACAAGAGTGATCAGCACCACGGGAACGACAACGTAGCCCGCAACGCTGACCCCGGCCCACCACAGCAGAGGTGCGAGATCGCGCGGATTCGTGCCCGAGAACGTTGCCCTGAAATCGGCGCCAAGCCCCGGCAGGCCCAAGCTTTCAAGGAACCAGGCAAGCCACCAGACGTCGCTGAAATAGTGGATAAACACCAGACACAGGGCAACAACAATCAGGATGACAAGGGGGCGCACGTCGTCCTGTTGCAGAAGGTGGGGCGATTTGCCGGTTGGCCCCAACTTCAGTTCACCGTATTCCTTGCGCAAACGGAGGTAGCCTTGTTCAGACATTCCCGCTTCCTTGCAGGCGGACAGCAAACTCTTGCCCTGTTTGACCGCGGCATCGATCTTCGACAGCTTGGCAACGACTTGCCCGTGGGTGGATGTCTTTCTTGACATCGTCAAGTCCTATAAATTGAGGCGGAAGAATTTCCGGCGACCCGCACTTAATACCACAAATCAGGCGTGCGTCTGACCGCTGCCACCCGTTTTCAATTCGATTTCATTAAATGCCCATAGCTTGCCAGCGCACTTCCGCTAGTGTTGCATGCGTGTATAAGCTTCGGGTTTGATGTGAAGGTAATCGGCGGGTCAAGACGCAAACGGGGTATCCCTCATGCCCCCGAACCTTCCTGCCTGCTGTCAGACTGATTGGTCATGCTTGCCCCGACTACCGTTTTTCGGGGGGGATTGAGCTGAGCCCGGCCGCGAAACGTGCATGGGCTTCGGGGTCAACAGGCCTGTATCTGACCTTGGTGCTCGCCGGGTCCTTGCCCAGATAGTTGCCGCCGTTCCAGTTCTTCGAGGGCCTGATCGGTCTGGGCGCAAAACCACCACCACAATTCGGACAGACGTTGCGCAGGATCGTATCAACACACTTGGCGCAGAACGTGCACTCATAGCTGCAGATGCGCGCTTCCGGGGAATCGGGCGGCAAGGGCTTGTTGCACTGCTCACAGCTTGGTCTGAGTTCAAGCATCACGCCTCTCTTCGGAAACTGCTGCCACGCTCCGCGGTCTCGGGCCCGAATTCTTCCGCATGGCGATCAAGCCGGATAACCTGAACCCCGCCCGCCGGCCTTGTACTTGCCGACCTATCCGCCAGCCAGCAGCAATAGCGAAGCTTGCGACCCGGCCTGGCCCGTCTGGTGACCCGTCCAGGCCAACAAATTGGGCAGGGGCCTGGCCATTAATATTGTGGCCGCGCCTACAGGTCTTCCAGCCATAGAGTGGGCTTGTCCAGTGCGGCAACGATTTTTCACTTGCTCCGCCCGTCGTACTGCATGACCTTAAGCCCCGACCGGTCGAGATCGGGCAGACACCGGACGTTGACTGCAACCGTATCTTCACCCTGCGGGGCTTTCCCAAAACCGAACGGGGCACATCCGCAGACTCCGCAAAAATGGTGTTTTATCACATGCTTGTTGAACATGTAGGTGCTGAGGTTCGCCTCGGGTGTGGTGAGGCGAAACTGCGCCCGTGGAGCAAACCAGAGCAGATAGCCTTTTCTGCTGCAGTGAGAACAATTGCATTCCATGACCTGGTTGATATCGCCCTCAACCTCGAAAGCAATTCGACCGCAATGACAACTTCCTTTGTACATCATCGCTCCTCCGCAAACATCTGGCCAGATTATGTGGCTACAAATAGACCCAACGCAACGCCATCACCGGACAAGGGGTGATCGGAACATGCAGCCCATCCCACTTGACGTCTTTCCCCGAATTCGTTCGCTGCAGATTTCTTCAAGCGGGCATCCGCGGCGCTTCGAGTTGCCACTTGATTGCCCATCATGCCTCCGGGGTTCCGGTATCCTCGACTCCACGGCCCAATTCTGCTCTTGCAGCACTGGCAAGGGCCTCATATTTTGCCTTGAACGCGTCAAGTGTCCCCTCCTCGAGTTCTTCCAGATCAAGCAGGACGTTATGGGCGCCCTTGGTTGCCCGAATGAGTTCATCGAGCTTCACCTGGATTGCTTCGGTGTCGCGATTCTGCGTGTTCTGAATCAGGAAAACCATCAGGAAAGTAATGATTGTCGTACCCGTGTTGATGACCAGCTGCCAGGTATCGCTAAAGCCAAACATGGGCCCCGTCACCAGCCACACAACGACCAGGCCGATGGCCAGGCTGAATACTCTTGGGCGACCCGCAAAATGGGAGGCCGCTTTTGCCAATCGTGAGTACCAATCGCTGTTGCGCATTTGAAGTTCTCCTGATCCGCCCAGGCGGACCGCTTGATTGGGCATCGTGGATCGCACCGGTTCAGTTTCGCAAAGCCACGGGTTTGAACGTTGTTTCGACCAGCCTGGTTAGGCGTGGGGATCGAACTCACCCGATTTCTGCGCCTCTTTCTTCCAGAAGCGTTCTCAAAATCGATCTATGGCATCGGGATTCATCCTCGCAATAACAGCCGATTGCAAAGCTGGTCTGATGCGACAGCGCGGCCAGCAGGTCCAGGTCTCTGCTCGCCTGGGGCGACTTCATTTCAGCCAGAAACTTGCGCTTGAACAAATTCCAGGACTTTTCGTCGCCCAAGGGCGAAGCCACCTTAAGCAGGCCCTCGCTGGGAGCAAGATTTGGGAACCACAGGTCGTAGATGTCTTTCGATGCGTAGTCTTCCTTCCTCACGCCGCGCGGAGGACGCCGGACCGTACCGATGCGCAAGCCTTCGTTGCTCGTTCTGGCGCTGCCCAGCCTAACAATTCTTACGGCCATTTCCTCTCCATACCGATTACGTTCAGTGGAACCGTTGCGTCAGCCACCGTCGATGAAATAACGATCGCGCCCAGCCCTCTTGCCTGAGTAGAGTGCCCTGTCCGCGCGCTCTACCGCGCGGGCCATAAGCTCATCTTCACCCACACAGGCCAAGCCCAACGTGACGGTCAATGCCAGGGGTTTACCTTGAGGAATCGGCACGAGCTCGCTGCGCACCGCATTGATAAATCGCTGCGCGGCTGCAGCGGCTCCATCCGGGGCCTGGCGTTGTATCAGAAAGAGAAACTCTTCTCCGCCGAAACGATACAGCGGTTCATTAGGTCGCGTGATCCGTGCAAGCGTGTCTGCCAAATGACGCAAAACCATGTGGGCGGGGTCATCGACCAGGGCAGCGCGTACCGGGTTCAATGCAATATAGTGCATATGGCCGCGCTGAACGTCGTGCAGCGGGACGCGATCAAGCTGGATGCGAGGGCGGCGGGGCATGAGCTTGTGCAGGCACAGAATATTTGACGCTGAACCTTCTATTCCTGTTTCTTCTCATCATGCCCGCCGAACTGTTTTCTCATCGCGGAAAGAAGCCGGTTGGCATAATCGGCCTCGCCGCGCGAGGCGAAGCGCTCGAACAGCGCCGCGCTGATTACCGGGGTCGGCACACCTTCGTCGATGGCGGCCAGAGCCGTCCAGCGCCCCTCGCCCGAGTCCGACACACGCCCAGAGAACCCAGTAAGATCTGCATCTTCAACCAGCGCCGCCGCGGTCAGATCGAGAAGCCATGACGCCACCACGCTTCCGCGCCGCCAGACTTCAGCGATTTCTGGCAGGTCCAACTCATACTGGTAATACTCCGGGTTGCGCATCGGCGTGGTCTCGGCATCGCTATCATGCGTGCGCTTGCCGACGTTGGCATTGCGCAGGATATTCAGGCCCTCGGCATAAGCCGCCATCAGTCCATATTCGATGCCGTTGTGGACCATCTTGACGAAGTGCCCCGCTCCATGTGGACCACAGTGCAGGTAACCCTGTTCGGCGGTGGCTTCCGGCCTGTTTCGCCCGGGGGTGCGTGGCACCGTGCCCACGCCGGGGGCAAGCGTGGCAAAGACGGGATCAAGATGTTGCACAATGTCTTTCTCGCCACCGATCATCAGGCAGTAGCCACGTTCCAGGCCCGCGACGCCCCCGCTGGTGCCCACATCCACGTAATGCATGCCATTCCGTTGCAATTCAGCCGCGCGCCGAATGTCGTCGCGATAGTATGAGTTGCCGCCATCAATGACGATGTCGCCCGCTTCAAGCAGCGCGACCAACTTCACCAGCACTTCATCCACCACCGTCGCAGGCACCATCAACCAGATCGTGCGCGGTTTGGTCAAGCTGGCGACAAAATCCTCAAGTGAGCCCGCTCCAACAGCGCCTTGAGCGTGAAGCGCGGTGACGGCTTCGGGATGACGGTTGTACACCACACATTGATGCCCTTGCCGCATCAGTCGCCGCACCATATTGCTGCCCATACGTCCCAGTCCAATCATGCCGATCTGCATCTTGAGTCTCCTTTTAGAGGTGGTGATCCAGCCGGGTCTCGGCCTGAATCAGGGAGGATTTGTAGCGGCTGTCCCACAGGGTGCCGGGCGGCCATGGGTGCGGTTGATGTATTGGACGTGGCGCCGCTCCAGGGACATCTCGCATTCGGTTTCTGCCAAGGCCTCATCCAATCAATGGAGGTAGCTCAGGTAGTCTTCTTCGCCAAAGAAGCACAGCTTCCGATTGTGGCCGCGCTGGACGATGTGCAGCGGGACGCGATCAAGCTGGATGCGGCGGCGGCGGGGCATGGGTTCATGCTGGCACAGGAGGAGTGACGCTGACCCCTTTGATTCCCTCGGCTCCCCCTAGACGCACATCTCAATAGCCGGCCTTATGGGCGGGAACGCGTTGTATAACAGCGTCGTGACAGCATTCCAACGTGTAGCCTTGATTGCGCCTCGCTCCGCGAACACACCCGTCTCTATGCCAACGATCCGGCCTGGCTCTCGACCCCAACTCTCGACAGGCTTGGTGAGATTCCCGATTAGCCAAACGCTGCAGCCGCTGATTCCACGAAGATCGGCCGGCATCTGGGCAGGGAAGCCCTGGCGTGTCCGGAACGTGGCCGGTGCGCCAAGTGGATCAAGGATCTCCGATGGGCTTGCTGTGAGTAGAAAGTGCCTGCCTGGATCGTAGCCATCTAGCGCGGCCGTGGCACCAGCGAGGGCATAGGTGCCGTACTGAAGAAGCTTGGACTTCATCGTGTCTTCGGACCCATCGAGGACCGTTGACCATATGCCTGGATATCCCGTGACTACGAAATAGCCGGTTGAGAGGTCGCTCGCGAAGCACGCGTCCGCGACTCGCACGAACTCGACGTTTCCTAGGCGTGCGGCCTGCTGGTCGCTCAGCTGATAAAGGGCGACGTCGTGCTTGTCGTCCCCAGCGTCGGGATTAGCTCCTCCCGAAACCATCCAGGTTCCGTCCAAAGCAGTGAAATTTGCGTCCTTGCCTCCAGAGACTCCAAGCGTGTAGCCGTGACGCGCGCCCTCGCGGACTACGTGCGCAGCAGTCAGCACGAACCGGCAGTCTGCGACCGCGATGAGCGTCCCGCTTCCAATCTGGCGAACAGTAGGTGCCTTGGCACCGACTATCGCTACCGTTGATGTCAATGTGAGCTTTGGCACCAGCCCAGCTGCGGCCCGCACGAAGTCCGCTGACTTCGATGGCAGGGGTGGTCCAGCAGGCGACATATGCGAAACCTAACGTAAAGCGTCCAGCCCAAATGACGACTTACAATCCGTCGTTCTGGCCCAGTGTGCCGTAACAATCATACCAATCACCATGTTAGGTTTGATTAGTGCATCCTAAGTGTAAGCAAGACTATGTCATCGATGAAATGGCCATGACTACTTGATCAAGCGAGCGGAACAATTCGTCTCAAGCATTCCAGCATCTGCATTGAAACGCAATATGCCGAACGGAACAGGCGACTGGATCGCTTCATCGTTTCACTCCTCGCGAAGACGGATAAGCCAGCGATTTCTACCTCTCCGCACCCAACCACTCCTGCGCCATCTCCCGGATTTCAGCATCAGCATGATTCAAGCAAGCCTGCATGAACGGCCTCACCTCCTCGCCCCCGATCAGGGTAAGAAAGTGGCAGGCGTCGGCGCGCAGCAGGGCATCGTCTGAATCGAGCAAGGCGCCGAGTTCCGGAATCAGCGGCTCACTCAGGCCGGTTCCCTGTAACTCTTCCAGCACCGCACCTATACCCAAGCGGATGGCCATGCTGGTTTCCGGATTGGTCATGAGCCGGGCGAGCGCATGGATGCGTTGCGGTTCCTGCTTCACCAGCGCTTCGAAGCGCGCGCGCTTGCCGGTCTTGAGCAGGTCGAGCACGTAAGCATCGAAGACGGTTTCATCGTCGACGCCCTGGGCGTAGCGCTTGAGTTCCGCAGGCGAGATAAGGCCCTGGAATTCGTAGGGGCCGATTCTTGTCCAGGGAACCGACTGCACTCCCCTTTGTTCCGCCGCCTCGGTATGTACGGCGACGTTGATCACTTGCAGCCGGCCGATGACGCCTTCCTTCAGCAGGCCGGTAAGGCTCTGAAGCACTGCCGGGCAATGGGGACAGCCGCCGGTCAGCAGCAGCAGCGCATCGGGAATCACCAATCGATCACCTGCTGCTGCTGCAGGGCCTGTAACTTCCTGTCTGGCACCGCGTGCCGGAGCTCAGCCATGATGGCCGCTTCGTTGCCTGGCTTGAGGTGCGTAATCCACACCTGGGGCTGCGCGCTGAGCCTTGCCAGATCGCGGGCCAGCGATTCGGGCCAGTGGTGCTTGGAAACAATGGCAAGGTCGCGTCGCGCAGTCTCGAAGGACGTTTCGATGATCAGGTGCTGCAGATCAGAGATTTGGTTGAGGGCCAGGATCAGGGCTTCGTAGCTGGTTGTGTCGCCGGTAAATACCAGCGAACCGCCCGTGCCGCTGATGTGCCAGGCGCAGGCGGGCACCACGTGGTCCGCCGGCAGCGCGGTGAATTCGCGCTGCCCCAGGCGGATGGTGGAACCCAGGGGCACGGGATGAAAGCGCAGCCAGGGATTATCGGGCGAGGGAATGTCGCGGAAATCCGGCCACAGCTTCCAGTTGAACAAGTGCTGATCGAGGATGGCCAGCACCTCTGGCAGCGCATACACCGTTACCGGCGCCTGCCGCCGTTCGCCCACCCCATCGAGCAGCAGTGGCAGGCCCAGCACATGGTCCAGGTGGCTGTGGGTGAGGAAGACCTGATCGATGCAGGCAAGCTGCTCCAGCGTCAGGGTCGCGAGGCCGGTGCCGGCATCGAGCAGCGTGTCATCGTCAATTTCAAAGCATGTGGTCTGCCGGCCGCTGCCGATTCCACCGCTACAGCCAAGTACAGTCAGTTTCATCGGCGTCCCAAGTTCTTGAACTAAGGAAGACATGAGAACAAGAGGTTTGCTTTCTCCTGTCCTACCGTCCTCTTTGTAAGATTCTATCCTGCATCAGCCGCACCCTACTTGGTGGTATAGACGAATACTCCGTCCCAGTCCGGCGCGGGAGGATGTTCGCGGAAGTGGGCGATGCGGGCCAGATAGGTTTCACACAGGCCGCAGGGCGCAATCGCGGCCAGTTCCTGCAGCAGGGTTTCTGCGCCCTGCCAGTCCTGCCTCTGATAAAGGCCGAACGCCGTCTCGAATAACTGCGCCATCTTCTTCGCATCTTCGCCCAGTTCGCCCTTGCGCCCCAGGGGCTGGTAGATGGCGACCGGCGTTTCCTTGCCCTTGACCCGCACCACGTCGACTTTCATGAACTCATGTCCGGTGTCGGCCGCAACCGTGGTTTCGGTCGCCAGGATGCCGACGCCGTATTGCTTGGTGATGCTCTCCAGGCGCGAGCCGAGGTTCACCGCATCGCCCATCACGGTGTAAGACAGACGAAATTCGGAGCCCATGTTGCCCACGCTCATCCGGCCGGTATTCACGCCCACGCCAATCTTGACCGCCGGCCAGCCGCGCGCGGCGAATTCCTTGTTCAGATCGGCCAATGCGGCCTGCATGTCGAGCCCCGCCTGCACCGCGGATTCGGCATGGTTAGGCATGTCCACCGGCGCGTTCCAGAATGCCATGACTGCGTCGCCGATGTACTTGTCGATAGTGCCGCGATGCTCCTGCACAATGGCGGTCATGCGCGACAGGTAGGCGTTAAGCACTTCCGCCAGTTCGGTGGGTGGCAGGCTTTCGGAAAAATTGGTGAAGCCGCGGATGTCCGAAAACAGCACGGTCATCTCGCGCGACTGGCCTTCCATGCTGTAGTGGGTGGGATCCCGGCTCATCGTGTCCGCCAGTTCCGGCGGCACATACTGGCCGAACAGCTTGGTGATCTGGCGTTTGGAGCGCGCCTCAAGGAAATAGCCGTAGGCGGTATTCAAAATGAAGAGCGCGAGCACGGCCACCAGAGGCGTGGCCAGGGGTAGCACCCAGTGGTGTTTCCATGCCCAGCCGTAGGCCCCCAGTAGCCCGGCACCCAAGGCCAAGGCCAGCAGCAGGTCACCCAGGGGGCCGAACAGCGCGAGGCCCGCCACCATCACAATCCCCAGACCGATGACCGCCGCAAGTTCAACCGCTCCAGCCCATGGCGGCGTGACCCGGGTGGTGCCGTCCAGCATGCCAGCCATGAGATGGGCGTGGATTGCGACGCCGGGATAGATCGAGTAGAACGGCGTAACCCGCAGGTCTGCCAAACCGGGGGCGGTGGAGCCAACCAGCACGATGCGGTTCTCCAGTTGCGCGGCCTTGGCGTGTCCGGCCAGGACGTCGGCGGCCGAGATATAAGGGAACGGTGCGCCCTTCCGATAGGGAATTAAGATCTTGCCGCTGGCATCCACCGGCACCTTGAGTCCGCCGACCTCCAGCCAGGGCTGACGATAGGAAATGCCCAGAATCGAAACCTTGTCCTCGCCTGTAGTCAGAGGATCGCCGCCCAGGGCCGTGCGCAGCGTTTCAACGCTCAGTGCGCCATAGCCCGCGCCGTGATATTGCTGGGTCAGTGACCAGCGCCTCGCGGTGCCATCCGGATCGGGAAAGCTGTTGAAATAACCCGCCGCAGGCGCGGCCTGCTGAAACTGGGCCAGATTTGCGCCATATCCGGCCGTCTGGTCAGGGACGTAAGGCAATTTGCGCACGTCACTGAAATCGGGCGGAGGCAATGCGCCGGTAGTCTGCGCTTGCATACCCTGCGGAACAAAATAATAGCCCAGCGATACCGCCTTGTCTTTCAGGCTTTCCGCGAACTGACCGTCGTGATCGAGTTCGGGGCGCAAGCGCTTATAGGCTGCCTGAAATTCACTTTCGCCTGCCAGCGCGCCCTTCGCCAGTTTGTCCAGCGAGGCAATCCCGGAACTGATATCCGGTTCGGCAAACACCACGTCAAAACCCACGCCGGCCACGCCATATTCATTGAACAGCCGGTCGGTCAGGGCCGCCATCTTGTCCCGCCCCCACGGCCAGCGGCCGACCTCCTTCAGGCTTTTTTCATCGATGTCGAGAATGGCGATGCGGTCGTCCACCCCCCCGAGCGCGGTCGCCCGCAACCACGTGTCATAGAGGGCCGCCTCCAGCTTGTCCAGGTAAGGCAGGCTCACCGCGCCTGCCGCCTGCAGGGCGAGCAACGCGATGAGCGCCGCCGACAGCGCCCACTGCCCCAAGGGCAGTTTTTGGGGCCGCTTCACTTGATGCGGTAGAAGCGGTCTTTGAAGTCCTTGCCGCCGGTGAGATTGTCGAAGCGCGAGCCTATCGCGTCACCCAGTGCGGCCAGCCTGTCGGCTGCGGCGGGATGGGTCTTGTACAGCAAGCTCATTCGCTGGTCGCCGGGTGGCAACGCCGTCAGGTCCTGAAGCACAGTGGGCAGACCCCAGGGATCGTAGCCCGCGCGCGCGGCGAATACTACGCCGGTGCGATCGGCCGAAAGTTCAGTGTCCTTGTCCAGGCCTCGGGCCATGATCTCGGCGCCATTGCCGATCAGGTTCTGCACCGCCTGATCGCTGCCCTTGAAATTCTCGCCGACCGCCTGCCCCAAGGTGCTGATCAAGGTGGTCTGCTTGAGCAGCCTTAGATGGTCCTTGTGGGTGATGTGGGCGATCTCGTGGCCCAGCACCCCCGCGAGTTCAGCTTCGTTGCTGAGCCGCCGATACAGGCCCTTGGTGACAAATACATAACCTCCTGGCGCGGCGAAGGCGTTGATGTCGTCGCTGTCGAGCACACCAAAATACCAGCGGATGTCGTTGCGGCCGGACTGCTCCGCCACCCAGCGCCCGACTACATTTACATAACGCTGCAATTCATCATCCTTGACCAAGGGCATGGCGCCGAGCAGGTTGCCTGCAATCTGCCGGCCAATGCGGATTTCCTCCTGGGTGGAAGTCTTGCCGAACAGGGTATTGGTCAGGCCAAGATAATCGGGCTGATTCTTGGTGGTTCCGGCCTGGGGCTGGGTCTGGCTCTGACTCTGACCGTTCGATGGCTGGTTGAACAGATCCTTCAGTTTGAAGGCATGAGCAGGCGTGGAAGCAAGAGCCGCCAGCGCAAGTGTCAGGGCAAAACGTTTCATCAGTTCATCCCTCCATTGCTGTTCTCGTTCTGCGGCTTGGGCAATTCCGCCACGCTGACGGTCTTGAGTCCAGACTTCGCGGCGAACGCATTGGCCTGCGCCGTGGTCACGCCAAGCGACTCCAGTTTGGCGAGTTCGGTGGGATTGAACGCCGCCTTCTTGAGGTCTTCCTCCGACAGGCCGCGCACGCCCGCCACCGCAACCACGCGGGATGGGTCAGACTTGTTGGTCGCAATTCCCACCACATCCCCCAGACCGGCGCCTGCCGCTCCGCCGCTGCCGGCCCTGACGCTCAACAACCTCACCCAGCCGCGAGTCCTGCCGCTTTGCACCTGCACCCAGCCGCCCTGCCTGCCGGTGATTTCCACCGCGGTACCCTTGGCGACGCTGCCCAGCGATGCCGCGCTCGAACTGGGCTGGCTCCTGATCGTTTCGTTCCGGATCAGCGAACCGGGACTTGCCGCCAGGACAGAGCCGGACACGACCGCCGTCAACAAAATGAAAAATCTGACAAACCTTCGCTTCATCGCTGGTCTCCTCAAAACTCGGGGCATAATATCCGCATCGTCATAACGCAGGGCTGTCTGTGCTGGCATTCATTGAATCCCTCGGTCTGAAATTCAGCCAGTGGACATTGACCCTTTTGCATATCGGGGCGTTCTGGGTCGACGTTCTGGGCGCCCTGCTCTCGCCGCCGACCTGGAACCGGGCCACCTACGACACCGTAATCAAACAGGTTTACTTTACCGCTGTCCAGACCCTTTATGTTTATTTGCCCTTTACGCTCATCATCTCCTGGGTCCTGACGACCATTACGCTCAACACGGCGCGCAGTCTGGGGCTGTTCGATCTGGCCGCGGAAATGATTGTGCGCCTGCTGGTGCTGGAACTGCTGCCCTTTCTCACCGCGCTGTTTGTCGCCCTTCGGTCCGGCAGTGCGATCAATACGGAAGTGGCCCTGATGAAAGTTAACAACGAATTGGACGCACTGGAGCATTGCCGGGTTCCCCCGCTCGAGTTTGAGTTTCTCCCGCGCGTGATCGGCGGGATTCTGTCCGTGATCGGCATGTCTCTGCTGGCTGGAATCCTGAGCATGTTCATCGCCTATTTTCTGCTTTATGGCGCCAGCACGGCGGGCCTGGGATATTTTTCCACGACCATTGCCAATGTGTTCAGCTACACGATCATGCTGGGCCTGGTGGTGAAGTGCGCGCTGTTCGGCCTGGTGGTGACCTCGGTGCCCATCAGCGCCGGCCTGGAAACTCCGAAGAAAATGTTCATGGTTCCCGTGTCGGTCCTGAAAGGCATGATGCGGGTCTTCTTTGCCCTGGTGCTCATCGAGGTGATCTCATTAGCGCTCAAATACATTTGATCACCTTTCCTGACCGGGAGGCGCTGCACACCGCGCGCCAGGAACTGGCTGAAGGCCAGGTTGCCATGGTATCGCTGGACTTTCCCCTGCGGGTCAACCTGTCCGCCCAGGACAACGTTGCGCTGATCCCGCTTTACCAGAAAGACCTGACCGCCCGCAAGGCCGCGCAGGAGGCGGTCGCCCTGTTGAGCCTGCTCGGGTTTGCCAAACTGGCGCCCAAGCGCGAATCCGACATGAGCCCGGCGGAAAAATTCATAACCCAGCTTGCCCGCGCCATCATGCTCAAACGTCCGCGCCTGATCATCGACCGCCCCGGCGCGATGCTCTACGATATACATTATCCGCCGTTCATCCAGTCTTTGCGGTCCAGGGTCCCGGGTGAACAGGCCTGGGAAATTTTCGACTTCATTTGGAATCGCCCGCTCTACGAACCATGAAATACATGCATCTGAAAGTCGGCTTCTTTGCCTTGGCGGTGCTGATTCTGTGCGCCGCCTTTCTGATCTATTTCCTGCACGGCAAAGGCGCGTTCGAGAACCGCTTCAAGTTCAAGATGGCTGCCGTCAACGCCGACTCAGTCGCACCTGGCGTGCCGATCACCTTCTCCGGCATACCCGTCGGGCAAATCACCGGCATCAGCCTGAATGACGAGGGCGGCATTGTGATCAGCGCCGAGGTCAGCGAACAAAATGCTCAGTGGCTGCGTGATGACACGTCTTATATCCTCGACAAGCCCCTGGTCGGCAGCGCGCATATCCGCATCAACAACGACACCCTGGATTCACCCCGCCTCCCGCAAGGTGCCATGGTGCTGCTGTTGTCTTCCGACCCGAGCAAGGACATCACGATCCTGCTGGACCAGGTGAAAAGTTTGTTAGCCAATTTGAATGCCATGACCGCCAAGGACAGCGATGTCAATCAGACTCTGGCCCATGCCAGGACGCTGACCGGAAAGATGGCCGGCCCCAATGGCGTGATGGAGGGCATACTGGGCACGCCGGAAAAAGCCCAGGTCGTGACCCAGTCGCTGAAGAACGTGCAAAACCTGACGGCCAAACTGGAGCAGATTTCTGGCCGGGTCGATAGCCTGGTGCTGAAGACCGACCAGTGGATGTATGCTCCCGGCGGTGTTTCCGAAAATGCAAAGGCAAGCCTGGTCCAGATTCGCTCCATGCTGAGCGATGCGCAGTCCAGCCTCAAGAAGGCCGACGCCCTGATGAAGAATGCGGTGGACATCTCGGCCAACGTCAAGGAAGGCACCCAGGATATCGGACGTCTGCGTTCCGAAATCGACGAGGCCGTGCGCAAGAGCAATGAACTGATGACCCAGATCAACCACATCCTGCCCGGCGGCCGCGAGCCCGAGGTGAAGTTGCCATGAGGCGCCTGCTTCTGCTGGGTTGCGTATTGATGCTTGGCGCCTGTGGCAGCAAGGGGCCGCCCGTTCCAGACTGGAAGACCGACAGCGCCAATTACATTGAGCGTTACAAGAAGGCTTATCTCATGGGCGAGAACACGCTCGCAGACAGCTACTTCAAGCGTGCCCTTGAGGCGACTTCCGGGGCGGGGCGCGTTGCCGAGACCGCCCGGCTCTGGCTGATCCAGTGCGCGTTGCACAAAGCCAGCCTGGCGAGCGACAACTGCCAGGCTTATGCAGAACTGGCGCGAACGGGCTCAACCATCGAAGATCGGACCTACTACCAGTTCCTGACGGGCCAGTGGGATCAGCTTGACGCGAGGTCCCTGCCAGCCCAGTACCTGCCGATACTCAAGGCTGCTGGCGCAGGTGCGGCGCCGCTCAACGCAGCGCTCAAAGCCACCGCCGATCCGTTATCCCGCTTGATCGGCGCGAGCCTGCTGTTGAACCGCAAGCAGGCCGATGACGACACCCTTGCGCTGGCGGCCGAAACGGCATCGGATCAGGGTTGGCGACGACCACTGCTGGTCTACTTGAAGCTGCAGGAAACCCGTGCCAAGGAACGCGGCGACACGGCCGCCCAAACTCAACTGGCGGTACGCATCGGGCTGATTGAGAGCACGTTGAGCCAGCCTTAGAACAGGAGGACACATGGAAACCTTGCTCAGCTGGCTGTACGCGCCGTGGCCATGGTATGTGGCAGGACCCATCATCGGGCTGATGGTGCCGCTGATGATCTGGATCGGCAGCCGCTCGTTCGGCATCTCGCAAAATCTGGAGCATTTATGCGCCATCACTCAGCCCAAGTCCGTCGGCGTCGAGTTCTTTTCCTATGACTGGCGTGAACATACCTGGAGCCTGATGTTTGCCCTGGGCGCCGTGCTGGGAGGCTTCCTCGCCGGCGTGGTGTTCGCCAACCCCGACCCCATCAATTTGTCGGTAGCGGCGCTAACCATGTTCTCCAACTGGAACGTGCCCATCGTTGGCGGCTTTCTTCCGCCGGTACTGTTCGGGTTCTACTGGCAGAGCATCGTGATCATGCTTGTTGGCGGCGTGTTCGTCGGCTTTGGCACCCGCTACGCCTCGGGCTGCACCTCGGGCCATGCCATCACCGGATTGGCCACGCTGCAACCGCAATCGCTGCTGGCAGTCACCGGAATTTTCGCCGGCGGTATGTTTGCAGCCCACTTCATCACTCCTTACCTTTCCCTGTGAGACCGCCATGCGCTATCTCCCTTACATGATTGCCGGCATCGTGTTCGGCTTTACCATGGTCAAGTCCGAGGCCGCGTCGTGGTATCGAATCATGGAGATGTTCTATTTCCAGTCCTTCCACATGTACGGCATCATGATGAGTGCCATCGTGACCGCGTTCATCGGGATACAGGTGATGAAGCGCATTACCGGCCGGTCGTCGCTTGAAGGCACGCCGATGAAAATTCCAAGCAAGGGACCGGGACGTTACAGGTTCATTCTGGGCGGCCTGATATTCGGCCTGGGCTGGGGCGTCATCGGTCTGTGCCCAGGGCCGATTTTTGCTTTGGTCGGCATGGGATCAATTGGCGCGATTGCGGCCCTCGCCGGCGCCTTGCATGGCACCTGGCTTTACGGTGCTTTGCGAAACTATTTGCCGGCATAGCCAGTAATTGACAATCCGCCGCCCTGCGGTAAAGTTCGCCCCGTAGGGTTCAGTTTCCTTACCTAACCACATATTTGGAGGAGTCTTACAATGACCAAGCTTTCCCTGATTGCTGCCGGCGGCATGGCACTATTCGCCGGCGCCGCGTTTGCCGCAGCCCCGCTCATGTCTACCGACTGGACCGCACAAGCCTGCGACGCCTGGAACAAGGACTCCGTCCTGACCGGCGGACTGGCTGATAAATGGATCCATAACGACAAAGGCCACGGTTACAAGATCATCCACCTGTACCGAACCGATTGCGGCGACTCCACCATGACCGAGATGAAGATTGTCCTCAAGGATGGCAAGGCAATGTGCGTGTATGGCGGCGCTGTTCAGACCACGCCGGATTTCGATGTGGACTATGAAATGCACGCCGAAACGGCACGCTGGAACGAGATGGGTGCAGGTGACTACGGCCCCATGAAGGCCATGTTCCTGGGCCGGCTGAAATTCAAGGGCCCCAAGATGGAAGCCATGAGCGTAATGGGTCCGTTCGAGGCCTTTCTGCGGCTACCCGGCAAGATTCCCGGAGATGCCGCCTGCCCTGGCAAGTGAGGGTTCTGTTTTAAACAAGAAAGCCGGCTCAGCCGGCTTTTTTAGTGCATCAAGGTCCTGGGCGGCGAGTCCGCTGCCATGCCAGTAAGCTTTTCCTCTGCGGTGGCCTCCCGGATCTCAACCACGTCCACCATGCAGGTCACCTGCTGGCCGGCCAGGGGATGGTTGCCATCCACCGTAAGTTTGCCGTCTTCAATCCGGCTCACATAAAACGACTTGGTCTCCCCCGCCTCGTTCGCCATGACCACCTCCGCGCCCACATGGCGAAACTGGGGCGGCACATTCCCTATTTCGTCGGTAAAGGTCAAATCCTCATCCCGCTCGCCGTAGGCTTCCGCCGGCGCCAGGGTGACCATCACGCGATCGCCGATCTTCTTGCCAGTCAACTCTGACTCCAGCTTTTTCAGCAGGCCGCTTGTCCCGCCATGCACATAGCCCACCGGCATATCGTATTGCTCCGCCACGTTGCCGCCGGCATCCAGTATGGAATAACGAATGTACACGACCCGGCCCGGGGTCACGTTCAACTCACTCATAACTTGCTTCTCATGTTGATCCAAAGCTCCAATTGTCCCTGAACTGATCCGCCACGACAACGCGTTCAATAGCGCACCTGTACCCGGTACGCGAGCGTGGATTTTCCCTCGGCAGGAACCGGTACTTCCCAGACCGCGGTACCCGCCGCCGCTTTGGTATGAGGCTGGGTCTCAGTCAGTATCTGCCAGTCCCCCGGCATGGGCTCTGCCACCTTGACGGTCACGGGCTCGTCCTTGGCGTTCTTGATCGTAATCTGGTAGGCGCTTTCATACGCATAGTTGTAGCGGGACACGCCGGATATTTTCTTGAAATCGGTCTGCTTCTTGTCGGCGGTTATGTCAAAGGCATCGCCGAGCTTGAGACGGACGGTTTCATTCCTGGGGGTATGGTCGATGCGATCTTCGCCGACAAACTGGGCATTGCCCTTGCTGTCATTCTTGTACACCCGGACCACGCCTTTGGGAAGTGGGATGCCGAGTCCCTCGCCCTTGTTGTCGAACTCCACAAACACCCCGACTTTGATCTTCTGGCCCAGTTCCCCGTACTGGCCCGAATAATAATAATTGGACCCCTGCAGCAGAAATTCCTTGCGCACCGGAATGCTCTGGGCCGACATCAAGGCCACCTGCTTGGTTTGGTTTTCAGCCAGGGTGGTGGGCCGCTCCAAGGTATAGAGGTGGTACTCGAACAGGTTCTCCTGGCTCATCTCGGCCACGTTGGCCATGGCGGACTTGGCCATCATGCCCAGCGCACGGGGTGCCATCTCCTGCTGCACGCGATTGACATCTCCTGCCACCAGCTGAAGTTTCGCATTGGTATAGCTGGCGCCACTCTGGTTGGTGAGCGTAACCCAGCCATTCATGTCCAGCCGGTCATCCCGGCTGTTCAGTTCGGCCACATAGTCCGCTTTCCATGACAAGCCGCCAGTCAAATAGGACAGCTCAAGGTTCTGCACCCCGGCCTGGGCGCTCAGCAGCGAGATCACCAGCGTGGGCTTGTCGCGCAGATTGTCGGGAACACCGGGAAAAGCCAGGCGCCCCGGAACACCGGTTTCAATCCGGTCGGCAAACTTCAGCACTACTCCGCCATTGCTCGCCAGGACGATCGCAGCTTCGCGCTTTTCCACGCCGGTGGCGGGATTGACACTAATGACCGTCACTTCCCTGCCTACGTACTTTTCCAGCAATTCTTGCGGTGTCAGCAAATCAAAATCGAAGTTCTGCTCAATGAGCCGAAAACCGGACGCATGGGATAGATTGCGCACCTGGGCCGTTTCGGGTCGCATCTGGGCGGATACCTCACGCCAGGCCAGGTGATTGAGATCCTTGTCCAGCCCCACCCGGCGGCTGTCCTTGACCAGGGCCAAGTTGTCGTTATAAATCGTCACGGCCACCTCCTGCTGATCGGCCCGGGTGGTAAGCCTTTCGTCCCGCGACGAGCCGCTGGCATTGACTGAAGGGCTGATGACAGTCGCCAGCAGCACGATAAACAAGTTCCTTAGGCCTATATTCATAACATCTCCTGAAACGGTGCGAACGGAAGGGTTGATTTTCAGTCCCTGAATTTATCCCGAAGACTTCTCATCCTGTGCAAAAATGCGTGTGACGCTCAGTTCCCCGGATAAAGTCAATCTCGATTCTGCCTGTCTTTTTACATGAAACCCGATTCATTTTCCTCCCTTGTCCAGCCGACTGGCGGTGGAGTTGATACCGATGCGCTGGAGCAGGCCGCCACCATCACCCAGGTTGGCGGCACTGATACCCGCCCGGTTCGGGAAGAAGAACTCAGGGAGCGCTTTCTAACCTTTGATCCCATTTTCGACCGGGCCGGCCAGGTGGTGGCCCGGGAACTGATGCTGCACGGCCGATCCGATCGCGCCCCTCGTTCTGACGATCTGGCCCAGATGGATGAGGATATGCTTCTGACCGGCCTGTATTCGCTGGCAGCGGACAAGCTGACTGGCGAGGGACCGCTGGTCGTACGCATCAGCCCCGGGGTGTTGATGAGCGAAGTGCCCGAAAACCTAAACCAGCCCAATTTCATCTGGGCAATTGACCGGCCTCACGAGGAAGGCCAGCAGCGAGTCCAGCACCTGAAACGGGAGGGCCTGATGTTTTGTCTCGATCAAGCCCCCCTGCCCCTCGAGTCCGTCGATGATTGGGACTACATTCGCGTGCCCGCCGACATCGCGCCCTCCCTGCTGCCCACCGGGCCCACCTGCATCGTTACCGGCATACGCGACAATGCAGAATTGCAAGCCTGGCCTTACAGTACCTGGATTCAGGGCCTGCAACACCTTGGCGCCAGCAACGAAGCCGGCGCTGGAAATGAACGCTTGCAGCGCATGGATCTGCTGACCATCGCTCTGCGCCAACCGCTGAACAGCCTGCTGGCGTTCTTCAAGTTGAATCCGGATCTTCAGCCGCAACTGTTGCGCATTGCTACCTCGGCCGTTGGCGGCCTGAGCCGCGAACCCGAATCCGCGGCTCATGCCATGGTGCTGCTGGGTCCACAGCGAGCCCAGCGGGTGGCGGTCCTGCTGGCCATAGCCGGCCTGCCCTCCACTGCCGACAGCCGCCTCTGTGCCCGCACTGCGCTTGGCCGAGCCTTGTTCATGGGCAAACTGGCCCGCATCCACGGCAACGCGACCCACGCGGCGCTGGCGTTTGACACAGGTTTGTATTCCACCTTCCACGTTGCATTTTCAATGTCGATTCGTTCCCTCAGCTTGAAGCTGGGACTGGCGCCCGAAATTCGCGATGCGCTCGCCGGTAAGAGCAGTCAGCAGACCCACCTGCTGAGACTAGCCCATGCCTGCGAACTCAATGACGGGAAGACAATTGCCGGGCTCGCCTTGAGTCTCGGGTTGACCCTGGATGAGGTATCCGCCACCCACCTCGAAGCGCTGCTAGTGGCAGAAGAACTCGACAAGCAATTGATTTGACCTCGCTTTCCCTTCGGTCTCCCGACGCAAGCTGCCAGCTTCAACCCGGGCGGTAAAATAGCGATTTTTTTCAGGTCCTACCGTGTCAACCGTTCTCGCATTCGATATTGAGACCATCCCCGATGCTGCGGGCTATGCGCGTCTGCATGATCTGCCGCCCAAACTGACTGCTCACGAAGTTGCAGAAATGGCGTTGCTGGCCCGCCGCCAACAAACCGGCAGCGATTTTCTGCCGCATTACCTGCATCGGGTAGTCGCAATTTCCTGTGCGCTGCGAACCGGCGACCAGTTCAAAGTCTGGACCCTGGGGCGCGACGGAGAGTCCGAAAAGGAAATCATCCAGCGATTCTTTGACGGCGTTGACCGCTATACCCCGCAACTGGTGTCCTGGAACGGCGGCGGCTTCGATCTGCCGGCACTCAATCTACGCGCCTTGATAAACGGCGTAACGGCACAACGATACTGGGAATGGGGCGACGAGGAGCGGGAGTTCAAGTACAACAACTACCTCAATCGCTATCACACCCGCCATCTCGATCTGATGGACGTGCTCGCGATGTATTCCGGCCGGGCCAACGCTCCTCTGGACGATATGGCCAGGCTGTGCGGTTTTCCAGGCAAGCTGGGGATGGACGGCAGCAAGGTGTGGGAAGCCTACGAGCAGGGAAAACTCGCCGAGATCTGTGATTACTGCGAAACCGACGTGGTCAACACCTATCTGGTCTGGCTGCGCTTCGAACAGATGCGGGGTACGTTGACCGCCGATGCCTACCAAGCCGGGTGCGAAAAGGTCCGCGCTGAACTGGGCAAATCCGGCGCCCCGCACTGGCAGCAATTTCTCGCCGCGTGGCAAGCATGAAGCATGAATGCGCCCCCGATCAATCCCATCGTTGAGATCGAATCGCTTGACCACGAAGGCCACGGCGTAGCACACGTAAATGGCAAGGTGGTTTTTGTCGACGGGGCGCTAACCGGAGAGAAGGCAGAAGTCAGCGTCTTCCGCAGGCATCCCAAGTACGACTCTGCCAATGCGGTTTCCGTCCTGAGACCCAGCGCCCAGCGGGCCATCCCGCATTGCCCGCATTTTGATCGCTGTGGAGGGTGTTCGCTGCAGCATCTGGAACCCTCGGCGCAGGTCGCGGTCAAGCAGAGGGTACTGGAAGAAAACCTGGCCAGGATAGGCAAAGTCAGCGCGGAATCCCTGTTGCCGGCGCTCCACGGTCCTTACTGGGGCTACCGCTATCGGGCCAGGCTTTCAGTGCGCAAGGTGCTGAAGAAAGGCGGCGTACTGGTGGGCTTCCATGAAAAGCGCTCCAGCTTCATCGCCGACATGCATAGCTGCGCAGTATTGCATCCCGCGGCGGCGAATCTGATCCAGCCGATGAGAACACTTATCAAACAATTGTCCAACAGTGACCGCATCCCGCAAGTCGAGATCGCCGTCGGGGAGCGGGTAACTGTCCTGGTATTTCGCCTGATGGAGCTCTGGAACAGCCTGGATGAAACCCTGGTGCGCGATTTTGTCGATCAGCACGAACGGATTCAGATCTGGATCCAGCCCAAGGGGCCGGACACGGCCTACGCTTTCTATCCGGCCGATGCGCCGCCGCTGGATTATTCCCTGCCCGAATTCGGCTTGGTGATGCCCTTCCGTCCCACCGAGTTTACCCAGGTCAACATGGCCATGAATCGGGCCTTGGTCAGCCGTACGGTTCGTTTGCTGGCCCCAGGCCCGGAGGACCGGATAGGAGACTTCTTCTGTGGCTTGGGCAATTTTACTTTGCCCCTCGCAAGTTCAGGTGCGGCAGTGGTCGGGTTCGAAGGGAGCAGGAGTCTGGTTGAAAGGGCGCGCCACAATGCCGCCGCCAACGGCTTGTACGATGTCGAATACCGTGTGGACGATCTGTTTCAGATGACTGCGGAGAAGTATTTCCGTTTGGGCCATTTCGACAAGCTGCTGATTGATCCACCGCGCGACGGCGCCATGGAACTGATAAAGTCCCTCCCGGAGCGTGATGGCCCCTGGCGCATCGTCTATGTGTCCTGCAACCCAGCCACCCTGGCCCGGGATGCCGAAGTGCTCTGTCACGTGAAAAACTACCGTCTGGTCGCCGCCGGCGTGGCCAACATGTTCCCGCACACCGCGCACGTGGAATCCATTGCCGTGTTTGAACAGACGCCGATTAAACGCGATGGCGCAGGCTAGACCGCCCGCGCCATCGCGCGTACCGCAGTTGAACTCCGGCTCAGGCCGCTTTCATCATCATCGGCCGACCCAACTCGGTCGCTTCCTTCACCTCCATCAGCTTGCCTGTCGCGACGTCATAGATGTATCCGTAGATCGGGATATCCTGAGGCACCAGCGGATGCATGCGGATATGCTTCACATCTGCCACCACGCTTTCGGATTGATTGCCGATGGTCAACCAGTCGATGAAATCACCGTCCGTGCGGCCTTCGTTGACCCCAGGATCGGTCCACCTGCCTGCGCTGAACTGGGCGGTACGCAGACTGTTGCGCAACAACCCGCGCATCACGTCATCGGTGAAGGTCTCCATGCCGCAGTTGGTGTGATGAATCACGAACCACTCGCGGGTGCCCAGCAGTTTGTAGGAAATCACCAGGGAGCGTATGGCATCCTCGCTCGCCCGGCCTCCCGCATTTCGGATCACGTGCGCATCGCCTTCCGCCAATCCAGCGAATTTCGCGGGATCCAAGCGCGCATCCATGCAGGTAAGAACGGCAAACCGCCGGCTGGGGGGCATGGCCAGTTTGCCCTTGTCCCCGAAGCTATCGACATATTTGGAATTCGCTGTTAGGACTTCGTCCAGAATCTTGCTCATGACACACCTCCTGAAGGCTTAATGCCTTCGTCAAATTGCAGGCCGCGCGGCCTGCCTACCCAGAGCGTGCCGCCGGTACCCTTGACTTGGGAAGATGAAAAAAAGATGGGCGGCTACTGGCCCAAGGACTTCGTGCAGACGTAAGCGAAGTTCACGTCTTACTTGTGTATAGCACACCGAACCGGGGCCGATAGATCAAGCTTGCCGAGGGTAAAAGGACTCTGCGGAGGGGCGCAAGCGTCGAGCGGCGATACCAGCCCGGACAATCCAGGAAGGGGTTTCGGGAAGGACTGCTCAAAAGGCTCGCGCCGCCGCTCCACCGCCGTCCCCGCTGAGTGAAAGCCGGGCCAAACGGACGTGATCTACTTTGATCGTTTTTCCGTCAGAAGATGCCCGCCGCCAAGCCGCCATGGACATGGACACCGGAGGTGTCGGCATCCCTGTCGCACACGTTCCAGCCCGGCATGAGGTTGAATGTCGGGTCCCGACGGGTCGCATTGCCCATGGTGTCGAAGAACGCCATGTCGGCCCCAGATTGTTCTGTCTGTGGCTGCAGGAGGGACTGGTTGACGGGTTCGAAAGGGGCCGAATGGGCCCGGCCAGGAAACGCAATGATCAAGGCCACTAGCAATGCTGAAACCAGCAGGGCCGGGGCGGGGCCGCAACGATAGCCGTCTCGGCAATTGCGGGATATGAGATGATTGTGGTCTAGGGCGGTCATGGCATCAACTCCGTGTAGTCAGAAAAAGCTGCTGGACACACGCGACCGCCCTCCCCATGAGGAGGCACCGGCAACCCCGCTAACTGCCCAAGCGTGCAGTCCGGAGGCTTTGCGTCCCCGCCTCGCGACGGGTTTGCCCTTTACAGCCAGGCAAGATTGATCAGGCGTCTCGTTGACGAACCGGCCAAACTACCCTGATATGGGATATCGACGCGATTTCATCGTTCTTGATGATTGCCCGACAAACGGCCTCAACTTCAAAGCGTTTCTCTTCCCCGACAAGCAAGCTTATGATTTCATTAGTTGCAACTGGATATGCCACCCTTGCGGAATTTTGGGTCCAATGAATTACCTGTATCGGATATGACCGGATCTGCCTATTCTCCCGTCGCCCGTTTTTTCCACTGGCTCATTGCGGCCTTTCTGGTAGCAAACTTCCTGCTTGGCCTGTCGCTGCAGAACCTGCCTTTGAGCCCAATAAAGCTCCAGCGCATCACCTGGCACAAATGGACAGGCATTACAATTCTTGGCTTGGTAAGCATGCGGCTGATCTATCGCCTGCTGGTGAGGCCTCCGCCGCCAGAACCTGGTCCCGGGTGGCAACTCAAGGCTGCCCGGCTGGTGCATGGGAGCCTCTATTTCCTGATGTTTGCCATCCCGTTCTCCGGCTGGTGCCTCAGTTCCGCCGCCGGCATTCCGGTTGTTTATCTGAATCTGTGGGAATTGCCAGCTCTGCTGCCGAAGCACAAATCCTGGGTGGATGGGCTGAAGGCACTTCACCTGGGTTTGAACATAAGCATGGCTGCTCTGGTCCTAGTACACGTCATGGCTGCCTTGAAACACCATATCGTGGACCGGGACATGACCCTGGTCCGCATGTTGCCCATGTTGAAGCGACGCTCATGAACGCAATTCGATCCATATTGTGCTGCGTGAGCCTGCTGCCCGCACTGGCGTGCGCCGGCAACTGGCACATCGACGCGACGCAAAGCCGGCTGGGCTTTCAATATCGCGCCATGGGCGCCCCGGTTGAAGGGGAATTTCGTCGCTATCTGGCGGATATCCAGTGGGATCCCGCCAAGCCTGCCAGCGCGCACATCCGCCTGGACGTGGATACGGGCAGCATCGACGCCGGCCTGCCCGATGCCACGTCGGAAGCTCTGAAGGGCGATTTTTTCGACAGCCGCCGCTATCCCTGGGCGCGTTTCGTATCGAGCGCCGTCCACCCGCAGGACAACGGACGCTACCTGATGCAAGGCACCCTGACGATCAAGGGCATCAGTCGCACGGTCAGCCTGCCCATCGTGTTGCGCCCGGATGGCGAAGCTCAGCGGCTCAAAGGCACCTTTACCCTCAGACGCCTGGACTACGGGCTTGGCCAGGGTCAATGGGCAGACACATCGGCATTGGCCGATGAGGTGCCAGTGGCATTCTCCTTCAGGTTGCTGCCCGCCAATCCGCCTTCGCGTTGAACATGAAAAGGCTCCTTGCCGTGACATTTCTGCTCGCCTCGCCGGCTTGGTGCGTGAGCTATACGATAGATCCAGCCCATACCTATCCGGGCTTTGAGATCGACCACCTGGGTTTTTCTACCCAGCGCGGGCAGTTCGACCGTACATCCGGGGTCGTCGAGCTGGACGAAGTGGCTCGTACCGGCCGGTTGGAAATTCATGTCGATACCGCGTCGCTGGATACGGGCCAGGATGCTCGCGACGAGGTGCTCAAAGGGCAGGAATGGTTTCAGGTGCAGCGCTACCCTGAAATGGTCTATCGCTCGGAACACTTCGTTTTTGACAACTACCAGCCGGTTGCGGTGGAAGGCTCGCTCACGCTCCTTGGTCAGACCCACCCCTTGCGGCTGGAACTCACCCGATTCAAGTGCGGCTTCAACCTGGCGGAAAGAAAGCGCGGCTGTGGCGCCGACGCCCACGGGCTATTGCGCCGCTCAGACTATGGCATGCGCACCGACCTGCCGTTCGTGGGCGACGAGGTCAAGCTGAACATACAGGTGGAAGCCTACCTGCCCTGATCGCGTCACAAGGATTGTTTCAACTGGTCCAGAATCGCCGGATTCTCCAGGGTGGACACGTCCTGGGTGATCGCCTCACCCTTGGCGATGGCTCTTAGCAGGCGCCGCATGATCTTGCCCGAGCGGGTCTTGGGCAGATTGTCGCCGAAGCGGATGTCGTCCGGCTTGGCGATCGCGCCGATTTCCTTGCCCACCCAGTCGCGCAATTCCGCCACCAGTTTCTTCGCGTCCTCGCCAACCGGCCGGATGCCCTTGCACACGACAAACGCCACCACCGCCTCGCCCTTGATATCATGCGGCTTGCCAACTACGGCAGCCTCGGCAACCCGCGGATTGGCCACCAGGGCGGATTCGATTTCCATGGTCCCAAGACGATGGCCGGATACATTCAGGACATCGTCAATGCGGCCCATGATCCAGAAAAAGCCATCCTCATCCTGGTGAGCAGAATCGCCCGCCAGATACATCTTCCCGCCCAGTTCCTCCGGAAAATAAGCTTGCTTGTAGCGCTCCGCATCACCCCACAGGGTGCGCAACTGGGAAGGGAACGGCCGCTTGATGACCAGGTAGCCGCCCTGGCCTTTTTCGACGTCATGGCCGTGCTCATCGACAATCGCCGCCATGATGCCTGGCAGGGGCAAGGTGCAGGATCCGGGCTTGGTCGCCACCGCGCCAGGCAGAGGCGAAATCATGATGGAGCCGGTTTCGGTCTGCCACCAGGTATCGACAATAGGGCAGCGCGACTGGCCGATGACCTCGTGATACCACATCCAGGCTTCCGGGTTGATGGGTTCGCCCACCGTGCCGAGCAGTCGCAGGGAGCTTAAATCGAATTTCCCGGGCCACTCCGAGCCCAGCTTGATCAGCGAGCGAATTGCAGTGGGCGCGGTGTAGAAGGTGGTGACCTTGTGCCTCTGGATTATTTCCCAGAAGCGTCCGGCATGGGGATGGGTTGGAACGCCTTCGAACAGGACCTCGGTCATTCCCATGGCGAGCGGCCCATAGGCCACATAGGTGTGGCCGGTGACCCAGCCCACGTCGGCGGTGCACCAGTAAACATCGGTTTGCGGCTTGGCATCGAACACCCGTTGCATCGAGACGATGGCGCCCAACAGATAGCCGGCTGAGGAGTGCTGCACGCCTTTTGGCTTGCCGGTAGAACCCGAGGTATAGAGGATGAACAAGGGATGTTCGGCATTCACCCAGGTCGGCTCGCAGTTGTCTGACAGTCCGGCGATCGCATCCTGCCACCAGACATCGCGCCCCTCGGTCCAATTGACCTTGCCACCGCTGCGCCTGTACACGACCACGTTCGTCACGCACTCGCAACGCCCCATCGCAATGGCGTCATCCACCGCCGCCTTTAGCGCCACGGCCTTGCCGCCGCGCATGGATTCGTCGGCCGTCACCACAAGCTTGGCGGCAGCATCGACGATGCGCTCGTGCAGGCTCTTGGCGGAGAAACCGCCAAATACCACGGAATGGATCGCGCCTATCCTGGCGCAGGCCTGCATGGCCACAACCGCCTCGATGCTCATCGGCATGTAGATGATGACCCGATCGCCCTTGCCGACTCCGAGCTTCTTGAGGCCGTTGGCGAATCGGGACACGCGCAGCAACAGGTCGTTATAGGTGGAGGTGGTGACCGTGCCGTCGTCCGCCTCGAAAATGATTGCGGTCTTGTCGCCCAGCCCCGCCTGGATATTCTTGTCCAGGCAGTTGTAGGAAATATTCAGTTCGCCATCTGCAAACCACTGGTAGAAAGGCGCCTTGGTTTCATCCAGTACCTTGGTGAACGGCCTGCGCCAGACAATGTTCGCGTTCGCCAGGTCGGCCCAGTAGCCCGTATAGTCCTTCGCCGCCTTGTCGCACAAGGACCGATACGCCTCCATGCCCGATACCGTCGCCGCGGCCCTGAACGCTTCGCTGGGCGGAAAGCTGCGGTTTTCATGCATTACGGAGGTGATGGCGGTCATGCTGTGGTCTCCTGGGACGATTGATTCGGCATTGGTGGATTGGAAATGGGGGTTGCGGATGGATTTACTGTGCCAGTCGATTCAGGCATTCTGAATGCCGAATCGGTAATATTCAATCTCGGCCTGTTATTGAGGCAGCTCAAAGCCCCGATGCAAGGGTCACCTGTCTGCGGACCGGGAGTCCGCTGCAAGAAGATGCATGCCGCCTCAATGATATTCATGTTGCCTGAGCGCTAATTCTAACCAGCCGATGAAATCTAAGGAACACCCGATCGACCGGCTTGCCAGGCTATCCCGCCACGGTGCGAGGCTGCTCGCGTCCCGGCCTGAACTGTCGTCGCTGTCGGAACGACTGCATCTAGCCTGTTCCCGCCGGGAGATGGACGCGGCGCTGGCCCAGCCCGCGACCGACCAAGCCCAGCTCGACACACAGATGCGGCGCTTGAAGCATCGAGTATGGACCGTGACCGCCGCGCGCGATCTGGCGGGGCTGGCCGATCTGGAAGAAGTCACCGGCGTATTCTCCGATCTGGCCGAAACCTCCATCCAGGCCGCCCTCAAATTTCATCATGCCGAGCTGGCCGAGCGCCACGGCAGTCCGCTGCATGCCGATGGCGACCCGATGGAACTCACGGTGGTTGCCATGGGCAAGCTGGGTGGGCGCGAACTGAACGTGTCGTCCGACATCGACTTGATTTTTCTGTACCCGGAAGAAGGCGAAACCGCGGGCAGGCAACCCCTTTCGCATCATGAATTCTTCACGCGCCTGGGCAAGCAACTCATCAAGGCCATGGAGCAAGTCACGGCCGACGGTTATGTGTTCCGGGTGGACATGCGGCTGCGCCCCTGGGGCGAGGCCGGGCCCCTGGCCATGAGCTATGCGATGCTGGAGGAATACTTGATGGCCCAGGGTCGGGCCTGGGAGCGTTATGCCTGGATCAAGGCCCGCCCGGTCAGCGGCAACCGGCATGCCGATCTGCTCAAGCTCGTCCACCCCTTCGTGTTTCGCAAGTATCTGGATTTCAGTGCCTTTGCCGCCATACGCGATCTGCACACGCAAGTCCGCCGCGAGGCAAAACGCCGGGAGCTGCGGAACAATATCAAGCTGGGCCCGGGAGGCATCCGCGAGATCGAATTTGCCGCCCAGGTATTTCAACTGATCCGCGGCGGGCGCATTCCGTCCCTGCAAGTCAAGCCCACCCTGAAGGTGCTCAGCCTGGAGGCGGATTATGGCCTGCTGCCGCCGTCCGCCAGCGCCGAGCTTTGCGCCGCCTATGTTTTTCTGCGCCAGTTGGAACATCGCATGCAGTATCTGGATGACGCGCAGACCCAGGTTCTGCCGGCCGACCCGGATAGTCGCCAGCGCGTCGCGGAGATGATGAATTGCGCGGACTGGGAAGCCTTGCTGAAGGACCTGGACAAACACCGCGACAACGTCACACGTCATTTTGAAGGGATCTTCTCCGCTCCCCAGACCAATCAGCAAACCCACGCTCTGGCCAGCCTCTGGCTTGTGCCGGATGCCGCCGCCGGCCAGCTCGCGCAGTTGGGCTACACCGATCCGGCGGACAGTGCGCGTCAACTGGGTCTGCTGCGCGCCGGCCTGTACGAGCGCCTGCCGGAGTCTGCCCGAACCAAGCTCAACGCCCTGATCCCGCCTCTGATCCAGATGGCGGCGGATTATGAAAATCCGGACGACACGCTAAGCAGGCTGCTGCGCCTGCTCGAAACCATCTCCCGCCGTACCACCTATCTGGCCCTGCTCACCGAATATCCTGCCGTACTTCGGCAGTTGTCCGGACTGGTTTCCGCGAGTCCATGGGCGGCGGATTTGCTCACCCGCCAACCCATACTGCTGGACGAGTTGATCGATCCGCGGCAACTCCTGTCGCTGCCCGATTGGCCCGATCTTTTTCGCCAACTTGGTGAGGACCTGGAAGCCCTGGGTCAGGATGCGGAAGAGCAGATGGACAGCCTGCGCCGATTCAAACAGGTGCAAACCCTGCACCTGCTCGCGCAGGATGTGGCCGGTCTGCTGACCCTGGAGAAGCTCTCGGATCACCTTTCCGATCTGGCCGACGGGCTGCTTGCAGAAACGTTGAAACATTCGTGGGCAAGCTTCAAGCAAAGGCATCAGGCTCATCCGAAGTTTGCCATCATCGGCTACGGCAAACTGGGCGGCAAGGAACTCGGCTATGCATCCGACCTTGATCTGGTTTTTCTCTACGATGACGAAGTGCCGGACGCCGGGGTCCTGTATGCCCGCTTTGCCCAGCGCATCATCACCTGGCTTAGCACCGCCACGGGCGCGGGAATGCTTTACGACACCGACCTGCGCTTAAGGCCCAATGGCTCCTCAGGGCTGCTCGTTTCCAGCCTGGCCGCATTCGAGGTATACCAGCACCGCCATGCCTGGGTATGGGAGCACCAGGCGCTCACCCGTGCACGCTACGTGGCCGGAGATGCCGGGATAGGAAAGCGTTTCGAAAGCCTGCGCAATGCCATTCTCATATTGCCGAGGGAACCGGCCAGACTCAAGGAAGAAGTCCTCAACATGCGCCAAAGAATGCACGATGGCCATCCCAATACCAGCGGCCTGTTTGATCTGAAACACGATCCCGGCGGTATCGTGGATGTCGAATTCAGCGTTCAGTACCTGGTGCTGGCGCATGCGCGCGAATACCCGCGGCTGCTGGCCAACGTGGGCAATATTGCGCTCCTCAAGCGCTGCGGCGAGGCTGGGCTGCTGCCCGCCGAGCTGGCCAGTGCCAGCGCAGATGCCTACCGGGAGCTGCGCAAACTTCAGCATGCCGCCAAGCTCCACGGCGCGCGCGATGCCCGCCTTGCGCATGCGATGGCGGGAAGCCTGCCGGAAACGGTGCGACGCCTGTGGCAATATATTTTTGCCAGTCAGCGGGAATTTCGATAATGACGTTGAAGTCGTCCGGCAGATTCTTGCCGGAAGTGACGCGGTCGAGATTCAGCAGCGTGCGTTAGCGCATACGTTGCAGCTCCTTGGTACGCACTATTTGCCTTAGCTCGCATTCATGTGCCTCATATTCACCCAGATGGGAGCGCATCAGACTTTTCCAAAGTTTTCCATGGTTTGGAACAAAGAAGTGGAGCAGTTCGTGGACGATAACGTAGTCCCATAGCTCGGGTTTCAGGCCGGGCAGTTCGTCGCTGAAGTTCAAATGGCCCGCGGTAGAACACGATGCCCATTTGTTACGCATCGGCCGCACACCCAGCCAGACGACGTTGACGTCCAGCTTGTCGGCCCAGTGGCGGACGCGCTGCTTGAACCTGGCTTTGTGTTCGAGCGCCTTCATTGCTCTAAATCCGATCCGCCTTTTCCAGCAGGGTAAACAGCTCATCCACCATGGCTGTCACCCGGTCCAGGTCGTCAGTTTCCGCCAATATGGCGAAGGTGACTTTCTTCCGCAGTTCGCGGATGGCGTTTTCGCTGCGCTTCCAGTTCGGAAACTCGGTGAAGGCATGGCGAATCTTCCGGCTGACGGCCTCTGCGTTCTGAATCTTCGCGTCCAGCAGGCTGCGGTAGACAAAATAGGTCAGGCCATCGAAAGACTTTTCGGCCTGTTCCTTCTTCCTCGTTTCGTTGCCCTCCACTTCACGCAACAATTCGGCCAGGGCCTCGGCAGTGCTGGTCTGGCGGTTCTCGAAGCTCTCCTGCACCGCCCTCGCGCGCTCCGCCATGGCGATGAGGTAGGGGTCGTCGCTGTTTTCCTGCGGCCAGCTTTTCAATGCTTTTGATCAGGTTGATGACTTTGGTGCCGTCTCCGCCGCTCTTGTTCTTGATCAGCTCAATGGTGTTGCCATCGATCGCGACAATCTCGCCCAGCCCGCCCACGCCATAACTGCCGACCTGCTGCTGCACCAGATGGTTGGTCTTGGCCTGAAACTCGCGGTCGACCATGACAGTTTTGGTGTAGGCCTTGCGGACGACGTGATAGATCGCCGATAGCGTTCCATAGTCGGCAATGAACGGGCGCAGGAAGGCATCGGGCGAGATGATCTCGTAGAGCATCTCGATCTCCTTGTATTCCTTGAAGAACTCCTTGCGCCGCTCGGGATCGCGGAAATGCTCGATGAGGGTGTCGACGTCCTTGTCGTTGAAGTTGCGCTCGATCAGGCCGAGGTAGTCCGGCGCCTTGGACTCCATCTTGTTCTTGAACAGCACCTTCAGGAGCTTCAGGTCCTTGACGATGGCGTTGATCTCTTCGCTGTCGAAGGCCAGCGCCTTTTCCAGCTTGTCGAAGATGCCGACGAAATCCAGGACGAAGCCGTGGGGCTTCACCATCTCCTGCGCCTCGTTCTCGTAGGGCCGGTTCACCCGGGCGATGGCCTGCAGCAGCGTGTGGTCGCGCATCGGCTTGTCGAGATACATGGCGTAGAGCACGGGCGCGTCGAAGCCGGTGAGCAGCTTCTCGGTGACGATGAGGATCTTCGGCATGCTGGTCGAGCTTGCCGAAGCTCTTGCGGATCTGCCGCTCCTTCTTCGGGTCGAGGTGGAATTCCTTCAGCAGCTTGGAGTCGTTGTTGCTGCCGGTGTAAACCACCTCGGAATACTCGGGCGGCAGGAACTGATCGAGCGCGTGCTTGTAATGGGCGCAGGCTTCGCGGTCCACGCCGACGAGGAAGGCCTTGTAGCCGAGCGGCTCGACGTTCTCGCGATAATGCTCGGCGACGAACTGCGCCACCTTGCTGGATCCGCTCCTTGCCCTTGAGGAAATTCTTCAGGTTCACCGCCCGATCGAGGATCTTGTTCAGCTCCTCGATGTCGGCCACGCCCTCGGCTTCGGCCAGCGACGAGGAACTCCTTGTCCAGCGTCTCGTGCGGCACGAGCATTTCGTTGGGGGCGAGCTGGTAGTAGAGCGGCAGCGTGGTGCCGTCCTCGATGCTGTCGGCGATGGAATACTTGTGCAGGTAGCCCTGGTCGTCCTCGCAGCCGAAGGTCTTGAAGGTGCCCTTGCCGTAGACCGTCTTGTCCACCGGCGTGCCGGTGAAGCCGATGAAGGTCGCGTTCGGCAGGCCGGCCATCAGGAAGTTGCCGAGATCGCCGCCGGTGGTGCGGTGGGCTTCGTCGATCAGCACGTAGATGTTCGAGCGCGTGTTCAGATCCGCCGGCATGTCGCGGAACTTGTGGATCATCGTCACGATGATGCCCCGGTAGTCGTCCTGCAGCAGCTGGTTGAGCCGGGCGATGCTGCTGGCGTGCTCCAGGTTGCCCAGGCCCGAGCGCGGCGAGGTTCTTGAGCATCTGGTCTTCCAGCTCGTTGCGGTCGATCATCAGCAGGACGGTCGGCTTGTCCGCCCCGGGCGCGCGGAAGAGCCGCTCCGCCGCCTTGATCATGGTGAAGGTCTTGCCGCTGCCCTGGGTGTGCCAGACCAGGCCGCGCGTGCGTCTGGGATCGAGGGCGCGGCCGACGACCGCCTCCACCGCGCCGGTCTGGTGCTGGCGCAGGATGTACTTGTTCAGCTCCTCGTCCTTCTCGGCAAAGACGATGTAGTCCTTCAGGAAGGCCAGCACGCTGCGGGATGGCGCAGAAGCTCTTCACCTTGGCCTCCAGCTTGCCGACCTCCTCGTCCTTCCAGTTGAAGATGTTCCGCCGCACCGTGTTCCAGCTCACCCCGTAGGAAAAGCCGATGGCATCGGTGGCGGTGAACAGCTGCTGCGGCACGAACAGCTCGGGCGTCTCGCGGTGGTAACGGCGGATCTGGTCCACGCCCAGGGCAATCGCCTCGTCCTTGTTGGCGTTCTTGCACTCGATCACCAGCACCGGGATGCCGTTGATGAGAAAGACCACATCCTCCCGCGTGCCGTAGTGGCCGTTGTGAAAGGCCCACTCCTCGGTGACTTCGTAAACGTTGCGCGCCGGGTCGTCGTAATCGATCAGGATCAGGTCGCGCTCGCGCTTCTCCTCGTGGTCGAAGAACTTGCCCCGGTTGCGCAGGTGCTCGACGAATTCCCGGTTGCCGTAGATGTCGGTGTGGAGATGGCGGAACTGCCCGAGCAACGCGCCCTCGGCCTCGGCGTAGCGCGGGTTGAATTCCCGCACCTTGGCGTCGAGCAGGTCGTCGAAGAAGAGCGAGCGGTTTTTGGCGCGGTCGGCGGGCGGGACTTCCGGATCAAACCCGCGCCGCTGCTCGGCTTCCTCGCGGGACACAAAGGTCCAGCCGATGGCCTCGGCGTAGCCGAGGATGCGGGCCTGGACGGTTTTGTGTTCGCCTGGCTTCATGAATAGGGTTTCAGATTCAACGTGCGCTGAATTTTTTCGCGCACGACATCAGGCACGCCTGCCTTTTCTGCAAACGCTCGCCATTTCGATACCGTCGCCTGCACCTCGGCAACGATTTTCGCAGCGCGCCCCCGTTTCATCGAAGCAGTCTTTGCGCAGGCGTTGAAGTCCTCCAGCGTGAAATTGTCGCGTTTTCCATTCATCGTCATCTGATGGCTTGCCGTCCACGCACCCGCAGGATTAAAGCTGTAGGTCATATCAAAGGCCGGCGCCAGCGACCACTCACCGGATTGATTCATCAGGAAGGCAATATTCTTCACGTGGTCATCCTGATTGCGGGCCACGATGTTGAATACCATGCGCCGAAACAGTTGCTCGATGGCCTGCATCGGCAACTGCAGTTGCCGCATCACCAGCAACGCCTGCTCGTAGCTATAAGCGCCTGCCATGTTGAAATCGTAGTGCGCCAGGGCGCAGAGTGACTGCATGTGAAGTTTTTCGCCGGCAGCAAGACGATCAAAGCGGCGCGTCATGAAATGCGACCGGCCATTCTCTTTAAACAGCCGGCATTCACTGATATCAATGCCGCATTCAAGCGCCATCAGGTAATACGCATACTCGATCACCCCGTAGCCTTTTGGGTCTTCCAGTTCCTTGTCCTTGTTGCCGCTAACGCCGTCAAATTTCAGCAGCCAGTATTCAAATCCCTTGCCGGCCTTGACCTGGCCAGACCGCACTTCATTGGTTTTCGGGTTCCAGGCGATGACCGCCTTCGCCCTCGCGCCACCGGCGGATGTGCCCACGCGCAGAATATCCCTTAGCGCATCTTCTCTGCCTTCGGCCGCAAAAGACGCCTGCAGGTTATTCCGGTGGGTCAATACCTCCGATGCCAGCTCAACCAACTTGCCGACCTCAATGTGTGTCGTCTGCTTTGCCCTGGGGCCGATGGCGGGGGCAAATTCCAGCGCACCCATGCCGCGTTCACCGGTATAGCAAAGCCGCTCGACCGCGTTGAAGGAATCCGGTTGCCGCCCCTGCGATGCCAGCCAGGCATCGATCAGCGCGTTGCCGAATCTGTCGGGCAGCGAATCGGCCAGCAGGCCGGGCAGCCCGAGAAAAGTCGGGCGAGAAAGCGCGGGGAAGCGGTACACGCGCCGGGAAAGCGGCATCACAATCGGCGCGACTTGAATGCCGCTTTGCGCGAATGCCGCATCGTATTCAAAGCTGGCGACTTCCTCCCCATCCTCTAGTGAGACAGCGCCGATGGTTTTGCCCCACAGCCTGACTTCGGCAAGCGTGCTCATGGCTTCTCATCCCAGCGCCATGGTTTGCCCGTCGCCTTTGCGGCCCGTCGACCCGAAGCCCGTTGTCGGACCTTGCCCTTTCGCTTTAACAAATCCATCGGTCTGGGCCCGGACTCCGGTATCAGACTATCCAGCCCTGATGCGGCGTCCAGCACCCGCAGCACACGAACCAGGGTGGCCAACTGCGACGTTGCCCCGCCTCCATACGCTCGAGGGTGCGCTTGGCGATACCCGCCTGTTCGGCCACAGCCGCCTGGGTCAGCTGCAATTCAACCCGGCGACCGGCAATACGTGCGCCCAATTCGGCCAGCACGGCCTCATCTGTGAGTAAACCAGTGATTTTCATAGTCGTTATATATTGCGAATATCCCGGTTAAATTGCCATATATCGTCACTTATTGCGATATATATCTTAATAATTATTTTAGTCAAGTCGTAATATATAGCGAGATAATGATTGTATTCTACTTAGTCGTAATATATTACGATATATATTCTTGCTTAATGAGCTCGCCCCGGTTGCCGTAGATGTCGGTGTGGAGATGGCGAAACTGCCCGAGCAACGGCGCCCTTGGCCTGCCGCTGCTCGGCTTCCTCCGGGGATACAAACCTCCAGCCGATGCTTCGGCGTATTCGAGGGTCCGGGCTTGGACGGTCCTGTGTTTTCCGGGCTTGGGCATGAATCAGTCTTCTGTAAGGAACTTGATCGCGTTGGTTGCCTCTTGGAATTCACCCGACAGTTCGGGTTGGCTGGCAAAGTGGTAAGACACGAATCGCGCCCCTTCCCGCTCAGTGCGATTGAAGAAGTAGCATGCGTTCTTCGCTGTTCCCGGCGAAGAACTCACTTGGACTAGAGGAAGCAGCTTCAATGCACCGCTCTGGTCCCCGTTGATGATGTAGAGACTATCGACGTCCAGCCAAGTAGACATTGCTCGCGATTCCTTGAGGAACTCGCTGTTACTGCCCTTCAGCATCGCGATCTCATTCTCAAATACTCCCCTGCGGGGCCTGCAATGAAGAGCGTTTACGATCACCGAACTATCCCACACGTCGGACATCGCTTGCCTCAGTTTTTCCACCTGACCAAGAAATTGCTCATTGCGAAGCTTCGCTTCCTCTTGCCCTACGACACCACCGTGGCCGCTCCAATCGTTACGCATCTTGTTTGTCACTACGAGAACTGCGGCGATGTCTTTACTGCACAGCAAGTCTGGTAGCTTGAGCGTTGAGTCAGCGAAAATCGACCCACAGATCGCTCTGTCATTCTTCGCGTCCTCTGGTTTCTTCCCGTCCTCTTGTAGAAGTAACCGAGTCTGTTTTCCGAGGTATTCCACGACTACTTCCAAGTGCCGAAAGTTGCGCGTTGGAAGCTGAGATTTTGCTTTGCCATCGCTTCCTTCAGCTTCTCCTTGTGCGACGCATAGAGTGCCTCGTTTCCGCTGAAAGCACTGAGCAGAATCACGCTAATGAATTCCGCTGTCGCTTCGAAGAAATGGAGAAGATGCTCGTGCTTGGTCTTGTAGTCGTCACTTGGAGTCGCCTGCCACGCTCGAAGAATGGACGCGAGGGGAAAAGGAATTGTCTCAAACCATTGATCCAAGCCGATGCTGGCCTGCTCCTTCATGTCTCCCGCGATTCGTATCGAAAAGTCGTCAAGACGATTGCTCACGGTGTCTGCCAAACGTGGGTTCCTCCATAGTTCACGCCTCAATTCAGACAAGTCGTTCTGAAGACTGAGCAGTATGTTTTCTTCTGCGGAAAGACGGGCTTCTATCTCCAGCATCTTTCGTTGGGTCGCCAAGTCGGGGATGAAAATTTGAAGCTTCTTCAGCGTCTGCTTGTTCAGCTTCGGAATGGTGGTTCCAGATTTCCCCCACTCTCGAATCTTTTTCCCAAGCTCAGAATTTAGAGATTGGGCAATAAATGTGGCGTGGGATTTCGACGGATCGATAAGAACTTGGGCGTAGTTCTGAGCCTTGAGAGACAGGTCGTCGATTGAAGCCACCACGTCGCTTTGCCCGATCATGGGAACGAACACCGCGTTCGATGCCTCAGGGAATTTGAAATCCTCCCCATACCGGCCGAGATTGATTGCCGATGCCAGGTCTTCGAGAACAACAGCGGGAAAACCGATCTGCTTGCTGGCCGATTCGAAGTAGTCGTCTGCTCGTAGCGAATCTATGCTGCGGAACTCGAGCGCATCGACGTATCGGCCCAGCTCAACGGCACCACCTTCCACTCCGTTGGCGAAATTTGCCAGAATCTGTGAGTTTGTATTCGGGTCACTGGATAACTGTGCCACGAACATGGGCTTCTTCGGCGATTTCGTGAGAGCCAAAAGGTAAGTCGAAATTGACGCGTAAGGAGCGAATGAACCGGGTGGTAATGCGAGCGCTGCATCGACATTGAAGCCAAGTTCGGCGAATCGTTTGAGAACAGATCGCTCTGCGAAGAAGAAGGATGTCGGCACCACAAAGATCCCCACACCATTGTCGGAAAGGCGGGCCATAGCCGCCGCAAGAATCAGGTTCCCAAGATCGTCCTTTAGCTCGACTGGATTCCCTGATGTGTCCGCAAGCTCCAACGACTCGTTTGTCCGAGCCCCAAAAGGTAGGCAACTGACAAAGACGTCAATCGGGTCGTTAAGTTTGCTCAACAAAGTTAGCGGTTGACCGATGCTCCATTCCACTTGCGGAAACAGCGCTTTCGCCAGTTCGCCTTCCGACGCATTCAGGTTAAAGGCAATGCATCGCCGCGAAGATGTGGCACGCTGAGCAATTGCCAGCATCGTTCCCAGCCCCGCCCACGGATCGCAGATCGTTCGTGCGGAGCGATTATCAAGAAGTTTAGCGACAACGTCCGAAAGAACCGGCGGAACGTGAAGGTGGCCAGCATTGCGCCCTCCGAAAGCTTGTAGGATCGTTGGAATGAGATCTGGCAACTGCTCGGTTGGAATCGATATTCCAAGCGATTTGAGACGTTCAGCCAACTTGGCTGGATCAACCGGAGCCAAACCGTGAGCCATTTCGTTCCGCAGCTTTTTGAGTTCGTTGATCAGTTGGGGATTCATCTCTGCGCGCTTTGTGTTTAGGCGTGGGCGGTTTTGTGAGTGGTGAATTTGAGCATCCAGCGTTCTTAACTATTTCGTCTGCTCATGGGTTTCGAAAAGGAAGACCGCCAGTGTAGATGCCGCACCAACAGCCAGTTTTGCGTGACGGGCGGTAAGCCCAGAAGTTGAACCGTGCTGCCCGTGACCGGTGCCATAGAGGCCGCGCAATTGGCCAAGCCATGGCCGACGGTCGAAAGATTGCTAAGGAGACGTTTGATCACGTCCGCCCCGCGCGCAGCGTTCGGAATTCCCTCTGGGACGAGGTTCAGTTCCTTGAGCGTCGCTTTCGTCAGCGTCGGGATGTCGGGAGTGCCGGAAATCTCCTGTCCTCGTTCGGAGAGGATCGTTTTGCAGCAGGTCTCGATCAGTTCTTTCGCCGTGCCGATGGCTAGGCTTGGATCGGTTTCAACGGAGTCCTCCATACGTCGAATCTGCTCGGCCAGATGATTTGCATCGAGGGACTGCGCCTTCTGCTTCAGGTCATCAAGGCTCGGGCCACCTGCGAGGAGGCGGCTCGCGATTGCTCGGCATCGTTCCGCCAACTTCTTGGCTTCTTCAGTGGTTTCATGAGCAGTCTCTTGCGCGTATTCGATCAACGCGTTCAGCAATCGACCCACAATGTAGTCAGACTCAACTTCCCAGAACACGCGCAGCTTCTTTGCCTTGGAAGATCCGTGGATGGTGTATTCATCCGAGTGAATCTCAATGTCGACGGCTTCGAGGACGAATTCGCCGAAGGTGCGGTCGGAAAAATTCAGGACATAGCCGGAGCCCATTCCGAAGAATTCTTCGAGAACCCGTTTGTCTCGCATGTTCAGGGAACTCATGCGACTGCCCCCTTTCCAACTTCGAGTTTGTGAACGCGGGTTTTCGCGGTCATCAGTTCGTGAAGGAGGGTGCGGAAGAGGTCTTCGAGGCCGCGTTTTTTGTCTACGTGGCTCCAAATCTTTGAGTCAGCAGCACCGATTGCTTGGGCAATCTCAACCTGCTGCTCGTATGGCGGCGACGGAATCTTGAGAACAGAAATCTCGTTCTTGTTGTAGTTCGCTTGATTCACGGCGCGGCGAGCGAGTTTCACAAACACGCCTTCTTCCCGATAGTGATTCATCAGATGCTTGAGGAAGTAATTGTGGGACTTTTTTTCGCCCGCGCAGATTCTAAGGATGAACGACGCAAAGATGTGCGGTTCGTCCTGTTCCTCATAGATCGCGGATTTCCCAATCAGCTCGGCACTGTTCCGCCAGTTGAACAGGACATCGCCATCTTTCAGCACAAGGCGATTGGCTGTTTTCGCAGGAACCACGATGCGGCGAATTTTCCAGTAGAGCAGATTTCCCTGCTTGTCGATGTCAGCCGTGCTGACGATCTTGACTCCCCCTGGAGTGGGTGTCTTTGGGATGGCCTGCGAGACACCGTAGTCGATAAACTCAACGGTATCGATCAGCGGTTTCACCTCCCAGCTTTCGGGGACGGGGCCGATTTCGGTTTGTTTTTGGGGTTCGTTGCGGAGGCCTTCGGTGAAGAGCTTGTGCATGAGGGCCTTTTTCAGCTCGGTGGTGGTCTGAATGATCCGCTCCTGCGCTTCGATCGCCCGCTGCACCGTCGAAAGGATGTGCGCGATCTTCTTCTGCTCGGGGAGTGGGGGGAGGTTGAGCCGAATCTGTTCGAGACAGTCCCGCGTTATCGCCTTTGATCGTCGCGCCGCGCTTGTTCATCGCGACGTATTGCTGAATCGAGTCGATCCCCAATTGGTATGCGAGAAACTTGATGTCGTAGTGCTCGTTGTCGATCAAGACGCCTGCGAGGTCCTGGTTGATGGCGAGGTCAATCCGGTTGATGCCAACTTTGCCGACGCCAACTCGCGTCGCGAAGATGATGCTGTCTTTGGGAACGATCTTCGTGGCGGTCTTTTTGACCGCTTCTTCGGACACGAATTTCTCACCGGTTGTGAGCTCAAGTTTGTCGCCGAGCCATTTGCTCGTGATCCATGGAATTGTCCCCCTTCCAGAAATCGGCCCGCGAGGTGGTTGGTGTTCCTCCGCTGAGGAATCCAGTGGCGACCTTTCCACACGGTGGTTTTCTGCCAGCCGCTCATACCCCGATCTTCTCCAGAATCTCCTTCAAGGCCTTGTCCGTCTCCCGCGCCTCGGCTTCGATGACCTTCAGTTCCTCGACGATCTCCGCAATGGGCCGGTAGGTTTCGGCGTCGCTGGTGTGGATGTAGCGGCTGGGGGAGATGTTGTAGTCGTTTTTCTTCAGCTCGGCGTGATCGACGATGCGGCTGAGTTTTTCCTCTTCCTTCCACCCGATGAGGGTGTCGGCGATGCGCTGGATGCCGTCGTCGGGGATGAAGTTCTTGGGGTCGCCCTTTTCGAAGACCTGGCTGGCGTTGACGAGGAAGACCTTGCCCTTGCGCTCCTTCGGCTTGGCCTTGTTCAGGAACAGCACGATGCCCGGGGCGGTGGTGTTGTAGAAGAGGTTTTCGGGCAGGTAGAGGACGCTCTCGATGAGGTCGTGGTCGACGAACCACTGGCGGACGGTCTTTTCCTTGTTGGTGCCGGCATTGCCCGAGCCGCGGGAGGCGGCGCCGGTGTCGAGGACGACGGCGGCGCGGCCCTTGTCATTCAGGCTGGCGTGCATGTGCTGGACCCAGCCCCAGTCGGCGGAGGATTTGCCGGGGAAGCCGGCCCCGGCGGGAAAGCGGTCGAGTTCGTCGTTGTCGTAGTCGGCCTCGGTGAACCAGTCCTGGTTCCACATGGGATTGGCGACGACGCGGTCGAAGGTGCGGAGCTTGCCGCCTGTTGCGGAATTTCGGGTTCTTGAAGGTGTCGCCGATCTCGATCTGGCCTTCCATGTCGTGGATGATCATGTTCATGTTGGCCATGGCCCAGGTGTCGGGGATGTATTCCTGGCCGAAGAGTTTGAGCGGGGCGTACGTTGCTGCTCCCTGCTTCCCGGCGAGGGCGTCATCTTCTCCTCCATGGCGATCTCGCATTTCACGAGCAGGCCGCCGGAGCCGCAGGAGGGGTCGTAGATTTCCATGCCGGGCTCGGGCTGGAGGACGCGGGACATGATCATGCCGACCTCGGGCGGGGTGTAGAACTCGCCGGCGCTCTGGCCGCCGCCCTCGGCGAACTTGCGGATGAGGTATTCGTAGCTCTTGCCGATGATGTCGGCCTCGACGTCGTCGAGCCCGAGGCGCTTGGTGCTGATGGCCTCGATGAGGTTGGAGAGGCGGTCGTCGTCGAGGTCGCGCTGGCCGTGGGTGGTGGCGTTGAAGTCGACGCGGTCGATGATGCCCTGCAGGAGCGGGTTTTCCCGGGCGATGGCCCGCATGTGGGTGGTGACGCCTTCGCCGATCTTGTCGGAGAGCTTGCGGATGACGGACCAGACGGGCTGCTCGGGATCGTCCGGCACGAGCGGCAGATAGAAGCGGACGAGCTTGTGGTCGGCCTTGGCGAGCTGGAAGGCCTTCTTGCGCGAGCCGACCTCGGCGGCGATGCGGTTCAGCTCGTCGTCGAAGACATCGCACAGGCGCTTGGTGAAGATGAGGGGGAGGATGTAGTCCTTGTATTTCGGCGCATCCTTGGCCCCGCGGATGGAACAGGCCGCGTCCCAGATCCAGGATTCGAGGGATTTGCCGCTACCGCTATTGCTTGCCATCAGCCCTAAGCCCTTTTTTGTCTGTCGATCTTTTCATTGGGACAGAGTGAGAAATTGGAACATCCCGCCATTACCCAAACTGAAAGGTAACTCTGAAGAACGGCTTTATGCCGATTGCAGACTATATCAAAGCGCGCATCATCAGACAGATAAGGCCGATGACCAGACATAAATAGCTTCGACCTGGGCGACCTTAAGCTGCCATTGCGCTTAAGGTTGCGACAAGAGGTGGCGTCGCCATTCTGAAAAAACAATTGGCCCTGCAAGACTATTGCTGGGCCACGGTTTGAATGACGCAGAAAGGCTTAGTTGAGGATGCCTTTGAGCAAGTCCTGCAAGTTGGGCTTTTCCTTCTTGGCGGGTTCAGGCTGCGCAGGTGGGGCAGCTGGCTGTGCAACGGGTGCAGGCGCCGGCTGGTTCTTGATGTTCAGCACCTGGCCGTCCGGTCCCAGTTTCAGCCCTTCCACCAGCAGCGTGATGTCAACCTCATTGCCGAGTAAGCCGCCGCCGCTGCTGTCCAGATATTTGGTAATGCCATAGTCGCTGCGGTTGAGGCTGAACTTGCCTTCAAATGCAGCGCGCTGATTGCCCCAGGGATCGGCTGCGAAACCCAGGATCTTGTAGGGAATATCGACGCTTCGGGTGGCGCCGTGCAATGTAAGTTGGCCGGTCATGACCCCCGCATCCTTGCCGGTGGATCTGAAACCGGTGCTGACGAAGCGCATGTTGGGATAGTTATGCCCGTCGAGAAAATCCCCCGTCAGCACGTGAATGTCGCGTTCACGGTGGCCAGAATTCAGGGAGAAGATGTTGATGGTGACATCGGCAGAGCCGGTATTGGGATTGTCCGGATCCAGCATCAGGGTGCCCTTGATGTCGTTGAAGGTTCCCGTCGTGCGGCCCACGATATGCCGGATGCCCCAGTTGGCGAAGCTGTGGGCATTATCGATCTTGTAGCTCTCCGGAGCCGCCCAAACGGCAAGGCAAAATGCGGCCAGCGCGAAACCTGTGAGCGATCGTTTCATGTTTGCTCCTTTCGGCGGTGAAGACTCTTCTTGTGGCACGGCGCGGATGATCAGCGACAACCAGCCTTCACACATTCAATCAAGACATTTTGAATCTAGCATGCCGGGACAAGGCCGGCACAAAAAAACCGGCCCGCAGGCCGGTTCGTCAACGAGCCGGGCTTGATCAATGCAGCAGGGGAACGATCAGCAAGGCCACGATGTTGATGATCTTGATCAACGGGTTGACTGCGGGGCCTGCGGTGTCCTTGTAGGGATCACCCACGGTGTCGCCGGTCACCGCCGCCTTGTGAGCCTCGCTGCCCTTGCCGCCGTAATTGCCCTCTTCGATGTATTTCTTGGCGTTGTCCCAGGCACCGCCGCCGGTGGTCATGGAAATGGCCACAAAGATGCCGGTGACGATGGTGCCCAGCAGCACGCCGCCCAGGGCCTTGGGCCCCAGAATCAGGCCGACCAGCACCGGAACCAGCACCGGCAGCAGTGACGGAATCATCATTTCCTTGATCGCGGCCTTGGTCAGCATGTCCACGCAAACGCCGTATTCGGGCTTGCCGGTGCCTTCCATGATGCCCTTGATCTCGCGGAACTGGCGACGCACCTCCACCACCACGGACCCCGCCGCGCGCCCCACCGCTTCCATGCCCATTGCGCCAAACAGATAAGGCACCATGCCGCCGATGAACAGGCCGATGATGACCATGTGGTCGGACAGGTCGAACGCGGTGCTTACGCCCAGCTTGGCTTCCAGCGCATGGGTGTAGTCGGCAAACAGCACCAGCGCGGCCAGGCCGGCGGAGCCGATGGCGTAGCCCTTGGTCACCGCCTTGGTGGTGTTGCCCACGGCATCGAGCGGGTCGGTGATATTGCGGATCTCGACCGGCAGCTCGGCCATCTCGGCGATGCCGCCGGCGTTGTCGGTGATCGGACCGTAGGCATCCAGCGCCACGATGATGCCGGTCATGGACAGCATGGAGGTGGCGGCAATGGCGATGCCATACAGCCCGCCCAGTGCGTGCGCGCCCCAGATCGCCAGACACACGGCGATGACCGGTGCGGCGGTGGCCTTCATCGACACGCCCAGCCCGGCGATGATGTTGGTGCCGTGCCCGGTGGTGGAAGCCTGCGCGATATGGCGCACCGGGCCGTATTCGGTGGCGGTGTAATACTCGGTGATGACCACCATGGCGGCAGTCAGCGCCAGGCCGATCAGGGATGCGAAGAACAGATTCATGCTCGACACCATCGTGCCCCCCACCATGACGCCCTCGCCGAACATTTGCGTCGTCACGAAGTAGAAGGCGGGTATCGCCAGCACGCCTGCCACCATCAGGCCGCGATACAGGGCGTTCATGATCTTGCCGCCCTCGCGCGCATTGACGAAGAAGGTGCCGATGATGGAAGCGATGATGGACACGCCGCCCAGCACCAAAGGATAGACCATGGCATTGGCAGCGTTGTCGCCGGTCACCAGCAGGCTGCCCAGCAGCATGGTTGCGATGATGGTCACCGCATAGGTTTCGAACAGGTCGGCAGCCATGCCGGCGCAGTCGCCCACGTTGTCGCCCACGTTGTCGGCAATCACCGCGGGGTTGCGCGGGTCGTCCTCCGGAATGCCGGCTTCCACCTTGCCCACCAAATCCGCGCCCACATCCGCGCCCTTGGTGAATATGCCGCCGCCAAGACGGGCGAAGATGGAGATGAGCGAGCCGCCGAAGCCCAGACCGACCAGGGCGTGAATGGCGTCGGAGGCACTCATGCCGGTCGCCGTGAGCGCTGCGTAATAGCCTGCCACACCGAGCAAACCCAGGCCCACCACGAGCATGCCGGTAATGGCGCCGCCCTTGAACGCGATGTTGAGTGCGGCATTGAGCCCGTTGTACGCAGCCTGGGCGGTGCGCACGTTGGAGCGCACCGACACGTTCATGCCGATGAACCCCGCCGCACCAGAGAGAATGGCGCCGATGGCAAAGCCGATGGCGGTGGGCATATTCAGGAAGATCGCGATAACCGCGAACAACACCACCCCGACCATGCCGATGGTCGTGTACTGGCGTTTGAGATAAGCCTGCGCACCCTCCTGAACCGCAGCAGAAATCGCCTGCATGCGTTCGCTGCCTGCCGGTTGGGCGAGAATCCAGCGGCTGGATATGATTCCATACAGAATGGCCACGCCTGCGCACACCAAGGCCAGCACGATTGCGCTACTCATTGGATTACCCCTTTCTTCCCCAATATTAAAAACTGCCGGAAACGCCAGTTATCCTGCCGCTTCTACCTTTCCCGCCCCATCGCCAGTCCGCCCTCGAAGCGGGTGCCTGGCGCAAATCCGAAAACCTGTTCCAGGTTTAGCTCGACGATCAGTTGATCCACCGCCGTCTGGCCATGCTCCTTCTGCACTTCTGACAGGATCAGCTTGGCGGAATTGGCGTTGTAGAAACCGCCGAAATCGGCCTGGACCTTGAGCAACTGCCGAGCCCGATCAAGCGTCACGTTCTGCAACCCGCTTTCACCCAACCTGTCCCTTCAACAAACGCGCGGCCGCCCCTTGCGTGCAAGGCCTCGGCCTCACACCTTGAATTCCGGCAGCTTCCTGGCAACGGCCACGTTCTTGAGCCGCACATACTGCGGAAGACCGTCCTTGTACGGAGGGTAGTCTTCGCCCTTCATCAACGGCGCCAGGTAAGTGCGGCATTTTTCCGTAATGCCGAAGCCGTCCTTGGTGATGAAATCCTTGGGCATCATCTTTTCCACGTTGGCCACCTTCGAAAGCGACGCCATGCCCACCTTCCATTTGTAAGGCTTGTTGGAAACGCGATCCACCGTGGGCATGACAGAATTGTGGCCCTTGAGGGCAAACTCGACGGCAGCCTTGCCCATGGCATAGGCCTGATCCACGTCGGTCTTGGAGGCAATATGACGCGCCGCGCGCTGCAGGTAATCTGCGACCGCCCAGTGATACTTCAGGTCCAGGCCGCGCTTGACGATGCCGGCCACCACCGGCGCCACGCCCCCCAGTTGCGCGTGGCCGAAGGCGTCCTTGAGGCCCTGGTCGGCGAGAAACTTTCCATCCGGACCCATGACACCCTCCGACACCACCACCGTGCAGTAGCCGAATCTCTTCACCTTTTCATCCACAGACGCCAGGAATTTCTTCTCGTCGAAGGTCACTTCGGGAAACAGGATCACGATGGGAATTTCGGTATCCTTGGTGGAAGCCATGCCGCCTGCCGCCGCAATCCAGCCTGCGTGACGCCCCATCACTTCCACGATGAACACTTTTGTCGAAGTCTTGGCCATCGATGCCACATCGAACGAGGCCTCGCGGGTGGACACCGCAATGTACTTGGCGACCGAGCCGAAACCGGGGCAGCAGTCGGTGATGGGCAGATCATTGTCCACGGTCTTGGGCACGTGTATGGCCTGGACCGGATAGCCCATTGTTTCCGATAGCTGGGAAATCTTGTAGCAGGTGTCGGCGGAATCGCCGCCGCCGTTGTAGAAGAAGTAGCCGATGTTGTGCGCCTTGAAGACTTCGATCAGACGCTCATATTCGCGCTTGTTGGCTTCCAGGCTTTTCAGCTTGTAGCGGCAGGAGCCGAACGCGCCGGAGGGGGTGTAACGCAAGGCCTTGATGGCCGCGGCAGTATCCTTGCTTGTGTCGATCAGGTCTTCGGTCAGCGCGCCGATGATGCCGTTGCGTCCTGCATAGACCTTGCCGATCTTGTCCTTGTGCTTGCGCGCAGTTTCGATCACGCCGCAGGCAGACGCGTTGATCACGGCAGTGACCCCACCGGACTGGGCGTAGAACGCATTTTTTTTCGGGGCGGCTTTGTTGGTCGCCATGATGTTCTCCTTTTGCTTCAAAAGATGACGCCAGGCTAAGCCTGGCGCTGAATCTATTTCTTTTCCTCTGTAAGACCCTCACGCTGAAACTCGATATCCACCTGGAGCTTCAGCATGGTGACCACGCAGTCGACCAGGTCATCGTACTCTTCCCGATCGGTGGTGTAGCGATCCCGCACCCGGTAAAAGAACATGGGGCGGAAGCGGGAATGGCCGGTCTTGGATATGCAGAACTTGCAATTGCCCGATTCCCAGTACAACCCCGAGCAATCGGTCAGTTCCCGATCATCCGGATAGATGCGGATTTCGGTTTCCACCTCCCGCAGTTCAGGAGTCTGGTCCTGCCAACGCTCCTTGAGGGTTTCAGCCACCACCCATTTTTCGCTGTCGGTGAATTCGGGCGCGTGCTTGGGCACAGCCTAGGCTCCCAACCCCTTGAATATGGCGTCGCGGATTTGATCCACTTTACCTACGCCCGGAATCTTCACGTATTTGGGCGCACCCGCTTCGCCGCGTCTCGCCCAGTCACCGTAATATTTCACCAGGGGTTCGGTCTGGGCGTGGTAGACATCCAGCCGCTTCTTGACCGTTTCTTCCGTGTCGTCGGCGCGCTGGATCAGATCGTCGCCCGTCACATCGTCCTTGCCTGCAACTTTCGGCGGATTGAACACCACGTGGTAGGTGCGGCCGGAAGCAACATGCACCCTGCGCCCCGACATTCGCTTGATGATTTCTTCATCGGCGACATCGATTTCGACCACGTAGTCGATCGGCACGCCGGCTGCCTTCATGGCTTCAGCCTGGGGAATGGTGCGCGGAAAGCCGTCAAACAGATAGCCGTTCTTGCAGTCGCCCTGCGTCAAGCGATCTTTCACCATGCCGATAATGATGTCGTCAGACACCAAACCGCCCGCATCCATGATGGCCTTGGCTTTCATGCCGAGTTCGGTGCCGGCCTTGACGTGAGCACGCAGCATGTCACCCGTGGAAATCTGGGGGATGGCGAATTTCTCCTTGATGAAATTGGCTTGGGTGCCTTTGCCCGCTCCGGGCCCCCCCAAGAGAATCAGGCGCATGTGTTTCTCCTTGTGCATATTGAAATACCAATGAACCTGTTAGGGTAGGGCATACGCCAAAACCGGCGAAGTTAATTTTTTTTATTGGAAGATAAAGTCCATCAACTCGCAGCGAACAGGGCTCGCACCCGTTCCAGATCTTCGCTGGTGTCGACTCCCGGGCCGGGCAGTTCAGCCGACACGGCCACGGCGATGCGGTATCCGTACCATAATGCGCGCAATTGCTCCAGCATTTCCAGGCGCTCCAGCGGCGCTGGCGCGAGATCGGCATACGCGCGCAAGAAACCGGCGCGGTAGGCATAAAGGCCGATATGCCGCAACGCGATCATCGCCTCGGGCAGTCCTTCCTTGAGCGCAAACGCATCGCGTGGCCACGGTATCGGGGCACGGCTGAAGTACAGCGCATAGCCCTTGGCATCCGTCACCACCTTGACCGCATTGGGGTTGCGAAAACTGTCCAAGTCGCGAATCGGGTGGGCCAGCGTCGCAACGGCTGCATCCGGCTTTAGCGTCAGTTCCAGCGCGCAGTCCCTTATCAGCCTGGGTGAGATCAGCGGCTCATCGCCTTGCACATTTACGATGATCTCATCATCGCCCCAGCCCAGTAGTCCAACCACCTCGGTCAGCCTGTCCGTGCCGGAAGGATGATTCGCCGAGGTCATGAGCGCCTTATAGCCATAAGCCTCCACCGCTGAGCGAACCCGTTCGTCATCGGTCGCCACCAGGACAGATTCGGCACCTGCCTGGAGCGCACGCTCAACCACCCGCACCACCATGGGCTTGCCTGCAATATCCACCAGGGGTTTGCCCGGCAATCGACTGGAGGCATAGCGGGCGGGAACGACAGCCTGAAACCGCATCTAGGGAACCTTTGAATAAGTCCCGCATGGGCCGCGCAGGGGCTTGGCGGGACGAGATGCACGAAGCGCCGCGCAGGTCGTAGTCATTCTACGATGCCAAGCGACGCGACACAGCAGACCGCCCGCCAAGCCCCTGCCCGAAGGGTTTGCACGAAAAATGCCCATCTGCGGCGTTGCGCTCCTCGGCCTCGTACATCAAGTACGACCTTCGTCGCGCGCCTTGCATTTGAGCATTTTTCGTGTAAACGCGACCCATGGAGGACTCATTCAGAAGTTCCTCAGACTTCCTCCTCAGGCGGAAGCGCGCGGGCTTCTTCCGGCAGCATGACCGGAATATCATCCCGGATCGGATAGGCGAGGCGGCAAGGAGAACAAATCAGTTCCCTGGCGTCCTTGCGATACACCAGGGGGCCCTTGCATACCGGGCAAACGAGAATGTCGAGCAGCCTTTTATCCATTGCGATAGACCTGTTCAAGAAGTTTCAGGCGCGGCCGCCAAGTATCCCGCGCCAATCGGGGCCGCCTTGTTGCGATAGAGCGCGATGTCCACCACGGATAGAAACGTCAGAAGATCAAGTCCATCCCTAGGCGCCAGACTGCAGCCAAGACTAACACTAACCGGCAGACCATTGGCCTGGGACCACAGATGTGTTCGCGTTTGCACCCTGTCCTTGACCACCTGAGCTTCATTCTCACCACCCGTGATGCGCTCTCCCGCATGTCGACGCTCTCGACCGGCTGCCCCAGCCGTGCAGGCCTGCTCATTCATTTCACGTTCCTCTTATTTCCGGCTGATCGGCTAAGGTTGTGAAACTCCGCTGACCGCAGAGATGACCGCACCGTTTGGATGATCAATGGCCTTGGCGAGCCACCCAATCAACTCCGGCCCCGGAAGGGCCTCCCATTCCAGCGCCCACCAGTCAGGCTTTGCGAATTTCCGACATTTTACTGCGTCCTTCTCGGTCATGAGCAATAGGCCCTCTTCGGCCAGCTCGGCGGAGGAATACGCGTGGTGATCGGGAAAGGTGCGGACCTGAAAATCCAGGCCAAAATTCTCCAGCACATGGAAGAAACTTTCCGGCCGGGCGATTCCTGCCAGCGCAGTGAGTTTCTGGCTGAATGCATGCTGCGGGTCTTTGCGGTCGTTCTCATCAATCAGCCGGAAGAGTTTTCCAGGACCATGATTGACTTCCATGATGCGCGGATGGGAGACGCTGAAACGTCGCGCTTCGCCTGGTCTGCGCGTGATGATCACCGCGTCCGCGTCCTGCAGCCGGCGCGCAGGTTCCCTCAACGGCCCGGCAGGCAATAGCAGGCTGTTGCCCAAGCCATAGGAGCCATCGACCACTGCCAGTTCAATATTGCGGCCCAGGCGATAATGCTGCAGACCGTCGTCCGACAGAATCACGTCGATACCGGGGCTGCGCGCAAGCAACAGCCTCGCTGCCGCCACGCGATCCCGCCCCACGGCGACCGGTGCGCCGGTTTTCCACGCGATCAACACCGGTTCATCCCCTACGCTGGTTGGGTCGCTTTGTCCGGTAACGAGTCTCGGGGTCGTGTGCGCCCCGCCATAGCCGCGGCTCACGACCCCAGGGCGGTACCCGAGTTGTTGCAGCGCCTTGACCAAGGCGATGATGAGTGGTGTCTTGCCTGTACCGCCCGAGGTGATATTTCCCACCACCACCACCGGCACCCCGAGGTGATAGGATCGCAGGAAATTCTGCCTGTATAGCCAGCGACGCAGCCTGACCGCCAACCAAAACATGCCAGCCATGGGCAGCAGAAGAAGACTGACTGGATTCAAGCTGCGCCAGTGGCGCATGGCTTATTCGTCTGTGGACTGGGTGGCGAAGGTTACCCTGACCAACCCTTGTTCACGCGCCGCTTCCATTACATGGATCACGGCCTGATGCGGCGTTTGCGCATCCGCACTGATGACGACGACGGGCTCGGTTAAACCGCCAGCCGCCTGTTTCAAGGCCTCTGTCAAGGACGGGACCGAGGTGTTGGCCAACACCTTGTCGCCAATCTGGCACTGCCCTTTGGCGTCTATGGTGACATTGATTTGATTGGGACGCTGCGGACTCCGTTCGCCAGCCGCCGAGGGCAGATTGATCTTCAACTCTGCATAGCGCGAATAGGTGGTCGTCACCATGAGGAAAATAATAATGACCAGAAACAGGTCGATCAGGGGAATCAGATTGATTTCCGGATCTTCCACCCGGCGCTCATTCTGAAAATTCACGGTCTGTCACCGTGAACGATTTCCACCAGCTTGATCGCCTGCTGCTCCATTTCAACGACAAAATCGTGAACCCGAGCCCTGAAGTAACGATAAAAAATCATCGACGGAATTGCCACGATCAGGCCCATGGCGGTGTTGTAGAGTGCGACGGAAATGCCATGGGCCAATTGCGCCGGGTTACCGCCGGTGGGATCCTGGGAACCGAAGATTTCTATCATGCCGATTACCGTGCCGAACAAACCCAGCAGCGGCGCCACTGCCGCGATGGTGCCCAGCGATACCAGAAATCGCTCCAGGTCATGGGTAACCAGGCGCCCTGCTTCCTCGATGGATTCCTTCATCACTTCTTTCGGAGCTCTCGCATTGCGCAGGCCTGCTGCGAACACCTGGCCGAGGGAAGAGTCGGCAGCGAGTCTGTTCAGGGATTCGACCGTCACCCCTTTGTTGCGGAACTCTGTCACCACCTGTGCCAGCAATCCGCCCGGGGCCACTTCGCTTGCCCGCAGCGAGTAAAATCGCTCGATAATGATGGCCATAGCCAGGATAGATGCCAGAACCAAGAGCCAAATTGGCCAACCGGCGGCCTCTAGAAGAGCTAACACACGTAGTCCCCAAGGAAGGAAAAAAAACAGTGCGACTTTATCCTGCACTGCTGGCTTCGGCAAGGGTAATGCCGCGATAGGCAATGGAACTGATTGTTATCGAGCTCGCCCGGATAGTTCTCCACAAATACTGTGGATAAATTTGTTGGCAGTTTATTCCTGCCCCGCTTGGCGTGGTGAACAGCGATGATTTCCTTACTGATGCCTAATCTGAGGGCATGGGACTGTTTCTTTAATATTCAAAAGCTTATCTAATTGATCCCTTGTCAAGACGTTTTTCATAAAATCTACACGTGACGATGCAATGACAGTGGATGACTATCTCGAGCGTGAACCGGGCGACGGCGCTTCGCAGTCCCCTATTCTCACAGTGGCCGAACTCAACCGGATGGCGCGGCGCCTGCTGGAATCCAATCTACCGCTGCTGTGGGTGCAAGGGGAAATCTCCAATTTCAGCCCGGCAAGCTCCGGTCATTGGTATTTTTCGCTTAAGGATGATTCAGCCCAGATTCGCTGCACTTTCTTCCGGCACAAGAATCAGTTCCTCGATTGGGAGCCTGAAAACGGCCAGCAAGTTGAGATCCGGGGGCTTCCGACGCTGTACGAACCACGCGGCGACTTTCAGCTTAACGTGGAAATCATGCGGCGGGGCGGGTTGGGCGCGCTCTATGAAGCGTTCGATAGACTCAAGGCCAAGCTGGCCAAGGAGGGTTTGTTTGACCCCGACCTGAAGAAACCCCTGCCCCCGTTTCCCAAGACCCTGGGCATCGTCACTTCACCACAGGCAGCCGCGCTCAAGGATGTTCTCACCACTTTGCGCCGCCGCATGCCTGGCATACGCGTGATACTGTATCCCACGCCGGTCCAGGGCAAGAGTTCCGCGGCGCAGATTGCCCAGGCTCTCCTCCTCGCCTCGGCACGCCATGAATGTGAACTGCTGATCCTGTGCCGCGGTGGCGGCGGCATTGAAGACTTGTGGTGTTTCAATGATGAAGCTGTGGCACGTGCAGTGGCCGCCTGTAGCATCCCGGTGATCACCGGCATCGGCCATGAGACGGATTTCACATTGGCTGATCTTGTCGCTGATCTGCGTGCACCCACGCCGACGGCTGCAGCCGAGATTGCCAGCCCCAATCGGGCCGAATTACTGGACAAGCTGGAGCTGATCGCCGACCGGCTCAAGCGTTTTCTCGGGCATCAACAACAGACTTATGCCCAGCGACTGGACAGCCTGGCGCACAGACTCAAACATCCTGAAGAACGCTTGGCCGCCCAGCAGCTAAACCTGGTGCAACTCGCCGGGCGCATGCATCGTCATTTTCTGATGGTGCTCGAGCGCCGACGCTGGCAGCGGCATCAATTGGCATCGCAGCTAACTCATCTGCGTCCCGCAATTCCCGTCGCAATGAAAAATCTGAACTGGCACGCAACCGTCCTGCATGCACGCTTCGGCCAGATCATTCGAGAACAGGGGCTGGAATTGACCCGATTGCGCAGCCATCTCCAACACCTTAATCCACAGGCTGTGCTGGAACGGGGTTACAGCATTACGCAAAACGCCCGAGGCCAAATCATCCGCGCCAGCACTGATCTGAAACCGGGCGAGGCGCTGCATTTGAGTTTTGCGAAAGGCGCAGCCGATGTACGGGTGGAAAGCGCAGACTAGGACGAAACCCCAAACATCAGGAACCCTTGGATGCCAAAGCCTTTTCGACCCAGTTTTTCACCCTGGTACTCACGCCATCGTCCAGGCAGTTTGCTGTTTCCGGCCGCATACCCCGCAACCAGGTGAGCTGCCGCTTCGCAAGCTGGCGCGTCGCGTATATACCGCGGTTGCGCAATTCTTGGGCATCGTATTGGCCGTCCAGATGTTCCCACACCTGGCGGTAGCCTACGCAGCGCATGGAAGGGAGCCCCGGCGTCAGGGTGGGATATTTTCTTCGCAGGCCCGATACTTCTTCCACCAGGCCGGCTCGCAACATGGCATCGAAGCGCGCCTCGATGCGCCGATGAAGTCTGGAGCGGTCAGACGGAACCAGCGCGAGCGTGTGGAACGGATAGGGTGGACTTGAATCGCGCTGATCGAGCCAGAAACTGCTCATCGGCCGCCCGCTGATTCGCATGACTTCCAAGGCGCGTTGGATGCGCTGGGCATCCGTCGTATTGATGCGCGCCGCCATGCGCGGATCGCTTCCGGCAAGTTCGGCGTGGAGCGCAGGCCAGCCTCGCTCCCTGGCTTCTGCATCGATCTCTGCTCTGAGTGCGTCATCGGCTTGCGGCAGGTCATCGAGCCCCTCCACCAACGCCTTGTAATAAAGCATGGAGCCGCCGACCAGCAGCGGGACATGCCCTCGCATCTTGACTTGCAGTATTACCTGCAGGGCATCTGTTCTGAACTGGGCCGCAGAATAGCGTTGGGTAGGATCAATAAGGTTGATCAGATGATGGGGCGCCTGCCTTAGCGTTACCGCATCAGGCTTGGCCGTGCCGATATCCATGTCGCGGTAGATCAGGGCGGAGTCCATGCTGACAATTTCAATCGGATACGCGCCGGCCAACTCCACCGCCACGCCCGTCTTGCCGCTGGCCGTCGGCCCCAGCAACGCCAGAACAGGCCGTTCCACAACCCTGCCCGTCAAGTCTGTGTCAAGGTTCGCGGACCAGCCGGGCTATTCCTTGTTTTCGAGCGCACCGGCCTTTATTTCCACTGTGTTCACGGATTTGGCCAGCGCCAGATAGGCCTCCGTATCAGCGCGAGCCAGTGCCTGCCTCAAGCCAGATTCCAGCGCAGTGCGTACTGCGGGATCGACGGCCGAAGGTTCCGATACCCGGCTGATCCGGACCAGGCGATACGTTCCGTCAGGCCTCTCCACGCCGGTGTAGGCCGGCAGCTTGGCGGTATTGACGCGGAAAATGTCGGCCAAGTTTTGGGCATCGAATGGACCGGGCTTCTGGCGACTGATCATCTCAAAGGACGACCAGGCCAGCGCGGGCTCTTCCCCCCGATTCAACTTTTCCAGTTCTTCTCTGCCCTGCTGCTCAGCCAGCTTGGCACTCTTTTGCGCTATCAGCAATGCGCGTATCGTGGCGCTTGCGCTTGCCAAAGAATGCAGCGCGGCAGGACGATACTCGATCACCCGCGCGGCCACCAGCGCGCCCGTGGAGGTCTCTATCGCATCCGTATTCTGCTTCTTCTTGGTGCTGTCGGGGGAGAAGATGGCATCGATCAGCTTGGGATCGTCCAGAGGCGCGGCCCCCCCCTTGCGCGTGATCCAGTCGGAGGTCTGAAGCGCTAGCTTGTAGGCATCGGCTGCTGGTTTGAGGGTGGTGGACTGGTCATACACCAGGTTGCTGAAGTTCTCAGCGGCCTCGGCGAAGAGCTTTTCCCCTTGCCGGCTGCGCAGCTCGGCCACGATTGAATCGCGCACGCTGGCCAGCGGCGCGACCTTGGCGGGAGTAATGCCATCCAGGCGGATGATGTGATAACCGTAGTCGGTTTCAACCGGACCTCGCAACTCTCCGACTTTCATGCTAAATACCGCGTCGTCGAACGGTTTTACCATGACCCCACGCGGGAAACTGCCCAGGCTGCCCCCTTGAGCCGCGGAACCGGGATCCTGCGAGTCACGCTTGGCCAGTTCAGCAAACCTGGCGGGGTTCTTGCGAATTTCCGCCAGCAGCGCCTCTGCTTTTGTCCTGGCCTTCTGTCGGGCGGATGCATCCCCTTTACCAGCGGCGATCAGGATATGGCTTGCCGTCCTTTGTTCGGGCTCACCAAATTTCGATTGATTGGCTTGATAGTAATTCTGGATGTCCTGCTCCGAGGGTTGAACAGTGCCTGCGAGCGCTTCCTTCGACAGCACGACAAATTCCACCCGCGCGGCTTCCGGATCGGTGAAATCAGCCTTGTGGGCGTTGTAGTAGGACTCAATATCGGCATCAGACACTTGAGCCTGGGCAGTGAATTGGCCCGGTCTGATATCGGCCCAGGAAATCTCGCGTTGCTGGGACACGAGGCGCGCAAGGCGATCGGCAGTAGCAGTGGGCACCACCACCCCTTTGACCAGAGGTGACTGCAAGGCGCGGATCAAGATTTCCTGACGAATCTCATTTTCAAAACCCGTTGGGGTCAGGCCGCGTTGTCTGAGTGCTGCGTCATAGCGTTCGCGTGAAAACTGGCCATTTTCCAGAAACAGCGGAATCTGCTGAATTATGCCCGCTACCTGCCGGTCAGGCGCCACCAGCTTGGCATCGGCGGCCGACAACAATAGCGCCTTGCGATCCACCAGACTATTCAGTACCAACTCCCGAAACTCTTTGGTTTGAGTAATGGCCGGATCATATTTGGCGCCCTGCGATTGGCGCAGGCTGTCGGCCTGATTTTGCAAGGCCCGAGTAAATTCCTGCCGATAAATCCGGTCTTTGCCCACCTCGGCCACGACATCACCACCACCGCCCCCCCTGTTGAAATAGGAGTCGATTCCCCAAAGCGCGAAAGGGACGGTGATCAGCGCCAGAATGAGCTTGGCAATCCAGCCCTGGGCACGATCGCGGATGGCTTCTAACATGCAGGTTTCCTCACAACTTGAAATGCCCGGGAACCGTGCAACACGGCACTAGGGCGAACATTGCCATGACAAAGGGGCTCACAATTGTGAGCCCCGATATTGGCGGAGTGGACGGGACTCGAACCCGCGACCCCCGGCGTGACAGGCCGGTATTCTAACCAACTGAACTACCACTCCCGGCTGGCTGCAATCAACAAGTTACCTGTGCAAACCCAGTTCAGCTGGTGGGTGCTGACGGGCTCGAACCGCCGACATTCGCCTTGTAAGGGCGACGCTCTACCAGCTGAGCTAAGCACCCCCGACGCGTCAGTTTACTGCGTCCTTCAGGCCCTTGCCAGCACGGAACTTGGGCACTTTGGCAGCCTTTATCTTGATGGCGGTTCCGGTGCGAGGATTGCGACCAGTGCGCGCAGCGCGTTTACCTACGTAGAAAGTGCCAAAACCCACCAAGGTCACCATGTCGCCTTTCTTCAGAGCCTTCTTCACTGCATCAACAGCAGAGTCGAGAGCACGTCCAGCGGAGGCTTTGGAAATGTCTGCTGAGTCGGCGATCGCATCAATCAGTTCAGATTTGTTCATGTGTTGTCCCCTTTCGTTCAAGCGTGTGGTTACAGGAAGCTCCTGTGGCAGGCTTTATAACGTCCCGCAAATCCTTGTGTCAAGCGGTTTTCAGGCCGATTGACAGTCGGCGGAAAATTGCGGCGAAAATTATTTTCGCCGCGTATTTCATACACCGAGGAAGGCGGCGATAACTATCTGTTCTAATTGGTTATTGAAACAGTTTGTCTTGCACGCGCAATGAATCACGGATGTGCAACAAGACAGTGCTCTTCAGGATTGACGAAGCTGAAAATGAAAAATCCCGCCGCATGGCGGGATTGGGCTGCGTTCGCTTAGCACAAATACTTGTTGGTCAGTGTTTGATTGCCACGCTCGAACCCACCTCCTCAGTCTTCGCTGGAGGCGTCTCCGCCGCTATGGTCTCAGGCAATGGTTCGGGCTGGCGCTCCAGTGCCATGAGCAATACCTGATCAATCCACTTGACCGGATGAATATCCAACTTGTTCTTGATATTGTCAGCAATTTCCACCAAGTCCTTGACATTCTCCTCCGGTATCAGAACCATCTTGATGCCACCGCGGTGGGCTGCCAGAAGTTTTTCCTTCAGTCCACCGATCGGCAGCACCTCGCCACGCAAGGTAATTTCACCGGTCATGGCGACATCGCACCGCACCGGTATGCCAGTGAGGACTGACACTACCGCCGTGCAGATTGCGATCCCCGCGCTCGGACCATCCTTGGGAGTCGCACCCTCGGGCATGTGGATGTGGAGGTCGCGCTTTTCATAGAAGTCCTGGGGAATGCCGAGGGCCTTGGAACGCGACCTGACCACCGACATGGCCGCCTGGATCGACTCCTGCATCACTTCGCCAAGTTTTCCGGTGGTGGTCATCTTGCCCTTGCCCGGCAGCGAAACGGCCTCAATGGTAAGCAGTTCGCCCCCCACCTCGGTCCAGGCCAACCCGGTAATCTGCCCCACCTGGTTATGTTTTTCGGCAATCCCGTAGCTGTAGCGACGGACACCGAGAAACTTGTCCAGGTTTCGTCCCGTGACGGAAATTTTTCCCTTTGGCGTCTTCAGCAACAAGGCTTTCACCGCCTTGCGGCACATCTTGGAAATTTCGCGCTCCAGGGCGCGCACCCCGGCCTCCCGGGTGTAGTAGCGCACCACGTCACGCAAGGCAGATTCTGCAATATGGATTTCCGTATCCTTGAGTCCATTGGCCTTCATCTGCTTGGGCACCAGATAACGGATCGCAATGTTGATCTTCTCGTCCTCCGTATACCCGGACAGCCGGATCACTTCCATGCGGTCCAGCAGAGGTGGCGGCAGATTCATGGTGTTGGCCGTCGCGACGAACATGACGTCTGAAAGGTCGTACTCCACCTCGATATAGTGGTCCTGAAACGTGTGGTTCTGCTCCGGATCCAGCACCTCAAGCAACGCGGAGGAAGGATCGCCACGGAAGTCCTGGCCCATCTTGTCCACTTCATCGAGCAGGAACAAGGGGTTCTTCACCCCGACTTTGGTCAGACTTTGCAGAATCTTTCCGGGCATGGAGCCGATGTAAGTTCGACGGTGGCCGCGTATCTCGGCCTCATCCCTCACCCCGCCCAGAGCGATCCGAACGAACTTGCGGTTGGTGGCCCTGGCGACCGATTGGCCAAGCGAAGTCTTGCCGACCCCGGGCGGGCCCACCAGGCACAGGATAGGAGCCTTGACCTTGTCTACCCTCTGTTGGACAGCAAGGTATTCGAGTATGCGTTCCTTGACTTTCTCCAAGCCATAGTGATCTTCATCAAGAATGCGTTCCGCCTTCACCAGGTCCTTGCTGATCTTGGTTCTTTTCTTCCACGGCAGGCCGACCATGGCTTCGATATAGCTGCGCACCACCGTCGCTTCGGCAGACATGGGCGACATCATGCGCAACTTCTTCAGTTCACCCATGGCCTTGGCCAGAGCCTCCTTGCTCATGCCGGCATCATGAACGCGCTTCTCCAGATCTTCCAGTTCGGCCCCTTCTTCCAGGTCGCCAAGCTCTTTCTGGATCGCCTTGACCTGTTCGTTCAGGTAATACTCGCGCTGGCTCTTTTCCATTTGGCGCTTGACTCGGCCACGGATGCGCTTTTCTACCTGAAGGATATCGATTTCCGCTTCCAGCAGTCCCATCAAATGTTCCAGGCGCTTGGACACGGAAATCATTTCGAGAATTTCCTGCTTCTGCTCAAGCTTCAGGGGCAAATGGGCAACGATGGTATCGGCCAGTCGGCCACCTTCGTCTATGCCCGAGAGCGAGGTGAGGATTTCCGGCGGAATCTTCTTGTTGAGTTTTACATACTGGTCAAACTGAGCCATCAGCGCGCGCCGCATGGCCTCGACTTCCGTGTCATCCTTGCCATCAAGGGGAAAAAGCTCAGCGCGGCCGCTAAGATGCGTGTCTTCATCAATGACCTCAAGCAGCTTGGCCCGCTGATTGCCTTCGACCAATACTTTAACCGTGCCATCGGGAAGCTTGAGCATTTGCAACACAGTGGCAACACTGCCGGTCTCATAAAGATCATCCGGGCTCGGCTCATCCTGGGCAGCCGATTTCTGCGCAACCAGCAGGATGTTCTTGCCAGTCTCCATCGAGGTCTCCAGGGCCTTTATGGATTTGGGGCGCCCCACGAAGAGTGGGATCACCATGTGCGGGAACACCACTACATCCCGCAAGGGTAGTAGTGGGAGTTGGATAGGTTCGCCGGACCGGGGAATGCTCATAATTATCAACCTTTGAGATTGGACCCTCGTTCACTAACCAAGGATCCTGGTAAATCCACACATGCCACGTGGGGGTGAACCCTGACAATTCAAGGGGCTCGGATTAGAGCCCCCTTCGCGAGACTAGGTTCCGGCAGCGACCGCCTGATCGGAATAAATCAGCAGTGGCTGGCCCTGGCTATTGATAACCGATTCGTCCACCACAACCTTGGATACGTTTTTCATCGACGGCAGATCGAACATAGTATCCAGCAGTGATTGTTCGATGATGGAACGCAGACCCCGCGCCCCGGTACGCCGTTCCAACGCGCGCTTTGCAATCGCGTCAAGCGCGGCATCGCGGAACTCCAGTTCTACGCCTTCCATCTTGAATAGCTTGGCAAACTGCTTGGTGAGTGCGTTCTTGGGCTCGGTCAGAATCTGCATCAACGCCGTTTCATCGAGCTCGTCCAGCACCGCCACCACCGGAAGACGACCAACGAATTCGGGAATCAAGCCAAATTTGATCAGGTCTTCGGGCTCGACAGTGTGCAGCATTTCCATATCCCGCTTCTTGTCATCCACGCTTTTCACTTTGGCGCCAAACCCTATGCCGCCCTTTTCCGATCGGTTGCGAATCACCCGCTCCAGGCCCGAAAACGCGCCACCGCAAATGAACAGGATATTACTGGTATCGACCTGGACGAACTCCTGATTGGGATGCTTGCGGCCACCCTGGGGCGGGACGGAGGCCACCGTACCTTCAATCAGCTTGAGCAGCGCCTGCTGAACGCCCTCGCCGGACACATCGCGGGTAATGGAGGGGTTATCGGACTTGCGTGAAATCTTGTCGATCTCGTCGATGTAGACAATGCCGTGTTTGGCCTTGTCCACGTCGTAATCGCATTTTTGCAGGAGCTTCTGAATGATGTTCTCGACATCCTCACCCACGTAGCCCGCTTCCGTCAGCGTGGTCGCATCGGCAATGACGAAGGGCACATTGAGTAACCTTGCCAGGGTCTGGGCAAGCAGGGTCTTGCCAGAGCCGGTGGGCCCGATAAGCAGGATGTTGGATTTGGCCAGTTCCACATCATCCTTGCTATTGCTGCGGATCCGTTTGTAATGATTATATACAGCGACCGACAGGGCTTTCTTCGCCTGATTCTGGCCAATAACATATTGCTCCAAAATGTCGCGGATTTCGCGCGGCGTAGGCAAGTCATTGCCGGCCTTGACACCCTGGCTTTGCTGGATTTCTTCACGGATGATGTCGTTGCACAACTCCACGCATTCATCGCAGATGAACACTGAAGGTCCCGCAATCAGTTTGCGGACTTCATGCTGGCTCTTGCCGCAGAAGGAGCAATAAAGCAGTTTTTCCCCGGAGCTTTTATCCGACATCGTCGTCTCCTTAATTTACAGCCACTTCTTCGCGGCTGGTCAGCAGCTTGTCCACCAAGCCGTAATTCACTGCGTCCTGGCCGCCCATGAAGTTGTCCCGGTCGGTATCGCGGTCTATGGTTTCCAGGGACTGGCCGGTATGCTTTGCAAGCATTTCATTCAAGCGGCCTTTCAGGTAGAGGATTTCCTTCGCGTGGATTTCGATGTCTGAAGCCTGTCCCTGAAATCCGCCCATGGGCTGGTGTATCATCACCCGGGAATTAGGCAGACAATAGCGCTTGCCCTTGGTGCCCGCAGTCAGCAGGAACGCGCCCATACTGGCTGCCTGGCCGATGCAGAGGGTACTTATGTCCGGCTTGATGAATTGCATGGTGTCGTATATGGCCAAGCCGGCGGATACCGAGCCCCCTGGTGAGTTGATGTACAGGTGGATGTCCTTGTCGGGGTTCTCTGACTCCAGAAACAGCAACTGGGCCACTACCACATTGGCCACGGCATCATTAACCGGTCCGACCAGAAAGATCACCCGTTCCCGCAACAAACGGGAATAGATATCGTAGGCACGCTCGCCCCGCCCGCTCTGCTCGATTACCATCGGTATCAGCCCCAGTCCCTGGGGCTCGAAATACTTGGTCATGCTTTGCCACGTCCCATCAAATCATCAAAACTGGTCGGCACATCTTCCACATTAGCCTGTGCCACGGCCCATGCTACCACATTCTCCTCCAGGGCCAGGGTCTCCACTTCCTGCAGACGCTCCGGATTTTCGAAATACCAAGTCACCACCTGTTCCGGATCCTCGTAACTCTGAGCGAGTTCTTCAACCAGCGCCCGGACCTGTTCCGGTTTGGTCGACAGTCCCTGGGCCTTGACAACCTCAGCAAGAATAATGCCCAGGCGCACCCGCCGACTGGCCTGTTCCTTGAACATATCGGCCGGAACCGACAGCTCCTGAAGCTTGCGGGCTACCGCATCCATCTGCGCCTGTTGTGAAAGTCGCTCGGCCTCCATGGCCACCAGAGATTGGGGAACCTGAAGTTCGGTCTTGTCGGAAAGCAGCTTCATCACCTGCTCCTTGACTTGCGTTTGCACGCGGCGCTTCACTTCCCGTTGCAGGTTGGCTTTTATTTCTTCCCTCAGCGTGGTCACCTCACCGTCGGCGACCCCCATGGCTTTGGCAAAGTCCGCGTTGACGTCAGGCAGCTTGGGTTCGGCTACCTCATGCAGGCTTACCTCAAAATGAACCACCTTGCCCGCCAGATGCGCCGCAGCGTAATCCACGGGGAAGCTCATCTCGAAACCCTTGCTCTGCCCAGCCGCGAGGCCTATCAGATTCGCCTCGAAATCCTTGAGAAAATGCCCTTCCCCCAGAATCGTAATATAGCCTTTGCCTTCGCCGCCTTCGAACGGCTGGCCTCCAAGGGTGCCAACGAAATCAAACTTGACCCGGTCATAATTCTGCGCCGGACGCTCCACCGGGTTAAACACCCGTCGCTGCTTCCGCAACACTTCCAGCGTTTTATCCACATCCTCTTCGGTCAGGGTGATTTGCGGGCGCTTGATCTTGCCACTGCTGAGTTCCCCAATCTTGACTTCCGGATACACTTCGAACACGGCGGAATACCGCAGTTCCTGACCCTCGCCCGCTTCCTTGCCCTCAAAGCGCGGGTACCCCGCAACACGCAGATTGTGTTCCTGCACCGCGGCATTGAAGCCCGCCTGGAGGGAAGCGCTCAACACTTCCTGGCGCACACCGGCCCCATGCTGGCGCGCGACCACGCTCAAGGGCGCTTTGCCGGGACGGAAGCCGTCCAGCTTGAGGTTGCGGGCTAGTTTCTTGAGCCGTGCCTGCACCTCCACCTCCAGAGCAGCGACCGGTACGGAAATGTCGAGACGGCGCTCAATTGGTCCAAGCACTTCAAGATTTGATTGCATCATGGGTAATCCCGCAGGTCTAGAAAAGGATGATTAATGAATAGGCTGGTGCGAAAGGGGGGACTCGAACCCCCACGCCGCGAGGCGCTGGAACCTAAATCCAGTGCGTCTACCAATTCCGCCACTTTCGCTGATTCGCGCAAAATTGAATCAGGAAGTGTAATATAATCAATGCCCTGCTGCCAGCTTGGACTTGGTTTCCAAGTCCAACCCACTCTTTTTTCAAGCATTTTCCCTCTGTGTCGGTCGGTCATTACGAAAATTTCCCGGTAGCCTCGCTTGCGCTGCCCCATCGACTGCGCGGCCCGGTCAAAGCCATTTACGCGTTTGCCCGAAGCGCTGACGACTTGGCAGACGAAGGCGAGGTAAGCCCTGAATCCCGGCTAAAGTCACTAGACAATTACCGACGAGAACTGGACGCCATCGCTGCCGCTCAGACACCCAGCCTGCCCATATTCAAGGACCTGTCCCAAGTGATTGTCGAATGGGGGCTACCTCTCGAGCCGCTTTACGATTTGCTGGATGCGTTCAGGCAGGACGTGGTGAAATTCCGCTATGCCGACTTTGGTGAGGTTATGAATTATTGCCGTCGCTCCGCCAATCCGGTGGGGCGTCTCATGCTCCACCTCTACGGCCAGACCGAACCACGCAAACTCGCCTATTCAGACGGGATCTGTTCCGCTCTCCAACTCATCAACTTCTTGCAGGACGTTGCCATCGACTGGAATAAGGCCAGGAACTATATGCCACAGGATGAAATGGCCCGGTTCGGCCTGAACGACGCCCAGTTGGGTGCGCTCCTGGGTTCTTCGCTACCGCCGGCCGCCAATTCAATGCCCGCACCTGCCAGCTTGGGAAAAGGCCTGGGGAGAATTCCTTTGGTTGCGATTCAATCCAGTCCCGAAAGTCGATGGCGGGAATTCATGCTGAGCCAAATCAACCGTACCCGCAAAATGCTTCAGGCTGGAGCCCCACTGGGACTGGCGTTGAAAGGACGGGCCGGGTTTGAGCTGCGCATGATCATTGCCGGCGGTGACCGCATCCTGCGTAAATTGCATGCCGACCCGACCGTTTCCCTGAAGCGCCGCCCCGCCCTCAATGTCTGGGACTGGATCATCATGTTCTTCCGCGCCCTTACAAAACGATAAGCCAGACCGTGAACCCCGATCAGTATTGCCAGGAAAGGGCGGTCGCCAGCGGCTCCAGTTTCTATTACAGCTTCTTGTTCCTGCCGCCGGACAAACGCCGCGCCATCACCGCGTTTTATGCACTCTGCCGAGAATTGGACGACGTAGTGGATGAATGCTCGGATCCGCAAGTGGCGGTCATCAAGCTGGCCTGGTGGCGCACGGAACTTGACCGGCTGTATCAGAATCAGCCGCAACATCCGGTCACAAGAGCGCTTGCCCCGCACATACCAAAGCTTGATATTCCCAAAGAACTGCTGGAAGAGATCGTGGACGGAATGGAGATGGATATGACCCACTCCCGCTATCCGGATTTCAAATCCCTGCAACTGTATTGTTATCGAGCTGCCGGGGTGGTGGGAGAAATCGCAGCGCGGATTTTCGGCTACACGCACCGCGACACCACCCAGTACGCCCACGATCTGGGGATGGCCTTCCAGCTTACGAACATCATCCGCGACGTGGGTGAAGATGCAGGACGCGACCGCATCTATCTGCCACAAACCGAATTGGAACAATTTGGCGTCACCAGCACTGACATCATTCATGCACGCATGAATGGACCTTTCCTGGCGCTGATGCAGTTTCAATATGAACGCGCCGTTGGCTACTACGAGAAAGCCCTGGCCAGCCTGCCGGCCCAGGATAGACGCAATCAGCGGCCTGGCCTTGCCATGGCGGCCATTTACCGCGCGACCCTGGAGGAAATTCGCCGTGGAGGATACAGGGTGCTGACAGAGCGCACTTCACTCACCCCCTTGCGCAAATTCTGGCTTGCCTGGAAGGCCTGGACCTTCACCAACTGATGAGTTTTTCACCACCTGCTTTGCGTATTGCCATTGTGGGTGGTGGCTGGGCCGGGCTGGCAGCCGGCGTGTGGCTGGCCCGCCACGGCGCCGCAATTACTCTGTTTGAAGCCGGCCGTGAAGCCGGCGGGCGGGCGCGGCAGGTGCCGGCGGGCGGGCGCGAAATCGACAACGGCCAACACATCCTGCTGGGCGCCTACACGGAAGCACTGGGCATGATGGAGACTGTCGCTCCCGGAAGTACGCTTCGTCATTTCCTTCGCCTGCCGCTTACGCTGGAATTTCCCGGCCAGTTTCACCTTGCCCTGCCCAGACTGCCCACTCCCTTGAACCTGGCCCTTGGACTGCTGGCCGCCCAGGGCCTTTCCTTGAAGACAAAGTGGGCCGTCGCGCGATTAATGGAACGGATCAAGTCTCGCGAGTTCCAATCCCTGCCAGATCAAAGCGCCGCGCAACTGCTGGCCGGCCAGCCCAAAGCCGCCATCGACTACCTGTGGGCGCCACTTTGCCTTTCTGCATTGAACACGCCGCTGCACAAAGCCTCCGCGAACATCTTGGCAAATGTGCTGAGGGACGCACTGACCGGCCCACGCGCCCATTCGGACATGCTGCTGCCGCGGACCAATCTGAGCCGACTGTTTCCGGCGCCGGCCAGGGCCGATATTGAGCGTCACGGGGGACAGGTTTTGCTAGGCACCCGGATAGACAGAATTATCCCCGCAAACCGGGGAATCGGCCTTGCATCCCGGGGACGGACCTGGCAATTCGACACAGTAATCCTGGCCTGTACGCCCCGCCACGCTGCCCGGTTGCTTGCGCCGCTGCCTGATATGCAGACCACCTGCGACGCACTCGCTGCATTTCGATATCAACCCATCGTCACCGCCTATCTGGATTATCCCGAGACCCTCTCTCTGCCGTTCCCCATTATCGGCCTGGCCGACGAAGCCGCTCATTTCGCTTTTGACCAGGGCTACACCCATGGCCGAGCAGGACGCCTGGCCGTGGTTACCAGTGCTGAACACAGCACCCCTCCAGACGGGCGACTGGGCCGCATCCGCCACATCCATCAAACTCTGCAACAGAGCCTGGGGCCTTTACCTCAACCCAAAGCCTGGCAGATCATCGAGGAAAAGCAGGGAGCGTTTGAATGCAGCGCCGGATTAAGGCGCCCCGGTCACGCTACAGAAAGCCCCAAAGTCTATCTCGCCGGGGACTACACCTCTGGGCCCTATCCCGCCACCCTCGAAGGCGCGGTCAGGAGCGGAGTACAATGCGCCCAGTTGCTATGGAGCAAGGCATGACGCACGTGGCGGCAAAAGACAGCCTGAAGGACAGGGTGATCCTGGTGACCGGCGCCGGCACCGGCCTGGGACGCGCGGCTGCGCGGGCCTACGCCGCTCATGGCGCAACCGTGGCGTTGCTCGGACGAAATGAAGGTAACCTCACGCAGACGTATGATGTCATCGTGGCGGCGGGCGGTGCGGAGCCGGCCTTGTTTCCGTTTGATCTGAACACGGCCGACGACGGCGGGTTCGAACGGTTGGCCGAGGCTCTAGCCTTCCATCTCAAGCGGCTGGATGGCATTCTGCACAATGCGGCAGCGTTCTATAGCCTGACGACTCTTCAATACCAGTCCCTGGAACAATGGCAGACCCTGATGCGAGTCAATCTGATCGCTCCCCATGCGCTGACCCGTGCTTGCCTGCCCTGGCTGAAGGAAGCGCCAGATGCATCAGTCATATTTACCGGCGAGACCCACGGCCATGCGCCTGCAGCCTACTGGGGCGGCTTCGCAATTAGCAAAGCCGGGCTTGAAGACCTGACCCGCATCTGGTCGGCAGAGCTGGACAATCTGCCCCACATTCGAATCAACACCTTGATCCCCGGGCCGGTGCGTTCGCCATTCCGAGTCAGAACCCATCCAGCGGAAAACCTGGCCGCCCTGCCAAGCCCTGAAGATCTTATGCCATGGTATCTGTGGCTTATGGGGCCGGACAGCCGGGAAACCCGAGGGCAAGTCATTGAGTGTCGTGCTTAGCGATTCAATGACGCTGCCGTCCATGATCGGTCGTTTCAGGATCGTGGAAGAACTGGGCCGCGGTGCCATGGGTGTGGTTTATCGCGCAATCGACCCGCTGATTGAACGCACCGTAGCCATCAAGACCATTCCGCTGGATTTGCCTGAGGCCGAGCGCGCCCAGTTTGAGGAGCGTTTTCTGCGTGAGGCCAAGAGTGCCGGCCGGCTGTCCCATCCCAACATTGTCACTATCTACGATGTGGGCGAAGCGGGAGATGTGGCCTATATCGCGATGGAATATCTTCGTGGCCAGTCGCTTAAGGACATCCTCGACCTGCATGGTCCCTTGCCTCTAGACCTGGCACTGGATACAGCCATCCAGATGGCCGATGCCTTGGCCTTTGCGCATGAGCATGGCGTCGTGCATCGCGATGTCAAACCCGGCAATGTCATCGTTCTCAAGAATCGCGGCGTCATCAAACTGACCGATTTTGGCATCGCCCACATCAATGCGGCCCAGAGCGAAACCCGCGCTGGCGTCCTGCTGGGTTCGCCCCGCTATATGGCGCCGGAACAAATCACGGGCAAACCCGTGGACGGCCGAACGGACGTGTTCTCCACCGGGGTGGTGCTGTATGAAATGCTTACCGGGCTGGCGCCGTTCACCGCGCCAGACCTGCACATGCTGCTTTACCGCATCGTGAATGAAACTCCACTCCCGGCCTCGCGACTGCGGCCGGACATCCATGCGGACGTGGACCGGTTGTTGACGCGCTGCATGGCCAAGCAGCCCAACCTGCGGCCCGCCGGCGCCCGCGAGCTTTCTCAGGAACTGAAGAAGATAGCCGCGCCCGGTCCTGTCAAACCGCCTGCTGTCACCAGCCCAAAGAAGCTCAGGCGCCTGGCCCTGTTCGCCTTTTCCATTCCAGTCCTGGTATTCCTGATGCTGTTTCTCGGGTTGGTCATTATCAACTACTTCGTCACGCACCAGGCCGCCGTGCCGACCGCGCCGACAACTATGCCTGACGGCTTGGCAACGCATGAGAAACCTGCAGGCAGGGCAAAGAAATCCTCCCTTGCCACATCAGGTTCCGAAGAGACTCACACTCACGCCGCTCAAGCGACACGTGCCAAACCTACGGATCCTTATCTGGAAAAGCTTGACAAGAAACTGGCCGAGCTCAGGGTAAAGCGGGCCGAATTGCTCTCCACCTACACCGAACTGCATCCGGATGTGGTGATCCTGGATCGCCAGATTGAACAGTTTGAGAACGAAAGAGCCGACTATCTCGAAGGCAAATAGCGGACTGCTGAACCCGTTAAAATAGCTGTTCCAGTGCTTCATTCAATCGGCTCACCGGCACAACGTCGATACCCGCAAACTTCTGCCGCGGCCGGTTGCCCTCGGGGACGATGGCCCGGCTAAAGCCCAGTTTGGCCGCTTCTTTCAATCTTTCCTGCCCGCGCTGCACCGGGCGGATTTCTCCCGCCAGTCCCACCTCGCCAAATACGATCTGCTTCTCGGCAAGCGGCTTGCCTCTGAGAGAGGAAACAATGGCTGCCAATACGGCCAGGTCCGCTGCCGGCTCGGTAATCCGGACCCCGCCCACCGCATTGACAAATACGTCCTGATCATGGGCCGCGACCCCTGCATGGCGGTGCAGTACCGCGAGCAGCATGGCCAGGCGGTTCTGTTCCAGCCCCAGCGACAACCTGCGCGGATTACCCTGTGCGCTGTCCACCAGCGCCTGTACTTCCACCAGCAGGGGCCGCGTGCCCTCCTGCGTCACCATGACGCAAGACCCCGGAACCGGCTGGGCATGGCGGGACAAGAACATGGCGGAAGGATTGGAAACCCCCTTCAAGCCGGTTTCGGTCATGGCAAACACGCCCAGCTCATTTGCCGCACCAAAGCGATTCTTGAACGCCCGGATCAGTCTGAAGGATGAACCGGTGTCGCCCTCGAAATACAATACCGTGTCCACGATATGTTCGAGCACCCGCGGTCCGGCCAGTGCGCCCTCCTTCGTCACGTGTCCGACAAGAATAATGACCGTGCCGCTCTGCTTGGCAAAACGGGTCAGTTGCGCGGCGCATTCGCGCACCTGGGCTACCGATCCGGGCGCTGACTGGAGCGCCTCGGAATAAATGGTCTGGATCGAATCCACCACCACTACAAAAGGCTGCTGGGTTTGCAGCGTGGCGAGAATTCTTTCCAGCTGGATTTCCGCCAGCATCGGCAGGGTGGGCGCGTCCAGTTGCAGACGTCTGGCGCGCAATGCGATCTGCCGGGCTGACTCTTCGCCACTGACATACAAGGCCTTCTGATTGAACGCCAGCCGGGCCAAGGCCTGCAACAGCAGCGTGGACTTGCCTATGCCCGGATCCCCGCCGATCAGTATCACCCCGCCCCGCACCAGGCCACCGCCCAACACTCGATCAAGCTCCGCGATGCCGGTTGCCACCCGCTCATCCTCCACCGCTTCCACCTCGGCCAGCATCTGTACCTGGGAAGTCTTGCTTAGGGAGGCATAGCGCGAAGGCTGGGACAGTTCGGCAATGGTTTCCACCAGTGTGTTCCATTGCCCGCAACCCGGGCACTGCCCCTGCCACTTGGGGGAAGTGGAGCCACATTCGGTACAGGAATAGAGAGTTTTGGGCTTGGCCATGTGGGTTAAGGAATTTCCTGTGCAAGAACGGCCACAAGTGGCTGCCGTCCGAAGCTGAATCAATCCAGCGACGTGATCAGCGCTGCGATCAGGTACATCTTGATCAAAAATGGTTCAGGCCGGGAACACTCCGGTGGACAGATAGCGGTCGCCCCGGTCGCAAGCGATGGACACAATGACCGCGTCTTCCAATTCCTGATTCAGTTGCAGGGCGGCATGCAACGCCCCACCGGAGGAGATGCCGGCGAAGATCCCTTCTTCGCGCGCCAGTTTCCGGGTGATTTCTTCGGCCTCTGCCTGGCCCACATAGATCATCCGATCGACGCGGGAAAAGTCGCAAATCTTGGGCAGGTATTCGGGCGGCCATTTGCGGATGCCGGGAATCTGGGCACCCTCTTTCGGCTGCACGCCGACGATCTGGATGGCCGGATTGAGTTCCTTGAAATAGCGTGAGCAACCCATGATGGTGCCGGTGGTACCCATGCTGGAAACGAAATGGGTGAGTTTGCCGCCGGTGTCGTGCCAGATTTCCGGCCCGGTGCCCTCGTAGTGCGCAAGCGGATTATCCGGGTTGGAAAACTGGTCAAGCATGATGCCCTCGCCCTTCCCAACCATTTGGTCCGCAACATCGCGCGCCAGTTCCATGCCGCCTGCCTTGGAAGTCAGCACGATCTGCGCGCCATAGGCCGCCATGCTCTGACGCCGTTCAACTGAGAGATGCTCCGGCATCACCAGTATCATCTTGTACCCCATCATCGCCGCCGCCATGGCAAGCGCAATACCGGTATTGCCCGAGGTCGCCTCGATCAGCGTGTCGCCGGGCTTGATTTCTCCCCTTTCCCGGGCACGGCGGATCATGGTCAATGCCGGCCTGTCCTTCACCGACCCTGCGGGATTGTTGCCTTCCAGCTTCAGCAGGAGGGTGTTGCTGGTCTGGCCCGGCATCCGCTTGAGCGCCACCAAGGGCGTGTTGCCGACAAAGTCTTCGATGTGCTTCCACATGGGCAAACCTTCAAGTATTCAAACTCTATTCCCTGCAAGGTGACCCACATAGCTCGCCACGCCTTCTTCCACACTGAGGAAGGGAGCCTCGTACCCAGCCTCGCGCAATGCCGAAACATCCGCCTGGGTAAAGCTCTGGTATTTTCCCCTCAGGGCCTGGGGAAAATCGATGTACTCGATAACGCCTTTGGACTGCAGTTCCGCCAGGCTCAGCGGCGTCTCGCCTTTGGCCGCGCGGCAGGCATTGACTGCGGCGACCGCAACGTCATTGAAGGTTTGGCTGCGTCCGGTGCCCACATTAAAGATACCTGAGACTTCCGGGTGGTCGAAACACCACAGGTTGACTTTGACCACGTCCTGCACCGAGATGAAGTCGCGCAACTGCTCACCATGCCCATAACCGTCGGCGCCCTCAAACAGCTTCACCTTGCCCTCATTCATGTACTGGCTGAAGAAGTGGAACGCAACCGAGGCCATGCGGCCCTTGTGCTGTTCGCGCGGGCCATAGACGTTGAAGTAACGAAAGCCGGCAATCTGGGCCGTGCGCTCATCCCACATGCGGCGAACAATCTGGTCGAACAAGAATTTGGAATAACCATATACATTGAGCGGAGCTTCATGTTCGCGTGCTTCAGTGAACACCGTACCGCCGCCGTACACGCTGGCAGACGAGGCGTAGAGCAGCGGAATCTCATCATCCTGGCAAAACTGAAGCAAGGCGCAGGAGTAGCGATAGTTGTTCTCCATCACGTAATGCCCATCGGTTTCCATGGTGTCGGAACACGCGCCCTCATGGAATACTGCTTGCACCGCACCCTCGAGGCGTCCCGACTCGACCAGCGACAGGAAGGCCTGTTTGTCCAGATAGTCGTCAATTTCGCAATCGACGAGGTTCTTGAACTTGTCAGCCTTGGAGAGATTATCGACCGCCAGAATTTCGCTGATGCCGCGTTCGTTCAAGGCCTTGACCAGGTTGGCACCAATGAATCCGGCGGCGCCGGTCACCACCACGTACTGAGTCATTTGTTTGCTCCGAATAGCTCTTCCACCGTGGCCACGGCCGTACCCAGTTTACCCACCACGATGCCGGCCGCACGGTTGGCCAGTTCCACCGCGTCCCGATAGTCCGCTCCCGCTGCCAGGGCGCTCGCAGCAATCATGGCCGGCCTATGGGGAAGTATTCAATTCCGCTCGCCCGGACCAGCGCCGGCTCATAGAGATTGCGTCCATCGAAGATGACGGGCTGCTTGAGCTGAGCCTTGATCGCGTCAAAATCCGGACTGCGGAACACTTTCCACTCGGTGACGACGACCAGCGCATCCGCGTTTTCCAAGGCCTCCATAGGCGCATCCACCATCTTGAGATCGGCGCGTTCTCCGTAGATGCGGCGGGTTTCCTCCATTGCAGCCGGGTCGTGGGCGATCACTTTGGCGCCCCGTTCCCACAGACCCTGCATGATTACCCGGCTGGGCGCCGCACGCATGTCATCGGTATTGGGCTTGAATGCCAGCCCCCACAGGGCGAAGGTACGACCGGACAAATCCTTGCCAAATCGGGCGGTAATTTTTTCCAGCAGCAGATTCTTTTGCGCATCGTTGGCTTCTTCCACCGCATCCAGGACCCGAGCCGCAATGCCGTTCTCCTGGGCGGTGCGGCGCAAGGCCTGCACATCCTTGGGAAAACAGGAGCCGCCATATCCGCAGCCTGCATACAGGAACTGATAGCCGATGCGGGGATCGGAGCCGATGCCCTGACGTACCTGCTCGATGTCGGCGCCCAGTTTTTCGGCCAGCACTGCGAGCTCGTTCATGAAGGAGATGCGCGTCGCCAGCATGGCATTGGCAGCGTACTTGGTCAGCTCCGCAGAGCGGATATCCATCACGATCAGGCGCTCCCGATTGCGCTGGAAAGGCGCATACAGCGCACGCAGCAACTGGGTGGCCTGTTCGTCGTCGGTTCCCACCACGATCCGGTCCGGCTTCATGAAATCATCCACTGCCGCCCCTTCCTTGAGAAACTCTGGGTTGGAAGCAACACTGAACGGAACCTGCACGCCGCGCTTTTGCAGTTCCTCCTGCAGCGCCGCGCGAACTTTGTCCGCGGTGCCCACCGGCACGGTGGACTTGTCCACCACCAGCTTGTGGTCGTTCATGTGCATGCCAATGTTGCGGGCCGCCGCCACGACGTACTGCAGGTCCGCCGAGCCGTCCTCATCCGGCGGCGTGCCAACCGCGATAAACTGAATGGTGCCGAAGTCCACGCTGTCCTCGATGCTGGTCGTAAAGTGCAGCCGTCCAGCGGCCACATTGCGCTTGACCATGTCTTCCAGCCCTGGCTCATAAATGGGAATGCCGCCGCTCTTGAGGATGGCAATCTTGGTCGGATCCACATCCAGGCACATGACGCTGTTGCCCATTTCCGCAAGACAGGTGCCGCTCACCAGGCCCACGTAGCCGGTGCCGATGACAGTAACTTTCATGCCGCTCCTTCGATCTCCAGTTGAATGTTTTTCAATGCTCGCAATGGGTCCGCCGCCTGGGTGATGGGACGTCCGATCACCAGGTAATCAGCGCCGGCCGAGATGGCCTGGGCCGGCGTCATGGTGCGTATCTGGTCGCCCGCGTCGCTGTCCGCAGGACGAATCCCCGGCGTCACCAGAAGAAGCTCCCTGCCCATGGCCGTGCGTAGCGCCTTTGCCTCCTGAGCCGAGCAAACTACCCCGTCCAGGTTGCACGATTTCGCCAGACCCGCCAGGCACATCACCTGTTCGGCCGGGCTTGCCTCGATCCCGCACTCCCGTAATTCGTCCGCTCCCATGCTGGTCAGTACCGTCACGCCGATCAACAGCGGCTTGTGCTCCAGAACGGCGAGAGAGTGGACCGCGGCCTCCATCATACGGCGCCCGCCGCAGACATGAAGATTCGTCATCCAGACGCCCAGCCCGGCCGCCGCCCTGCAGGCGGCCGCCACGGTGTGGGGTATGTCATGAAATTTCAGGTCGAGAAAGACATCGAAGCCCTGCGCGACGAGGCGGCGAACCAGATCGGGGCCGGCAGCGGTGAACAGTTCCTTGCCCACCTTGACGCGACATTCACGCGGATCAAGTTGCCGCGCCACAGCCCATGCCGAAGCGCCGTCAGGATAATCCAGGGCGACGACAATTCGTGCGCCGGATGTCACTCTTCGCTCCTCTCCGGATCGAAGCTGTCCCACCGTCCGCACGCCGGGCAGCGCCAGAAGAATTGGCGGGCCTTGAAGCCGCAGCCAGTGCAGTGGTAGCGCATCAGCATTTGATTGTGCGACTGGAGAAGACTCTTGGCGTTTTGCAACAGTTCGCGCCGCTCTTCCGGCGCGCGGATCAGTTCGGCTTCGGCCAGACGTTCCAACGCTGACAGGCTGGCCTGGCGGCGCAGCTCATTGCGCGCGAGTTGAATAGCCGCTTCCGCACCCTGGGATTCCAGCGTGGCGGTATAAAGAGAATTGAACAGGCCCAATGAAGGGTGCCGCGCCAGTATTCCCTTGAGCCACGCCAGCCCATCGTCGATTTTGCCCAAGGCGCGGAAACTCGACAGCAGCTTGTCCACGATCAACACCATGTGGCCCGGGCTTTGCGCCTCCACCTGGCGCCAGCATCTTATCGCTTCCTCGTGCCGACCCGCCGCCGCCTCCAGGTCTCCCAGCATCATGCTGGCGCGAACCGAATGGCGGTTGATTTCCAGGGCCTGCTGCAAATGCTTGTGCGCTGCCGCAGAATCCCCCGCGACCGCATCGAGCAGGGCAAGCTCGGAATAGAAATGAGCGATTTCCGCGCTCATCGGTTTGGACGATTCTTTGTCCAGGATTCTAGCGGCCTCAATGGCCTTTTGCCATTCCTTCTCCTGAACATAGATCTCCAGCAGGGACTGGCGTGCCATGCCCTCATACGAGGTTTTCAGCAGCCGCTGGAATACTTCCTCTGCCCGATCGAGCAGCCCGGCTTTCAGGTAATCCTGACCGAGTTCCGCCAGGGCCCGGAGGCGGTTTTCCTGGTCCAGGGTTTCACGTTCCAGCAGGTTCTCGTGCATGCGGATCGCACGGTCCACCTCGCCGCGCTTGCGAAAGAGCCCGCCCAGGGCAAAATGCAGATCGATGGTTTCCGGGTCCAGCCTGGCGACTTCGATGAAAGCCTCGATCGCCTTGTCGGGCTGTTCATTCAACAGAAAATTGAGACCGCGGAAATACGAATCGGGCACCGTGCGCGATTCGGTCACCACCTGCCTGATGTCTATGCGCGCCGCTAGCCAACCGAGCGCAAAAAACAGGGGAAATGCCAGCAGCCACCAGTATTCGAATTCCATCGCTCAGGGATTTTCGTTCATGAGAGTTTTGGAATCGGCCTGTCCTGCCGCGGCCTTGCGGAGTTTGCCCAATTCGCGGCGCTGCCGGATCAGATGAGGCATCATCGCGAGCAGCCCGGTTGCCGCACCCATGGCAAAGAAACCAAGCAGTATCAGCACCAGCGGGGCTTTCCATACGTAGTCTAGGTAATAGTTCACGGTTACCACGTCGCTGTTTTTGAGCGCGAAGCCCAAAAGGAGAATGAAGATCAGCGCTTTGACGAACCAGCCCAGGTACTGCATGGCGACTCCCTGCAAGCAGAAGCCCTATTTTACCGGCTGTCGGCAAACCTCCCAAAGAAATCAAGTCGTTGACGCGTCGTTTGCCGCATAAGCGTCATGGATGCCGAGGTGTGCTCCATCAGCCAAACAAGCGGGGCGCGGGCCACCGGCCCGCGCCCCGCTCTGCATTGTGAGGCAGGAAATCTGCCCCACAGGTCAAGTTCACAAGGGCGAAATCTCGGCGATCAACCCACCTTGACCTCAATGCGGCGCGGCTGCGCGTGTTCGGCCTTGGGAATACGCAGCTTGAGCACCCCGTTGCTGAACTCGGCGTTGACCTTTTCCATATCCAGTTCCTTGGACAAGGTGAACACCCGCCGGTAATGCGGCAAGCTGACCTCGCTATGGGTGGCTTCCATGTCTTCCACCATGTCCAGGCTGACTTCGCCCTCGATGGTCAGGATATCGGCGTCCACGTGCAGTGCAAGCTTGTCCTTGGAAACGCCCGGCAGATCCGCATACAGGGTGATGCCGGAGGCATCCTCGAACACGTCCACCGGCGGCATCAGGGCCGCCTCGTTGCGCACGGTGTCTGCCTGCTTGGCCACACGGGTATCCCGGCGAGCTTCATTGGGTCGGTTTTCGCTCATGGTCTGATTCTCCTTACTCGATGCTGATACGGCGCGGCTGCGCATTCTCGCGGCGCTGGATGCTGATGTGCAGCACGCCGTCACGATATTTGGCTTGTACGGCATTGGAATCCACGTCGTCGGGCAGTGTCACCACGCGCCGGAAGCGGCCGGTGAAACGCTCATCGATATGCACCGTGGACTTTTCGTCCTTCGCCGGAAGGGCAGGCTTGCGCTCCCCGGCAATGGTGAGCACGCCTCTCTCCAGTTGCACATCGATGCTGGCCGGGTCGACGCCGGGGGCAAACGCATAGATCTCAACCGAACGCGGCGTGCTGCCCACGTTCATCGCCGGGAAGCTGCCGCGGGCCAGACCCCGGATGCTGGGGGAAATCTCAAAAGCCTGCTGCATCTCGCGCTGCAGGCGGTCCAATTCAGCGAACATGTCGCGGGGAAACAGGGATCGATACATCATGTGTCCTCCATCAGGGTTGACGCGGGCGCCTCACCATGACGCCCTTGCTTGCCCATGTGGGTCCTGTCCTGGCGTTTTCAATACCTTGCTGCGGGCCTGAATGGCCTTTATTCTAGGCACGCCGCAGTCCAACCACGGAAATCAGGCAACCCGAGGGAAACCGAATGCAATTCAAGGATTACTACCAGACCCTGGGCGTAGCGCGCGACGCCACGGCAGAGAACATCAAGAAAGCGTTCCGCAAGCTCGCGCGCAAGTACCACCCGGATGTTTCCAAGGAGCCCAACGCGGAACTGCGCATGCAGGAGGTGAACGAAGCTTATGCGGTGCTTTCGGACCCGGAAAAACGCGCTGCCTACGACCAGCTCGGGCAAGGATTTCAGCCCGGCCAGGATTTCCATCCGCCGCCCGACTGGGACGCCGGCTTCGAGTTTTCCGGCCAAGGCTTTTCGCCCAACGAGGCCAGCGGATTCAGCGATTTCTTTGCCGAACTGTTCGGCCGCATGGGCGGGGGGCGCGGTGGCTTCCGGGCTCACGGCGGTGACTTCCGGGCACAGGGCGAGGATCACCACGCCAAGGTGCTCCTGGAGCTGGAAGACGCCTTCCACGGCGCCACCCGCCAGATCTCCCTACGCGTGCCCGAAGTGGATGCGCAGGGCCGGGTTACGCTCAGGACGCGCACCCTCAACGTGAAAATTCCCCAGGGGGTGCGTGAGGGCCAGATCATACGGCTGGCCGGCCAGGGGGCGCCGGGCATGGGCGGCGGCCCGGCGGGCGACCTGATGCTGGAGGTGCATTTCAAGCCGCATGCCCGTCTGCGCGCGGACGGGCGGGACCTGCATCTCACTTTGCCGGTTGCTCCCTGGGAGGCTGCACTGGGGGCCATCGTGGCGGTGGATCTGCCTGAAGGCCCGCTCAAGGTGCGCATCCCGCAGGGCGCGCAGAGCGGCCGCCAACTGCGCGTGCGCGGCAAGGGCATACCGGGTAATCCGCCGGGCGATTTGCTGCTCGATCTCCGGGTGGTATTGCCGCCGGCCGATACGCCGAAGGGGCGGGAAATGTATGAAACCATGGCGCGGGAGCTCGCTTTCGATCCGCGCCAACCGGGGAGGGACTAAACCATGCCAGACGACGAGGTATTGATCGGCAGCCTGATGGAAGACTCGTGGCTGACCCTGGAGCAACTGGCGTGCGCCTGTACGGTTGAGCCGGAGTGGCTGCTATTTCATGTCGATGAAGGCCTGTTTCCTCATGCTGAAAGCATGGCCGGCGTATGGCGCTTCTCCAGCGCCGACCTCGCGCGGGCACGGCGCATGCGCCAGTTGGAGCGCGACTTCGAAGCTGATCCGGAACTTGCCGCACTGGTGGCCGACCTGCTGGAGGAAGTCGCCGATATGCGCGCCCGCCTGCGTTGCGCCGGACTGCTGTAGCGCAAGGGCCTATTCAAACTGCGTGCTTGAAATGTGTTCATTGCGCATGCCAACGTGCTCAAATCGACCCGCAAGCGACTATCGCCGGCTCTTGTCGAGCGTCCTGTTTCACCCCAACTGCGGCCGGGAGAGGCGATCATGACCCGCGTGCGCCCCAGCGACAGCGCGCACCATATGTTTGGCGACAGTTGCGGCAAGCGCCGCAACGCGCGTGCCCACGAATGTCCGCGCGGAGTCATGACGACATTGAAGCAGCCTGGCCAAATTTTCGGCACAGGATTGCTGCAAGCGGAGTAAGGTTTCTTTCCGGCACACATGTCACGCAGCACGTGAATGGAACCGCATTGACATGGAACCGCGTTGACGATGAATGACCACTGGAGACAGGAGAGACTATGAACAAATGGGTCTATGCCTTCACCGAAGGCGATGGCAGAAACAAGAAACTGCTCGGCGGCAAGGGCGCCAATTTGTGCGAGATGACCCAGATCGGGCTGAACGTACCCCCCGGCTTCGTCATCACGACCGAAGCCTGCCTCGCCTACCTGGACGACCCGGAACGCAGGCTGCCGGCCGGCGTCAATGAACTGGTGCGGCTGCACATGGCAGCGGTGGAGAAGGCCTCCGGGAAGTCTTTCGGCGGGCGCGACAACCCGCTGCTGGTCTCGGTGCGCTCCGGCTCCGCAATGTCCATGCCCGGCATGATGGACACCATACTCAACCTGGGGCTGAACCCCGACACCCTGCAGGGACTGATCGCCCAGACCGGCAACGAGCGTTTCGGTTATGACGCCTACCGGCGCTTCATCCAGTTGTTCGGCAAGGTAGCGCTGGGCGTGCCGGAGGAGGAATTCGACGCCGAGTTCAATGCGGTCAAGGCAGATGCCGGCGTGAAGCACGACGTGGGCCTTTCCGCCGCCCATCTGGCCGACATCGCCGAGCGCTTCCTTAATGTGGTGGAGCGGGTCACCGGCAAGCCCTTCCCCGCCGACCCCTATGCGCAACTGGAAATCGCCATCAAGGCGGTGTTCAACTCCTGGTCTGGCAAGCGCGCGGTCGACTACCGGCGCGAATTCAAGATCACTCCGGAGATGGCCAATGGCACCGCGGTCAACGTGGTGGCCATGGTATTCGGCAACATGGGCGACGACTCGGCCACCGGCGTGGGCTTCACCCGCGACCCCGGTACCGGCGAGAACGTCATGTTCGGCGAGTACCTCACCAATGCGCAGGGCGAGGACGTGGTGGCCGGCATCCGCACGCCCAAGCCGGTGGCGGAACTGGAAAAGGAAATGCCGGACCTGTACCGCCAACTGGTGGAACTGAGGAACCAACTGGAATCGCACTACAAGGAAGTGCAGGACTACGAGTACACCATCGAGAAGGGCACCCTGTACTGCCTGCAGACCCGCAACGGCAAGATGAATGCCGCCGCCCTGGTGCGCACCTCGGTGGAGATGGTCAACGAAGGCCTCATCGACAAGACCCAGGCCCTGATGCGTATCCAGCCGGAGATACTCGAACAGTTGCTGTTCCCACGCCTGGACCCGAAGACCAAGGCTAAACCCGTCGCCAAAGGCCTGCCCGCTTCACCCGGCGCGGCCTCGGGCATTGCCGTGTTCGACGCGGATCGCGCCGAAAAGATGGGCCGGGCCGGTGAAAGAGTGATCCTGGTGCGGGAAGAGACCAAGCCGGAGGACATCCACGGGTTCTTTGCCAGCCAGGGCATTCTCACCAGCCGGGGCGGCAAGACCTCGCACGCCGCCGTGGTCGCCCGGGGCATGGGCAAGCCCTGCGTGGCCGGCGCCGAAGGCATCCATGTGGACGTGCACACCCGCCAGGCCATCGTCGGCGACCAGGTATTCGGCGAGGGCGCGCTCATCACCATCGACGGCACCACCGGCAACGTCTACCTGGGCGAGGTGCCCATGATCGAGGCGGACTTCACGCCCGAGCTGGCCACCCTGCTGTCCTGGGCCGACGGCATGGCCAGGCTGAAGGTCATGGCCAACGCCGACACCCCGCATGACGCCGATCGCGCCATCAAGTTCGGCGCCATGGGCATCGGTCTGTGCCGCACCGAGCGCATGTTCAATACCGTCGAGCGGCTGCCCATCGTGGTCGAAATGATCGTTGCCGAGACCCCCGCCGACCGCCAGGTGGCGCTCAACAAGCTGCTGCCGATTCAGCGTGAGGACTTCGCCGGCATTTTCAGGGTCATGGCGCCTCGGCCGGTCACCATCCGCCTGCTCGATCCGCCCATCCATGAATTTCTGCCCACCGCCGACCAGTTGGTCGACGAGCTGGAGCAACTGCACACCCTGCGCGACACGGTGCGGGGCATGCAGGTGCTGCATGACGCAGTGGATTTCATCTACCGCACCCGCGACATCCATCCCCAGGTGCAACTGTCCGCCGACCCGGCCCTGGTGGACGAGGCCATCCTGAAGAAGGAGACCATGCTCAAGAAGGTACGGGCGCTGTTCGAGGTCAACCCCATGCTGGGCCACCGCGGTGTGCGCCTGGGCCTCACCTTCCCTGAGATCTACACCATGCAGATCCGCGCCATCCTGGAAGCCACCGCCGAATGCCAGAAGGCCGGAATCGAGGTGCATCCAGAGATCATGGTGCCCCAAGTATGCACCGCCCAGGAGCTCAAGCGGGTGAAGTCCTGGGTGGAGGAAATTCGCACCAACGTGGAATCGTCCTATGGCGTCAAACTCGACTTCAAGTTCGGCTCCATGCTGGAAGTGGTGCGCGCCTGCATGCGTGCCGAGAACCTGGCCGAAGAGGCTGAGTTCTTTTCCTTTGGCACCAACGACCTGACCCAGGCCACCTTCTCGTTCTCGCGCGAAGACGCCGAGAACAAGTTCCTGCCGATGTACAACCAGAGCAGAATCCTGCAGGACAACCCCTTCGAGGTGCTGGACGTAAAGGGCGTGGGCAAGCTCATGCAACTGGCGGTGGGCTGGGGCCGCGGCACCCGGCCAGACATGAAGGTAGGCATCTGCGGCGAGCACGGCGGGCACCCCGCTTCCATCCGATTCTGTCACCGCATCGGCCTGAGCTACGTTTCCTGCTCCGGCCCGCGCGTGCCGATTGCCCGGCTGGCGGCAGCCCATGCCGCACTGCTGGAGGACCAGGCGGCTGCGGATAAATCGGCTTGAAACCCTGGCGCGTGGGTTGCTGTCCCCAGGCTGCAGCGAAACCATCGCGCGCTGTCCGCCTCGGTAGATTCGGCTTGTTCTGCGGGCCGCAACTGGAATCCTGGCAACACGTCAGGTTGCGCATCACTTCTGACTGACGTGCAATGATTCAGCCCGGGTTGGGCGAAGCGTTCGCCTCATATCAGTGAGGCAGCTCTCGTGGTTGTTTTCCTCGCGCCAGCGACTAAGTTCAAAGTGGGCATTTGGCGCAATTTCCCATCTTGCGCAGCGCTCCGATGAACCTGGGACCTGCGCCCAACGACACATCCAAGGAGGACGTCATGACTTTGGAAGCCAACATCGAAGAACTCAAGGCAGGCCTGCGCGGTGCGCTGATCCGGCCCGGCGACGAAGGCTACGATGCCGCCCGCAAGGTCTACAACGGCATGATAGACAGGCATCCGGCCTTCATCGCGCAATGCGTGGACGTGGCCGACGTCATGGCCGCAGTCACTTTCGGCCGCGAGGCCGGCCTGGCCATTGCGGTTCGGGGAGGCACCCACAGCGGCCCCGGACTGGGGACAGTGGATGACGGGCTGGTCATCGACCTGGGATGCATGAAAGGCACCCGGGTTGATCCGGCGGCCGGCACCGTGCGCGTGGAAGGCGGCTGCAGGTGGGGCGATGTCGATCATGCCACCCACCCTTTCGGCCTGGCCACCCCGAGCGGTTTCATCTCGACCACCGGCGTGGGGGGCCTCACGCTGGGGGGCGGCATCGGCTACCTTTCGCGGCGATTCGGCCTGACGATCGACAATCTGATCGGTGCAGACGTGGTCCTCGCCGACGGCCGGTTCGTGACCACGAGCGCCACCGAGAATCCCGATCTGTTCTGGGCGCTGCGTGGCGGCGGCGGAAACTTCGGCGTCGTGACTTCGTTCGAGTTCCGCCTGCACCCAGTCAACATGGTGTACGGCGGGCCGATGATGTGGCCGGTGGAACGCGCCGGCGAGATACTGCCACGTTGGCGCGACCTCATTCTGGGCGCGCCCGACGAGCTCAACGGCTGGTTTGCCTTTGTGATGGTGCCGCCGGGGCCGCCGTTCCCGGAGCAGTTTCACCTCAAGAAGATGTGCGTCGTGGTTTGGTGCGACACTGGCCCTATGGACCAGGCGGAACAGCGGTTCGCGACAATCCGCAAGGACTTTGGCACGCCCGCCATCGATTTCGCCGGACCGATCCCGTGGCCGGTGTTGCAAAGCCTCTTCGACCCGCTGCTCCCTCCCGGCTTGCGGTGGTACTGGAAGGCCGACTTCTTCAAGGACCTGAGCAGCGAGGCGATCGCCCTGCACGTCAAGCACGGCTCGGCGCTGCCGACCCCTCTTTCGACCATGCACATCTATCCGATCAACGGCGCGGCGCAGCGGGTCGGCAAGAACGACACCGCGTTCAGCTTCCGCGACGCCAGTTTCGCCCAGGTGATCGTCGGAATCGACCCCGACCCCGCCAATGACCAGCGGACCATCCAATGGGCGCGCGACTACTGGCAGGCGCTGCATCCCCATTCCGCCGGCGGCGCCTATGTCAACATGATCATGGACGAAGGGCAGGATCAGGTTAAGGCGGCCTATCGCGACAACTATGAGCATTTGGTTGCGGTCAAGAACAAATACGATCCCAAGAATGTCTTCCGCCTGAATCAGAACATCAGGCCATCGGTGTGACGGCACGCCACGGGTACAGCACGCCGGAACCTTGCCGGCTATTACCGATGTCCTATAAATAACGCGCTGGGCGCGCATGATCGGAAGGAGACGACGATGATCAAGCGCTACCGCAGAGACCCTCCGAGTAACGCAAGTCGACGCTGCCAATCGGACTTTCCCCCATGCGCCATTGGCTGGGTGGACGGGAAAGGCCGACGAAGTGGCGAAGGCAGAAGGACTCACCCTCACCGATGACCATTGGGAAGTCGTTCATGGTTTGCACGAATATCTCGCCAGGTTTGAACAGCCTCCAAACATCAACATGGGTAAGTTGCACGAAGCCCTGGACGAACGCTTCCCTGGATGGGGGGGACAAAGGCCCATTACTTGTTCTTTCCGGGTGGACCCATCGCCCAAGGCTGCCGTGTTGCCGGCTTGAAGGCCCCGCACTTCGCCACGGACTCCAACCATGGCAGCGTTGCCTGACCCGCAGTCGTTGCTGCCATTTGCATCCGGGGAGAAAATGACGCGCTGCATCAATGAATTTACCACACCTGAACTCCAGGAAGGTGAAGATGATTGTCGATAGGAAATGGGCGGAACGCAACCTCGGATTCGACCCGCTCACTACCGTGATTCCGGACAGCACGTTCGCTTTTTCGCGTGCTGCCCGTACATCCGCCCCGGAAGATCTCCAGCGGGAGATCATCGACTTTGATTCGAATGCACCGCATGGGCTGAAATTTCTCGCGTTCTCGACGTCAACGGGATTGTCTCGCTATACCGAATTGAACTGGCCCAAGGGGCTTGCTCCCAAAACATCAAAATCCGTGGCGGGCCCCCGTTCGGGCGCGCTACCCACCGCCGACGTGCTCGTCGTCACCTGGACCGTCGACGAGGGTCACGCACTGAGCCGAGTGTTGACACCGGGCAAAGACTCCCACGACGACTACATGCCATACAAGCACAACTATTCGTCTATTTCGAAGAAGATGCGTGCTGGTTGTCCCGCGCGAGAGCTGAAAAGACTGGGAACCTACTGGATGACGACGATTGGATCCACGAAAGTTCTTGTCTTCAAGTCTGACTCGCACATGTCCCAGGACGGGCCGCAGTTACCGAATATTGATGTGTGGAGCCAGATCATTGAGGAGGTGAAGCCCAAGCTCGTCATCACGACAGGCACTGCGGGTGGGATCGGTAAAGACTTCGAGGTAGGCGACATCGTCGTGAGTCCCGTCGTACGGTTCGACTGCATCTCCAAGTTCAAGCGCCAGCCGTTCGCAACGAAAAGCTTCAAGTGCGCCGCGCCAAAGGCGACCCATTTCCCAAGCGCGCGTGCGCTCTTCAAGGCAAATGCGGCGCAACTTCCGAAAGACAACACCAGAATGCCAAGGATCTTCCGAATGGGTACAGGTAACCTTGGGTCGTCGGTTGTCACCACCGACTTCTTCGGGTTCGACACATCAAACGACCACTATCACTTGCAGGGCCTGGGAAGCGTCTCGGAGATGGGGGATGCCATCCTGGGCTTGGTTTGCAGTCGCAAGGGACAGAGTGCCCCGCGCTGGATTGCGGTGCGGAACGTCTCAGACCCGCAGATCAAGGCGGATGGCCTGAGCATTAAACAGCAAGCAACGTTGGCGGCTCAAATCTACAAAGGCTTTGGCCGCTGGAGTTCCGTGTGCAGCGCAATTGTCTGCTGGGCACTTATCGCGGCGGAATAAGCCCTCATATATTGGGCATCACTGCAGATGGTCATATTGAGCGTCACTGCACCTATTTCAGAATGGGCTTCATTTCAGCGGTGACATGCCGTTCATCTTTGCCCCATTTGATGGAGCAAATCTTGGCCTTTGACAGCATGACGCCGGCAAGGCCAGGTGTTTTACAAGGTCGGGTATATCGCCAGCGGCAGCCGTCCCCAATGAGTTGAACGAGAGGCCTGCAACACTCTGTATACGTTTGGCAAGGGTGGATCCTCCCAACGTTAGTCAGAGTAATTGACCTTGATTTACCTGAAGCCGGGAACGGGTGCTATCGACCCATAGCGGAAGTCGATGATTTGCCCACGAACTACCGGTATGTTGCGTGTTGGGCCCTAGCCGATTGCGCTGCCGTAGAAACATCTAGGGAATGCGTCCCTCCTGGCAGCCGAGGCCCGGTCGCGGCGTTACTGATGTAGCGGACGCTGCGCCGTGGCAAGGACCGGCGCGAACCCGATTGGGTATGGATGGCGCAGTGCGGAATCGGCGTGCACTCGGTCGTTTCGGCTGGTTTTCGTGTTCAGCGGCGGCTGAATTTCGCCGCTGGCTCGGCGACCAGGAATGCCTTTCCGCCTAGCCCTGACTTTACTGGCGCCTCGTTTGACGCAGCAGCCTGAGCCTGAGCTGGCTCGGCCGTTTGAGATGGCAGGTGTACCTCTGTTGCCGCCTCAGCAACCGGGCTGGATTTATCCTCCACCAGCAAAGGAATGCTACTAACGAAGAGCGCTCGCACTGCAACAGGTCGATTGTCGGCCGGCGCCTTGAGACGGTCTCGAGCACGGATGAATCGTTCCGCCAGGTGCTGGCGCTGAAACCGCATACGTTGAATCGTTTGAATATTCACGAGTTCACAGAAGTGAGTGCTCTCGTTCAGCGAGGCGGTCAGGCTGACGATGAACTCAGTGACAACGCGCTCGAAATCAGGCGGACACTGCTTGTGGCGCATCGCCGTCTCAACCACGTGCTCGAACAGCTCCCCGAACGCCCCGAGATTGATTCGGAGCGCAGCGATTCGGGCCAGGAACTCGAAAGCTACGCGGACAGTGGAAGTGAATTCAGTGTCGTCCGAGGATAGATAGATCTTGAAGCGCCGCATGCCCTGCTGCAGGTACGCGCCCCCTTGCAGGACCATCAAAATGAGGTCACCCGAACCGAGCGACACGAAGCTTCGATTCAGGAGGAACTGCTGAATCGTGGCTGAAGCAAGCTTCATAGGGTCGACGAGGTCATTTCTCGCGCAGTGCATCAGCAAGGCTTGTGGCCAGACACCGCTGACCTTCGCGACAACCTCCAAAAGGAAGCGGAATCGGCCATCCAGCGTCAAGACCGTTGCGTTGGCTGCCTTTGCGAGCAGCAGCACCTCGATTTCCTCGTCCTGAAGAACGTCAGTCAGGCGGGGCATCTCGCCTTCATCTTCCAGCTCGCCATACGCAGGTTGTACTTCACAGTACTTCTCGACAGCTGCGAGGACAGCTTTGAAGAACTCTATTCGCGATGCGTGGTAGCGGGCGTCGTGCTCGATAAGGGCAAGCTCTCCGTTCAACTCGGTGCTAGTCGCAAAGCTCCTGTCCTCCTCCGCTTCACGAAGGGACCCCTCCAACATCGCCTTCGTCATCGGCGACACAAGCACCTTTGGAAGGTGGCCCAGTGCCTCCTGAACCCCGAGATTGACGAGCTCAGCGAGGGTCAGTGCGTCGATGACGTAGACCGCATCAGGCCGGGCAAGGAGTTCAAGTGCCGTAACGCGCTCCGCTTCGACGCCAGTTCCAACGAAGAGTGGCGGCCCATCGGTCGGCCAACCCAAGACAGCCTCGACCGTGCTACGGCCCTTGCGCTCGGCGAACCCAGAGAGCGTCATGTGCCCTGTGGCATAGTCGTCAAACAGTTGGCGCGAGATGGCTGAGGAACGCATGACCTCGGCCTTCATGTGGGCCAAGTCGCGTTCGCCATCGCCGGTCATCCCGACGTGGACCATCTTCATATGAGGCAGTCCTCCCAACGCGCCGGCGCGTTCCTGCACGACCTGCAACATGTGCCGATATGCCGATTGGACGGCGGTCACCGTGTATTGCCAGGTGTCGCCGAAGGCAAGTGCGGGAAGGTCCACCTGCTGGCCCACGGCCGCCCCCAGCAAAGCCGCCGCCTGAGGCGCAGCACCATCCGAGTAGCCCTCACGCTTTGGTAGCTCGCCAACATCCGACGGGTCGATGACCAACCGCGTGGGCTGGCCGAACTCATCGACCAGTTCGACGCAGCTGCCAGGTGCAACTGCCGCCAGTTTCTCCTCCATCAAGGGAAGCTCGCCGGGTGCCCCCACGATGAAAATGAAATACGCCGACAGCGCTTCCGGCTCATCCAGGTTGCGACGTAGCATTCGATACAGCCGGCGCATCCCACGCTCAGCCTCACCGTATCGAAGCTCCAGCCCGGCCAACTGGGTGGTTGCCCGTATCGGCCCTTCGAGCAACTCTGGGACACTGCGAAGGTCGTTTTGGAACTCGGCCGGCGTCGACGAGTACAAGCTCACGCTCAACTTGAAGAGCCAGCTGCCAGCGGTATCCGGATGCCTTCTCAGCTGCGCGTCCACCAACGGACGCAGAAAGGCCCAGTCCGCGGCTTGTTGGCCAAGTTCAATGGCAAGGCTGCGGGTCTCGTCGTTCTCAATCCACTCGACGGGCAGCCCAGCAATCAACTCCTTCGCCTTGCGCCGGTTGTGAGACCGCACATAGCACGCAAGCAACGTGTTGTGCAGGCCAGAGAGGCGGCCTGGAATCACCAACCGCTCGAACAGCGCCCCGGCCTCGGCGAACTGTCCGACGTTGAACAGCAGCTCTGCGAGCATGAGCTTTGGGGCTTCAGTGCTCTCGGGCAACACCAAGGTCTTTGCCCGTTGCACAACTGCATCAGCTTCCAGCGTTCGTCCGGCTCGATTCAGGACGCGCGCTGCGACGCAGGCCGAGATTAGCCCTCCGGCAACCTCCACCTTTGCCGCAAGGACCTCACTGACGGCAGTGTCCTGCTGGCCGGCGCGCATCAATGCTTCCCATCGAAGAGCCACGAGCAGTTCAGTCGTCTCTTCGTCAACGGGGTCACAGGCCAGTGCTGCGTCTAAAGTCTGCTTGAGCAGCACAAGATTGCCGTCCTTGGCGGCAACCTGGCCCGCGATAGTTAGGCTGGCGGGGTTCATCTGGGCCAGCCTGTCGGCAGCGAGACTTAGGAGTTCCCCCTCCCTGTTCAACTCAAACAGAGCAGTCACCTGTATGCTCAAAATTTCGGCCGAGCGGTACCCGTGGGTTTCGGCTTCCCTCGCGAGGGCGAGTGCCTCGGGAAAACGATGCAGCATCAGCAAGGCGTAGCCCAAGTGGGCGACTGTCTCGCCCACTGAGTCGGACTGAATGCCCCAGAGGTATTCGTGCCAGGGATTGAACAAGCTGATGGCGAACTCGAGCGCCTTCGTCTCTCGCACCGGTAGCGCACCTGCCATCGCTCCCACAGGGAAGTGTGACCCGCACTCAGCGGCAATCCGAAGCGCGTTAGCTCGGATGAAGAATCCCGCCGCCGCGTGGTTGGCGGCCTCTTGGCTAAGCTTGATGGCCTCGTCGAGATGTCCCACCTTGAGTTCTGCCTGTGCAACGAACTGAAGGGTGTCGGGCTCTTGCTTTAGTGCTTCGGGCACATCCTTCAACTGGACAAGCGCGCCTTGCAGGAGGCGAACGTTAGCCAGCGCAAACCAGACCTGCTGAGAGTCCGGGAATCGCTCAAGGGCGGCTTCCCCGGCTGCACGCGCCCCGTCAAGCTTTTTCTGAAGCATGAGGCCCCGAACTTGGGCGGCGGCCATGCGCTCGTCGTCCGGATAGAGCTCGAAAGCCTTGAGAAACAGGCCGGCGGACTCCTGGTCGTCCAAGCGCATGAACCAAATGCTGAGACCCTTCTGCAAGTACCAGCGAGCCTTTTGGTGCGCATCGAAGGGCTCTAGGTCCTTGCCAACGACCGCCAGATGGTCGAGCGCGTCGCGGTACCGGCCAGACTTCAGCAGTTCATTGGTGCGGTCTAGTTGGTCCGAGATGAGTCGGTCCACGGAATCAGGTCGTGCGGGTGGCAGACCGGAAATGCTTTGCAGGGTCGCGTTCGTGTCCATCAAGATGTCGCGAATCGCGGTGAGCGACGCCTCTTGCCGATGAAAAGCTGCGCCCGGGGTGTGTGGTGCGTAGCTGTCTTGCAGGACCGGGAACCGGTCGATGTGATTACAGATGTCCTCCCAGAACTCCACCTCGACAGGAAACAGACCCTTGGCCTCACGGCCGTCCGAGAGATCTTGGACCTTCTTCAGCAGCGGTGCGTCGTTTGGTGCGGTGGTAGCAAGGATGAGCTTCTTGATCGGCGTTTTGTGCTTGTCGGCCTTACCAACTTCGTCCTCGACGTCTTCCCATTTGACCGGCTTCATCGTGTACTTCTTGCACTGGATGCCCACCCGCCCGACGCCAGGCTGCTTCACGAAGACATCAACACCGCCCTGGGCTTGACCGCGGCGGCCATTCATCTTCGGCATCCGGTCGTTGAAGACCACTCCGTATACCTGAGCGCACATGCGTTCAAAGTCCGCCTCATTTTTTGGCGGTTGGATTTCGAACGGAATGATGTGCAAGTCAGAACCCTCTCTATATTTCTTTCTGCTCCAGTTTACCCGTTGCATTCGGAATATTCGCCCAAGGCTTGAGCGCCTTGCGCACCGGAAGGAGCAGATACTCGACCAGCCGTTCCTATGGCGGCCGACGACATTTCAAGTCGGATGTGGATGACCGTAACCGGCCCAGAGAGCAGCCATACCTAGGGTCATCGCAAACGTCCGCACCTGGCCGAGAGCACCCTTTGGCGCCAGTGACATAAAGCAGACACGGGCCTATCCGCCAATTATCTGCACCTCGGCCTTTCCGCTCGGTCGCAACATAGCAACGCTGCTCATTCAAGACATCCACTTATGGCTGCCAATTGACGCGGTCGGCCTGACAAAGGCTGACCGGTGGCCAATTGGACGGTGCCGTAAGTCTATGGGTTGGCCCATCAGGAATTTGGCCCAACGTTGCTTTAATGATCGGATCGGAGGAATCTTGCGGAACAAACGAATGGCAACTATGTCTGTGTTTGCAGGCCGACGAATCGCACGGCTCACAGACAGGAAGTACAGTTGTTTGTCATTCGCTTTCTTGGCAATGGCGCAGATGGCGCCTTAAGGGAGTAACTCATGCGCGGAATTCTTTGTCTGACTCTGATTGCAGCCCTGACCCCCGCACTCAATGGTTGTGCAGCCCCAGCGGCAGGCGGGAAAACAACGAACGCAACGGCCACCGACAAACGGCGCGGGCCCGGGGTTTTACTGGATGACGAGGCAATAGAACTGCATGGCCTGAACCGGATGCACGAGCTCTTTCCGCAGGCCTCAGTCAGCGTAAGCGTCACCAGCTTCGATCGCAATGTTTTGCTGACCGGCCAGGCGCCCGACGAGGCCACCAGGGCAAAGATTGAAGAGACCATCAAGAGCATTCCCAAGGTGGATTCGGTATACGACCAGATCAACATCGCACCCGTCAGGTCGGTGGCTTCTGAGGTCAAAGACAGCGCCATTACCGCAAACGTCAAAACCAGGTTATTGACCGGCAGCGGGGTGAATTTCATTCATGTGAAGGTGGTCACTGAAGGCGGTGTCGTCTACCTCCTGGGCCTGCTAACCCACAGTGAGGCTGAGGCGGCTGCGCAGACCGCCGCCACGACCGCAGGCGTGCTTAAGGTGGTTAAGCTGTTTGAATACACCGACTGAAGGGCCCCCGACCCTAATTTCTCTCAGGCGGGGCTTGCAGCCGGGCTTCACTCCTGGGGGAGTGTCTGAAGCGGCCGAACGGAGTCACCTCGGTGCCCGTCAACGAGCAGTCTTTCATTTCGTAGCTGCTTTACGAGCGCCTCGGCCACTTTCAGGCTGGCGTGTATGAACTGGTATATTTCGCAAGCAGCCAAGCCGCACTCTTATCGCTGCTCCTGCGTCTGCCGTGATCTTTCGTAAACCACGAAGTGAAATTCCAGACCGGATGTCTCTTCCGTTCGCCTGTCCCGGCTGACTTCGTTCCATTGCGCCCGGTCGAATTCCGGGAACCAGGCGTCTCCTTTTACGTCGGCCTGGATCTCGGTGAGATAAAGCCGGTCTGCCAGCGGCAGTGCCTGGCGATACAAGTCCGCGCCGCCGACGAAAAAGATTTCTTCATCGCCATCGCATGCGGTAATGGCATCCTGTATTGAATGGGCGACGAGACAGCCATCGGGCGCGGAAAGGGTAGTGCGCGTGATGATCACCGTGGTGCGTCCAGGCAGCGGGCGGCCGATCGACTCATAGGTCTTGCGCCCCATGAGGATGTGGTGGCCGAGGGTCAGCGCCTTGAAATGCCTGAGGTCATCCGACAGCTTCCAGGGCAGGCGGTTTTCAATGCCGATGACGCGATTTGTAGCCAGTGCGGCGATTAGCGAGATGCGTTGACGCGACATGTGCAAACGGCTGAGGGTGAATGACTTGGCCAAACCGAATTGTATGCGGGCTCGCACTTCGCATGAAGCAGAACCGCCGGGCTATGCGGAGCGCAATGCATGGCGCCGCCCGCGACGCACATCGACGGGGATCAGCAACGCGAGCCCGCCGAGAAAGAAGACTCCGGTGAACAGCATGGCCAGACGATGGTCGCCGCCCGACAGCCAGTTGACCAGGCCGTAGCTCAACGGCCCGATGATGGAGGAAAGCTTGACCGCAAAGCCCCACAGTCCGAAGAACTCCGCGCGTCGGGCTGCGGGCGACAAGTAACCGACCAGCGCCCTGCCGGCCGACTGGGACGAACCCAGGCACAGGCCCGCAAGCTGCGCGGCAATCCAGAACGTGGTGCGATCCCGGGCAGTCCAGGCAATCAGCACCATCGCCAGCCAACCCACCAAAGTCAGTGCGATGGCGGGGCGGTGACCGATGCGATCCTGGACATGGCCGAACAGGATGGCGCCCAGAGCGGCGGTGAAATTCACCACCAGAATCAGTTCGATGGTGTCGCGCGTCGTAAAGCCCATGGCCTGTTCCGCATAGATCGCCGCCAGGGCGATCACCACCTGCACGCCGGCCTGGTAGACCGTGATGCAAAGAAAGAACCAGGCCAGATCCCGGTAATGACGAATGTGGACTAGCGTTTGAACCAGGCGCCGCAAGGCCTGCGCGGCACTGAAACTGACATTCATCTGCGGAACGGCTCTTTCCTTGAGCAGCAGAAAAGTGGGTAGCGACGCCAGCGCAAACAATCCCGCGGTGATCAGCATTGTCACCGGCACATACTGGCTCGCTCCCTGGCCCCTGCCCTGCGCCCACGACACATACGCCAGCGAGCACATGAGGCTGGCGATCCCGCCGAAGTAGCCCCAACCCCAGCCCCAGCCGGACACCTTGCCCAGCGCCCGGCCCTTGGCCAACTCGGGCAGAAAGCCCGCAATTAGGTTCTCACCGGCGGAAAAGAAGAAGTTGCTGACGACGACAAGCATCACGGCCAGCCAGATGTTCCCCGGCCCCACCAGGGCCAGTCCCGCGGTAAAACCAACGCAGCCCACGGTCGTGATCAGCAGCAGCAGTTTTTTCTCGGCGTGGATATCGGCATAGGCGCCCAGCACGGGGCCGGCAAGCATGGCCAAAGCATAAGAGACAGAGATCGTGGCGGTCCAGGCCAGGGTTGCCCAGACTGCATTGCCCGCGACAACCGAAACGAAATAGGCATTGAAGACGGCGGTGATGACCAGCGTCGTATAGCCCGAATTGGCGAAGTCGAACATCGCCCAGGCCCAGACCTCGCGCCACCGCACTCCCGGGGCCAGGCTGGTGCGCGGGTCTTTCCTCGCCTTCAAACCGCCACCGGCGCCCTGATGCCGGGATGCGGGTCGTAGCCTTCGAGTCTGAAGTCCTCGTATTTGAATGCGAAGAGATCCTTCACTTCCGGATTCAGCCGCATGCGCGGCAGGGGCCGGAAATCGCGCGACAACTGCAGGTTCACCTGATCCAGATGATTGAGGTAGATGTGGGCGTCGCCCAGGGTGTGGACAAAATCGCCCGGCTTGAGTCCGGTGGTCTGCGCCATCATCAGGGTAAGCAGGGCGTAGCCCGCGATGTTGAAGGGCACGCCCAGAAAGATATCCGCACTGCGCTGATAGAGCTGACAGGAAAGCTTGCCGTCGGCGACGTAGAACTGGAACAAGGCATGGCAGGGCGGCAACTTCATCTTGTCGATTTCGCCCACATTCCAGGCCGAGACGATGATGCGCCGCGAATCCGGTGTTTGTTTCAGTTGCCGCAGCACTTCGCGGATCTGGTCGATATGCCGACCGTCCGCCGCGGGCCAGTTGCGCCACTGCGAGCCATACACCGGCCCCAGGTCGCCGTTCGCGTCGGCCCATTCGTCCCAGATGGTGACGCCATTTTCCCTCAGGTAGCGGATATTGGTGTCGCCCTTGAGGAACCACAGCAGTTCATGAATGATGGATTTGAGGTGAACCTTCTTGGTGGTCACCAGGGGAAAGCCGGCCGCCAGATCGAATCGCATCTGATAACCGAACACGGAAATCGTGCCGGTGCCGGTACGGTCGGTTTTCTTGCTGCCTTGGGCAAGAACGTGGCGCAACAGATCGTGGTATTGCTTCATCGAGTGATGTTTCCGCAGAAGAAATGCATATTCGCGTATGCCGGGTTACTCATGGCTTTTCCGGAGCCGCCGCACCGTTGTCTTGCTCCTCATTGCTGTCGTTCCCTGCCCAGGCATTGTCCAATACGGTTCCCGGCCCCGCCCCGTAAATGTCCCAGAACGCGATGTAGAAGTCCTGGTTGTCCTGGATAGCCTGAATCAGCGCGTCGAACTTTGCTTCATCCATGTGCTTGAGCTTGGCCACCAGCAGCATGGACTGGCGGTAGAACTCGTAGATGTCGAGGTCGAATGCAGCGGCCTTGTGCCGCAGGTCGCGCGTATCACGTGCGGCGGGATCGATGGCGCGGCCTTCGTCCGCGGCCTCGTAGGCCTGCTCATCGGTGGCGAACTCGGCACCTCCGCCATTGGCCGTCAGGGATGCCCAGCCTTCATGAAACCAGATGGGCACGCTGGAATCGTAATGGCCGATCTCCTGGCCCAGGTGCAGATGCGCAAGTTCATGTATCAGCAAAGGTTCAAGTCGATCGCTTTCGCGGCCATTGAGATTGGGCGACAGAATCAGCCGGTTGTCCGGCACCACCGCGGCCGACAGTTTGGGCGTCAATACATATCGCTTGAAGCACGCATCCGTGCCGCACACATAAACTCGCGGTGTAAACCTGAACGGTCGGCCGTTTGCATGCTCGACCCGGGCGATGGCGTCGGGCAGCAGTTTGGCCACCTTGACGGCATAGTCCTCATAACCCGGTTCCACCTGGACCCGGTCATCCTCCGCCAATGGCACAAACCCCCCAATCGGAAGCAGCGCCCTTGGGCTGCTGACCGTCAACGCACAGCCGGACAGTAACCAGCCGACTAACAGCAGGGCGAGCAGCCTCATGGCTTGCCGCCGATCTGCATCAAGCGCGATGAATGCTCGCCGCCCAGCGTGTGGCGCTTGAGCTGGGCGCCGATCTCCTGCGCCCGCTTCATCCAGCGGGCGGCCTGTTCCGCGCTCAGGTGTTCATCAACGGAGTCTTGCAGGTGGCCGAACCAAATGGCGAAATGTTCCTCGGTAAGGGCCAGGGCCCGGTGCTTGGCCAGCATGTCGAAACTGCGCCGCTGCCCGGGCGCGCCGCCAAAATTGGCCCACCAGAAATCCACGATCCGGGCTTCGTGTTCCCCGCCCGGTTCAAGGTGCGCGAACAGGGAGCCCACAACCGGATCCCTGCGCAGGCGCCCATACTGGCTGCGCACCACGGCGTCGACCTGTGAGCGGCTCGGAGCTTCACTGTTCATCGTGTTGGGGCAATTCCCGCCAGCGTCCTTCGATCAGGCCTTCGAGCGGCCGGTAATGCTTCTTGTAGGACATCTTGCGCGACTCTGCGATCCAGTACCCGAGATAGACATAGGGCAGGCCCAACTGCCGGGATCGTTCGATGAGCCACAGCACGCTGTACACACCCGGGCTCGACTTTTCATCATCCGGATCGAAGAAGGTGTAAACCGCAGACAAGCCATCCTTTACCCTGTCCACCACACTCACCATCACCAGCCTGTCATTCATGCGGAATTCCACCAGCGAAGAATCTACATGGCTCGCCAGCAGGAACTGGCTGTACTGATCGGCATTGTCCTGGTCCATTCCTCCGCCCGCGTGGCGGTCGCGCTGGTACTTGCGGTACAGCGCGTAGTGCTCCTCGATGAAAGCGAGTGGCAGAACGCGGGTTTCCAGATTGCGGTTGCGGCGCAGGCAACGTTTTTGACTGCGGCTGGGCTCAAACTCTGCGGCTCTCACACGCACCGGCACGCAGGCCTGGCAGCCCCCGCACTGTGGCCGGTAGGTGAATTGCCCGCTGCGCCGAAAGCCGGCCTGGATCAGTTGACTGTAGACGGCGGACGAGATCAGGTGGGCGGGCGTGGCGACCTGGGAACGGGCTTCGCGCAGTGGCAGATAGCTGCAGGGATACACCGCTGTCAGGTAGAACTGTACTCGATTGAACGGCGGTTCAGACGGAAACATCAATGTGCCAAGGACCGGGAGGATGTGGCAAGTTTACCAATTCATGGACCCTTTGGATGAAGGCCGCCCGGGAGATTTCGCGTGCTCCCAGACTGGCCAGATGGGGCGTGTTCATCTGGCAGTCGATCATGCCGAAATCCCATGCCGCAAGTTGCCGGCACAACGCAGCCAGCGCCACCTTGGAGGCATCCTTAACCAGGGAAAACATGGATTCTCCGTAGAACATCTTGCCGATGGCAACGCCGTAAAGGCCGCCCGCCAGTTCGCCGTTCAGCCAGGTTTCCACCGAGTGGGCGAAACCCAGTCGATGCAACCGCGTATAGGCCTGAAGCATCGCTGCGCTGATCCAGGTTCCGTCCTGATCTGCGCGCGGCGAGGCGCAGGCGCTCATGACGTCCGCAAACCGGTTGTCCATGCGGATTTCAAAGCCGCCATTGCGGATGCGCTTGGCCAGGGAGCGGCGCAGCATGAACTCTTGGGGCAACAGCACCATGCGCGGATCGGGACTCCACCATAAGATGGGCTGGCCTTCGTTGTACCAGGGGAAGATCCCCTGCCGATAGGCGTTCAGCAGGGTGGCCGGCTGCAGATCAGCACCGACCGCCAGCAAGCCATTGGGATCGCGCATAGCCAAGGCAACCGGCGGAAAGGGATCGGTGGAATTCAACCAGGGCAGCATGCGGATGATTGTATCCAAACGCTGACTGATAGAATCGGCGTTCCCTTCTCCAATTTCCCAATGGCTGGCCTGACTTCCGCCTCCCAGACCGCGCACCCCGACCAGCGCGCCTGCTTTCATTGCGGGCTGCCGGTGCCGGACGGTGCGGATTATCTGATCGTTTACCGTCAGCACCAGGAAGCGGTCTGTTGCCGCGGCTGCCAGGCAGTGGCCCAAACCATCATCGAGTCGGGACAGGAAGCCTACTACGAACACCGCACCGCCCTGCCCCCCACTCCGCAGGCAGCCGCAGAAGAACTGAAGAACCTCGGTCTGTATGACCTGCCGGAAATCCAGAAGAGTTTTGTCAGGGTTTCCCCCGACAATGTGCGGGAAGCGTCGCTGATCCTGGAGAACATTGTCTGCGCGGCCTGTGTCTGGTTGAACGAGCGGCATATCGCCCAGTTGCCGGGCGTGCTCTCGGTGGACATCAATTACTCTACGCGGCGCGCGCGGGTGCGCTGGGATGAAACCCGCGTCCACCTGTCCGAGATTCTCAAATCCGTCGCTGACATCGGCTATATCGCCCACCCTTTTGACACGGGACGCCAGGAAGAAATTTTCAAGAAGGAACGCAACAGCGCCATCAAACGGCTGGCCATTGCGGGCCTTGCGATGATGCAGGTGATGATGTACGCGATCCCCGCCTATACCGCCGGCCCTGCTGACATCGCGCCAGAAATTTTGGCGTTGATGCGCTGGGCCAGTTTGATTCTGACCCTGCCGGTGGTGCTGTATTCAGCTCGACCGTTCTTTACCGGGGCGTGGCGCGACCTCAAGCGCCATACGCTGGGCATGGATGTGCCGCTGGCGCTGGGTGTGGGCTCGGCCTTCCTGGCCAGCATGTATGCCACCATCGTCGGGCATGGCGAGGTGTATTTTGACTCGGTGACCATGTTCGTGTTTCTGCTGCTTACCGGGCGATTTCTCGAAATGGGCGCGCGCCGAAAGAGCGCCCAGGCTGCAGAAGAACTGGTCAAACTTATCCCACCTGCTGCAAGCCGCCTGCCGCAATGGCCAGGGCGCGAGCAGGAAATCATCCCGGCGGTGAAACTTGCTGCCGGAGACTACGTTCTCGTGAAGCCCGGTGAAACGGTTCCAGCCGACGGTTTGGTGGTCGAAGGCAAGAGCAGCGTCAACGAAGCCATGCTGACCGGGGAGTCCATGCCCGTATCCAAAACGCGGGGGGACAGTCTGATCGGCGGCTCGGTCAATCAGGATAGTCAACTGGTCATGCAGGTGAGCAAGGTCGGAGAGGAAACCCGCCTGTCTGCGATCATCCGCCTGCTCGACCGGGCTCAGAGCGAAAAGCCGCGTATCGGCAAGCTGGCGGACAAGGCTGCCGCCTGGTTCGTGGGCGCGCTGCTGGTGGTTACCGCGCTGACTGCCATGGTCTGGTATGTCCATGACCCAAGCCGGGTCCTGTGGATCACTGTATCGGTGCTGGTCGTCACCTGTCCCTGCGCGCTTGGTTTGGCCACGCCGGCTGCGCTGACCGCAGCCACTGGCCGCCTCACCAGGCTGGGACTGCTGACCACCCGCGGCCATGCGCTGGAAACCCTGGCCCAGGTCACCGATCTGGTGTTTGACAAGACCGGCACACTGACCCACGGACAGCACGTGTTGCTGAAGCTATTCCCCGCGCCCGGAATTTCAGAAGACCAGGTCCTCTCGCTGGCAGCCGGCCTGGAGTCGGGCTCGGAACATCCGCTCGCACGGGCGATCCGGGCGGCATGTCGCAACCCTTGCGCCGTTGCACGTCCGACCAATTACTCCGGTCGCGGGGTGGAAGGCATCCATCAGGGCTCGACCCTGCGCCTGGGCAAACCCGGATTTGTGCAGGAGTTGTGCGAGCTTCCGCCTCCGCCGCACGTGGAAGGCAACGAATCCTTGCTCGCGTTGGGACGCGAAGGGCAATGGCTGGCCTGGATTACGCTTGGCGATACGGTGCGCGCGGATGCGTCAGACGCGGTCCGGCAATTGCGCCGTCAGGGATTGCGCCTGCACCTGTTGAGTGGAGACAGTGCCCAGGCGGCTCAGGCAATCGCGCGGCAGTTGGGCATTACCGATGTTCGTGCGGAGGCGCTGCCCGATGACAAGCTAAACTACATCAGACAGTTGCAAGCTGAAGGACGCATTGTGGCGATGGTGGGGGATGGCATCAATGATGCTCCCGTGCTGGCAGCAGCAGAAGTTTCGATTGCAATGGGTGAAGGCACCGACGTCGCGCAGGCGGCCGCTGATATGGTCATGCTCGGCGGGCATTTGTCGGCATTGGCCGAGGGCGTGTCGACAGCGCGGAAGACCCGAACCATCATCCGCCAAAATCTCGGCTGGGCCTTGGTCTACAACCTGATAGCGATTCCAGCCGCGGCGTTGGGCCACGTCACTCCGTGGATGGCCGGGATCGGCATGTCGGCAAGTTCCCTGCTGGTGGTGCTCAATGCGCTCCGGCTTGCGGACTTTGACGGCCGAGCTTCCAAACGGGAAACGATTGCATCAGCACAATTGATGAGCCCCTGATCCTGTGGATATTCTTTTCTTGCTCATTCCGCTTGGACTGGTACTCGTGGCCGTCATCGCATGGTTCTTTCTTTGGTCGGTCAAGTCAGGACAATTTGATGATCTTGAAGGACCCGGACACGCTATATTGATGGATAATGACCGGCCGCCAGCCAAGAACGATGCAACCAAGAAATCAGCTGGCGAGATAGATAACCCTGATTGAAAAGCCGGATTGACATGACTCCTTCTATAAGGATAATCGTGTCCGAATAGCTGCCCGTTCTGGCTAGATATTTCGTCCTAACCTGAGGGAGACGCCCATGGAAGCAACAACGTACAACTACAAGATCGTGCGTCAGTTCGCCATCATGACCGTTGTGTGGGGTATCGTCGGCATGCTGGTCGGCGTAATACTGGCCGCGCAACTGATCTGGCCTGAACTGAATATTGGCCCCTGGCTGACTTATGGCCGATTGCGGCCGCTTCACACCAACGCGGTGATTTTTGCCTTCGGCGGCAGCGCGATGTTCACGGTCATCTATTACATCGTTCAGCGAACCTGCCACGTCCGCCTGTTTGCGGAAAAGCTCGCCGCCTTCACCTTCTGGGGATGGCAAGCGATCATTGTGGCAGCCGCCATTTCACTGCCGCTCGGTTTCACCACTTCCAAAGAATACGCGGAACTGGAATGGCCGATTGACATCGCGATTGCGGTTGTGTGGGTTGCCTTCGCCGTGGTGTTCTTCGGCACACTGATCAAGCGCAAAACGCCGCACATCTATGTGTCCAACTGGTTCTTTGGCGCCTACATCATTACCATCGCCGTGCTGCACATCGTCAACAGTGCAGAACTGCCGGTGGGCCCGATGAAGTCCTACTCGGTCTACGCGGGCGCACAGGACGCCATGGTGGAATGGTGGTATGGCCACAATGCGGTGGGCTTCTTCCTCACCACTGCGTTCCTCGGCATGATGTACTACTTCATTCCCAAGCAGGCCGGACGTCCGATCTACTCCTACCGGCTGTCCATCGTGCACTTCTGGGCGCTTAACTTCGTTTACATGTGGGCCGGCCCGCACCATCTGATGTATACCGCCCTGCCCGACTGGGCTCAGTCCCTGGGCATGGTGTTCTCCCTGGTTCTCCTGGCGCCCTCCTGGGGCGGCATGATGAACGGCATCATGACCCTGTCCGGCGCCTGGCATAAGCTGCGCACTGACCCCATCCTCAAGTTCCTGGTTACTTCCCTGTCCTTCTATGGCATGTCCACCTTCGAAGGTCCCATGATGTCGGTGAAGACCGTGAACGCCCTGTCGCATTACACCGACTGGACCATCGGTCACGTGCATTCCGGCGCTCTCGGCTGGGTGGCGATGATCACGGTTGGCTCCCTGTACTACCTGATTCCACGGTTGTTCGGCCGGGAGGAGATGTACTCCATGAAGCTGGTCACCACCCATTTCTGGGTTGCGACGATAGGCGTGGTTCTCTACATTGCGGCCATGTGGATTGCGGGCGTTGCGGAAGGGCTCATGTGGCGTGCGTCCAACCCGGACGGCACGCTCCAGTATGGCTTCGCTCAAGTGGTTAAGGCCATTTACCCCTTCTACGCCATTCGCCTGGTAGGTGGCACGCTGTTCTTTGCCGGCATGCTGATCATGGCCTACAACGTGTGGAAAACCATCAGCGTGGGCAAAGCCGTGAATGACGCGCCTATCCCCGTCCCGGCTCACGCCTAACAGAGAGGAGAAGAAGAATGGCTTTCTCACATCAGAGTATTGAAAAGAATACCGGCTGGCTGATTCTGCTAACAATTCTCGTCATCAGCGTGGGTGGTCTGGTACAAATCGTGCCGCTGTTTTTCCAGCGCTACGTGACCCAGCCGGTCGAAGGGCTCAAGCCCTACTCGGCGCTCGAATTGTCGGGGCGGGACATCTACATCCGGGAAGGCTGCGTTGGCTGCCATTCCCAGATGATTCGGCCCTTCCGCGCCGAAACCGAACGCTACGGCCACTACTCGGTCGCCGGAGAATATATCTATGACCGGCCGTTCCTGTGGGGTTCCAAGCGTACCGGCCCGGACTTGCAGCGCATGGCGGGCCGTTATTCCGATGAGTGGCACCGTATCCATTTGACGAACCCGCGCGATGTGGTGCCTGAATCCAACATGCCAGCCTATGCCTTCCTGGCAAGCACGCCGTTGGACAACAGCACCATCCAGGCCAAGATGCGCGGCCTGCGTATGCTTGGTCATCCCTACACCGATGAGGAGATCGCCAGTGCGCCCAATGACCTCCAGGGCAAGACTGAAATGGATGCACTGATCGCTTACCTGCAAAGCCTGGGCCGCGCAATGAAGGATGTGAAGTAATGGACGGCGCAATGATCAATGCGGTCGTTACCGTGGTATTTTTCCTGACCTTTGCCGGCATCGTGTGGTGGGCCTACGGCAAGGACAGGAAGCAGCGGTTCGAGGACGATGCGCAAATTCCCCTGTTGGACGACGAACCCGTCGTTAAAGGAGACAAACGATGAACGCTATGCTGGAATTCACGAGCGATTTCTGGAGTTGGTACATTTCCGTCATTACCGCGGTGAGTCTGATCGGTGTCGCGATTTTTCTGTACTCGCAGAGAACCCAGCGCCTCGCCCCGGGACAGAAGGCCGAAGAGATGGGACACAAGTGGGACGGGGACCTGGTGGAACTGAACAATCCTCTGCCCAGTTGGTGGGTCAAGCTGTTCTGGATTACGCTGATTTTCGCTGGGGTGTATCTGGTGCTGTACCCCGGGCTCGGCAGTTTCAAAGGCGTTCTGGGCTGGTCATCCTGGGGTCAGTACAACCATGAAGTGCATGAGGCGAAGGAGAAGTACGACCCCATTTTCAATCAATTCCTGGGCCAGTCCATACAACAGGTGGCGGCCAACAAGGATGCGCACGAAATGGGACAGCGGCTGTTCCTGACCTATTGCTCCCAGTGTCACCAATCCGATGCGAAAGGCGCCAAGGGCTTTCCCAATCTGACCGATCAAGACTGGCTGTACGGCGGTGACCCCGACACCATCAAGGCTACCATCTCGAACGGACGTGCCGGTGTAATGCCCGCTTGGGCGCCCATACTGGGAGCCGACGGTGTCAAGGAAGTCGCCAATTATGTGCTCTCCCTGTCGGGTCGTCCCCATGATGCCGGGCTCGCCGCCGCGGGCAAAGCCAAGTTCGACGCCAACTGCACCGCCTGCCACGGCGCCGACGGCAAGGGCATGGCTGCCATAGGCGCGCCCAATCTGACTGACAAGATCTGGCTCTATGGCGGCAGTGAAGCAGCGATCATGGAAACCATCGCCAAAGGCCGAAATGGCAACATGCCGGCTCAACTCGATAAACTGGGCGAGGCCAAGGTGCATCTACTGGCTGCCTACGTCTACGGGCTGGGTGGCGGCCAACCGGCGGCGGCCCCTGCACCGGCACCCGAACCGGAGGCCGTCGCGCCGGCGCCCACTCCTGAAGGCGCATCGGCACCCGCCGCTTCTGGAGGTGTCGAGAAGTAGCAGCGAGCAATGCCTAAATTTGCTTGAAGGGTGGCGCCTGGAATTAGGCATTACCTGACCTCCTGCAATACTGCAATACCACCCTGGCTCCGTTTTCGGGGCCAGGGCTTTCTGGAGACGGGCATAAGGATTATGGTATTGGATCGTTATATCCGCCCTCAGCCGATTGCACACTAATTTGTCCTTGACGCATGGATACCCGCTCCCTACAACCTGCCGCCAACAACAATAATGAAGAAGTCGAACGGTTGCTTTACGCCGTTCGGCAGAAGATCTTCCCCCGGGCAGTCCACGGCTGGTTTGCCAACTGGCGGGTGTTCTTCGTCCTGCTCACCCAGATCATTTATTACGGCCTGCCCTGGCTAACCTGGAATGGTCGGCAGGCGGTGCTGTTCGACCTGGTCAACCGCAAGTTTTACATCTTCGACTGGGTGTTCTTTCCCCAGGATTTCATCTGGCTTACCGGCCTGCTGATCATTTCCGCCTATTCCCTGTTCCTGTTCACCGCGATCGCAGGACGACTGTGGTGCGGGTTTGCCTGCCCGCAAACGGTTTACACGGAGATCTTTCTATGGGTAGAAAGAAAGCTTGAAGGCGACCGCCTCAAGCAAATGAAACTGGACAAGCAACCTTGGAATGCGGAAAAGATTCTGCGCCGGGGTAGCAAACATCTGATTTGGATCCTCATCGGATTCTGGACCGGCTTCACCTTCGTCGGCTATTTCACCCCCATTCAGACTTTGGGTTTTGAATTCATGAGCTGGACGCTCGGACCGTGGGAGACCTTCTGGGTATTCTTCTATGGCTTTGCCACCTATGGCAATGCGGGCTTCATGCGTGAACAGGTGTGCAAATACATGTGCCCCTATGCCCGATTCCAGAGCGTGATGTTCGACCCAGACACGCTGATCGTGTCCTACGATCCTGCCATGGGCGAACCGCGCGGCCCCCGCTCCAAGTCCACCGACTACAAGGCAGCGGGGCTGGGCACCTGCATAGACTGCAACATCTGCGTACAGGTCTGTCCAACGGGGATCGACATTCGCAATGGCCTGCAATACGAATGCATCGGCTGTGCCGCCTGCATCGACGGTTGTAACCAGGTCATGGCCAAAATGGGTTACCCCAAAGGCCTCATACGCTACACGACCGAAAACGTGTTGAAGAGCAAGTACACCGACAAGAGCATCCTGGGCCATGTGTTTCGCCCGCGCGTGATTGTTTACAGCACAATCCTGCTGGCCATCGGCGTTGCCTTTCTGTACACCATCGCCACCCGGGTACCCTTGCGGGTCGATGTCATTCGCGACCGGACCACGCTGTCGAGGGAAACCGACGACGGCCGGGTGGAAAACCTCTACCGGGTTGAAATCATCAACATGGATGACTCGGTGCACCGCTACCGCATCAGCGCCCGCGGCGTGGAGGGAATCGTAGCTGTGCCCGAGAGCGACCGGCTGATTGCCGATCCGCTGACCACGATGGACATGCCGATTCGCCTGATTGCTGATCCCGCCAATCTCAAGTCCCGATCCACACCGGTTGAGATTGTGGTCACTGCGGAAGGCGATCCGAAACTGAGCAAGACGGCAAAGACCACATTCCTGTCCAGATAGACCTGACCACAAAAGGAGAAGCCATGCAATTCGTCGCTCAACAACCTTGGTACAGGCAACGTTGGCCTTGGCTGCTTGCCATCATGCCCATCACCTCCATTATCGTAGGCTTCGCTTTCTTGTGGGCGGCCATCAAGACTGATGACGGGCTGGTGGCGGATGATTACTACAAGGATGGCTTGGCCATCAACCGGATAGTGGAACGGGATATCGCTGCCGGCAAATACGCTGTCCATGCGGTGGCCCGTCTCGAGGGTGCGGTCGTCAATCTCCAACTTGCTGGTAAGCTTCCGGCCCCACCTGATACCTTGAAGCTGAGCCTCGTCCATCCAACTCGCAAGGGTCTGGATCACAGTGTGCTGCTCACGCGACGCAGGACGGATACCTACATTGGCACAGTCCACGATTTGATTGCCTCGCGCTACGACATCATCCTGGAACCCTTGGACGGTGCCTGGCGCCTCGCAGGCGTATGGCACCCAACCCAGGGTGAAACGCTTGAGTTGAAGCCGGCTCACCTGTCGCAGCAGCAAGGGTAAATCCATGCATGCCACCTTTGTTGCGTTGCTCAAGTCCCCCTGCCGGTCTGCCAGGTCTGGAACCTGCCGACGCTGTGAGATCGGGATGGGATTTCCTTCAACCACCCTGGTACAAGTGCAAGAGAAGTCCCAGTAAACCAAAAAAGGAGAAATGCCATGGACGTCGTAATGAAAGAGCTGTTCGGCACCTACATCGGCCTGCTGAGTCTGTTTACCATTGGCTTCATCATCGCCATGGGCGTGTGGTTTTACGTCTGGTTCAACCGCCGCATGAACAGCCCGGACGAGTAAGGGAGAGACGCAAATGGTGCGTTGCATCAGCGTATTGTGGCCATCGTTCCTGATCGCGGGGATGGCGGACATCGTGTTCTTCACCGTGTTTGATCCGACGGACATGATCTACCACGGCGAGCCCTTGTTCGCGGGCCGGCTGGCTGCCTACTCCGTTGGGTTCTTCCTGTTTTGGCTGCTGGGCATAGGTTCTTCCTCGCTGACCTGCTATTTCCAGCGGACTGCCAACGAAATCAACCGCTGCCCCCTGCCAGCCGCCGATCGTCCCGAAGGTTGTCCCAAGCGCGAAGGTTGCGAGGACTGCACCTAGTTGCAGGCAGGAAGTTCACTTGCACGCCGCTACCCGAAGCGCCGCGCGTCGGGTAGTGCCCGGGCAATCGGATGCGGGCTAAGGTACTGTAATCTTCAGCCCCTTGTAATCATTGTGATAGACGGCCAGTTCATCGCCGGAAGCAAACTCCCAGCCGTCCGAGTAGCCGAATTCTTCTTTGTCCTGCGGCCCCAATTTCAGTTGAAAGCGTCTGAATCTGGACAGGGTCGGATTTCTGATCGCCAGAACCAGGATCAGGCTGCGGGTTGACTGATTCTTCAGTTTGGCTATCAGCCCTCGGCCCCAAAAGGATTTCCGAAAGCTGACCTCAACGGGTAGCGAAGGTTTGGCGCTTTCCAGCACCTGTTCGCCCACTGCCCGAGCATTCAGCCCGCCACGCAGGCTCTCGGCCTCCTGGCGCGCCGCCGCCAAATCTCCCATGGCCTGGGTTAAATGCGCTGCAAGCCTCTGCTGATTGACCGCATCCCTGATCAACTGGCCCTTCTGCTCCTCCATGTCCACTTTGATGATGAACGCGTACAAACCGACGGCGCACAGGGCGGCAAACAGTGCCACATTGAGGCCGACCGAAATCAGCAGTTTTCTGTTGCCCGGCGTTTGCCTCCCCAGTGCTGACAGGCCGGTCATACCGACTCCGCTTCTCGTGGATGCACAGCGTCAAGCAACCCGGAGCCAGGCCAAGACCGCACGCCGGTCAGCCTGTGGCCCGCATACCGGCTGCGATGGCATTGATCGATCGCTTGAGGGAAATCAGCCATTTTTCCCGGTCTTGGTCCGACAGATTTTCATTGCGGTAGCGGCTGAGCAGCCGGGCCTGGATATGATTGAGCGGATCCAGGTAGGGCTTGCGGCGCGACAGCGACAGGGCGAGGGCCGGGTTTTCTTCCAGGGAATAGCATAGCCCTGCCACCGCAAGCAGGCCTTTGAGGGTTTGGTCAAATTCGTCGGCAATCTTTGTGTACACCGCGCGCGCATTTTCGTTGGTTGAAAGTTCTGCGTATTCCCCGGCAATCTGGATGTCGGCCTTGGAGAGCGCCATCTGCACATTGGACAACAGGGCGCGAAAGAACGGCCAATCCTGGTACATGCGTTTCAGCAGAGGGGATCTGTCCGCATCCCCCATGACGCCGGAAAGCGCCGTGCCGATGCCGTACCATGCGGGCAGGGTATGGCGTGACTGGGCCCAACTGAATACCCAGGGAATGGCGCGGACCGAAGCCATCGAGCGGTCCGTCTTCTTGCGGTGGGAAGGTCGAGAGCCGATGTTGAGCAGCCCGATTTCGGTGATCGGCGTGCTCTCGTAGAAATAGTCCAGGAAACCCGGCGTGTTCTGGGTCAGCTCCCGATAAGCCGCTTCGCCCCGCTCCGCCAGTTCAGCCATCATGGAGAGGAAGGCCGGATCCACCGCGCGCGGCGCACCCAGCAGCCCGCAACTGGCCTTGATAAGGCCGGTGGCGCCCATGCCGATTTCATAACTTGCGGTCTCCGGGTTGCTGTATTTGTAGTACAGCATTTCGCCCTGTTCGGTGAACTTGATCTGCCCCGCCACCGTGCCGGGCGGTTGCGAAAGTATGGCCTCGTAGGTCGGGCCGCCGCCACGCCCGACCGTGCCACCGCGGCCATGAAAGAGGCGGCATTCAAGTCCATGACCGCCGGTAATCGCAATAATCTTGAGCTGGGCTTGGTAGAGGTTCCAGTTGGACGCAAGGATTCCGCCGTCCTTGCATGAATCCGAATAGCCCAGCATGACTTCCTGCAAATTGCCAGAGGCCTTGAGCAAGGACCGGTAGACCTCGTTGGAGAACAATGTTTCCAGCACCTGTTCGCTGCGGCGCAAGTCATCCACGGTCTCGAACAGGGGGGCAACCGAAAGCCTGCAGTGCCAGTTTCCCTTCTTCCCGGCCAATCCCACCAGCCGCGCCAGGAACATCACTTCCATTACATGCGAAGCAGTATGGGTCATGGAAATCACGTAGGCGCCGAAGGTCTCGGTGCCCACTTCATTCATCAAACGCGCAACCTGGCGGAATACCTCCAGGGTCTCCCGCGCCTTGTCCGACAAGACCAGGTCGCTCACGTAAAGCTCACCCTCCTGGACAATCCAGCGCGAAAGCTCGTTCAACTTCTCCTGTTCTTCAGCGGCAATGTAACGGGAATCGGGATTGAGCTGACGCAGTATTTCCCCCACCGTCTGGGTATGAACCGTGGACTCCTGCCGAATGTCCAGTTGCAGCAGATGGAAACCAAAACTTTCGACCAGGCGGATCAGATCCTGCAAATCCGCCTCGGCCACCGCCCGGTCACCATGGCTGACCAGGGAGGAACGAATCAGGTAGAGGTCTTCCAGCAATTCATGGACACCGCCATAGGCCATGGTTGAAGGTCTTTCCCGCTCATCCGACAGCTTGCGTTGCACCTGATCCAGGTTTTCGCGCAGCCGGGCCATCATGATGGAAAGGAAACGCCGGTAAGGTTCGCGGGCAAAGCTCTGCACCGCGGTACCGAAAAACACCTTGCTGCCAAATCGCGTTTCCACCCAGGCCAGCCGGGCAGCCAAAAGGGCAGGCAGTTTGCACCATTGCAGGCTGTGGGTCAGTCCATGACGCAGTTCATTCATGCGGCGCAGGTATTCTGACAACGCCGTCTCCATCTGCTTGTACACTGCCCAGCGCGTCACTTCGGGCGTGACGAAGGGGTTACCGTCACGGTCGCCGCCGATCCAGGAGCCAAAGCGGATGAAACTCGGCACGCTGATCGCCGGTTCGCCCGCCTCATTCACGCCGTAATGCTTCCTGACGGCTTTGGTGAAATAGCGATATGCCAGGGGAACCGCAGCGAACAGGCTGTCGCGCACATAGTAGAGTCCGTTGCGAACCTCGTCCTGCACTTCCAGCCTGGCGCTGCGCAGTTCATCCGTTCGCCACATGACCCGAATCTCACGCGACAGGGTTTCGGTGAGTTCCTCCTGCTCATTCCTGCCGAGCATTGGGTCGTACAGCCGGTCGCAAACCACGAAGATTCGCCTCAGACTCTCCATCACTGCGCGGCGCCGCGCCTCGGTCGGATGGGCAGTGAATACTGGCGAGTAGCGCAACCGATTGGCGAGGGCCTGCAGGGTTTCCGCGCTCACGCCCTGGGCTTTCAAACTCGCCAGGGTATGGTCAAACGAGCCGACCCAGGGATCTCCGCCAATCGCCAGTTGGCGGCGCCGATTTCGGTGAGCAAAGCTTTCTTCGGCGATATTGACCAGGCTGAAATAGGTCGAAAACGCGCGGATCACCTGTTCGAGACGCTCGGGCGGCAAGCCTTCGATCAAGCCCATCAGCCTCAGGCGCAAAGTCTTGTCTTCCTTTTGATGCAGATCGACAAAGCCGGCGCGCAAGGCCTCCACGGCTTCAAACAATTCCTGCCCGGCGATTTCCTTCAAAACGTCGCCCAACAGGGCACCCAGCAGGCGAACCTGGGCGCGCAAATCGTCGTCGGTCAGCAAGTGCAATGGCGCGTTCATGGGATCGGGAATTTGAGCCTCGGGGTGAGGCTGGAAACAGCGCAATATTCTTGCATTATTGCCTAACCCAGCTGAAGCCGGGCGTTCCTGAACATGCGCATCCAGGGGCTGTCTTCACCCTGCCAGTCTGCCGGTTTCCAGGAAAGCTGCACCGCACGGAACACCCGTTCCGGGTGGGGCATGAGGATGGTAAAGCGGCCATCCGGCGTAGTGTAGCCGGTTGCGCCATCGGGTGATCCGTTGGGATTTAGAGGATAGGCTTGCGTCGGCCGTCCATGATGATCAACGTAGCGCAATGCCCGCTTGGCCTGCCCAGCGTGGCTTGGGTCGCGGTAGACAACGCGGCCTTCCCCATGAGCCACGACAATCGGCATACGCGAGCCGGCCATGCCGGCAAAGAACATGGAGGGGCTGTCCAGCACTTCGACTTCAACGAAACGGGCCTCAAACTGTTCAGACTGATTTCGCAAGAACTGCGGCCAGGCGTCTGCGCCGGGAATGAGATCGTGCAACTGGCTCATCATCTGACAACCGTTGCAGACGCCCAGGCCAAAGGTATCCGCACGTTGATAGAAGGCGTCGAATTCGTCCCGCGCCCGGCGATTGAACAGGATGGACTTGGCCCAGCCGCCGCCCGCGCCCAGCACGTCACCGTAAGAAAATCCGCCACAGGCCACCACTCCCTTGAAGCCTTGCAGGGAAACATGACCGGACAGCACGTCGCTCATATGCACATCGAATGCGGCAAAACCCGCACGTTCGAATGCGGCTGCCATTTCCACCTGTCCATTGACTCCCTGCTCGCGCAGAATGGCCACTCCGGGGCGAGCACGTCCCGCGATAAAGGGCGCCGCGACATCTTCCTGCGGATCGAAGGTGAGCGCGTAGTCCAGGCCCAAATCAGCGGTATCCTGCACTTGTTCGAACTCCTCCAGGGCGCACGACGGGTTGTCCCGCAGCCTGGCAATCTGATAGCCCGGCATCATCCACAGTTCCTGCAAGCGCGCGCGCGGCACGTCGAAGATGATCTCACCCAGGCGCAAGATGCGAATGCGGTCGTGCGTGTCAGGTTCGCCGATGACATGAATTTCACTGCGCAGGCCGGCATCGATGAAGGCCCGCAATACTTCGGCCGTATCGCTGCGACGCACCTGAATCACCGCCCCGGCTTCCTCGTTGAACATCACCCGCAGCAGCTTGGCCTGCCGCTCGGCGGAGGTCATGTTATCGGGATCCGGGTCTGGCTCTCCCTCCTCCTCCACGTTGTGACGGATCAAGTCCTGGCACAGTTCATCCAGTTCCAGGCTTAGGCCGCAATGGCCGGCAAATGCCATTTCACACAGCGTGACGAACAGGCCGCCATCGGAACGGTCATGGTAGGCCAGCAGCCTGTCTTCGTCGCGCAGCTTCTGAATGGCCGCGAAGAAGCTCGTCAGGCTTGAGGCTGCAGGTGCGTCCGGGCATTGATCTCCGACCTGTTTGTAAGCCTGCGCCAATGCAGACCCCCCAAGTCGATCCTTGCCCAAGCCCAGGTCGATCAGCATGAGATCGGTGTCGCCGCAATCCGTGCGCAACTGAGGCGTCGAGTGCGTGCCCGCATCTGGCGTGCGCGCAAACGCCGACACGACAAGCGAGATGGGCGCGGTTACGGATTTTGTTTGCCCACCCTCCTCCCATAACGTCTTCATGCTCATGGAGTCCTTGCCCACCGGGATGCTGATGCCCAGTTGCTGGCAATAGGCGGATACGGCCTCAACCGTATCGAACAGGGCCGCGTCTTCGCCAGGATGTCCGGCCGGCGCCATCCAGTTGGCCGACAGTTTCACATCGGAAATCTTTTCAACGCTTGCCGCCGCGAGATTGCCGAGGGCTTCCGCAATTGCCATGCGGCCCGACGCAGGCGCATCGATCAGAGCCAGAGGCGCTTTCTCGCCGATCGCCATTACCTCCCCGCGCCGGGTCTGATAGCCCATGAGGGTGATGGCGCAATCGGCCACCGGAACCTGCCAGGGACCCACACACTGGTCGCGGGCCGTCATGCCGCCCACGCTGCGGTCGCCGATGGATATCAGGAACATCTTGGACGCCACGCCCGGCAGGGACAACACTCGTTCGGCCGCATCTTCCAGGGTGACGCCGTCCAGATTGAGCGGCGTCAGATCACGCCGGCCGTGGGTTACGTCACGCGTCATTTTTGGCGGCTTGCCCAGGATCACTTCCAGCGGAACATCCACCGAGTAGTTGTGCAGCGCCTCGTCTGTCACCTGAAGACGGCCATCACTGGTGGCTTCTCCCAGCACCGCAAACGGACAGCGCTCGCGCTCGCAAATGGCGCGGAATTCGCTGATGCGCGCGGCGTCGATGGCGAGGACATAGCGCTCCTGTGCCTCGTTGCACCAGATCTCCTTCGGCGACATTCCGGACTCTTCCGAAGGCACCGCGCGCAACTCGAATCGCCCGCCTTTACCCCCGCCATGAACCAGTTCCGGCAATGCGTTGGACAGGCCGCCCGCCCCGACATCGTGTATGGAGAAGATGGGATTGTTTTCTCCCATTTGCCAGCAGCGGTCGATCACTTCCTGGGCGCGGCGTTGCATTTCCGGGTTGCCGCGCTGCACCGAATCGAAATCCAGATTCTCCGGATTGGCCCCGGTCGCCATGCTCGATGCCGCCCCGCCACCCAGCCCGATCAGCATGCCCGGGCCGCCCATTTGTATTACCAGCGCGCCGGCGGGAAGCATCTGCTTGTGCACGTGATCCGCGCGAACATTGCCGACGCCGCCCGCCAGCATGATGGGCTTGTGATAGCCGCGCATCTCGCCGCCGACCTTTTCCTCGAAGGTGCGGAAATAGCCGGCCAGATTGGGCCGGCCAAATTCGTTGTTGAACGCGGCCGCACCGATCGGTCCGTCGATCATGATCTGTAGTGCAGAGACAATGCGTCCCGGCTTTCCATAGGCCTTGCCATCCGCACGCTTCTCCCACGGCTGCTCGTAGCCTGAAATATTCAGATTGGATACCGAAAAGCCGCACAGCCCTGCCTTGGGTTTGGAGCCGCGCCCGGTTGCGCCTTCATCGCGTATTTCCCCGCCGGAGCCGGTGGCCGCGCCGGGGAAGGGCGAAATGGCCGTGGGATGGTTGTGGGTTTCCACCTTCATCAGGATATGGGTAAGCTCGGCATTGAAAGCGTACCGCCCATCGCCTCTCGGATAGAAGCGATCGATGCACGCCCCTTCGGTCACCGACGCATTGTCCTCATACGCGGACAGGGTGCCGCCCGGCGACACCTTGTGAGTATCTCGGATCATGCCGAACAGAGTTTTGTCTTTAGCCTCACCATCGATAATCCAGCTCGCGTTGAATATTTTGTGGCGGCAATGCTCGGAATTGGCCTGGGCAAACATCATCAGTTCCACGTCGGTAGGGTTGCGCCGCAGCCGGGTGAAGTTTTTCGCCAGATAATCGATCTCGTCGTCAGACAGGGCCAGCCCCATCTCTCGGTTGGCCACGGTCAAGGCCTGGCGCCCGCCGCCCAACACATCCACGGATTCCAGCGGCTGCGGCGCAACATGGCGAAACAGCGCCAAGGCTTGGTCCGGCGACTTCAGCACGACCTCCGTCATGCGGTCGTGGATCAGCGCCAACAACCGGGCCTGATGCTCCGCGCCAAATCCCTCAGTTGCAAGGTTTTCCAGATGATAGGCAATGCCGCGTTCGACGCGCATTACCTTGTCCAGGCCGCAATTGTGCAGGATGTCCGTGGCCTTGGAAGACCACGGCGAAATCGTCCCAAAGCGGGGGGTCACTAGATAGAGAGAACCAGAGATATCCGTGCCGCTGCTGGGGCCACTCTCTCCCAGCACATGGTTCAACACTTCCATCTCAGCACCCGACAATGTTTCGCTGACTTCAATGAAATGCCAGAATCGGGTCGCGATCTGTCCCAATGAGATCCCCGACTTGTGGGCCTCATCGCGCATTTTTGCAAGGCGGAATTCGGATAACGCGGATCCTCCGCGCAAGGTAAGAATGGTGGCCATGAAACAGGCGGTCGACGAAAGCAACCATTTTACCTGAGCGCGTTGCCTGAACTGAGGCTCTTGGACAGGCTCGATTGATCTGTTCAGCGGCTGGCCGTCCCCACTGTCGCAATCAGCAGCACGTCACACGATGCGCTAGTCCTTTGCCAACCCGAATAAAGAAAGGGCAGCCGAAGCTGCCTTTCCCGTGTTGCCCTCTGGCAGGCGCCGATCAAACCCGGCGCTTGAATTCGTTGGTCCGCGTATCGATCTCGATCTTGTCGCCAATCGCGACGAAGGCCGCCACCTGGACTTCGTAGTGGGTGGGCTTGATGCGGGCCGGCTTCATGACCTTGCCCGAGGTGTCGCCACGCACGGCAGGCTCGGTGTATTCCACCTCACGCACCACGGTGGTGGGCAGGTCTACGGATAAGGCCTTGCCTTCGTAGAACACCACTTCCACCGGCATGCCGTCATCCAGGTAATTGAGCGCATCGGTCATATTGTCCGGTTCAATTTCATACTGGTTGTAGTCCGAGTCCATGAAGACATACATGGGATCAGCGAAGTAGGAGTAGGTACACTCCTTCTTATCCAGCACGACGAGGTCGAATTTTTCGTCGGCCTTGTAAACGCTTTCGGTGCCTGCACCCGAAAGCAGGTTCTTGAGTTTCATCTTGACCACAGCGGAGTTGCGGCCGGATTTGTTGTAGTCGGCCTTTTGCACAATCATGGGATCGGAACCGATCATTACCACGTTGCCGGCACGGAGTTCCTGGGCGGTTTTCATCTTGACTGCGTCCTGAAGAAGGTTATAAAAAACAGAGCATTATAACTTATTTATGGCAAATCTCACCAGCGCTTCCGACAGGCTGGGAAGGGCTGCAAGCTGGCCTTTCCAGCGATGCGCGTGCGCAAGCCAGCCAGGGAGAGATTCCAGCCAGCCCGGGGCCAGGGGGTCACCCTGATTCCATGCCAGGAACAGCTCTTGCAGTTGCGCGGCCAACTGCGGCGAAGCGCCTTCCAGGTAGCGTTCCAGCCAGGCCAGCACCTTTTTCCCATGGACATCCCCTTGCTGCACATATGCCTGCCACAGGACGGGCCGGCCGGCAAACTGGGCGCGCACGAAGGAATCCTCGCCCCGGACGATATTCAGGTCGCAGGCCCACAACAGCCGGTCGTACGTGTCTTGCGCAAGAAATGGCAAGACGTGCAGGCTCAGGCTGCCGCGCTCCAGGCGCTCGCCCATTTGAGCCCCCCTTTGGCCAAAATACGCCAACGCCGGCGCCAGCGCCTTGTTCTCCGGCAATAGGCAGCTTACCGGGCCGGCGTGGCCAGCAAGACTCTCTAGCAGCGCGGGGATCGCAGGGTTTTCATAGGCAAACAGGGAAACCCGCAACTCTCCAGTCTGCGGCAAAGGCAGGCTCAAACTTTGCCAAAAGGCGGCCCTGGCCTTGGCATCGAGCTGAAATGACTCGACGTCCTCGATCAATCCTTGTTCGCGCAACAGTCCGCCCGTGGCTCGTGTGTAACCGGGAAAGAAGAAGTACCGGACCAGCGGCAAACGCGGATGGGGTGAGGCCAGGCCGTGGCAGCCTTCAACCCAGGGCTCGGCTGACAGGTAATCGAGATTGAGCCAGACCGGCTTGACCGGCTGTGCCGCCATGGCTTGTAGAAAAGACTGCGGAAGTTCGCAGGCGAAGGCCTCGATGACCAGATGGTGCGGAACGATTTCGTTAAAGGGGAAGGCCCAGCGTCGCACCTCAACCCCCTGCCAGTTCTGGCTCTCGGCCTGCTGCGCAATATCGGGATGAAGTCGGCTGAAGGTGTGCAGATCGTCCACCCAAAGCCGCACTCGCAGCCCCTGCTCTTGATGCAACTGGCGGGCCAGGCGGGCAGCGATGCCGATGTCACCGTAGTTGTCCACCACAGCGCAGAACAGGTCGCAAGTCTGTATAGCCTTCATCGGCTAATCATGCACCAAAACAAAAAAGCCGGGCGAACCCGGCTTTCCTGTCTGATCGATTTGCTTACTTCTTCTTCAGGCAACCGCTCATGAACTTCCTGCGCTCGGCGCCTTTCATGCCTTTGGCCTCCCCGTTACAGTCCTTCATCTTTTGCTGTTGTGCGGTCAGGGGCTTGCCGGATTTGGACATGCCCGGAGCCGCTGCCGGAGCCTTGGCTTCGGCAGCCGGAGTTGCAGCGGCAGGAGCAGGTACCGCGGCCTTGGCGCCGGACAGACAGGATTTCATGAATGCCTTGCGCTCGGCGCCCATCTTGCCTTTAGCCTGCGCACTGCAGTCCTTCATTCGGCTTTGCTGAGACGTCTCAGCCAACACCGGGCCTGACGCTGCGAAAAGCATGGCTGCAGCCAGGGCAATCATTGCGGGGTATGTCATGGAACCTCCTATGTGGTTGTTGGGAGACAGGAGTGTAGCGGGATTCCTGAAAAAACAAGCCGCCTCTTGTCAAAAATAAAAAAGCGGCGTAGAAAGCCATTAAGTCTGGCTTCCAGGCTTGAGGAGGTTGTGGATTCAGGGCATTTCGAGCGTCTTGCAATCGAACAACAAGCGGTTTGTCGCACGCAGTTAGCGGCTAGTAGCGCCAAGGGAGGGTAGTTTATATGGCAACAGGTACCGTCAAGTGGTTTAGCGATTCGAAAGGATTCGGCTTTATCACTCCCGACGACGGCGGCGAAGATGTGTTCGCGCATTTTTCCGCTATCAATATGAATGGCTTCAAGACGCTGAAAGAAGGCCAGAAAGTATCATTTGAAGTGAGCCAGGGACCCAAAGGCAAGCAGGCATCCAATATCCAGGCCGCCTGAGTTCTTTGCATTCCCAGCAAAAACCCCGCGATGCGGGGTTTTTTTATGCGTATCCGGAATCAGATGCAGCAAGCAGGCACCTGGATTGCACGCATTGCCAGATGCCAATGTTGAAACGCGGACCCAAGGGCCGTGGCGGGGCCGCTTCTATCATTGGCCCGGTGATGCGCCAATATTTGCCACAGTCGGGTTGCAATCACAAAAAGTTTCAAGGCCTATTCCGCCGTGGGCAAAGAGATCGTGACAAACGTATAGCTATCCTGCCGCCTCACCAGCAGTGGAAAGGGCCGGCCGGTGGGCAATCTGTTAGTCAGATCTCGCAGACGGGCAGCGTTGTTCACCTGAAACGGGCCCAGCTTGAGCAGAATATCGCCAGGCTGTATCCCGGCTGTGGCGGCGGGACCGGCCTCGATGTCCTCCACCATCACGCCTCCGTGCAGGGACAGCACCTGCTGTGTTGCGGCATCCAGATCTGAAACCTTCAGTTTGAGCCGCTCGATCCGGGTAATGGGCGTGGCGCGCTTCCCAGACGTGCCTTCCTGCCCCAGTTCACCTACCTTCGGCTTGAGTTTCAGCAATTGGCCATCCCGCAGAACTGTCAGCAGGAGTTCCGTGCCGGGTTGACTGGCGCCGATGATGGGTGGCAAGTCGGCACTGTCCACGATAGCGATGTTATTCAAGGCAAGGATGATGTCACCGGGCTGCAGTCCGGCCCGATCCGCCGGACCCATTGGCCTGACTTCGGTGACAAGCGCTCCACGCGGCGCGTCCAGGCCATAGGCCTGGGCGAGATCCACAGTAAGTTCCTGGGCGCTCACGCCAAGCCAGCCATGCGTGGCATGGCCATTTTGGATAATCTGTTTGGCGACGGCCAGCGCAGTGTTGATGGGGATGGCGAACGAAAGGCCCATATAGCCGCCGCTGTTGCTGGCGATTTGGGAGTTGATGCCCACAACGCGCCCCTCCAGGTCAAACAGCGGGCCACCGGAATTGCCCGGATTGATGGGCACATCAGTCTGAATAAATGGAACGTAGCTGTCGTTGGGCAGGGCTCGGCCCAGGGCGCTGATGATGCCTTGAGTCGCGGTCCGCTCCAGTCCCAGAGGCGCGCCAATGGCCAGGACCCATTGTCCTACTTCGAGCCGGGAGGAATCCCCCAGCGTGGCAGTGGGCAGATTGTTGGCCTCCACCTTGAGTACGGCCACGTCAGTCAATGTGTCTACGCCGAGCACCCGGGCAGGCAATTCGCGTTTGTCGGCAAACCGGACCATGATCTTTTCGGCACCTGTCACCACGTGTCGGTTTGTCAGGATGACTCCGTTGGGCGTAATAACGAAACCAGACCCAATGCCCGTTTCTCTGGGAGGTTGGCGTAGCTGCTGTTGACGTTGTTCTCCCGACTCCGGCATCTCATCGGGCCGGGTCCGAAACACACGCACGTTAACCACAGAGGGTCCCTGGCGATGGACCAGCGATGAAAAATCTGGTAGCGCGATGGCCTGCTGAGCAGGGGAGGCATAAGCATGGGGAGGCATGAGTTCATCGGCCTTGGCCTGGGCTCCCCAAGCCAATGCAAAAGCTGAGCAAAGCAGATGAATCTTCTTGTTCATGCGAATTCTCCGGGGCATGGGGAAAGCTCCGCGATAGCCCTCACTGCGGAGGCCGTTTCAACGACAGATTCCGTTTGCCATTTTCTGTCGCGTGCCAGCGGGCATACTTACATATGCCGGATAATGGCTTCGCCAAAGGCTGAACATTTGATCTCGGTCGCGCCTTCCATCAAACGGGCGAAATCATAGGTCACGGTCTTGGCAGAAATTGCGCCGTCCATGCCGCGGATAATGCGATCGGCCGCTTCGGTCCACCCGAGGTGGCGCAGCATCATTTCGGCTGACAGGATGATGGAGCCGGGATTGACGTAGTCCTGGCCCGCATACTTGGGTGCGGTGCCATGGGTCGCTTCAAACATGGCCACGGTGTCGGACAGGTTGGCGCCCGGCGCGATGCCGATGCCGCCCACTTCGGCCGCCAACGCATCGGAGACGTAATCGCCATTCAGGTTTAGGGTGGCAATTACGTCATACTCCGCCGGGCGCAGCAGAATCTGCTGCAGGAAGGCGTCGGCTATGACGTCCTTGATCACAATGCCGTTCGGCAATTTCATCCAGGGGCCTTCGTCTATGAGGGTTGCGCCGAACTCGCGCGCAGCCAGCTCATAGCCCCATTTCTTGAAGCCCCCTTCGGTGAACTTCATGATGTTGCCCTTGTGCACCAAGGTAACGGACTTGCGCTGGTTATCGATGGCGTACTGGATCGCGCATCGGATCAGGCGCTCGGAGCCCTCGATGGAAACCGGCTTGATGCCAATGGCGGACGAGTCCGGGAAACGGATCTTCCCGACACCCATTTCCTTCCGGAGAAATTCGATCACCTTCTTGGCCTCTGCCGAATGGGCTTCCCACTCGATGCCGGCATAGATGTCCTCGGTGTTTTCGCGGAAGATCACCATGTCGACCTTTTCCGGCGCCTTCACCGGGCTGGGCACGCCGTCGAAATAGCGCACCGGGCGCAGGCACACGTACAGATCCAGCATCTGGCGCAACGCCACATTGAGCGAGCGCATGCCGCCCGAAGTCGGCGTGGTCAGCGGGCCCTTGATGGAAATGATGTAGTCGCGTACCGCATCTACGGTTTCGTTCGGCAGCCAGTTGTCGGCGCCGTATATGTGGGTGGCTTTCTCCCCCGCATAGACTTCCATCCAGGCGATTCTTTTCCTGCCGCCGTAGGCCTTCTCCACTGCCGCATCCACCACCCGTCGCATGACCGGGGTGATATCCACGCCGGTGCCATCACCTTCAATGAAGGGAATGATGGGGATATCCGGCACGTTCAAGGTGTTATCTTCCCGGACTGTAATCTTCTGGCCCTGGGAAGGAATCTGGATGTGTTTGTAGCTCATGGTGTCGATTAGAATTCAGGTTTGGAAAATTCGCCGTGTCCCGTCTCATCCTGTTCAACAAGCCCTATGGCGTACTCTCCCAGTTCAAGCCGGAAGGCAGATATCAGGGCTTGAAGGAATTCATCCCGGTCGCCGGTGTCTATGCTGCGGGGCGGCTGGATGGGGACAGCGAAGGCCTGCTCATTTTAACCGATGACGGCGCGCTTCAGCACCGCATCGCGGATCCGGCGTCCAAACTCAGCAAAGCCTACTGGGCCCAAGTCGAGGGCATTGCGGACGAGAACGCCTTGACACCGCTTCGAAATGGCGTGAATCTGCGCGACTTCACGACGCTGCCAGCGCAGGTCAAGATCATAGAAGAGCCGCCGGGCCTGTGGCCGCGCGACCCGCCCATACGCGTGCGCAAGGCCATTCCCACCAGTTGGCTGGAATTGGTCATCCATGAGGGCAAGAACCGTCAGGTACGACACATGACCGCCGTGGTGGGACTGCCCACCCTGCGGCTGATACGTTGGGCGATCGGCGACTGGACCCTGGCCGGGCTCATGCCCGGACAATGGAAGGAAATACGTGGTTGAAATCTGGAAACCCAATGTGGTCGTGGCAGCCCTGGTGCAGCAGGACAATCGTTTCCTGCTGGTGGAAGAGAAAACCACCGAGGGCATTCAGCTTAATCAGCCGGCAGGCCACTGGGAAGAACATGAAACCCTGCTCGAAGCCGTAAGACGCGAAGCCCTTGAGGAAACTGCCTATCACTTCGAACCCGCCGCGCTCCTGGGCATATACCGTTGGAAACCGCCGGGCAAGGATTACACCTACCTGCGCTTCGCATTCACCGGCGTGCTCAGCGGTCACGAGCCTCGCCGGGTTCTCGATGCCGGCATCATCCGGCCCCTGTGGCTGAGCCTGGAAGAAATCCGCGCCACGCAGGCGCGCCATCGGAGCCCCCTGGTGCTGCGCTGCGTGGAAGATTATGTGGCGGGCAAATCCTATCCGCTGGATGTGCTATGCCACTTCGATTGAGTGCCTCCCTGCCCGACAACAGCGCATGCCCAGAGTAGTGATCGGACTCTCCGGCGGCGTAGACTCCTCAGTCGCCGCCTGGCTGTTGAAAGACCAGGGCAACGAAGTGCTTGGCCTGTTCATGAAGAACTGGGACGACGACGATGACACCGAGCAGTGCACGGCCCGGCAGGATTTTCTCGATGTGCTCGCGGTGGCCGAAGTGCTGGGCATCGAGGTGGAAGCAGTCAATTTCGCCGCCGAATACAAGGAGCGCGTGTTCAGTTACTTCCTTGCGGAATATTCCGCCGGCCGCACGCCCAACCCGGATGTGCTGTGCAATGCAGAGATCAAGTTCAAGGCCTTCCTTGATCATGCGGCGCTCTTGGGCGCGGACTTCATCGCCACTGGCCACTATGCCGGCAAGGGCCAGGATGAGGCCGGCCGCGCGAAGCTGCTGCGCGCTGCCGACTTGAACAAGGACCAGAGCTATTTTCTGTACCGCCTCAACCAGAGGCAGCTTTCCCCCACGTTGTTTCCCCTAAGCGGCATGCAAAAACCCGAGGTACGCAGGCTGGCGAAAAAAATCGGCCTGCCGAATTTCGCCAAGAAGGACAGCACCGGCATCTGCTTCATCGGCGAGCGCCCGTTCAGGGAGTTTCTGCAACGCTACCTGCCAAGACAACCCGGCCCCATGCAGACTCCGGACGGCCGGATAGTGGGCGAACACCAGGGCCTGATGTTTTACACCCTGGGCCAGCGCCAGGGCCTTTGCATCGGCGGCCCCGGTGAGCCATGGTTCGTGGCTGGCAAGGACATGGCCACCAACAGCCTGACCGTGGTGCAGGGGCATAATCATCCACTGCTCTTCCGCAGCAGCCTGCGGGCATTGGACCTCTCCTGGGTCGCCGGACAGGCGCCTGATTTGACCCGTTCGCACAGCGCGAAGACCAGGTACCGTCAGACCGACGCGCCTTGCCGGATCCATTTGAATGAGGAGGGCGAGCTGGGGGTGACATTCGACGCGCCGCAATGGGCCATCACCCCCGGTCAGTCATTTGTCGTTTACGAAGGTCCAATCTGCCTGGGCGGCGGGATCATCGCCTGACTTACGTTTTTGAGCAGCTTCGCGCGACGAACCTCTGACTAAGCTTTTCATGGGCCCATGAAAGACTCAATCAGAGGTTCCCTATAAAATATTTGAAATTTGCCACGTTCATAGAGCCAGTTCCCCCGCGACCATGACTGCGATTTCCAATCTCGCTTCCACCAATTTCATCCGCAACATCATCGATGAGCAAAATTCCATCGGAAAATGGGGCGGCCGGGTGGAAACCCGTTTCCCACCCGAGCCAAACGGTTATCTGCATTATGGGCATGCCAAGTCGATCTTTCTCAACTTCGGTCTGGCGCGTGATTACGCCGGCGTGTGCCATCTGCGCTTCGACGACACCAATCCGGAAAAGGAAGAGCAGGAGTACGTCGATGCCATCGAGGCAGCGGTCCGGTGGCTGGGCTTTGACTGGGGCAGCCACCTGTATTTCGCCTCCAACTATTTCGACACCATGTATGCCTGCGCGGAATATCTCATCACCGCCGGCCATGCCTATGTGGATTCCCTCACCGCGGATGAGATGCGGAGCCACCGCGGCAACCTGACCGAACCCGGTCGCGACAGCCCATTTCGCGGCCGCAGCGTGGACGAAAATTTGGGGCTGTTTCGCAAGATGCGCGCCGGGGAATTTCCTGATGGCGCCCATGTGCTGCGGGCCAGGATCGACATGGCTTCTCCCAACATCAACATGCGCGACCCGGCCATTTACCGGATCAAGCGCGCGACCCACCACAATACCGGCGACACATGGTGCATCTACCCCATGTACACCTATGCGCATCCAATCGAAGACGCTATCGAACACATCACCCATTCGATCTGCACCTTGGAGTTTGAAGACCAGCGCCCCTTCTACGACTGGCTGCTGGACAAGCTGGCAGAGGGCGGATTCTTCACCCGCCCGCTGCCCCAGCAAATCGAATTCGCCCGGCTGAATCTCACCTACGTCGTGCTTTCCAAGCGCAAACTGATCGAACTGGTGGAAGGCAGGCATACCGACGGCTGGGACGACCCGCGCATGCCTACCCTTGCAGGCGCTCGGCGCCGTGGCTTTACGCCCGGCGGTTTCCGCATCTTCACCGACCGCATCGGAGTATCCAAGGCAGACTCATGGATCGACATGAGCGTGCTGGAAGACTGTATGCGCGAAGACCTAAACGAAACGGCGCAGCGCCGCATCGCCGTGCTGGACCCGCTCAAGCTCATTATCGACAATTATCCGCAAGGCCAGGAAGAGACCTGCCACGCACCCAACCACCCGCAAAAACCGGAACTGGGCCAACGCGAAATACCCTTTGGCCGGGAGTTGTGGATCGAGCGCGAAGACTTCATGGAAGCGCCGGTCAAGGGCTTCTTTCGCCTCTATCCCGGCAACAAGGTGCGGCTGCGCTACGCCTACGTGGTGGAATGCACCGGCTGCGACAAGGATGTCCATGGCAATGTCACTGCGGTGCGTTGCACCTACCTGCCGGAAACCAAGTCCGGCACGGCGGGAGCGGACAGCATCAAGGTGAAGGGCAATCTGCACTGGGTGTGTGCCGCGCACGCCCACGCAGCCGAGGTGCGCCTTTACGACCGGCTGTTTGCCGTGTCCCACCCGGGCACCGGCGAGCGCGATTACATTCTGGACCTCAACCCGAATTCCAAGCGTACGGTCAGTGCCATTCTCGAATCCTCCCTCAAGGAAGCCCGGCCCGAAGATCGCTTTCAATTTGAGCGCCACGGCTACTTTGTCGCCGACCTGAAAGACTCGACGCCCGGTGCCCCGGTGTTCAATCGCACCGTCACCTTGAAGGATTCCTGGACCGGCAAGTTGCATGGCTGACGCACTGACCCGCTTTGTATTCGAGCACGCCCCGGTCAAGGGCGGCGTGGTTCAGTTGACCGACACCTGGCGCACCGTGCTGTCCCACGCAGATTATCCGCCCGCGCTAAAGACCTTGCTGGGCGAACTGCTGGCCGCTGCCGCCCTGCTCGCGGCCGGCATCAAATTCGAAGGCAGCCTGGTGCTGCAACTGCACGGCAAGGGCCCGGTCAAGCTCATCGTGGTGGAAGCCACCTCGCAGCGCACCCTGCGGGCCACTGCCAAATGGGAAGGTGACTTGCCCGAAGCCAGTCTGGCCGCGCTACTGGGGGAAGGCCGCTTCGTCATAACCCTGGACCAGAGCAAGTCCGGCAAGCGATCGCGCAGTCGGCGGCATGCTGCTGCAGAAGCTGCCGCGAGAGACTGCCGAGGACAATGACACCTGGAACCGGGTCGGTCACCTGGCCGCTACCCTCAGCGCCGACGAATTGCTCACGCTTTCCGCCAACGACCTTCTGCTGCGGCTATTCCACGAGGAAACCCTGCGTCGATTTGAACAGGAGTCCATGGCCTTCCGCTGCACCTGCAGCCGGGAGAACGTAGGCAGCATGCTCAAGACGCTGGGCCGCGACGAGGTCGCAAGCATCGTCGCGGAGCAGAATCAGGTGGAGGTCCGCTGCGAATTCTGCGACACCCTGTATGTGTTCGATTCCGTGGATGCGGCGCAGTTATTCGTTGAGGTTGCGGTGATCAACGGCAGCGAAGCCCGGCACTGAAAAGTTTGGCCGGTGCGCCCGCGCCTATCCAGGTTGATGACTTTTTCGGCCAACGCCGTGCGGGGTTTGAGGACTGGCGGCTCTTGACCCCTAACCGCGACGGCACGATTCAGCTCGGCCTGTACGTGCCGGACCGGAGGGTTTGGCGCATGGGCCTGGACGGACGGCTGAAACGGTATCGTCAGGCACCCATGCCTGGTTTGAGCTGGCTGCCGAACTTCTCAATCGCCTTCTTAACTTTGGGCGCCACCACATACTGGCAGTATGGCTGGTAGCTATTCTGCTCGTAGTAATTCTGATGGTAGCCCTCGGCGGGATAGAAGGTCTGCGCTGCCGTCACTTCGGTCACGATGGGATCGGGCCAGTTTGCCGCTTCTGACCTGATTGCCGTTTGTGCCGCTGCCTGCTGTTCGGCCGAATGGTAAAAAATCGCCGAGCGGTATTGTGTGCCCTTGTCATTACCCTGCCGGTTGAGCGTGGTGGGATCGTGTATGGCGAAGAACACTTCAAGCAGGTTCTCGAAGCTGATCTGGCCGGGATCAAAATGGATCTGCACCACCTCGGCATGCCCGGAAGCACCAGTGCACACCGACGGGTAATCCGGATTGGTTGAGCGTCCGCCCATGTAGCCGGACACCACGCGCTCCACGCCGCGCAGACGCTGGAAGACCGCCTCCAGGCACCAGAAGCAGCCGCCGGCCAGGGTTGCAGTTACGGTAGTCATACTGTGCTCCTTAGCTATTGGATGTTGCGCAAGATGAAGGGTTTCCCCGTCACCCCTGCCCCTCTCCCATGTTCCAAATTCGCTCACCTACAACCCCTCGCCGTCTCGTAGGAGGAGGGGAGCATTGCGGCTCACGCCGCCGGCATGGTTTCCTTGAACGAAGTGCGCTCGGCCAGCCTGGCGGCGAAGGAGGCGAGGTTGGGGTGGGCGTTCCGCCAGTCGATATACGAAAAGCGGAAATCCAGGTAGCCGAGCGCGCAACCCGCGGCGATGTCGGCAAGCGAAAATTTTCCGCCGACAAGATGCACCCGCTCGCCCAGTGCTCCCGACAACGCTTCCAGCGCACGCAGCACCTTGGTCTCCTGACGGCCTGTCCACTCCTTGCTGCGCTGTTCTTCGGGGCGCTTGCCTTCCAGGAACATCAGGGCGGCCGCGTCGATCAGGCCGTCAGCCAACGCTTCGATCTTGCGCACTGCAATGCGGGGGCCCGGCTCCTTGGGAAGCAGATTTCCGACAGGACTGACGTTTTCGAGGTACTCGACGATCACCCGAGAGTCATACAGCGTGTCGCCATCCTTAAGCACCAGGACCGGCACTTTGCCGAGGGGATTGACCTCACCAACCTTGGTGTCCGGGCTCCAGGGGACATCGAGGATCAGTTCGAAGGGAATCTTCTTTTCCAGCAGGACGATGCGAACCTTGCGGCCAAAGGGGGTGGTAGGGGAACTGACGAGTTTCATTTTGCGCGGGCGATTTCAGGTGGCTTCATTATCTATGCTTTAAGCACCAAATCAATCCGCTTGCGCAATGCCGGCAGGACTTCAGCCTCGAACCAGGAATTAAGCTTCAGCCAGCGGCGGTTGCGCGGGCTGGGATGCGGAAGTGGAAAGAACGCTGGCAGAAAATCCTGATAGGCCCGCACCGTGGCGGCCAGGCTCTTGCCCTGCCTGCTCCCCAGATAATAAGCTTGAGCAAAGCGTCCGACGAGCAGCGTCAGGCGCAATTCAGGCAGGGCTTGGCGCAAGGGCGGATGCCAGAGCGGCGCACACCCGGGACGCGGCGGCAGGTCGGCACCCTTCTCGGTGCCGGGATAGCACAGGCCGGTCGGAATGATGGCTACGCGCGACTCGTCATAGAACGCCTCGCGCTCCAATTGCAACCAGATCCGCAACAGATCGCCGGAAGGATCGTTCCAGGGGATGCTGGTCTCATGCACTTTGCGGCCTGGCGCCTGGCCCACGATCAGTAGCCTGGCGGTCGTTGACGCGCGCAACACCGGGCGCGGTCTGTGCGGCAAAGTGGCGGCGCACACCCGACAGGCGCGGGCTTGCCTGAGCAGAACTTCCAGATCAGGCGGCGCGTGCGGAAATGAAGTCTTTGATGGCTTGGGCATCCGGGTTCATGATTTCCACGCGCTGGGGCAAAACTTCCAGCCCCACCAGATCGGCCGGACGTTCCGGTTCACGGCCCAGGGCTTCGCTGATGGCATCCTCGAATTTGGCCGGCAGCGCGGTTTCCAGGCACACCAGCGGGATGCCGGGTTCCCGATGTTGCATGCCGACGTGCACGCCGTCCGCCGTGTGGGTGTCGATCATGACTCCGTATTTTTCCCAGGTCTGGCGTATGGTCTGCATGCGCAGGCCGTGGTTGCTGGCGCCGGAGACAAAGCCGTAGTCCGCCACTTTCTCAAACAAACCCTCGGCCTTGAAGTCGACAGCTTCGCTGCGATCGACACGCGCCCACATGTCGCGTATATGCGCCGCGTCCCGCCCCGCCAGATCAAAGGCGAAGCGCTCGAAGTTCGACGCCTTGGAAATGTCCATCGATGGGCTGGAGGTGTGGTAGGTGTGGCTGGCGTCGCGCGGCCGGTATATGCCGGTGCGGAAGAACTCGTCCAGCACGTCGTTTTCATTCGTTGCCACGATGAGCCTGCGAATCGGGAGGCCCATCATGCGGGCGATATGCCCGGCGCACACATTGCCGAAATTGCCCGAAGGCACAGCAAACGACACCTGTTCCCGGTTGTCCTCGGTAACCGCGAAGTAGGCCTTGAAATAGTAGATGATCTGGGCCGCAACTCGCGCCCAGTTGATGGAGTTGACCGCGCCGATCTTGTGTTGGGCCTTGAACTCGGCATCATTGGACACCGCCTTGACCATGTCCTGGCAAGCGTCGAACACTCCGCGCACCGCGATGTTGAAAATGTTCTGATCCTGCAGGCTGTACATCTGCGCCTGCTGGAAGCGGGTCATGCCCTCAACCGGCGACAGCATGAACACCTGCACCCCGTGCTTGCCGCGCATCGCATACTCCGCCGCGGACCCGGTGTCGCCCGAAGTCGCGCCCAGGATGTTGAGGGTCTCGCCGCGCTTCTCAAGCACATACTCAAATAGATTGCCCAGCAACTGCATCGCCATGTCCTTGAACGCAAGCGTCGGCCCATTGGACAGAGACAGGATGTACAGCCCGCGCTCGAGAGTAAGCACAGGCGTGATGTCTTCGGCGTTCTGCCCCGGGCGCGCGTGGCAATACACCTCGGCCCGGTAGGTCTTGTCGACGAGGGCTTTCAGGTCAACAGGCGGAATATCGGTAGTGAAATGGGAAAGTATCGCGTAGGCCAGTTCGCGGTAATTCATGCCGCGCAAGATGCCCAGATCGCCATCGGTCAGGCGCGGATATTCCTCCGGCAGATACAGGCCGCCATCAGACCCGAGTCCGCCCAGCAGGATGTCACAGAAGCCAAGTTTGGGCGCAAGGCCCCGGGTGCTGATGTATATCATGATTCGGTGACAAGTGAGGCGTGAGGATCTGCTCGAATCCCCCTCACCCCCAGCTCCTCTCCCCGTTCAAAGGGGGAGAGGGTGGCGAAGCCGGGTGAGGGGAAGTTACCGCGCACCTCACGCCTCACTTGCCCAGCGTCTCCAGCCGGATGCGAGTCACCTTGCCTTGCACGCTGCTCAGTCCTTCCACGCGGGCGATGGCGGCATTGATGTATTTCTCCACGGTTTCATGGGTCAGCAGTATCAGGTCAGTGCTGTCCTCGCCCTCTTCCGGTTCGCGCTGTATCAGGGCGTCAATCGAGATGTCCTGGTCCGCCAGGATGCGGGTGATGTCTGCCAGCACGCCGGTTTCGTCCGACACCCGCATGCGCAAATAATAGGCAGTCTCCACTTCCTCCATCGGCAGGATCGGCAGATCCGCCAGAAGGGCATCGGGCTGGAATGCCAGATGCGGCACCCGGTGATGTGGATCGGCAGTGGACAGCCGCGTGACGTCGACCAGGTCCGCCACCACGGCCGAGGCCGTGGGCTCCGCGCCGGCGCCCGCGCCATAATAGAGTGTCGGACCCACGGCATCGCCCATGATCAGCACCGCATTCATCGGTCCGTTCACATTGGCGATCAGGCGCTTTTCCGGAATCAGGGTGGGGTGGACCCGCAGCTCGATGCCGTTGGCGCGGCGCTTGGTGATGCCCAGTAATTTGATGCGATAGCCCAACTGCTCGGCGTATTTCACGTCGTCGCCCGTAAGCTGCGTAATCCCTTCCGTATAGGCCTTGTTGAACTGGACCGGGATGCCGAACGCAATGGCGGACAATATCGTCAGCTTGTGGGCGGCATCAATGCCTTCCACATCAAAAGTGGGGTCAGCCTCGGCGTATCCAAGTTCCTGCGCCTGCTTGAGCACGGTATCGAATTCCAGACCCTTCTCGCGCATTTCGGTCAGGATGAAATTGGTGGTGCCATTGATGATGCCTGCCACCCATTCGATGCGGTTGGCAGTGAGCCCCTCGCGCAGGGCCTTGATGATGGGAATGCCGCCGGCCACCGCGGCTTCGAACGCCACCATCACGCCGCGATCCTGCGCCGCACCGAAGATTTCGTTGCCGTACTTGGCCAGTAGATGCTTGTTGGCGGTGACCACATGCTTGCCATTTGCGATCGCCGTCAGCACCAGTTCCTTGGCGGGTTGCAGGCCTCCGATCAGTTCCACCACGATGTCGATGTCAGGGTTGTTGACGACGGCAAAGGGATCCTCCGTCAGCGTGATGGTGTCACTGCCGTAGTGTTTGACTTTTTCCAGATTGCGCACCGCCGCCATGGTGACGTGAATTTCGCGTCCGGCGCGCCGGGTGATTTCCTGCCGGTTACGGCGCAGCACCGTCAGGGTGCCGCCTCCCACCGTGCCCAGTCCGAGCAGTCCGACCTTGATTGGATTCATGTTGCTCTTCTACTTATGTACTTTGCGTATGCGTTCAAGAAGGCGTCCTATGCGGGTAAACGCCTCATTCAGATCCTCTTCGTGGGGCAAAAACACCGCCCTGAAGTGATCAGGGCTGGGCCAGTTGAAGCCCGTGCCCTGAACCACCAGCACCTTCTCCTGCTCAAGCAGATCGAGGATGAACTTCTGGTCGTCAACGATCGGGTACAGCTTGGGGTCGAGGCGTGGGAACAGATACATGGCGGCCTGCGGCTTGACGCAGCTGACACCCGGAATGTCGGTCAGCATACTCCAGGCAAGGTCGCGCTGGCGCGTGAGCCGCCCGCCTGGCGCCACCAGGTCGTTGATGCTCTGATATCCGCCCAGAGCCGTCTGGATTGCATATTGGCCCGGCACGTTGGAGCACAGGCGCATGGAGGCCAGCATGTAGAGACCTTCCATGTAATCGCCTGCGTGTTTCTTCTCGCCCGACACGGTCAGCCAGCCCGCCCGGTAGCCGCAGGCGCGGTAATTCTTCGACAGCCCGTTGAAGGTCACCACCAGCACATCGTCGGCCAGCGCGCCAATCGCGGTGTGCTTGGCGCCATCGTAGAGAACCTTGTCGTAGATCTCGTCGGCATACACGATCAGGTGGTGCTGGCGCGCCAGTTCGAGAATTTCCTTGAGCAATTCAGGCGGGTAAAGTGCGCCGGTGGGGTTGTTCGGATTGATTACCACGACGGCACGGGTGCTGGCCGTGATCTTGGCCCGGATGTCCGCGATGTCCGGCAGCCAGCCGGCGCCCTCGTCGCAAATGTAATGACGCGGCACGCCGCCCGCCAGGCTGACCGCTGCCGTCCACAAGGGATAATCCGGCGTGGGGATGAGCACTTCGTCGCCGTTGTTGAGCAGCGCCTGCATGGACATGACGATCAGCTCGGACACCCCGTTGCCAATGAAGATGTCCTCGATCTGCACCCCGCTTATGCCCTGCTGCTGGGTATAGTGCATGACCGCCTTGCGCGCGGAGAACAGCCCCTTGGAGTCGGTGTAGCCCGAGGCATTGGGCAGGTTGACGATCACGTCGTGAACGATTTCTTCCGGCGCCTCAAACCCGAACGGTGCCGGATTGCCGATATTGAGCTTGATGATCCGATGACCTTCCTCCTCCATCTGGCGCGAACGCGCGAGCACCGGCCCCCGGATGTCGTAGCAGACGTTATCCAGCTTGCTGGATTTGCGCACAATGGGCAGGCGCGGAGGAGACGCAGGCGGTTCCCCGCCTGCATGAGATCGGTTAGGCATACCGGAACCAGTAATGGATCAAAGACTAGGATTCTACTGAATGCCGCGCAGGTACGCCAAACAGTGCTTGTACAATTCATCCGGTTAAGCCCTGCCCGGCATCAACAAGATGAAAGTCCCCTTCACCCTCAGAATTCGCAACCGCGGGTTGCGCCGTCAAATCAAACGAGCCCGGCGCGGGATTCTCCACCCTCGCCTTTGGACCGTCCGGCTGGTGTTTTGGCTGGGCGCCGCAACAGTGGGACTGACCGCGGTGTTCTACGCCGTTTCTGCGGCCCGCACCGACCGCCTGTTTCACGCCCTGGCCCGGGAATACCCGCTGCTGCCTTTGCTGGTTACCCCGGCGGGCTTCACTCTGGCGGCCTGGCTTACCCGGCGCTTCTTCCCGGGTGCCGAAGGCAGTGGAATTCCGCAGGTTATCTGGGCATTGCGTCAGCGCAGCCATGCGCTGAGTGCCCGGCTGCTGTCGATCCGCATTGTCGTCGGCAAGATTGCCGTGACCCTGCTGGGCCTGATCAGCGGCGCTTCTATCGGCCGCGAAGGTCCGACCGTGCATGTTGGCGCTTCGATACTCTACAGCCTGCACCGCATTCCGGTGCTGCGCCGCCGGCGCATGGACAACGCCTTGATCGTCGCGGGCGGTGCGGCGGGTCTGGCCGCCGCCTTCAACACCCCGCTCGCCGGCATCGTGTTTGCGATCGAGGAACTGAGCCGCGGGTTCGAGGAGAGAAGCAGCGGCATAATTATTACCGGCGTGCTGATAGCCGGCCTCATGGCCATCGTGCTGCTCGGCAACTACACCTACTTCGGCGTGCACTATGCCCCGATGGAACTTTATCAGGGCCTGGTCGCGGTACCCGTAGCAGGCGTACTCGGTGGCTTGTCGGGCGGCCTGTTTGCCGCGTCGCTGGTGCTGTCGGTCGATGCCACGGCAGCGCTGCGCCAGCGCCGGCCCATGCTGTTCGCTGCGGGCTGCGGCGTGGCGGTGGCGCTGGTGGGCCTTCTATCCGGCGGCGAGAGCTATGGCACCGGATATGATGAGGCCAAGGCCATCATCGGCGGCCAGCATCCCGCCACCTGGCTCTACCCCGTGACAAAATTTCTTGCCACGCTGGCCTCCTATCTGAGCGGCATTCCCGGCGGCCTGTTCGCCCCTTCTCTGTCCACCGGGGCGGGCCTGGGCGCCAATCTGGCAGGCTGGTGGGGCGAGCCATCGTCTTATGTTGCCTATTCCATCCTTGGCATGGCAGGCTATCTTGCCGGCGTAACCCGGGCCCCCATTACCTCGTTTGTGATCGTCATGGAAATGACCTCTGACCGCAGTCTGACCCTCGCCCTCATTGCAGCCACGTTTCTCGCCAGCAGCGTGTCCCGCCTGCTCAATCGCCATCCCCTGTACCGCCAACTGGCCGAATTGGCCGCCCGCGCCAGCGCTGCCCAAATACAGCCGGCGGAAGATGCGCTGGACACGCCATGAAGCTGCACCTGTCGAACCCGTCCGGCGTCAACAGCATCACTGCCTATGGCGAAGGCTATGTGGAGATCAATCACCGGCGCCACACCACCAGCCTGGTCGTTACGCCGCAAGCCCTGCATCTGGAGGGCTGGGCCGGACTGAGCTTTGAACAACTGGCTGAAGATCATTTCGCCCGCCTGGCCCGACTCAAGCCGGAAATGGTGCTGCTTGGAACCGGCGCGAAACTGCGCTTTCCCCACCCGCGCCTGAGTCGCGCCCTGGTGGAAGCCCGCATCGGCCTGGATGTCATGGACACCGGCGCGGCCTGCCGTACCTATAACATTCTGACGGCGGAAGGGCGGAATGTGCTGGCGGTGATACTGCTGGAGGCAGAATAAGCGCTTTGAACGTAGCCCCAATGACATTGCCCTGGACCCACTGCATGCAGCGCCTCTTGTCATTGGAGAAGGGTCGCTTGGTCCGCGCGACGGTTTGAATTGCCAGACAACCCCTTGCCTCTCGATATGATCCATTTGCGCTGACGCCCCAAAGACAGGGGACCCGGAATCGACACCCGCATCGCAACGCTTGGGGTTCGTCAGCTCCTCATTATCCCGTTGTTTGTGATCGATTTTCGCTTGAGGAGCAGTGCCGCTCGCGTATGCCCGCGTTTTCGGCAACAGGAAAGCATCGACCCGGGCGAGTTGGAACTTTTGCTCGATTCCTCCCTCCATTAGGCACAGTGCTGAAACTGTTTCTTGCGCTGTCTTTATCTAGGAGACGAGAGATGAATTTTGCTGTCTTGAAACCTTCCTTGTTCGCCGTCGCGCTCGCTGTTCTTGCGGGGGGTGCCTTTGCGAAAGACTGCCCTTCTGACCCGGGGAACCAGGCCAATACCCAGGCTTCTGCGGCGTTGCCCGATCCGGCAACAGGCAATCTCATTTATGTCGATCCCTTTGCGGACCTGGCGCGCATGCAGGCGGCCATGGCAAGGGAATTTGATGCTTTCAATGGCGTCAATGGTTTTTGGATGCCCGTCATGATCGCGCCGCCGGTCGATTTCGCCGTTCCGATTCCGACGCAGGCTTCTTCACTTCAGCGCACAAAAGATGGCTATCAGCTTCAAGTCAGGGTGCCGGGCTTCAAGCCGGGAGACATTCGCGTGCAACTGAATGGGCAGGTGCTGACCATTTCAGCACAGGACTCCACCAAGGAATCCTACAAGGTGGGCAATCAGCCCGAGCAGGCCATGAGCGCGCGCAGCTTCGTCCAGACGCTGACCTTGCCGGGGCCGGTTGAGGCCACGGGCTTTAAGCAAAGCGTCCAGAATGGAGTATTGACCATTACGATTCCCAGCGTGAAGGGAGCGCCGGATCACGTGTAGGCAAAGCTAGCCGGCGCGCGCCGACGCGGATGAATACGATGACAGTTGCCTGATGGGCGTTGCATTCTTCATCTGCGCGGTGCTCGTCCTGTGCACAACCCTGATGCATTACGAGTATCTGCGCGGGTTGTCGGTGGTCCTGCCCAAATGGCAAACCTCGGGCCGCGTCCGGGTGCTGGCGGGTATTCTTGGGATGTTCGTCGCACATTCCTCGGAGATCATCCTGTATGGTGCGGCCTATTACTATCTGCGCGACAAATTTGGGCTGGGAAACTTCGGTGGCCATTTCGCCGACACGCTTTCCACTTTTCTCTATTTCTCCGCCGAAACCTATACCTCGCTTGGCTTCGGCGACATCCTGCCGATTGGTCCATTGCGCGTCGTGTGCGGCATCGAGACGCTCAACGGATTGCTGCTGATCGGCTGGTCGGCTTCGTTTACCTACGTGTTCATGGACCACTTCTGGAAAATCGGCACGAATTCAAAATGAGCCCGCGTTTACTGTCTGGATAGCCGTTCCAGGAGTTCGGCATAAACCTGCAGATCACCGTCCGAGTGGCAGCAGAAAACAACGGCCTTGACACCAGTCGCGTTCTGGAAGAAGGCGCTGACCGATCGGATTGCCACATTCGCTGCCAGTCGAATTGGGTAGCCGTAAATTCCGGTGCTGATGGACGGGAACGCAATTGATTCAAGCGCATGTTCCCGGGCCAATTCCAGCGAGCGGCGGTAGCACGATGCAAGTAGCTGCGGCTCGCCCTTGTCCCCGCCCCGCCAGACGGGGCCAACGGTATGAATGACATATCTGGCCGGAAGAAGGTAACCCCGGGTCATCTTTGCGTCCCCGGTTGCACACCCACCCAACTCGCGGCATTCGTTCAGCAGTGCTTCACCTGCCGCCCGATGGATGGCTCCATTTACCCCGCCGCCTCCAAGCAACGAATTGTTTGCCGCGTTGACGATTGCATCCACAGCCAAAGTGGTGATGTCAGCCTTGATGGCGCGCAGATTTGTCATTCAAAGTGAAATGAAAGCAGCGACGGTCACTCGGAATCCATGCAGTCCGGCGCACGCGGCGCGCTGACGCATGAGTCCGCAGCCCGACCTGTCACTCCCGCAGATCAAATTCGAAAACCTGCTGGTTACCGCCGTCAATGGTCAACCGAATAATGTAATGACCATTGGGATCGCCCGGAGCGACCTCCCAGACATTCTCAATCACCCCATCGACCGGTGTCGCATCCAACTCAACGATGGAGGTCATGCGGTCCCGAGATATCGTCTGACTTGACGCAGGCAATTCGTCGCCGCCCCAGCTTGATGGGGGCGACGGCAAGGTGAGCTCCTCACGCCATCTGACCTTTGGCTTACTGGTCCTCAGCAGGACAGACCAGCCGTATTGCTGGCCCTTCTTGAGCGGAACGACTGCCGAAGGCGTTAACACCAGTTCTCCCGATAGCGCACGATTGAACAGACCAAAATCTGCGCGAAGCACTTCGATATCAGGCATCGGCGGCGTCTCGTCCAGCGAGGCAAAGGCGGGATTGATCCAGGATAGGCAAAACAGCGCAAGCAGGTATGCACCTTTGGGTTGGGCGACAGTCCTGAAGGCGAGGGGTGCGCGGCTCACAAGTGCCATAAGTCATTAATAGCACCTTGGCGCGACTTGGCTACGGCGTTGTTGCTGCAGCGACCCGCTTGCCTTGGGCATGCGCCAATACGGGCGAGCCGGACCGAAACGGTTTCGGACGTGCTGGGTAACGAGGTGCCAGCTCGTCGACTGCACCCGTCATGCGCCAGCCAACAACTCCTTGCGGCGCAGGCGGTAGGCATGAACAAGCCCAATCAGCATGGCCAGAACACCGAAGGCAAGAAGAGTCGGCCTGACGCCGACAGCATGCGCGAGGCTTCCTGCGGCGAGACTTCCGAATGGAGCCGTGCCCAGGAAGGCCATGGAGAAGGTGGCCATCACCCTGCCGCGCATATCGTCGCGAACCCATGTCTGGATCATCGTGTTGCCGCCCGCAACGGCGACGATCATGGAAAAGCCAAGCGCCATGAGTATCGGGTACGCAAAATCCAGGCTGCTGTTGAGCGCAAAAACCGCCAGTGCCGCTCCGCTTACCACGGAGGCGATCGACACCTTGCGGCGAAGCCCCATTGTGGAGGTGCGTCTGGCGAGATACAGGCCCGCCATCAATGAGCCCGCCCCCGTGCTGCTGATAAGCGTACCGAAGGTTCTTGCATCGCCGCCAAAGATATTCTTGGCATAGATGGGCATCAAGACGATATACGGTGTCACGAGAAAACCCATCGCTGCGATCAGCACAAGACAGGTTCTGATGTTAGGGTGATTGAATGTGTAGCCAAGGCCTTCCTTCAGGGCACGCAGCGCGGGTATTGCACTACCCTCTACCGCCCGCGCCCGGATGGCGCGAAGTGCGAGCAGCACGGCAAGATAAGAAAGCGCGTTGATCAGGAAACAGACTGCCTCGCCCATGAAGGCTACGACGAAACCGGCCAGTGCCGGCCCGACGAAGCGGGTTGAATTGATCAGCATCGAGTTGAGTGCGATGGCATTGGGAAGTTGCTCCCGGTCTTCCACCAGATAAACCACGAAGGACTGGCGCGCCGGCAAATCGATGGCATTGATGCAGCCCAGAATGAAGGCAAGCGACACCAGCACAGGAGCGGAAATCCATCCCTTCCATGCCAGGCCTGCAATCAGCAACGCCTGGATCATGGCCAGAGACTGCGTCCACATCAGCAAACGCCTGCGATCGACCCGGTCTGACCAGACACCGCCAAAGCCGCCAAAAGCCAGGATGGGCAACTGGCTGGCGAAGCCGATCAGCCCCAGGACGAAGGCGGAATGGGTCAGGCTGTACGCCAGCCAGCTCATTGCGATTTGCTGCATCCAGGTTCCCGCAAGGGAGATGAACTGGCCGGCGAAATACAGGCGGAAATCGTGCGACCGAAGCGCTCTCAGCAGTTGAGTCGAGTGACTGGCCATCGATTACATTTCAACAGGATGGGGCACCGGGAATAATCTACCTGATTCGCTTCACCACGGAATCTCCGTGCCGTTGTAACGAAAGAAGCGGCCACTCATCTCGGGCACAAAATTCTTCACCAGGCTGCGCATACCGGCCACGCTCTGTTCGACCGTGAGCGGCGCATCCGGTCCCCCCATGCGGGTTCTCACCCAGCCGGGATGCAGAAGCAGCAGCCCGATGCCACGCTGCGCGAGCGCAAGGGAAAGGCCCTTCATTGCTGCATTCAGGGCCGCCTTGCTGGAACGGTAGGCATAGCTGCCGGCGGCGGTAATTTCAGCGATTGAACCCATGTGGCTGGTGATCGCCACCATCAGCCGTTTCTCGCTCCTTGCCGCCTGTTTGACGAATGCTTCGCTCACCCGCATGGCGCCCATTGTATTAACCGCAAACGTGCGCTGCCAGGCTTCATAGTCGATGCTGCCGAACTCGCCCGTCGACTTGTCCAGGTACACCCCGGCATTGTTGATCAGCACGTCGATGCGCGCGTCTTCCAGTTCGAGCTGCAGGGTGCGCACCTGCTCGCTGTCGCAGACGTCCAGACGATGCATGCTTATCCCGGGCTGCCGGGCGGCCAGGGCCTTCAGCGCCGCCGCCTGCTCGGGACTGCGGCAGGTCGCATACACTCGCCATCCGGCCTCCGCGTACTGCCGCACCCATTCCAGCCCCATACCGCGACCGGCGCCCGTCACGAAAACACTTTTCATCGCGATCTCCAGATCAGCCGTCCAAGCTTCCCATATGATCTGCTCTTTCGGCTTGTTCATTGGGGAGACACGTGCAAGCACTTTTTGTTCACGGAATGGGCCGCACGCCGATGTCGGGCTGGCGACTGCTTGCAAGGCTCAAGGCCAAGGGCATCGAATCCGGCTCGTTTGGCTATGCGGCCACCTTTCAGGACTTCACCGCCATCCGCAGGCGGCTGGTCAGGAAGATAACCGCCCTCGCCGCCCATGGCGACTATGTGCTCATTGGCCATTCATTGGGCGGCGTGTTGCTGAGAGCGGCGGTTGCCTCGCTGCCGGCAGGGACCCGGCTGCCCCGTCGGATTTTTCTTCTGGCTTCTCCGGTCAGGCCCTCCCGCATCGCGCAGAAGCTGCAGCGCAACTGGGTCTTCCGCATTCTGGCCGGGGACTGCGGACAACTGCTCGGTTCCAAAGACCGAATGGAGCACATCGGCGCGCGCTCGATTCCCACCACCAGCATACTTGGAGTCGCAGGTTGGAGAGGCAAATTCAGTCCCTTTGGGGGCGAGATGAACGACGGCATCGTGGCCGTATCCGAGGCGAGCGCGGCGTGGATTGCCGAGCGGATTTGCATCCCCGTAATCCATACCTATATGCCATCGAACAAGCGTGTTGCCCAGATAATCCTGGAGCGGATCGCATCGAACGGGATCTAGAGGTCGGTGCGGAGCCGGACGACCAGGCCTAGCTGCTGGCTAGGCTGGTTCCGGTGGAGTTCGCCAGAGGCGCCGAAAGGAAGCCTGGCTCGGATGAGAAGCCCAACAGGCCGGCGACCCTGATTTGATAATCGTCGCAGGAATGTGGTCTTCGCGCGGTCAGGTTCCTGGCGGATGCGAATGTGAGGGGCTGAAGATCAACCAAGCCCAGTCGTTAGCGGCGGTAGACTGCCCTTACAGGTTTAGCTCAAGCACGGTCCAGTGGTCGCAATCGGTCAAGCCGAGATACGGAGGCTTCTTCTTTCGCGTGTCCGCGCGGCGATAGCCGAATTTTTCCATATACCAGTGGATGACCTCTGGCCTGTCAGTTTCGGTCCTGACCCGGGTCAAGCCCCGGCTACGGATCTCTTCAAGCCGCGCCTCCTGCAGCATCTGGCCGATGCCGCAGCCCAGGTAATCCGGGTCCACCGCGAGGCCGCTGGTCTCGGCCATCCCGGGCTCAGGCACGAGATAGCTTGCGATGCCTACTACACGCCTCCCCAGCTCTGCGACGAATGAGTTGGCCAGCTCGAGGTCGTTCCGCTCCGGGTCGGGAACCTTTGCCGTCGGGGTGGAGGGTGCCATGTTCCATCGAGCGAGAATCGCCTGGGCGGCACCCAGATCGTCTGGCCGCATCTTGCGGATGACCGCACGGGTGGCTGCCCAGTTGGTGGGGTCCCCGAGCCTGAGTTTTTCGCGGGTCTGGCGGCTGGTGGAAATGGGCCGCCCGAGTTCGCCGGCCAGCCTGACCAGACGCTTCACCAATTGCACGTTGCTGGCGTCGGTGCGCCGCGAGTAATCGTAGTAGGGGTTGTCCTCCAGCCCTACGCGCACGTGTCCGCCCATGACGATGGCGGCCGTATTCACTGCAAGCTGATAACGGCCGACACCTGCGCCTGCCCAGTGCCAATTGCGCGGGATCTCGTGCACCAGATGAACGAGGTCCTGCACCCGTCCCGGGATGGTGCCAAGGGAGCCAAGCATCAGGTTGACATAGCAGTCCTTGGGCAGACGGCCCTTGCGCTGCAGGTAGAAGCCATAATTGAGCATGCCCAGGTCGAATACCTCAAGTTCAGGAAGGATGCCGCGCTCGCTCATGATGGCGCAAAGCTGCTGGATGGTCTCCGGGGCATTGATGGAGGGCTGGGTGGGGAAGTTCAGCGAGCCCAGGGTCAGCGAGGCCATGTCCGGCTTGGCGGCCCCATCCAGTTTGAGCACGGCAGCGCGGTATTCCAGGGCGCCGTGCTGACGACCACTGGTAGTAGCCACGAGCACGACATCGGGGTAATGTCGGCGGATGCCTTCGAAGATGCGGGCAAAGCGCTCTGGTTGCCAGGACGGGGCGCCGCTCTCATCCCGTGCATGCACGTGCAGCATGCTGGCGCCTGCCTCGATGACCCTGCCGGCATCCTCGATGATCTCTTCGGTGTTGACCGGCAAATGCGGATTGCGCGCCTTGTTCAGAACATTGCCGGTAAGGCAAGTGTTAATGATGAGCGGCTTGTCGCTGCTTGCCTGGGGAGGATTGCCGCCAAAAAGTGCCGAATGGCCAGGGTATTCGTTCACGGTCTACGCTCCCTATAGCCTCTTTATTTAAGAGGCTCTTTATATAATCCGGCTATATTACCCGAGTCACCGCCATGTCAGCCTCCTTTAAGGGATTGCCGTTGCCAGGCAGTTATCTGTTCTGGAGCCACCATCCATGATCGTTTACCTTGTTACCGAAAAACGCCAGTACACCATCGAGAGCTTCCTCCACGAATGGCAGCCTGCACTGGCGAAACGGGTCAAGATACTGCCCTATGAGGCCCTGCCACAGACCACCAGCCTGCCACTGGGCACGTATATTTTTTCCGACATCGAATTGCTCGGCCCGGCCAGCACAGAAATGGCCGTACAGGTATGGGATACGCTGTCTCATGCTGGTCAGGCCGTGTGCCTGTATAACCACCCGTGTCGGGCCATGCGACGCGATGAATTGCTGCGCACCCTGTCTGGATTAGGGCTAAACCGCTTCGAGGCGCGCCACCCACGCGATGGCTTGGGGGGGCTGAAATTCCCCGTCTTTCTACGCAATGGCCGCGATCATGCCGGGCCTTCCACCTCGTTTCTGCGCACCGCCTGGGAACTGCGTCAGGCCCTCTGGATTCAGCGGCTGCGCCGGGTGGACATGAAGAACATGCTGGTTGTCGAATATTGCGACACTAGCGATGAGGCCGGCTTGTATCGAAAGTATTCCTCCTATGTCGTAGGAGACCGCATAATCCCGCGCCACGTTTTCTTCAGTACCAGGTGGGTGCAAAAGTATCCGGACATGCTGTCAGCCGCGCAGGCCGGCGAGCAGATGGCCTATTTGCAGAGCAACCCGCATCGTGAGCAGTTGCAAGAGATCTTTCGCACTGCGCGCATCGATTATGGTCGCATCGATTACGGTTTGCTGGATGGCCAGATCCAAGTCTGGGAGATCAATACCAACCCCACGATCATTCACCCGAGGAGCGAGTATCCCACCCAGGCGCTCGGCGTTCAGAACTATTTTGTCGAGCGCCTGAGTGAGGCCTGGGTAGCGCTGGATAGAGCGCAGGAAGGCGAGCCCGATGTGCCGATCCACTTGGACGCCGGGCTGGCGCGCAAGGTGGAAGCGGAATGGCGTGCCGAGGCCAACGCCGAGCAACGTTACCGGAGCGGACGGCGGCGACTGATGAAGTTCCCGCTGTTCTGGTGGGGAAAGTACGACTACGGGGAGTAATGGCGTCTGATCCTGGCGCGCCAGTCCAAGCGATCTGCGATCGGGCGGTTTCCTTAGGTCGGGTCTCCTTGGGCGTCCTTGCCAAGCCCCTGCTGCCGCAGGCGTTCCCCCGCAACCTTCTCGATGGCGGCTTTAAGGTCAGGGTACTGCGCCATAAGCCGACGAAAATCATTCACGTCCAGCGAGAGCAGACGGCACTCGTTGACGGTGGTGACAGTGGCGGTACGCAATCCATCCTTGATCAGCGCTATCTCACCGAAATACTTGCCCTTGCCAAGCCGAACCGGAGTTGGCTGCACATCCACCTCGACTTCTCCTGACATGATGAAGAACATCGCGTCTGCCGGTTCGCCGCGCCTGACCACCACCTGGCGAGCCGGCAGCATTTGCGTATTCAGCAATCGTGCAATATCCGCAATTCGGGTTGCGTCAAGCGATTCGAACAGGGGCAATCCGGCCACAGTCTGCCACGTCACGATGAAATCACGCTTGCGAATTTCCGTGGCGAAACCGGTCGCAAGAATACCGGCCGGAATGGCAAACATGGCAATGCCCAGCAACATGGTGAATCCGCCGAATATTCTGCCGAGCGGCGTAACGGGCGTGATGTCGCCGTATCCAACCGTGGCCATGGTGACGACGGCCCACCACATCGCATCCGGGATGCTGCGGATAACATCCGGCTGCGCCTTTCGTTCTAGAACAAACATGACTCCAGAAACCAGCACCATCAGCACCATCATGGCCATCATTCCGGAAAGCAGGGCTCGACTTTCATTGCGGAACACCGCCGCAAAAAGTGAAAGCGACTTGGCATAGCGCGCGGATTTCAAGAGTGCGAGCAACGTCAGAAGATTGGAGCAATCCTGGCCCAAGGGTAAGAACAGGCCGACGTATTGAGGCAGGATAACCAACAGGTCAACGACACCCAGGAATGAACACAGGTAATGCCAACGCGCATTCCATGCATGCGCCCCTGCACCAGGGTCGGCCTCCGGCGCTGCCCAAATCCGACAGGCATATTCAATTGTGAAGACGATGGTCGAAATGCCAATGACGCTCCGCAATAACTCCCTTTGGAAATCGTTCAGGTCAGGGAGGGTTCCGAAAATAGTCCCCGTCACGCTGGCGGCAATCGAGGCGATGAGCACGCTGCTGACAATGCTGCGAGCGCTGGAACGCGTGTCGAGCCGGGTTAAGCTACCGTAGACCCAAGCCCGCCATTTATCGGGTAGTGAAAAATCCTGGCCCATGTGATTGATACGTCTCCATCCTCAGAATCAAATAAAGGTGCGTGGTCACCCAGAGCATTCAGACATCTCACCTGCGGCGCTTGAATGCCCATTCAACAATATGCCCGAACGTTTGGCGAAAATCCGACGTGTCCCTCGAAGTTGGCAGCATTGCGAGTTTGGCCTTTGATCCAATTCTGACAGGGGATCGGACGATGTTGAAGCGGCTTACTTCGTCCCGGACAAATGGGATGGCCGCCTCCTCCCAAAGACGGCATTGAAGTACCAGAGTGGAGCTGGATGACAATCACTTGAACAAAGGGGGTAACCATCCCATTAGCCTCGCTCGGATTTTGCCGCTCACCACAGCCTCAATTCAGCCAGAAGGGGCCGGCCATAAAAATTGCCGTGAGTGACAGTTTCCCGGCGATTCTGTTGAAATACTCCCGTCTATTTCGAATTAGAGGATGGTAAAATTGCACGTGTCGAATGAGTGGAGAGCCTTGATATGATGGGGTTTCAGACCGATAGCCAAGAACGCCTTTTCTACTCCTTCAACCTCGAAGACCACATTCCCCAGAATCACCTTCTCCGTGGCATTGATCGGTATCTTGATCTAAGCAGCCTCCGCGAGCATCTCACCGATCACTACAGTCACACCGGCCGCCCCTCCATTGATCCGGAGCTGATGATTCGGATGCTGGTCATTGGCTACAGCTTTGGCATCCGTTCCGAGCGACGGTTGTGCGAAGAGGTCCATCTGAATCTGGCCTATCGCTGGTTCTGCCGCCTGGGACTGGAAGACAAGGTGGCGGATCATTCCACCTTCTCCAAGAACCGACATGGCCGGTTTCGTGACAGCGGTGCGTTTCGGCACCTGTTCGAGACGGTATTGCGACGCTGTATGGAAGAAGGCCTGGTGCGAGGCGAGGGATTCGCCACGGACGCCAGCGTCATCAAGGCCGATGCACAGCGTCAGCGTGCGGTCCCAGGTAAAGAAACGATTGACTGGGGCAATCCCGATGAAGCGACACGCCCTGTCAGGGAGTACCTGGCCGCACTGGAAGAAGCGAATCCATCCGATGACCCGCCGAAGTCGATTTCGCTGACCGACCCCGCGTCGAGTTGGACGGCCGCGCACGGGCCGGCTTATTTCGCTTACTGCACCAATTATCTGATTGATCTGAACGCCGGCATTATTGTTGACGTCGAAGCCTCTGCGGTGAACAAGATGGCGGAAGCCGAGGCAACCCGGATCATGATCGATCGGGTCGAGGAGCGATTCGACCTCAAGCCCAACCGCCTGGTGGGGGACACCAACTATGGGTCGGCTGCCATGGTGGGCTGGCTGGTTGAAGAGAAACAGATCGAACCGCATGTGCCTGTGGTCGACAAGTCGGAACGTGATGACGGCACCTTCTCGCGCAGTGACTTTCAGTGGGATGAAACGGCCAATGAATACCGGTGTCCTGCGGGCCACGTGCTACGCAGCAACTGGCGTCCATTCACGAATCCGCGCACGCATGTTACGAAGGCCGACACCATTATCTATCGCTCAAGCCAGTCAGACTGCGAAGCCTGTGCGATGAAAGCCGATTGTTGTCCGACTACCCCAAGGCGCAACGTCCCTCGCAGCATCCATGAGCCTGCACGCGACGTGGCACGCGCAATCGCGAAGACCGATGCCTACAGACAGTCTCGCAACGATCGCAAAAAGGTTGAGATGTTGTTTGCCCACCTCAAGCGCATCCTGAAATTCGATAAGCTTCGACTACGAGGTCCAAGCGGTGTGCAGGATGAGTTTCTGCTGGCCGCAACGGCACAGAATTTGAGGCGAATGGCCAAATGGCTCACCCCGGTAGCACCGGAAGCAGTGCCAATACTTGCATAAGGGCAGTTCGGAACAATAAGACCAATCAATTCCATCCGAAATCTCTGCCCAAAACGAATCGATGATCAGACATCAACAATTAGCCGCGTGGCAGCACAAAAATAAAAGCGAGTTTTTCAACACAATCCGGCCTGACCAGCCACTCAGCTGATCATGTTTACGGCCGTTCACCAATGGCTGCTTTGCCTGACATCGAATTAAGTGCTCCCGACGCATTGCAGCCCTTGGTGATTTCCGATATTCGCCAATGCAGACATAGACATGTGGGGGGATCGCATTGATTGGTACTTGGGACACATTCTAGTGTCGAATATCTTTACAGCACCTATCCGATGGCATGCGTATCTCATTGATTTCTCACCCTAGACAGTCCTGGCACACGCATTGCTTATGAGCAAACGCCACTGACAAACTCCCGCAATTCACGCCAAGGAGAATTTGAATGAAAAGGTTTGCCATCTCAGTTGCGCTATCGCTGTTGCTCTTTCCGATCAGCGGCTTCGCCTCGACTGTCTACGACAACTTCACCGCGTATAGCGACTATTGGCACCCGTTTGGATATCCAAATACAGCCACGTATGGCGAAACCTTTACGGCGCCCACGAATGGGGATAGCAGCCTGGATAGCTTTGGGTTCTACATGGGTACACCAACTGCTTCCGGGGATATCCTTCTGAGCGCGTACATCGCGACTTGGAACGGCGCGCAGGCCGGTACGTTGCTGTACAGCAGCCCATCCTTTGACTACGGTAATACCGGCAATGCTGAACTCACGTTTTCAACCGGTGGGATTACGCTGACACCAGGTGCTGACTATGTCGCATTTCTGAGCATCTCCGAATATTACAATCAGTCCAGTGGAGAGGCTTACACCTCCCGAGGAAATGCATCTATTCCTGGCAGTGGTTTTGTCTATTACAACAACAGTGGGAATTTCAGCAGTTTGTTCAACTCTCAGTGGGACGAAACCGGGATTACACCGAATTGGGCCTTCACCGCATCATTTTCAGGGGGTAACAGTGTCCCTGAGCCCGCAAGCCTGGCCTTGCTCGGCATTGGTCTGACTGGCCTTGCGTTATCACGTCGTCGGCGCAAGCAGTAATCTGAAACGCTTCACGACAGCCCTGCTCCGGCAGGGCTTATTGCTTTTGTAGGGCATGCTTCACCTTCGTCCGACCTTGGGGCGCTTCACGCAGCGGCCTGAACTTCCGAAGTTGGCCGGAAGTAAGCTTTGGTGAAAGTTCCACAAAGCTGCGACTCAAACCAAATTGGCGAGCCAAGTTGTATGGCGGCTCAGGTCGATTATGTAGATGCCTTGATTATGTTGAGCTTCCCGAAATGCATTTCGGAGAGACTCGTATCCATGGGCTTTTGCGGGCCGAGGACGGGGTTCTGAGCTCGACATAATTTCAGCGTTCTCCTGAAGTGGAGTTTTCACTCCAGGAGACGCTCATGAAACCCACCTCACGGCCCCGGGGCGCGCAGCTTGTGCGCTTATCCTCAGAATTCACCGACCCCGTCGCCGACGAACTGCGCCGGTACAACGACCACTTGCGAAACGTGTGTGGCCTGACGGAAGGCACAAGGCGAGCCCGCTGCCGCATTGTCGCGCGGCTGTTGCGAAAGAAATTCGCTGGCGGTGTCATCGATATCGCCAAGCTACGTCCGGTCGATGTTCGTCGCTTCACCATCGTTTCCCGCGCTCGTACAAGCCTTCTTCGTCGAGCACCTGACACAACAACGCGCACTCAGCCCGCAAACAATCGCCGCCTACCGGGATGCCTTCATGCTCTTCCTGGGCTTTGCCGAGGCGCGTCTTGGCCGCTCGCCGGCGACGATCACGCTGGCCGACATCACGCCGGACCTGATCATGGCCTTCCTCGATCATCTGGAGCGGGAGCGCCACAACAGCGTGCGCAGCCGCAATGCGCGCCTGGCGGCACTGCGCTCATTCCTGAAGTTCGCCGCACACCGCGATGTATCGTCGCTACAGGTGATCGAACGCGCATTGGGTGTTCCGGTAAAACGGTTTGAGCGCCCGATGCTCGGCTATCTGTCCCGGGAGGAGATGCTGGCGGTGATCGGTACGCCAGATGGCTCATGGCTGAGCCAACGGGATCACGTCTTGTTCCTGCTGATGTACAACACCGGGGCGCGCGTGTCGGAAATCATCGGGGTCAAAGTCAACGAGGTGGTGCTCGACGAAGGGGCCGCCTGCGTTCATCTGCATGGCAAGGGACGCAAGCAGCGCAGCGTGCCGCTGTGGCGTTCCACCGTCAGGACGATCCGAGCCTGGCTCAGACGAAATCCGCAGTTTGACGCTGCCTCCGTACTGCTGCCAAATCGTAGTGGGGCTGCGATGACGCGAAACAATGTTGATCAGAGGCTGAAATTGGCCGTGGCAGCAGTAACGGAAACCATCCCCGCGCCTGCGACGCGACGAGTCTCTAGCCATACGATTAGACACACCACGGCCATGCATCTGTTGCAGGCTGGTGCCGACATCAGCGTCATCGCCCTTTGGCTTGGCCATGAGAGCCCGGAAACTACACACCATTACGTCGAAGCTGATCTGACCATGAAGGAACGCGCTCTGGCCAGACTTCACGAACCAAAGGCGAAGACCCAGCGCTATCGGGCACCTGACTCGCTGATCAACTTCCTGAAGACGCTGTGATTATGTGAAGGGCGAAATTGGCGGTCGCCCCTGTCAATCAGCACTTGGTGCGCATTTCGATCCTTCACTTCACATAATCAAGGACTGTGCATAATCGGCCAAAGCGGACGAATGAAATAGCAAGTCCATCGGGCAAAATGACTGCTCGTAAACGTACCAACATGGCTCGGTCCCTAGCTAGAATCAGTCAGCCTGTGAACAATGCGAGAACTCGCGATCTCCGCCAAAAGAGCCATCGATGCGAAATCGCCCGTGCGTTGTTTGACCGGACCCTTTCTGGCAAGCAGCTTCAAAGTGGGCTTCGGCCTGACGATTCGGTATTATTCTCTGTTATACATTCGCGCTAGCCGAAGCGCACGAATCTGCGGAGGAAAGAAATGTCGTCTGGACATTCCGGATCAAAGGCCTTGGTAACGAAAACGATCCAGTTGATGATCAAGCACGAGTGGTTGAAGAATCGCGGCGATAAACTGACGGAATTGGTCGACGAATTCGGCGACGACCGGAAGATACAGCTGATATTCGAGCTGATCGACCGGTTTTTGGTTGTAGATCACTTGATGATCGGCAAGGCTCTGGATGCAATTGCAGACCAGATTTCCGAGGGATGGAAGCTGCCGGAGAACTCGACGCAGATCGTCGCAACTAGCTTCGACGAATTCGCAGACAGTGGCCAAGCTGTCCTCCATGCGTTAAAGCCGACGCTTGCTAAACGAAAGCTCGCCTACCCGCTCATCAACCTTGTTGGGAAATCCACAAGAAAACTTGCCAACTGGCCGAATGTTGTCCTTGTGGACGAGTTCTCGGGTACTGGAAAGACAATCGTCGGGCGAATCGAATATCTTCGAGCCGATGCCGAGAAGCGTGGCGCACAGTTGAACGTGCATGTCGCGCTAATCGCATGCATGAAGAGCGCAAAAGCAGCGATTGAGCAGACGGGAGTGGCGGTGTATGCGCATAATTTTCTTGGGAAGGGCATTTCTGATTACCACGACGGCGAGGAACGAACCTCTAGACTAGATATCATGGATGAGATGGAAGCCTCGTTGGCACAGCAATGGCGTGGGAAACCCTTGCCCAAACTTGGCTACGGCGAAGCCGAGGCCCTCTACGCAGCGGAGGCCTGGAATGTTCCGAACTCGGTATTTCCCGTTTTCTGGTGGCCGAAGAGGCACAACGAATCCGATCGTAGCGTATTGTTTTCACGAATGGAGCCATGAGCGAATCTCTCTCGCCGAACGACTGGCTGATACTGAGAATGCTGGAAAAAAGCCCTCAGGGACTGCACTTGTTTTCGTTGTACAAATACACCGGATTCGACGCGAGTACCCTGGCGCGAGCCATCGGCGGGTTGATGAAAGTTGGGCTTGCTGAAAAATTGGGTGCGGAGGAGTCTGTCGAAGCCGTCCGGATAAGTTCGGCCGGCCGTCTATTGCTATCCAAGTATCCGGCGCCTCCCCAACGACATATCGCCTCGGAATCGGAGAACAGAGGCAGAACTGGAACGCCCGACGTTACAGTGCCCTCCCTCCCGATCAACGCTCCATACTTGCCGAGGCTCTCAGAGTTGTCGAAGCGATTTGGAAGAGCGAGAAGAAAAAAAAAGTGACATCGGGTACAATTCGCCACGCAGGGGTCAGTAAAGCTAGACGATGGAGTTGAGTTGCTCCAGGGCGAAGTTGCCCATTTACCCATAGGGACAACATGCTGTTGTCCCTGTTCGCAAGATCTTACGATCTTGCTCAGTTCGAACGGCTGCGCAATTGCGTTTCGCAATTTACTCGCCGTTCGAACATGGCGTGCTGCGCACGAGATGTAAAGGTAGTTGCCGGCCCCTGCATCCCGCATCAGTCCACGGCCGATTCAATATGACCAAGCCTCTGAACACGATCGCCGATTGGGAGGGGTACTTTGCGGATCTTGGCATTCGTAAAGCGCTTGCCACGAAGTACCTTGATTATGCCGCTCCCCTTTTGCAAAGAAGGCTCCCGGTTATTTTCAGCGCAAAGCATCTTGCTGATCTATTGGGACGAAAGGAGAGTTATGTTCGTTCCGTTGTGTTCGGGACGGACCGTCATTACCGCGAGTTCACCATCCTTAAGCGGACCGGCGGCAGAAGGCTGATCTCGGCTCCATACCCTGCGTTGCTCGAATGTCAACGATGGGTCAATGCGAACGTCTTGGCAGGTACGTCCATACACGAATCCGCCCACGGGTATGTCAGTGCGCGTCATATCGTGTCGAACGCTTTGCCTCACGCGGGGGCGGCGACACTTCTCAAACTCGATATCAAGGATTTCTTCCCCTCGATCTCGCTCCGACGAGTCGTGTGGGTCTTCCGATCGCTCGGCTACGCCGACGACGTGAGCTTTATACTGGGGCGGCTTTGTACCTTAAACGGCACTCTTCCGCAAGGCGCGGCCACCAGCCCAGCCTTAAGCAATATCATTGCGCGCCGGATGGACGCCAGACTGAAGGGGCTAGCCGATAAATTTCAGCTTTCCTATACAAGATACGCAGACGATATGACTTTTTCCGGCGATAAGATTCCCCTCAAGTTCGTATCCCTCGTCACGCTCATCGTTGCAAGCGAAGGCTTTTGCATAAACGAGAAGAAGACGAATCTGATTCTCGGGCCAGGACGTCGCATCGTCACCGGTTTACAAGTCAACGAATCGCTTCGACCGACGCGGGCATTCCGAAGAGAGCTACGGAAAGAAGTCTACTTCGTGGGCAAGTACGGTTATCGATCCCATGTCGCGAAATTGAAAAAGCCCTATGTCTCCTACATCTACTCTCTGAGAGGGAAAGCAGCATTTTGGACGTGGGTCGACAGCCAATCCGAGCCTGCGCGTCGATCAAAGCATGTACTGAACGCTGTGTCACTGGACCGCTAAAGCGTATCAGTTGAACACCTTCCTGTCGCGATACCGGCTAGCGAGTTGAGGTTCTGGGTGCGCTCGATAGCAGCCCGAGACAGCTTGCCCCCTTCCCGAAGAGGGAGGTGTCGGGCTCTGCAACGGCACGCAGAAGACAATCAGATAACCATTGTAACGATTCGAACCAGGCCAATCTAGCGCGACCGCGCGATTTGTCCCTGCTGACCGGCACGCGTAAAGCAGACATCGAAACCCTGCACTGCCGGTACCAGTGCAGATGACCTCTTTGACCGACTTCCGGTCCTTCGCCGCGATCACCCGGATAGACGGCTCGCCGGCGAAAGCGGATGTGCGATAAGGCCAACGACTCAAAGGTCAAATGCCCGCGGCCCTTGTCGGGGATGCCGTTGTCAAAGATCAACTTTCCGGCAACGACAATTGTCGGATCGCGGGCACGATTGGGGGCCGCATTTTTTTGCCTGGCAAAATAGGTGCAGCTCAGCCTGACGCAGTCTTTTGTGCTTCCTCAATATACTGGTGGACATCTTGTACCGCCCCCGCCCCTTCGCCTACGGCCGAGGCCACTCGCTTCATGGACGCGAGGCGGACATCGCCGACGGCGAATATTCCCGGTACGCTGGTCTCGAAGCTCATCGGAGGACGGCCAATGGGCCAGGCGTCCAAATTGACATCGTGACCGGTGACGATGAATCCCTTTGCGTCGCGCTGGACCGTGCCGGCAAGCCAGTCCGTATGCGGCATCGCTCCGATCAGCACAAAGAGCAGCCTTGCCGGAATGGTTTCGATGGTGTTGCTCGCTCTGTCCCGGATCGCCAGACGTTCCATGAAGTCGTCGCCCTCGGCGCCGACCACCTCGGCCCCGAGCCTCACCTCGATGTTGGGTTTGTACCGGATCTGTTGCACAAGGTAATCCGACATTCCACGCTCGAGCGAATTTGCCCGCACCACCAGCGTCACCCGGCGCGCGTAGGTTGCGAGGTGGATCGCCGCCTGTCCCGCCGAGTTTCCTCCTCCGGTCACTGCAACGTCGAGGTCACGCACCAGCCGCGTCTCGCCAAATATCGTATAGAAGACGCTTCTGCCGACGAACCGGTCGATCTCCGGAACCTCCAGTCGCCGGTATTTCGCCCCGGTGGCAACGATCACCGCCGTTGCGGCGATCTCGCGTCCGTCCGATAGGGTCAGGATCTTCTTCACGCCGTTCGTACGCAGTCCTGTCACCTCCCGCGCAAATACGAACTTTGCTCCGAACAGCCACGCCTGCTGATAGGCCCGCTGGGCGAGCTCCGCTCCGCTGATTCCGCGCGGGAAGCCGAGGTAGTTCCGGATCAGTGAACTTGCGCCGGCCTGCCCGCCGATCACGTGCCGTTCGATGACCAGGGTCCGCAGCCCCTCCGATCCCGCGTAAACCGCCGATGTGAGTCCGGCGGGTCCACCGCCGACCACTGCGACGTCACATGACAGCTCGTGCAGGTTCTCGCCGATGGCGTCCATGATCTCCGCGTCCGTCGGATTGGCAAGGGCCGATCCGTCGAGCAGGAAGACGACCGGCAATGCCTTGAGTTCGACGCCGTGTTCCTCGATGAGTCGTTTTGCCATCGGCGACCCGGTGTGATGGAAGCCATAGGGAACCCCGTTGCGATTGAGCAGTTCGCGCATCTCATTCGAACGCGCAGAACGTTCATCGCCAACGATGTTGATCAGCTCCATCCCCGGCCGGTGGATCCGCGTCCATTCCGCCAGAAACTCGCTCACCAGCGGGTACAGATGAACCTCGGCGGGCGTCCATGGCTTGTAGAGGTAGTTGTCCAGTTGGCCCAGCGCGCAGCCCTGCAGGATGGTGGGCGAGGCCGCATGGTCGCCCCAGGCGACCAGCAGTGCGCGCTTCGCAGTAGGCTCGATGGTGCGGACCCGCCCGAGGAATTCGTTGCCCGTCATCTCGGGCATCCACTGGTCCGCGATGACCAGTGCGATTTCCTCGCCGTCCTTCTTGAGCCGGGATACCGCATCGAGCGCAGCGGATGCGGAAAGGCAGGGCACGACCCGGTAGTCACCGCCGAACCGCCGTGTAATGGCGTCGAGCATCGCGGCAAGCGCATCCGGCTCGTCATCAACCACCATGATCACAGGTCTCTCCGCCATGGGAGATCCTCCTTCGTGTGGCCCGCCCCGCAATGGTAGGAATCAAATCTCGGACGTTGCCGGTCGTTCCGTATTGCGGTGGCGGGGCACTTCGCTTCGTGCCAGGCACGCGGGTCTTAGGCGCCCGCGCGCAATTTGTCCGGACTGCCCCTCGACTTAACCCCGATGATAGCGAAGGAGCTCGTCGATTTCTTCAATGGTGAATTTATTGAGTTGCACAATCTTGGCCCGCGACCGGTACGCCGCAGGCACGATGGCTCGGGCCTGTTCCTTGCTGTCCACTTCCGCAATGAACCATGCTTTGTGATCTCCGTCCTTGCATCCCCAGTCTGCATGCGTGAGGAAGTGGGAACCGCTCTCAAGGAAGATCTTGACGGCGTGGGCGCACGGCACGATTTCTTCCTCGTGCGGTACTTCAATCAGAAATCTCGGCATTGCGTGAGTCCTCCCTTTATTGACCGTCTTCTCATTTCCGTGGCTAGCGTCCTGACGTTAAGGATAGCAGGGCGCTGATGATCATCAAGGCGGGGGCCTGCGGGAGATCAAGATTGCGTGACGCCCGGTGCGGGCAGGTCGAATTGAAGCCTTTGAAGGAAGGGCACCAGGAAGATTTGCCGAGATCAAGTGGCGGTTCCGGGTGCGTGCATTCACGTCCCCCCCATTCCCGAATTGCATTTGTCAGCCGCTGCGACTCACTCCACTTTCTTCCAGTGATCCACAAACATCATCTTGCCGTGCGCGCCTTTCGCCGCCGCGGTCATGCCATCGGCCGCAAACGCCAGCACCGGCGGTTCTCCGGCAACCGGGTCCGGCTCACATTGAAGTTTCGGTAATACTTGGTGCAGGTGACCAGGCCGGTGACGGCGGGCGGTGTTTGTTTCGCTCCGCCGGGCAAATCGCGGCTTTCAAGTTGATATGTGCCTTCGATGCTGGGGGCGCCGGCAAATGACGGCATGGGCAGGCAGGCGACAGCGGTTGCTGCAATGAACAGGGCGCGGATTGTTTTCAAGGCGTGAACTCCTTCGATTTGTGACGGATGTGGGTTCCGTACTTCCGGCCGTTATGTTACTTATTTTTGCATCGTTATATCCGATCACTTTTTGAATATCCTGACAGTTGTTCCCGCCATGGCCTTGCCTGTCATGATACCCAGCCGGCGCGGCGCGTCCCGGTTTGCCAGGGGCCCTACTTCTTCTCCTTTTCCCGGGACTCGCGCTCAGCCTTCTCCCAAGTGCTTCTGAGTGATTTGTATGCATCCGAGAAGCCTTTCTTCATGTGTTCCCAGGCATCGGCGGTGCTGTACTTCAAGCCACCATACCATTCGGCTGCTTCCACCCGCTGCTTGTGCAGCGCCTGCAGGGTGGCACGCGCCTGCTCGCGCGAGGCCTTGTCCATCTTTTCCCATTTCTTGTCGATACGCTCCTCCAGGGCATGGATGCGGGCATCCAGCGCGTCGAGGGAAGCCTTCGCCTTCTTTGCCGCCTCGTCCCGCTTATCGACCGTATAGTTCTTGATCGACTCGGCAGCATCGGTCACCTTTTGGCGAACCTCTTTCGCGGTGGTCTTGTCATTACCATATGGCGAAGCTTGGCTTGGCAGAGCGACGCCCAGCAGCATCAGGGCGAGCAACGAAACGGTTGTGTGCTTTATCATGACAATCTCCTTTTGGCAATGGTGTTGGTCAGGCCTGGATCAGTTGCGCAAGGCAAGCTAATCTATCAGAATTCGGGCCGCCTGTTTCAGGAGGCTATAAGGCTATGGCCAGGAACTCAAGACGAAGTGCGACAATAGAAGCGGCGCAAACTCCATCATGACGAAAAACACCAGCAGGTGACCCTAATATGCCAGACCCGGATACACCTACACCCATCGTCGCGCCGCATTCCTGGTCGATAGATCAGATTGCGTTTGACCGCATAGCGCATGAGCGCATCGTCAACGAAGATACGTGGTTTTATGTGCTTGCTGCGGCATCATTTGTCGAAAGTCTGTCCGATTTGTACACACACAATCTGCTGGGTCATTTGGACGACGATCCTGAGGCCGGGCAGTGGCTGAGCGAGCGATGGGAACCGGAGGAGTTGCAGCACGGACGCGCCCTGCGTCGCTATGTGGAGACGGTATGGCCCGCATTTGACTGGCAGACGGCGTTTGACGGATTCTGCGCAGACTATCGCCCGTATTGCAAACCTGAACTGCTGGAGCCCACCCGCGCGCTGGAGATGGTTGCGCGCTGTGTGGTGGAAACCGGTACCTCGGGAATGTATGGTCTGCTGCAGCAAATCAGCCCGGAGCCGGTGCTCGCCACGCTGGTGGGGCATATCCGCAGCGATGAAGTGTGGCACTACAAGTACTTCTATCGTTTCTTTCTGCGTTATCGCGAGATTGAGCGTCCGTCACGCTGGCAGGTGGCGCGCGTGTTACGGAAGCGACTCGGGGTAATCGGTCAGGAGGACGCCTACCTGGCGGTGAAAAACGCATTTGCAGTGCGTAACCCGGATCAGACATTCAGCCCACGGGATTTTCAGCGGTTTCAGCACACTGCAGGGCATTGGGCACGCGCCGATTATCCTTACGAGATGACGGTGAAAATGCTGCTCAAGCCGCTGAACCTGCCCGGACTTGTCAATCGCATGGCGCTGCCGCTGCTGGTGCGCCACGCGCGGCACGTGGTGGCACCGTGAGGTGTGTTGCCGGCGATAAATTCCTTCCACACGCCCAGTCCGCAACGCACCTTCGGCCACGCACGATGCGACCCCGATCCACCGAATCGTGATGACCCGGCGGTTCCAGGACACATAACCAAGGCGCCACTTTCGGATCGTACCCGTCGATCAGGCGATTTACGCGCGCATCGGGGTGCCACCCGACAACAGGCCGTTTACCAGATCGTTTGCAACTCAGGAAGGGCACATCGTCTGGATCAAGTCGAAGATGGAAAAATTCGCGCCTTGGCCATGTGCTGAGCGTTATTGATATAAGCCGGCCAGTCCCGGTGCAGACTTGGCACCTGACTTTTGCCGGTTCGATAGCGTCTTCAGTTCTTTCAGTAACGGTTCACCTTGCCATTCGCCACCGGCATAACACGCACGGTCGAGCTGGCTTAATGATCGTTTCAGTCCAGTATCATCCAGACGTTGCGCCAGCGCCTTGAGGCCGATGGGCGGGTCTGAGGGCCAGACTGGGTGTGCCCAGTCGAGCAGATGGCGGCGCGCTACTTGCGGGTTGTTTTCCCGGCATGCCTGCCGGAAGGCTGCGCGGGCTTCAGCCTCGCGGGCTGTCACCACAGGTGCTGTCATCGGCTGGCCGCCACCGCTCGTCTGGCGGTGCGAATTGGCCCGGCTGGTGAACCACCACGCAAGCACGGTGCCGAGCCAGAGCAGAGCCAGGGCAACGCTGAACCAGAGCCAGTGATCTTGAGTTTCCGCATTTATGGGATTCGGAGTTGATCCGGGCAGTTGCCCAGATGGAGGCTGAGTTGAAGTGGCGGCGGTCGGACCGGGAGGTGTCATCTCGGTGGCGCCGGCCACCGAACCGGGAAGAACATCCAGCGTGCGTGCGGGCAAGTCAATTTCTTTTTGGGTGTTGTTGGCGGTATCCCACCAAGACAGATGCAGGGCAGGTATGACATAGCGGCCGGCCTGGCTGGCAATCAGCGCGATGTCCTGGGTCCGGGTTCCGACGATGCCATCGCCCTGCGTGCCCGTATTCAACTTGGGCTGGTCAGGATAGGCCCGGAGGCCCTGCGGCAGAGCCATGAGCGCGCTCAGGTCAGGAAGCTGGGGAGCGGTCAGCCCGACAGCGCTGAGGCGCAAATTGCGGGTGATGGGGTCGCCTGCGTGGATCGCGCCGCGTTCAGGTTGCCAGGTCTCTTCCAATGTCACTTTCTGCGCAGGCAGCCAGTCATGGCCGGTCCAGCCCGCGGGACGCGCGCGCACGTTCAGAATGATCGGGTTGCCACGAATCCGCACCGGCTGGGTGCTGTTCAACATGCCGGCGAAGGGATTGCGACCGAACACGTTGCCGAAGAAGGGATCGGAAGCGAACGGGTTGACGTTGCTGGCGGCGGGCACCTGGGCATCCAGCACCGGCCCGGCCAGCCGGATCTCGCCGCTGCGCTGCGGGAACAGCAGATATTTGCGCTCGACCAACTGGTAGCTGCGGTCGTCGCGCGTGACGCTGGACTGGTTGTCCTGCCCCAGTTGCTGGATTAATACATCGTTGCTGGGCTGAAGGTCGAGGCTGGCCTGATACAGGGGTTCATCGACATAAAGGCGCACCGTCAGGGTGACGGCAGCCTGGACATAGGGCTGTTTCTGATCCAGCGTTGTGGTGATGAAGATGTGCGCGGCTTTTCCGGCAGGTGCGCTTGCGGAGGGTGTCGCCGCACCGCTGCCGCTGCCGCTGACGGTCAGCGCGAGCGCAGGCGTGTACTGGCCGTCCCATTGCAGCGCCGGTATAAGCAGCTTCCCGCCGTGTTTCGGCGCCAGGGTCAGCGTGATCTGTGACGTCGCCGACATCTTGCCGTTGACAATCTGGATGCTGGAACTGGTGCTGCGCCCGAGTACGTCGAAATCCTGATTGAGCGGGCTCAAGTCCGGCTGGCTGTCGGTCCGGCCGTCATGCTGCAGGGTGAGCTGAACCGATTCGCCCGGTCCGACCTGATTCTGGTCCAGCCAGGCGTTGATTGCTGCCGAGGCGGGCAGGCTCAGATCGAGAAGCAACAGCGAAATGAGGACAAGCCATGTTTTCTTCAAAGCTGTCCCCCTTGCTGCCGGATCATGTGTTCGATCATGAATTTGCGCCGCAACAAGCCGCCGGGGTCATCCGGAATGCGCCGCAACCACTGTTCCTGGGCGAGTCGCTGTTCGCTGACGGGTGGACGGGTCGAAGTGGTTTCGGCCCCCGGCTGCCGTTTGCCCAGACCAGTCGCGGCATCTCGCCGAGCCTGCGCCGCGTCGTCGCCGCTCTGAGAGTCGCCGCTTGGCTGACCCGCCTGACCCTCTTTGTGGCTGGATGGATTGGAGGGGTTAAGCCCGGCCGACTGTTGTTGATCTTGGCCCATCTTCTGGCCGGGGCTGCTGTTCGCTTCATTCCTGCCTTGTCCGGACTTGCCCTGCTGGTCTTTGCCGGTCAGGTTCTTGCCCGCCGAATTCCGGGCGGATGAATTCTGTGAGGCCTTGCCCTGCTTGCCCGTGTCCTTGATATTGGCCTGGCGCTTGCCCCCGTTGTTCTGATCGGTTGACGAGGAACTCTCACCAGAGGAAGGCTTGGACTGAGGCGATTTCTTTTTCAGTTCCCTGGCCACCAGGTCCCTGTTGTGGCGGGCATCCCGATCGCCCGGGGCGTGAGCCAGGGCCGCATCGTAGGCCTGGATTGCCTCCTGCAACTGTCCTGCCAGGGCCAGGGCATTGCCGCGGTTATAGTTGCCGTTTGTGTCATCGAAAGCAGCGAAATCACGCGCTGCATTGACGTAGTTGCCCGCTTGCAGCTCAGCGTAGGCCTTGCGGCGCGGATCTCTGAAGGCGTGCGCTGCAGCGGTCGCATTGCCCTGTTGCAAGAGTTGTTCGCCGCGCTGGTCTGGGGTATGCCACAGGCTGTCCCACCAGTCGCCTGCGTAGGCCGTCACCGCCCAGAGAAGCAGCCACGCGGACAAGAGCCTTCGCATTACAACCACCCCCGACGAGCCAGAAGGGCCGTCGCCACCAGCAGCAGCGGCAGCAGCCATATTCCGCCGTCCAGCCAATGCGCCACCCGCAGACCCTTCCGTTCGCTGGCCTGGCTGATCCCGTTCGGCCGCGCCTGCAGATCGCCGATCAGGCTGGGCAACCGGTTCGGATCCACATAATGTCCACCCCCCGTCGAGGCCAGTTGCTGCAGTTGACTCACGTCCAGACGGGCAAGGCTGATGTGACCCTGTCTGTTCTCGGCAAACCCTCCACCCGCCTGGCTGAGCGGTGCGCCTGAGCGCGTGCCGATTCCCACCACATTCACCACGATTCCCCGCGATCTGAGCTTTTGCGCAGCTTCGAAGGCCGCGGCCGGATCGGCGAAACCATCGGTGAGCACGACCACCTGGCCATTCTTGCCGCCGCCCTGTTCAATCAGCTTTCCGGCCTGATCGAGGGCTGGCGCCAGATTGTCGCCGCTGCTGGGCAGGATGTCCGGTTGCAGGGGCGGCAACAGGGCGCGGATCGTGGCAACGTCGTCGGTCAGCGGGGTGACGGTGTAGGACTCATCGCCAAACACGACCAGACCGACCCGCGCGTCGCGTGCCGCGTCGAGAAGATCGTCCAGGGCAAAGCGGGCACGAGTGTACCGGTTAGGCGCCAGATCGGTCGCTGCCATGGAGGGGGAGAGGTCCAATACCAGCACCCACGCGCCATTGCCGTGATAGGCGGCGGATCTTGCCTGCTGCCAACTGGGTCCGGCCAGGGCCAACGCTGCCAGGGTCCAGGCGAGGGCCAGCCAAGGCCACGGCGTGCGACTGGATTTGGCGCCGGCCTCCAGCCGCAGGCCGGGCAGCAGTTCCGGATCGATGAGCCCTGACCAGTCGCCGTCATGGGTGCGACGCCGGGCCAACCAGAGACTCAGCCCCCAGAGCAATGGGAGCGCCAGCAACCAGACTGGGCGAAGAAAATGCAATTGCTGCATCACGCCCATTTCCTTCCGCTCCAGAGTACGGCGGGCAGGCTAAGCAACAAAGCCACGCCCAGGGGCCACGGAAACCATTCGTCGCGGGGCCGATACCATTGTTGCCGGGCCGCGCTGGGTTCCAGCCTGTCGATGCGCGCATACACCCTCTCAAGATCTTCGGCATCCGTGGCGCGGAAGTATTCGCCGTCTGTCAATTGGGCAATTCGCTTGAGGGTCGATTCGTCCAGGTCGCTATTGCTGCCCATGCCGAAGAAACCCGGTTGATCTGCGGCACCCACGCCTATGGTGTAGATGCGCAGGCCCGAGGAAGCGGCCATCCGGGCGGCCTCTTCCGGAGGCATCACGCCGGCGCCATTGGCGCCATCGGTAAGCAGGATCATCACCATTTCGCCCTTGTGGCCAGCCTCGCCTGGATCGTCGCGCAACCGCTTGATACCCAGGCCGATCGCGTCGCCAATGGCGGTCTGCGTGCCGGCCACACCGATCATGGCCTCATCGAGGAAATGTCCCACGGTGTCCAGGTCGGTGGTCAGCGGCGCCTGCAGATAGGGGCGGGAGCCAAACAGGATGAGACCTACCTGATCACCGTGCCGGCGGCGGATGAAATCTCCCGCCACTTTCTGCACCACCTGCAGCCGGGTGTAGCCATTGGCCATGTCCTGGGTGGCCATGGAGCCGGAGACGTCCACCGCCAGCAGCAGGCGCCGCCCGGTGGTGGGCACCGGTTGCGGATCACCCAGCCATTGCGGACGGATGGCAGCGAACACCAGCAACAGCCAGACCAGGGCAAAAAGCAGTTTGCGCGGGCGGGTCAGGGTCTGCACGATGGATGTCGAATTTGCAGCGACGGATGCGGCGAAAGGCAGGAACAGTGCCGTACTTCGGGGCTGGGCGGGCGACAGCCAGCGGGCGAGTAACCAAGGCAGCGGCAGGAACAGCAGCATCCATGGCCATTCAATGTTGATCATGGCCGCCCTCTGAGGAAGCCCCGGGCGCCTTCCAGCCAGCATTTCCTATCAGGCCGTGCCGGTCCCCCATAGGCAGCGCGCACCAGGCTTTGGCCGGATTCACCGGCCAGGACCCGGCCACCGTGACAAGCAATGAAAGCCAACCAGGACTCCCCGCTCAACCCGGCCACAGCCTCGCGGCCGTAAACGGCGACTGCGTAGCGCCGCATCAGGTGTTCAAGTTCCCTCGCCAATCGGGTGTCGTCGCTCGGAGCGGATTCCAGTTCTTTGAGTTCGCTTAACGCCGTCCTGCGCAGCCGGCCGGCAGGGCGCCCGAGCCAGTAAATCAGTGCTGCGATAGCGAACATGATCAGCGCCGCAACTACCCACCAGCCCGGTGCCGGCGGCCACCATCCTGGCGGCGGCGGCGCATGGGCCGGTGCCAGTTGTTTGAGCCAGTCGTTGTTCATGCTGCCCAAGCAGGTTCCCTTAGCAGCGGCGGGAAGACATCGACAACCGGATCGGCGGTGTCAAGACGGATCAGCGGCAGATTGAGCCGGCGCGCCAGATCGCCCAGCTGTCGTGTCCGCGCCTGCCATTTGTCCAGCCACCCTGCGCGGCTGCGATCGCCATCCAGCCACCAAAGATGGCCAGGCAGGCCAACGCGGTAGCGCCCTGCCGGCAGGCCGGCGTTTTCCAGGGGATCGACCAGCCACAGCAGCCGAATGTCATTGTGTAAAGCAAGCCCCGCCAATGCGGCTTCTGCCAGATTGCTCAGACCGCTGAAGTCGCTCAGGATCAGGACCAGGCTGCCGGGCTGGAGAATTGGCCGCAAGGCGTTCAACGCCACGGTCAAATTGTCGGACTCGGGTACGCCTGGGCTTCGTGGTTGGGCCTCCACCAAGGCTTCGAGCACCGGCAGCACGCCGGCTTGCCTGGCGCGCGGTGGAAAGACTTGGGGGGGACTCTTCCCATCGGCGATCAGCGCACCAAGCCGGTCGCCACCCGAAACCGCAACCCAGGCCAGCAGGGCCGCCGAACGCACCAATAATGCGGATTTCAACTGACGGCGGCTGCCGAAATAAAGCCCGGGGTGCAGATCGGCCACCAGCCAGACCGGGCGTTCGCGTTCTTCCCTAAACAGTTTGGTGTGGGGTTTGCCACGACGTGCGGTGACGCGCCAGTCGATATTCCGGGCGTCGTCGCCGGGCGTGTAGAGGCGCACTTCCTCAAATTCCAGACCGCGCCCGCGCTGTGCGCTGCGGTGCGCCCCGTACAAGCGCGCCAGGACGGGACGGTGGGCATGCAGGTTGAGGCCGTGAGCGGCGCCCCGCAAGGCAACCAGTTCGGACAGGTCGGGAAGGATCATGGCGCAGGCACCTGGCGCAACAGTTCGTCCACGCAATCCTGGGACGTGACGCCGCGAGCCTGGGCCGTGTAATCCAGCAACAGACGGTGGCGCAGGGCGTCCGGCGCAATGGCTTGAACGTCATCAGGACTGACATAGTCGCGACTATCCAGCCACGCCAGGGCGCGGGCGCCCCGCTCCATGGCGATGGCGGCGCGTGGGCTGGCGCCCCATCGCAGCCATTCGGCCAACTTGACGCTGTATTTTTCCGGTATGCGAGTTGCTTCGACCAACGCCGCGATGTATTCGGCCACCGAATCCGCCAGTGTGAGACCAAGCACCTCCCGGCGGGCAGTGAAAACGATATCCTGTGTCACCGGCTTGGCCGGCGGCGGCAATTCCAGGGCCTCTCGCGCCTCGCGCCGTGACAGTTCCATAATGCGCAAGGTCGTGGCACGGTCCGGATAGTCCACCAGGGTATGCAGCATGAAACGGTCCAGTTGGGCTTCCGGCAACGGGTAGGTGCCTTCATGTTCGATCGGGTTCTGAGTGGCCATTACCAGAAACAGGCGGGGCAAGGGGTAGGTGGCGGCGCCGACACTGATCTGCCGCTCGGCCATGGCTTCCAGCAGGGCCGACTGCACTTTGGCCGGAGCGCGGTTGATCTCGTCGGCCAGAATCAGGTTGTGGAACAGGGGTCCACGCTGAAAATGGAAGCCGCCTTCCTCGGGGCGGTAGATGTCCGAACCGGTGAGGTCGGCAGGTAGCATGTCGGGAGTGAACTGGAGACGCTGGAAGTCTGCCTCCATGCCACGAGCCAGCGCCTTGACGGCGCGAGTCTTGGCCAGTCCGGGGGGACCCTCTACCAACAGATGGCCGTCTGCCAGCAGGGCGACCAAGAGGCGTTCCACCAACTTGCCTTGGCCGAGGATCTGGTCGTTCAGATAGGCGCGCAGGGCATTAAATGGACCTTGCGCCTGGTTAACGCTGGCGTGCAGGTTGGTGATGGAATCCATCGCGAATCCTTCCGATTGAGTTTAATTATTCTCATCATTCAGAAAGGGTGTTCATCGCTTAGTTCCCGGCAAGGGGCATTGACGGCATGGTCGGCGAATGACAAAGATATTGTTCCTGCTGTCATTTTCGCCATCGCGGTGTGAGTTTGATGGGCTCAACGGTTCAGAAGAAAGGCCGGGATCAAAGCGAGGACAGCGTGGGGAATAGACCTTTCAATATCCGTCCGGAAGGTTCAAATGGCTTCCAGCCACGTTGATCACACCACCTCGTTACGGCTGGGTCGCTTACAGACAAGAGATACACCGACAGACTGATGGCTGAGGCAGCAGCATCTCAAGAGTGCGTCGCAGGGCAAATGCTCGTTAGCCGTTCCAGTCCGCTCTTGAGAGAGGCAATATACGGCTCTCCCGCCACCCTTTGCCGGACTTGAGCGATAGAGGGACCGGCGGGGCGGTTTATCACCACCTCGCCGTTTTGTCGCGCCGCGCTTCCTCGTCAACTTGGACTTTGCTAACCACAAGCTGGCACTAAAGACGGGGGCAGGTCAGCATCGCCGTCTCAAGGGCGTCCTGACATCGGCCCACAGGAATCTCAGCAACTGCGGGCCGGCGGAGTACATGCTGGGCAGTGCTCAGAAATCGGGTTGCCAATCGTTGAACCACGGCGGCATGAAGAAACCTGGAGCCATCCAGCCGAGGGGCGGCGTCGGGAAGAAATCGTCCCGTGCACTGAGGGCTTCGAGGAGCTGATTACGCTCGACAGCAGGAAGGTCCGCTTGTTCCACTATCTGTTCCCGAATCGCGTCGCGAGTGCCAGTGAATCCCTGCTTTACAAGTTTTCCGTCCTTGCCAAAGTACTGGATTTCGGCCTTGAAGTTGCCATCGTCCAGCTTCTTCAAGGAGATTGAATCGAAGCTTTCCCAGTTGCCCGTGGAAGCGCCGGGGAACGGCGCGTAGGGGCGGAGCTGATGACTGTTCATCGGCGTCCTATACGCCGATTCTGCCGCCATATGGGCCGTGCCCAGGGTTACCGAAATGTCCTGCGCGGTGCCATCGCGTATGACCCTAAGCGTAACGGTCTTGTCGGGGCTATCCGCTCGCACCAAGCGAGTGAGCTGCTGTGCGGAAAAGATATTCTGATCGTTGTATCTTATCGGTATGTCGTAAACCTTCAGCCCCGCTTTGGCTGCAGGGGAATCGCCTGCGACATCGCGGATCATGACACCTTGCCCGGATGGCAGGATGCTTCCCAACTGCGCACGTAGCGCGCCAGAAACGGGTCCCAGCAACACGCCGAGATAACCCCCTGTGCTCTGCCCTTGCGCCTGAGTTGGTGTTGCCTGCGCCGACATTTCAGCCGCAGCAATCGCGGTGGTAAATGGCACGGTCAGAGCAATGGCAATGGATACAACAAGTGTGCAAGATTTCATTTGTCAATCCTCCTTCGAAGTTGCACCTGAAAATATCAGACCGCCGGGCTATTGGCTGGTTCCTTAAAGTTGGAGTGCACCCTGTTCGCGAGTTTGCGATGGGCCAAACAAGAAAGCCCCCGGCATGATGTCGGGGGCTTTTTGCTTGGGGGTTGTCTGACGATGACCTACTTTCACACGGGTAATCCGCACTATCATCGGCGCGATCTTGTTTCACGGTCCTGTTCGGGATGGGAAGGGGTGGGTCCAAGACGCTATGGTCGTCAGACATAACGGGGATCAGGGACAGGCATCAGGGATCAGTAAGATCGTCTGACGGCCATCCCCGAGGTATTCGGTTATGTCGTCTTTAACGGGGAAGAAGGTTTGGGTTGAGCCAAAGCGCCTGGCTTCGGATTCAATGGTGTTGACTGTCTTGGCTTTGGACTGACGTCCAAGGCTTCAAGGTTATAGGATCAAGCCTGACGGGCAATTAGTATCGGTTAGCTTAACGCATTACTGCGCTTCCACATCCGACCTATCAACGTCCTGGTCTCGAACGACCCTTCACTGTGATCAAGTCACAAGGGATATCTCATCTTGAGGCAAGTTTCACGCTTAGATGCTTTCAGCGTTTATCTCTTCCGCATTTAGCTACCCGGCGATACGACTGGCGTCATAACCGGTACACCAGAGATGCGTCCACTCCGGTCCTCTCGTACTAGGAGCAGCCCCCCTCAAATATCCAACGCCCACGGCAGATAGGGACCAAACTGTCTCACGACGTTTTAAACCCAGCTCACGTACCACTTTAAATGGCGAACAGCCATACCCTTGGGACCGGCTACAGCCCCAGGATGTGATGAGCCGACATCGAGGTGCCAAACTCCCCCGTCGATGTGAACTCTTGGGAGGAATCAGCCTGTTATCCCCAGAGTACCTTTTATCCGTTGAGCGATGGCCCTTCCATTCAGAACCACCGGATCACTATGACCTGCTTTCGCACCTGCTCGACGTGTCAGTCTCGCAGTCAAGCTCGCTTATGCCATTGCACTATCAACACGATGTCCGACCGTGTCTAGCGAACCTTCGCACTCCTCCGTTACCTTTTGGGAGGAGACCGCCCCAGTCAAACTGCCCACCATGCACGGTCCCCGACCCCGATTCAGGGGCCCAGGTTAGAACCGCAACAACACCAGGCTGGTATTTCAACGTCGGCTCCACGACACCTGGCGGCGCCGCTTCAAAGCCTCCCAGCTATCCTACACAAGTCTTGTCACAGTCCAATGCAAAGCTACAGTAAAGGTTCATGGGGTCTTTCCGTCTAGCCGCGGGGAGATTGCATCTTCACAAACATTTCAACTTCGCTGAGTCTCGGGTGGAGACAGTGTGGCCATCGTTACGCCATTCGTGCGGGTCGGAACTTACCCGACAAGGAATTTCGCTACCTTAGGACCGTTATAGTTACGGCCGCCGTTTACCGGGGCTTCGATCAAGAGCTCTCACCCCATCACTTAACCTTCCGGCACCGGGCAGGCGTCACACCCTATACGTCCACTTTCGTGTTTGCAGAGTGCTGTGTTTTTATTAAACAGTCGCAGCCACCAGTTCACTGCAACCCCTTTCCGCTCCAGACGCGAGGTCCTTCACGTAATAGGGGCGCACCTTCTCCCGAAGTTACGGTGCTAATTTGCCGAGTTCCTTCACCCGAGTTCTCTCAAGCGCCTTAGAATTCTCATCCTACCCACCTGTGTCGGTTTGCGGTACGGTCCTCTTTAACTGAAGCTTAGTGGCTTTTCCTGGAAGCTTGGTATCAGTGACTTCGGCGCCAATGGCGCACCGTATTCACGCCTCATCTAAGCCCGGCGGATTTGCCTACCAGGCACGACTACACGCTTAAACCGGGACATCCAACACCCGGATCACCTAACCTTCTCCGTCCCCACATCGCATTAAAGAGCGGTACAGGAATCTTGACCTGTTTCCCATCAGCTACGCATCTCTGCCTCGCCTTAGGGGCCGACTCACCCTACGCCGATGAACGTTGCGTAGGAAACCTTGGGTTTTCGGCGAGGGGGCCTTTCACCCCCTTTATCGCTACTCATGTCAGCATTCGCACTTCCGATACCTCCAGCAGGGCTCACACCCCACCTTCGCAGGCCTACGGAACGCTCCTCTACCGTCCAGGTATCAGAGGTCAGGGATCAGGGATCAGATTAAACCAGGCTGTGCGCCAGGCCTTGCAGCATCTTCGCGACGTCTTCGTATTCGTCACGCAGTTGCCGCCATGTCATCTGATCGATGTATCCCAAGTCCAGGCAATATCGGATCCACACCCGCATTTCATCGGCGGATCCCAACGCCATCAGAATGAATCGCTTGAATTCGCCTCTGGACTGGCTTTGCTTGCCAAAGCCTTCGGCGAGATTCGCGCAAATCGATTTGCTGCACCGGCGGACTTGATCTGTCAACGCATACTGCTCGATCTGCGGCATCGTGAGACTCAGTCGGTGCACTTCCAGCGAAACCTTATAGGCCCGCTGAAACACCTCCAAGTCTTCGAATCGATGCACCACTATTCTGATACCTGATTCCTGAACTCTGATACCTGAACCCCTAGCTTCGGTTATGTGTTTGAGCCCCGTTACATCTTCCGCGCAAGACGACTCGACCAGTGAGCTATTACGCTTTCTTTAAAGGATGGCTGCTTCTAAGCCAACTTCCTGGCTGTCTATGCCTTCTCACATCGTTTTCCACTTAACACATCATTTGGGACCTTAGCTGAGGGTCTGGGTTGTTTCCCTTTTGACCACGGACGTTAGCACCCGCAGTCTGTCTCCCGTGATTGCACTTCTCGGTATTCGGAGTTTGCTATCGCGGAGTAGGTCGCAATGACCCCCCCAACGATGACAGTGCTCTACCCCCGAGAGTGAGACACGAGGCACTACCTAAATAGTTTTCGAGGAGAACCAGCTATTTCCAAGTTTGTTTAGCCTTTCACCCCTATCCACAGCTCATCCCCTAACTTTTCAACGTTAGTGGGTTCGGACCTCCAGTGTCTGTTACGACACCTTCATCCTGGCCATGGATAGATCACTTGGTTTCGGGTCTACGCCCAGCTACTAATCGCCCTATTCAGACTCGCTTTCGCTTCGCCTCCCCTATTCGGTTAAGCTCGCAACTGAACGTAAGTCGCTGACCCATTATACAAAAGGTACGCAGTCACCCCTCCTCCAAAAGCTCCGCTTTCGGAGAAGCAGGGATCAGGCATCAGGTATCAGGCATCAGATTCTGGTCGCGCGGCGCAAGCCGCGCACTACCCTTCTGATCCCTGATTCCTGTCTTCTGATTCCTGCCCCTCCTCCAAGCGCAAAGCGCTTGGAGGAGGGGCTCCCACTGTTTGTATGCATGCGGTTTCAGGATCTATTTCACTCCCCTCCCGGGGTTCTTTTCGCCTTTCCCTCACGGTACTGGTTCACTATCGGTCGGCAACGAGTATTTAGCCTTGGAGGATGGTCCCCCCATGTTCAGACAGGATTTCTCGTGTCCCGCCCTACTTCTCTCACGCTTGGTTCCACGGTCGCTCTTTCGCCTACGGGGCTATCACCCACTATGGCCAGACTTTCCAGACTGCTCGACTAGAAGGACCGCTAAATCGTGAAGGCTCTTCCGCGTTCGCTCGCCACTACTTGCGGAATCTCGGTTGATTTCTGTTCCTTGAGCTACTTAGATGTTTCAGTTCGCTCAGTTCGCTCTACCCTGCCTATGTATTCAGCAGAGAGTGACCCTTGCGGGCCGGGTTTCCCCATTCGGACACCCCCGGATCAAA
>CAVVDR010000002.1:0-70314 GCA_963746955.1 uncultured beta proteobacterium | reverse complement strand
ATCAACCGAGATTCCGTAAGTAGTGGCGAGCGAACACGGAGTAGCCTTCACGTTTTAGCGGTCTTTCTAGTCGAGCAGTCTGGAAAGTCTGGCCATAGTGGGTGATAGCCCCGTAGGCGAAAGAGCGACCGTGGAACCAAGCGTGAGAGAAGTAGGGCGGGACACGAGAAATCCTGTCTGAACATGGGGGGACCATCCTCCAAGGCTAAATACTCGTTGCCGACCGATAGTGAACCAGTACCGTGAGGGAAAGGCGAAAAGAACCCCGGGAGGGGAGTGAAATAGATCCTGAAACCGCATGCATACAAACAGTGGGAGCCCCTGCTTAATGGGCTTTGCGGTTCTTTAGGAGGAGGGGCAGAAGAACTTTCATGAAGTAGAGCGAATTAGGGATGGGAAGGTTCTTTCGAGGAGCGCGAAGCGCGACTCAAAAGAACTTTAAAGATGAATAGATCCTGATGCCAGGGGAAGCCCTGCTTACTCGAATCGAGAGTTTATCAAGCAGGGGTGACTGCGTACCTTTTGTATAATGGGTCAGCGACTTACGTTCAGTTGCGAGCTTAACCGAATAGGGGAGGCGAAGCGAAAGCGAGTCTGAATAGGGCGATTAGTAGCTGGGCGTAGACCCGAAACCAAGTGATCTATCCATGGCCAGGATGAAGGTGTCGTAACAGACACTGGAGGTCCGAACCCACTAACGTTGAAAAGTTAGGGGATGAGCTGTGGATAGGGGTGAAAGGCTAAACAAACTTGGAAATAGCTGGTTCTCCTCGAAAACTATTTAGGTAGTGCCTCGTGTCTCACTCTCGGGGGTAGAGCACTGTCATCGTTGGGGGGGTCATTGCGACCTACTCCGCGATAGCAAACTCCGAATACCGAGAAGTGCAATCACGGGAGACAGACTGCGGGTGCTAACGTCCGTGGTCAAAAGGGAAACAACCCAGACCCTCAGCTAAGGTCCCCAATGATGTGTTAAGTGGAAAACGATGTGAGAAGGCATAGACAGCCAGGAAGTTGGCTTAGAAGCAGCCATCCTTTAAAGAAAGCGTAATAGCTCACTGGTCGAGTCGTCTTGCGCGGAAGATGTAACGGGGCTCAAACACATAACCGAAGCTAGGGATGCGCGTCTGATTTAAGCGCTCTTAATTCACCCCTCAAGCTGGACGAGGCTAACCTGCGAAGCGGGTTAAGCGGCAAAGCCGTGGCCGAGGCCAAAGCGTTCCCGACAAAGTCGAGGCGCTGGAAGCGGTGAGGTGAGAGGGTGCTTAAATCAGGCGCGCATGGTAGAGGAGCGTTCCGTAGGCCTGCGAAGGTGGGGTGTGAGCCCTGCTGGAGGTATCGGAAGTGCGAATGCTGACATGAGTAGCGATAAAGGGGGTGAAAGGCCCCCTCGCCGAAAACCCAAGGTTTCCTACGCAACGTTCATCGGCGTAGGGTGAGTCGGCCCCTAAGGCGAGGCAGAGATGCGTAGCTGATGGGAAACAGGTCAAGATTCCTGTACCGCTCTTTAATGCGATGTGGGGACGGAGAAGGTTAGGTGATCCGGGTGTTGGATGTCCCGGTTTAAGCGTGTAGTCGTGCCTGGTAGGCAAATCCGCCGGGCTTAGATGAGGCGTGAATACGGTGCGCCATTGGCGCCGAAGTCACTGATACCAAGCTTCCAGGAAAAGCCACTAAGCTTCAGTTAAAGAGGACCGTACCGCAAACCGACACAGGTGGGTAGGATGAGAATTCTAAGGCGCTTGAGAGAACTCGGGTGAAGGAACTCGGCAAATTAGCACCGTAACTTCGGGAGAAGGTGCGCCCCTATTACGTGAAGGACCTCGCGTCTGGAGCGGAAAGGGGTTGCAGTGAACTGGTGGCTGCGACTGTTTAATAAAAACACAGCACTCTGCAAACACGAAAGTGGACGTATAGGGTGTGACGCCTGCCCGGTGCCGGAAGGTTAAGTGATGGGGTGAGAGCTCTTGATCGAAGCCCCGGTAAACGGCGGCCGTAACTATAACGGTCCTAAGGTAGCGAAATTCCTTGTCGGGTAAGTTCCGACCCGCACGAATGGCGTAACGATGGCCACACTGTCTCCACCCGAGACTCAGCGAAGTTGAAATGTTTGTGAAGATGCAATCTCCCCGCGGCTAGACGGAAAGACCCCATGAACCTTTACTGTAGCTTTGCATTGGACTGTGACAAGACTTGTGTAGGATAGCTGGGAGGCTTTGAAGCGGCGCCGCCAGGTGTCGTGGAGCCGACGTTGAAATACCAGCCTGGTGTTGTTGCGGTTCTAACCTGGGCCCCTGAATCGGGGTCGGGGACCGTGCATGGTGGGCAGTTTGACTGGGGCGGTCTCCTCCCAAAAGGTAACGGAGGAGTGCGAAGGTTCGCTAGACACGGTCGGACATCGTGTTGATAGTGCAATGGCATAAGCGAGCTTGACTGCGAGACTGACACGTCGAGCAGGTGCGAAAGCAGGTCATAGTGATCCGGTGGTTCTGAATGGAAGGGCCATCGCTCAACGGATAAAAGGTACTCTGGGGATAACAGGCTGATTCCTCCCAAGAGTTCACATCGACGGGGGAGTTTGGCACCTCGATGTCGGCTCATCACATCCTGGGGCTGTAGCCGGTCCCAAGGGTATGGCTGTTCGCCATTTAAAGTGGTACGTGAGCTGGGTTTAAAACGTCGTGAGACAGTTTGGTCCCTATCTGCCGTGGGCGTTGGATATTTGAGGGGGGCTGCTCCTAGTACGAGAGGACCGGAGTGGACGCATCTCTGGTGTACCGGTTATGACGCCAGTCGTATCGCCGGGTAGCTAAATGCGGAAGAGATAAACGCTGAAAGCATCTAAGCGTGAAACTTGCCTCAAGATGAGATATCCCTTGTGACTTGATCACAGTGAAGGGTCGTTCGAGACCAGGACGTTGATAGGTCGGATGTGGAAGCGCAGTAATGCGTTAAGCTAACCGATACTAATTGCCCGTCAGGCTTGATCCTATAACCTTGAAGCCTTGGACGTCAGTCCAAAGCCAAGACAGTCAACACCATTGAATCCGAAGCCAGGCGCTTTGGCTCAACCCAAACCTTCTTCCCCGTTAAAGACGACATAACCGAATACCTCGGGGATGGCCGTCAGACGATCTTACTGATCCCTGATGCCTGTCCCTGATCCCCGTTATGTCTGACGACCATAGCGTCTTGGACCCACCCCTTCCCATCCCGAACAGGACCGTGAAACAAGATCGCGCCGATGATAGTGCGGATTACCCGTGTGAAAGTAGGTCATCGTCAGACAACCCCCAAGCAAAAAGCCCCCGACATCAAGCCGGGGGCTTTCTTGTTTGGCCCATCGCAAACTCGCTGCCGGGCTGCGATCGGCTTCGGCAGTCGTTGAGAACCAATTTGATCAGACACGGTTTTGTCGGTTCGGCTAGAACTTCCGTTCTCGAATTCATGGACGAGAATCAACTGTGTAATCTGCTTAAAACCAAGTAAGGCACCGACTGTGGCGGTAGAATTGATGCCATGAATGTATGGCGCGATTTTCGTAAGCCCTGTCCTGAATTCATGTGTTCCCAGGCCTTGAGCAGATGAACACTTTGCTGTTTCCCCTGATCCGCAAGCTGAATGACCAGCGCTTTCATTCGGGCGAGGATCTCGCCGCGGAATACTCGGTGTCGCGCGGTACGATCAACAACCTGATTCGGCAGGCCAGGGAGATGGGGCTGGAAATTCACGCACTCAGGGGGCGCGGCTACCGCCTGGCGCGCACCTGCGAGTGGCTGGACGCGGACGCGCTCAGAAAGAGGTTGGCCCGCTCGCACAAGGCGCTGAAGGTGGAAGTGGTGGAGGAGATTGATTCGACCAACAGCCGCTTGCTAGATCAACTGCGACTGGGCGATCCCCCATCCGCGCTGTGTGCCGAATATCAGACCGGCGGGCGCGGGCGGCGCGGCCGCGAATGGGCGGCGGCGCCTGCGGGAAGCCTGATCTTTTCCCTGTCCTGGCGGTTTGAACGGCCAGTGGGGGAGTTGGGCGGCCTCAGCCTTGCGAGCGGGCTGGCGCTTGTGCGAGCGCTTTCACGCCACACCGGGCACGCGCTGCAATTGAAATGGCCGAACGATATTCTGTCCGGCTTCCGCAAGCTGGCCGGCGTGCTGGTGGAAATACAGGGAGAAGCGTCTGGCCCATCGGGCGCCGTGATCGGGGTCGGCGTCAATTTGTTGCTGCCCAAAGCGCTGCGCTCGGACATTGGGCAAGGGGTGGTCGATATGGACGAACTGGGGCGGACGACGGACCGCACCAGCATGCTGGCCGATTGCCTGGACGAACTGATTCCCATGATGAAGCGTTTCGATCAGGCCGGGTTCTCGCCCTTGGTAAAGGAATGGTGCCGATGGCATGCCTACCAGAACAAGGAGGTCAACCTCATGCTGCCAGGAGGGAAACGTGAGACCGGCAGGGTGGAAGGCGTGGATGCAAGCGGGGCCTTGCTGATCCGCCAGGGCAGTGGGGTGCTGCAACGCTACAGCAGCGGCGAGGTCAGTTTGCGGCTGCATCCTGCCAGGCAGGCGGCGCGATGAACATACTCCTGGTGGACATCGGCAACAGCCGGATCAAATGGGTATTGAATTTTGACGGCCATCCTGTGGCGCGCGGTGCGCACTTGCTCGCAGATGCGGCAACATTCAGCACCGCCATCGGGAACCTGGCCAGGCCCGAACGAGTCCTTGCATGTAATGTGGCAGGAGAGCAGGGGGAAGAAGTGCTCCTTTCTGCAATCAGACCGTGGGAGCGCGCGCCACAATGGGTAACAGCCGCCAAGCAGGCGTACGGAGTGAGCAACTGCTATGCAAACCCGGAGAAGCTGGGGCCCGATCGCTGGGCGGCTCTGGTTGCCGCTCATTCCTTGGGACAGGAAGAGACGCTGGTGACTTCGCTGGGCACTGCCATGACCGTGGACTGGTTGCGCGCGAATGGAGAATTCGCGGGCGGCATGATCATCCCCGGTTTGAGGTTGATGCGCGAGGCCTTGGCCCAAGGGACCAAGGGCGTTGGCTATCAGTACGGCAAGATCGGCAACTTTGCCTGCAACACCGCAGATGCGGTGGAAACGGGCCTGGCGTTTGCACTGTCCGGCGCGCTCAGGCAGGCACGCCAAACCGTCATCGATGCCACAGGGCAGGCGCCGGTTTGCTTGATCAGCGGTGGCGACGGAGCTTGGCTCGCATCCCTGCTGGACTTTCCGTCCGCCCTGGTCCCGGACCTGGTGTTACACGGCTTGGCCCTGATCGCGGATGAGTGAATGCGCGCAGTAATTGTCGCCATGGTGATGCTGAATCTCGTAGTGGGGGGATATCTCTTGTGGGTGAAGTCATCAAGTTCGCTCAGCGACGACCGGATTTCCCTATACCCGGACCGAATTTCTCTGCGCCGCGCCGAGGTAAGCGTGACCGACAAATCCGGCGCTCCGCCTAGAGAAGAGACCAGGACCGAGCAAATCTGTGTGGAATGGCGAGGCCTGGCGGCAGCCGAATTTGAACAGGGCAGGGGAATGCTGCGCAGTTTGGCAAACGAACAGCCGCTGTCCTTCGTTGAGGCTCCGCTGCTGAAGATGTATCGGGTAATCTTTCCGCCGCTACCCAGCCGGAACGCAGCGTTAACCAAACTCGGGGAGATCAAGGCCTTGGGTATCAATTCAGCGTCCAGGATCAACGAAGAGCGGCTGCGCAATGGAATTTCCCTGGGCTTGTATGACAGCGAGGAGCTCGCCCGGCGTCGGATACGGAATCTTGAAGCAAAGGGATTGAACGGGCTCAACATTGAAACCAATCCCAAACAGGGAACCGGTTATTATTTCGTGATCAGGAGCGAACAGCCGGAAGTCCTCAAGCAACTGGACAAACTCAGGCAGACTTATCCGTCCACGAGCCTGTCGAGGGTGGATTGCCAAATCTGAGCCAATCGCCTGCTACCGCGCATAATCCAGCGCCAGTCCGACAAAGACACTGGCGCCCAGCCAGTTGTTGTGCAGGAAGGCTTTGAAGCAGGCTTTTCGCTCCCGCCCGCGGATAAGGTAGAGGTGATACCCGGCAATCGATGCCGCGATGCCCAGCCCGAGTTGGAACATCAATCCGCGACCGTTGCGCATGCCGGTCCAGTCCAGCAGACTCAGGGTGGCCAAATAGCACAGCGCAATTGCAAGCAAATCGTAGCGACCGAATGTGATCGCAGAAGTCTTGATACCGATCCTGAGATCGTCGACGCGATCCACCATGGCGTATTCGGTATCGTAGGCGATAGACCAGAATACGTTCGCCAGCATCAGGGTCCAGGCCTCGACCGGCACCCCGCCCCGAACCGCGGCGTAGGCCATCGGGATGCCGAAGCCGAAGGCTATGCCCAGATAAGCCTGGGGGATGGCAAGAAACCGTTTGGTGAACGGGTAGCTGGCCGCCAGCAGGAGCGCCGGAACCGAAAGGGCAAGCACCAGCCTGTTTAGCGGCAGGATCAGGACGAATGCGGCAATTGCCAACACGGCGGCCACGGCCAGGGCTTCCGTCGGGTTGATCAGGCCGGAGGCCAGAGGCCGGTCCTGGGTTCTTTCCACATGGGCGTCGAAGTCGCGATCAGCGTAATCGTTGATGGCGCAGCCGGCGGAGCGCATGAGGAACACGCCCAAAATGAAAATGCCCAGAACCTGCAACGGCGGCACCCCGCCCGCGGCAAACCACAACCCCCACAAGGTAGGCCACAACAGCAACAGAGCGCCAATCGGCTTGTTGAGCCGGATGAGTCTGGTGTAAACAACCAAACGCTCAGCGAGAGTCATCGCGTACATTGAGAATGGCCGGCAGAAAAATCTCGGTAACCGACAGGGCGCGACCCTTCAGGATGAACCGGGAGCGGCGCGCCAAGAGTCTTGCCCTGTGCTCCAGGTCAATGGCGCGAGCGGCCTGCTGATACAACTTGTTCCGTGGGTGGAGGGTTCGGTAGGACAGAGGCTCGCGCCGGACAAGGTGGTTGGTGAACAGCGCTTCGCCCAGCGGGCGGTTGCCAAGCCGGGTGACCGAGTTCCATGGGCCGCGCAGATTTCTGAGCGGGAGCACGCTATGGGCAAACACCACCGCCTGCCCCTCACAATAAAGCACCACTTCCCTGACGTACGCATACTGGCCGCGCCGCAGACGAAGTTCACGTTCTTCGTCCGGATTTGCCGGGCGAATTACAGTGCTGACCTTTTCCACGGAAAAGTGAGCGCAGCGCTGTTTCAGGCGTCGGGTCAGCGAGCCGCAATGAACCAGCCAATCCTGCAAGGGAGCGGGGATGAGAAATGGGTGGCTCAGCCACCCCGCAGTCTGCGTCGCCAAACGGGGTTCTAAACGTTAAACCGGCATTATGCCAAATGTAAACCTGGAACGCTGGGCCATGATTGCGGCCAGTCAGCGTAATGCACGAAGTCGCCGAGGTTGGTCATCAACCACGCTCGAACTGTTGGCGCTCGCCAAACCAGCGGATCAGGTGCCGTCTGGCCTGGTCGGGAGATTGCGTCAACAAAGTGTCGGCCAGCCGGGCCGACACTTCGAGCAGATCCGTATCGTGTTCCGGGTCGGCAAAGCGCAGCAGGGGAACCCCGCTTTGCCTGGCCCCCAATAATTCTCCCGGGCCGCGCAGCAACAGATCTTTGCGTGCAATCTCAAACCCGTCGGTGGATTCGTAAATAATCTTCAGGCGCGCGCGCGCGAGTTCGCTCAAGGGCTCCTGGTACAGCAGCACACACACCGATTCGCGGCTGCCGCGACCCACCCGTCCGCGCAATTGATGGAGCTGGGCCAGGCCCATGCGCTCGGCATGTTCTATCACCATGAGACTGGCGTTGGGCACATCCACACCCACTTCAATCACGGTAGTGGCCACCAGCAGTTGCAGGACACCGGACTTGAATGCCGCCATCGCCGCGTTCTTTTCCTCCGCTTTCATACGGCCATGGATCAGGCCGATGGACAACTCCGGCAATTGGGCGCGAAGCGTGGCATAAGTATCGAGCGCAGTTTGTAACTGCAATTTGTCTGATTCCTCGATCAGCGGGCAGACCCAGTAGGCTTGCCCGCCCTCCTGGCAAATCCGCCTCACCCGTGCCAGTACTTCATCGCGCCGGTTGCTTGAAACCAGCTTGGTAACCACGGGGCTCCGTCCGGGAGGCAATTCGTCGATGACCGAAACGTCGAGGTCGGCGTAATAGCTCATGGCCAGGGTGCGGGGGATCGGGGTGGCGGACATCATTAGGACATGGGGAGTGAGAGGTGCCGGGTGAGGCGTCTTGCCTTTATCCTGAAGGGCCAGCCGCTGGGCCACGCCGAAGCGGTGCTGCTCATCCACGATGGTGAGGCCCAAGCGGTGGAAGACCACATCGTTCTGGAACAGAGCATGCGTACCGAGCGCGATCTGGATTTCTCCGCTGGCAATGCCGTGCAGCGCAGCGAACTTGTCCTTGCGTGCAAGCGAGGAAGACAGCCAGGCGAGGGATACCCCGAGCGGCGCGAGCCATTCGGCAAACTTGCGGTAATGCTGTTCAGCGAGAATTTCAGTGGGCGCCATCAGGGCCGCCTGCCAGCCATTTTCCACCGCCTGCAGGCATGCCAGCGCAGCCACCACCGTCTTGCCACTACCGACATCGCCTTGGAGCAGCCGACGCATCGGGTGCGGGTTTGTGAGGTCCGCGCGGATTACTTTCCAAACCTGCTCCTGCGCGGCAGTCAGGCGAAAAGGCAGCAGGGCGAGCAGACGTTCAGCCAGAGTATTGACAGCCTTTAATGCGGGAGCGACAAGCTTCTTCTGGCGCTTCTTTGCCTGGCGCAGGGAAAGCTGCTGCGCCAGAAGTTCGTCGAATATCAGCCGCCGGAAGGCCGGGTGACTGCGGTTGTTTGCCAAACCATAGGCAAGGTCCGGAGGCGGATGATGCAGGGCCCGAACCGCCCAATCGAAAGTGGGCAGGGACAGGGGGCGAAGCATGGCCTCAGGCAGGGTGTCGGTAAGGGCTTCAGTGCCCAGAGCCTTTTCGATCAGACGGCGCAAGGTCGTTTGCGAGAGACCCGCAGTGGTCGGATAAACGGGCGTGAGGGCTTGCGGCAGCGGGGCGTCGGGTGAGGTTGGGCGGTAGCGCGGGTGCACCATTTCCAGCCCAAACATCCCGCCGCGCACCTCGCCGTTGAAGCGAAACTGGCTGCCGGGCTGGAATTCCTTCACTTGGCTGGGGTAGAAATTCAGGAAGCGGATGGCAAGCTGCCCACTCTCGTCCGCGACGATCAGGTGCAGGGTGCGGCGCGGCTTGTAGCTGATTTCCGCGTGCTCGATCGCGGCCTGGATCTGGGCCGGCATCGCGGGTCTGAGATCGCGTATCGGAACAATCCGGGTCTCGTCCTCCCAGCGTAGCGGAAGGTGAAGAATGAGGTCAACGTCGCGGGCGATTCCCAGCTTGTCCAGCTTTGCCCGGACGCTGTCGCTGACCGGAAAGGCGGACGTCTGCGACAAGCCTGTCAGGCCAGGACCATGATCGCATCCGCTTCCACCAGTGCGCCGCGTGGAAGCTGCGCCACGCCAACAGCAGCGCGGGCCGGATAGGGCTGGGTGAAATATTGGGCCATGATTTCGTTGACCTTGGCAAAGTGCGCCAAGTCAGTGAGGAACACGTTGAGCTTGACCACGTCCGACAGGCTGCCGCTCGCGGCAATGGCCACCGCCTGCAGATTGCGGAACACGCGGTGGATCTGGGCCTCAACTCCTTCTTCCAGTTCCATGCGCACCGGGTCCAGGCCGATTTGGCCGGAAAGATAAACCGTGTTGTTTGCCCTGACCGCCTGAGAATAGGTGCCGATCGCAGCAGGTGCGCTTGCAGTGGAGACGATGGTCTTGCTCATGATGGCATCCGGTAGAAATCGTTTCCCGGATTGTAATACCTGCGGCGCTTACTGGGCCTGCGCCCGGCCATCCTTGCGGCTCTTGACGCGGTAAATACGAACCACGTCGGGCAGGGTGCGGAGCGAGCGCATGATGTTGGCCAGGTGGATCCGGCTTTCCACCTGCAGGGTGAAAAAAAGTACGGTGTAGGGACTGCCGTCCTCCTCTTCCATCGCGATATTGCCTATGTTGATACCCTGCTCGGAAATGGCGGCTGCCACCTTAGCCAGCACACCGCGCCGGTTGGCGACCACCACTTTGATGGCGACGTCGAACAGGTGTCCCGACGGCGTTTCCCACTCCACGTCCAGCCATTTTTCCGGGTCGGCGCGAAATCCTCTGATGCTGGGGCAATCATGGGTATGGATGATGAGTCCGCGGTCCTTGTGGATGAACCCCAGGATAGGATCGCCGGGAATGGGGTGGCAGCACTTGGCCAGTTCCACGGCCACGCCCTCGGTGCCATGAATGGTGATGCTTTGCGGATGGGGCGGGTGGCCGGATTCGTCGCCCATCAGATGCAGCAACTGGTGGGCGACTACCATGGGCAGTTTGCGTCCCAGGCCCATATCGGCGTACAGCTCTTCCACCGTGCGGTTGTGGGTTTCACGCGCTGCCTTCTGCAATTGCGCGAGGGAAGGACTGGGGGCGTCGGGGTTGAGGGCCTTCATCGCATTGGCCAGCAGCCCTTGGCCCAGCTTGGCGGATTCCTCCGCCTTGGCGGTGCGCAGATAGTGGCGGATATGGGAACGAGCCTTGCCGGTGACGACGAAGTTAAGCCATGCGGCATTGGGCCATGCGCTGGACGCGGTGATGATATCGACATGGTCGCCGTTGCGCAGCTGCGTGCGCAGCGGCATCAGTTCATGATTGATCTTGACCGCCACGCAGTGGCTGCCGACATCGGTATGTACCGCGTAGGCGAAGTCGACGGCGGTGGCGCCGCGCGGCAGGGACATGATCTTGCCCTTGGGAGTGAATACATAAACCTCGTCCGGAAACAGGTCCACCTTGACGTGTTCGAGAAATTCGGGCGAGTCCTTGCTGTCTGCCTGGATCTCCAGCAGCGATTGGAGCCACCGGTAGGCACCCTGCTGAACATCGTTGAGGGCGACATCCGGGCTCTTGTATAACCAGTGTGAGGCAATGCCCGCTTCCGCCACCCGGTGCATGTCGTGGGTGCGAATCTGGATTTCGATGGGTGTGCCCTGGGGGCCGAACAGGATGGAGTGCAGGGACTGGTAGCCGTTGGCCTTGTGGATGGCGATGTAATCCTTGAATTTCCCCGGTATCGGCTTGTACAGGGCGTGCAACGCGCCGAGAGCCAGGTAACAGGAAGGCACATCCTTGACCACCACACGGAAGCCATAGATATCGAATACCTCGGTAAATGCCAGGTTCTTTTCCTGCATCTTGCTGTAGATGCTGTACAGGTGTTTTTCCCGCCCGGTGACGAGCGCGTCGACGCCGGCCTGAGCGAGTTTCTCCTGGATCGCCAGTTCCACCTTTGCCACCAGCGCGCGTCGATTGCCACGCGCATCCATGACCGCCTTTGAGAGCACGCGGAAACGGTTTGGATACAGATAGCGGAAGGCCAGATCATCCAGTTCCCGGTACACAGGGTAGAGGCCGAGCCGGTTGGCGATCGGCGCGTAGATCTCCAGGGTTTCGGCGGATATGCGCTTGCGCTTGTCCAAACCCATGGAGGACATGGTGCGCATGTTGTGCAGCCGGTCTGCCAGTTTGACAAGAATGACCCGGACGTCCTGGGCCATGGCCAACAGCATCTTGCGAAAATTCTCCGCCTGGGCGTGTTGCTCCGAAGCGAACGAAAGTTTGTCGAGCTTTGACACGCCTTCCACGATGCGGGCAACGGCGGCGCCAAAACGTTCCTTGATCTGTTCGGTGCTGGCACCCGTGTCCTCCACCACATCATGCAGCAAGGCGGCAGCCAGGGCCTGGGGGTCAAGATGCCATTGCGCAAGAATGCCGGCTACAGCCAGGGGATGGGAAATGTAGGGTTCACCACTCTTGCGGAACTGGCCGGCATGCGCATCGCGGCTGGTTTCGAAAGCGCTGAGGACCAGGGCCAGATCAGGCGGAGAAAGGTAGGCCAGCTGACTGGCGAGAACGACAAACTCGCTCTCCGGCTTGTCGCCAGCCGGAACTGTCGGGGGCGAAAGAACGGGCTTAGGCTTTGCCCCGATTGAGGATCTCAAGGCCAACCTTTCCGGCGGCAATTTCCCGCAGCGCGGTTACTGTGGGCTTATCCCTGCTGTCCACCATCGACTCGGATCCCTGGGCAATCTGTCGCGCGCGGTAGGTAGCCGCCAGAGTAAGTTCGAAGCGGTTAGGAATCTTCTGGATGCAGTCATCTACGGTGATGCGGGCCATCAATATCTCCAAAGTGAGTCAACAAGGCCGGCTTACCCCTGAACCTGCGAATTGAGCTGGCCAAACAGATATTCAAGGCGGTCAGCCTGGCGGGCTGCGGTCAGGCGGGACGCCCTGACCACCGCGCCCAGATCAAGCAAAGCCTCGTCAAAGTCGTCATTGACGATTATATAGTCAAACTCTGCTGCGTGGCTGATATCCTCTGCGGCGGCCGCCAGCCGTTTCTCTATCACTTCCTGATTGTCCTGTGCCCGATTCACCAACCGGTTGCGCAATGCATGCAGTGACGGCGGAAGGATGAAGATGCAGAGCGCGTCCGGGAATTGCCTTCTCACCTGGGCAGCGCCCTGCCAGTCGATTTCCAGCAGGATATCTCGGCCGGCGGTTAGTTCGCGTCCGATCCATGCCCCGGATGTCCCGTAATAATTGCCGTAAACCTCTGCGCTCTCCAGCAATTCGCCATGGCTTGCCATGGCAAGAAACTCCTGTTTGCCGACGAAGTGGTAGTCCTTGCCATTGGTCTCGCCAGGGCGAGGTGCGCGAGTGGTGTAGGAGATGGACAGTCGAATGGCTGGATCGGCCTTGAGCAGGGCGCGCACCAACGTAGTCTTGCCTGCTCCGGACGGCGCGGAGATGATCAGCAATCGTCCATGGCCTGAGTTCGCACTGACGCGGGGAATGTCTGTTTCACTCATGCTTTGCCTTGGATCACTCCATTGAACCTATAGCTTAAGTGTGGCCCCGAAGCCTCGTCAAATATCGGCATTGCTCATTTTGTCCTTGCTAATCGCAGATACGTGGGTAGACGACTTGTGACAGTGTGCCCCCATTTTGCCATCTAAACCGTGGCGCGTTTCGCACCGGGATAACCGTTGCCAGGCGCTCGTGACGGCGATCGCAACGAATTCGGGGAAGTCCTTGCGCCTGCGGTTCCCCAATTCAATATTGGAAGTCGCAGCTATCCGCTTAAGAATTGAGAAGAGCAATTAAGGAGCCTTTGGAAAAGTCATTGAACAATCCTATTCTTTGTCGAATGCTGACCACGATGAGGAGGAAAGGAATGCGGCACCCTGCAACAGTGGTTCAACCTGTGCGGCCCGGTAGCGGAAGAGGTCCTTTACGACTCGGCCGCCACGCGCCACTTCGTCGGAATCCATCTGGGGCGCAAGTCCGGCCGAGGAGCGCCAGTTTGCTGAAGTTGCTTAATGGCGGGCCAGTCAAGACTGCGGACTGTCATGTCAATGAACGCTGAGCGGCATTGCAGTGGGTCTGATGCGAAAGCTATCATCCCGAACGTAGCCGCCGTGTGGGACACGGCGATGTCAGACAGAGATCGGTAGGGGAGAGGTGTGGGTGCCAGTCACGGAAGCGAGTCAATTTTTTGTTTTCCGTGACCGGCAAGGGTATGAAGGCGTCCCGGATGGCGATAAGCGGGCATCGGACATGCAGATGCGTACCACCTCAACGGACACGCGGCGTCTACGTCCCGCGGATCAGCAGAACCGGTTTCGTGGCGACTCGCACTACCCCCTCGGCGACGCTGCCCAGGAACAGGTGGCTCAGCCCCCTGCGGCCATGTGTGCAAATAACGATAAGGTCTGCGGGCCACGCCTCAGCCGCGCCCGCGATCATCTCCGGGACAGTGTGACCAATAGTGTCGATTTCGATCAACTGGGTTTCGGCTGTTATCCCGGTTTCTCGCGCCACAGCCTCTGCGTTGACTAGAATTTGCTGTCCGCGCTTGGTCATGGCATCGGATATCGCGGACAGATTGGGAAATTCTGCGCCCAGGTTGATGTTTACGATATCGACCGCGTGCACGATCCGAAGTTGTGCCTGAAGTTCCCTGGCCAACTTGATCGCTTCCTGCAAAGCCTGCTCCGCAGTATGGCTGCCATCCACGGCCACCAAGATACGTTTGAACACAGCGCCCCCTGAAAAGATCCCAGCAATTCCGACAAGCAGGAATGTTACTCTCAATCCTGGCCAAAGCATGTCGACTGGGTGCAACACGCCGGCAGCCACATTCGCTCATCAGGCAGAATCTTCATTCGTGATCTGTCAGCCGAGTGCGTGGGTCGCCAAGACGCTTGCCTTTGTAGACCGTTACTGTCCTGGGCCCCGCAACTGTGCCAAGATCAGCAAGCTGGAAAGATCACTTAAGGAGTGGTCTGGGGATGCAGTGAAACGGCCTGATACGCTATTCTATGTTCTGAACCTGTTCACGCATTTGCTCGATCATGACTTTCAGCTCGAGCGATGTATTGGACATTTCCACCGACACGGACTTGGTACCCAGGGTATTGGCTTCACGATGCAATTCCTGCATTAGGAAATCCAGGCGCTTGCCTGCTGCGCCACCCTTGTCGAGCACTCGCCGGATTTCTTCGAAATGGGCGCTCAGGCGAGAGATTTCCTCCTGCACATCGATCTTTTGCGCGAACAGGGCCAGTTCCTGCGCAAGTCGCTCATGACTTTCCTGGCCCAGAGCCTCGTTCAGGCGGGCGGCGAGCTTGTCCTTGAAACTGGCCACGATTTCGGGCAATCGCGGAGTCAGGGTGGTAATCTGCGCTTCACAGTCGGCCAGGCGCTTGAGCAGGAACTGCTTCAGCTTGTCGCCTTCCCGACGCCGGCTGCTGACCAGGTCGTGCAGGAGTTGACGCGCCGCCTCGAGCAGTGGCTCATTCCAGTTCGCCGCGGGCTGGTCGGTTCGCACCAAGCCGGGCCAGTGCAGAAGGTCTGCGACGGTGAGCGGCATGGCTGCGGGAAAGCGGGCTCTTACCTGGTCTTGCCAGCCAAGCAAGGACTCAAGTATCGCCTCGTTCAGGCCGATATTTGAACTGGTCTGGGAGTGAAAGGCGAGCGCGATCCGGCATTCCACCTTGCCGCGCGAAAGCTGCTGGCTGATCATTTCCCTGAGCACGGTTTCCATCTGGCGCAGTTCTTCCGGCAAACGAAAGCTGATTTCCAGATAACGTTGGTTGACGGAACGTAGTTCGAGGGTGGCCTGGGCCAACCCCAAATCGACGTGTCGGGCGGCAAAGCCGGTCATGCTGGCGATCATGATGATAGTGTTTCTTTGATGATGGAATGGGTGCACAGCCGCACTGACGCTGGCTGATGGAAAAAGGATAATACTTCCATAAATTATGGCGACTCAACCCAACCAGGCTTTACCAATTGGCTACACGCTAGGCGACTATCGCATCGTCCGCAAGATCGGCGGCGGCGGGTTCAGCATGGTCTATCTGGCCAAGGATATCGAAAATACCTCGGTGGCGATCAAAGAGTACCTCCCCGGGGCGTTGGCGTTGCGCACCGAGGGCTCGGCTCTGGTTCAGGCCAGTTGCGATGACACACAGTCAATCTTTCGCCATGGGATGAAGTGCTTTTTCGAGGAAGGCCGGACCCTCGCCAAGATCAATCACCCTAATGTCGTCAGGGTCACAAATTTCTTCCGCGCAAATGACACGGTTTACATGGTGATGCGCTATGAACGGGGGAAGACTCTGCAGCAGCACATCCAGACCCGTAAGGAAAATGTCCGAGAAGGGATGATCCGCCGCGTATTCGCCGAACTTCTTAACGGCCTTCGTCAAGTGCACACCCACAAATTATTGCACCTGGATATCAAGCCCTCGAATATTTACATCCGCCAGGACGGCTCGCCGGTGCTTATCGACTTTGGCGCCGCCCGGCAAACCCTGACCTTGGAAGAGTCCCGCCTGCAACCCATGTACACGCCAGGTTTTGCCGCTCTGGAGCAATATCAAGACCGCGAGCGGCTGGGTCCATGGACTGACATCTATAGTGTGGGCGCCAGCATGTATGCATGTCTCGCGGGCTTCCCGCCGCAGGCCGCGGACGCCCGTCTCCTGGATGACAGGCTGAAGCCAGCGACCGAAACCTGGGTGGGGGAATATTCCGACCAATTACTGGAGACGATAGACTGGTGTCTGAGGCTGAATTACATGGAACGGCCGCAGAGCGTTTTCAAGCTGCAAAAGATCCTCATGGACGGCACCGCCCTGGCACCGCGCAAACGTTCCCTGTTGAAGAGCCTGAAAAAGTCGCTCAACAAGGAATTGTTCTGATTCGACAATTGCCATAAGAAGACCGCGAGACGATGAAATTCACCATATATCAGGCGTCCAGACAGGGAGGACGCAAGAATAACCAGGACCGGGTGGCCTATTCCTACAGCCGGGATGCACTGCTTATGGTGGTGAACGATGGGATGGGCGGGCACATGCATGGCGAGATTGCCGCCCAGATCGGCGTGCAGATATTGACCGAATATTTCCAGCGGATTGCCAAGCCCCGCCTGCCTGATCCGCAAGGCTTTCTCAACGATACGATTTTGCGGGCGCATTATGCCATCAACGACTACGCAGTTGAACATGATTTGCTGGAAATTCCCCATACCACCTGCGTGGCAGTGGTGGTGCAGGATAGCATGGCGTACTGGGCCCATGTGGGCGACTCGCGCCTGTATTACTTCAGCGAAGGCAAATTAATTTCCCGCACTGAAGACCACACTGCCGTCGCCCAGTTAATTCGTGAAGGCCTTATTTCCGAACAGGAGGCCCTCACCCATCCCGATCGCAACAAGGTCAGCAACTGTCTAGGCGGCTACATGACTCCAGTGGTGGAATGCAGCATGCCCATGCCAATACATGAGGGCGACACCATGCTGCTGTGTTCGGATGGGATCTGGGGGTCAGTCACCATTCCTGAAATTGCTGCGATCCTTCAGGCTTACAGCCTGGAGGATGCAGTGCGCCATCTCATGGACCATGCCGAATTCCGCGGCGGTGAAAATGGTGACAACCTGTCGCTGGTGACCATGACCTGGGGTGAGCCCAAGAGGCCTGGTGCCGAAGCGATCTCCACTCTGTCGCTGCCGGAAAATGTGTTCACCACACAAATCGACAAGCCCCAGCCGGGCAAGTCCGCGACCATCTCGGATGATGAGATCGAACGTGCCATTGTGGAAATCCAGAACGCGATTCAGAAACTGAAAACCTAGCGTGTAGAATTCTCCCGTCTGTTTCAGGAGAATCCAATTGAGCCAACGTCCGAGCGGGCGCGCCGCGAATGCGATGCGCAACATTCGAATCACCCGCAACTTCACCAAGCATGCCGAAGGATCGGTGTTGATCGAATGTGGCGACACCCAGGTCATCTGCACCGCCAGTGCGCTGGACAAGGTGCCGCCGCACAAGAAAGGCAGCCGAGAGGGCTGGGTAACTGCGGAATATGGCATGCTGCCGCGCTCTACCAACACCCGCACTGACCGGGAAGCGGCGCGCGGCAAGCAGTCCGGCCGCACCCAGGAAATCCAGCGTCTGATCGGCCGCAGTCTCCGCGCAGTGGTGGACCTGAAGAAGCTGGGTGAGCGCACCATACATGTGGATTGCGATGTCATCCAGGCCGACGGGGGAACCCGCACCGCTGCCATTACCGGCGCTTATGTGGCGGTGGCCGATGCGGTAAACTGGTTGCAGCAAAAAGGGGCGATCGCAGAATCGCCGCTGAAGGACAGCGTCGCGGCGATTTCGGTTGGAGTGTATGAAGGCGAGCCGGTGCTGGACCTGGATTATGTGGAGGATTCCGGTTGCGATACCGACATGAATGTGGTCATGACCGGCAAGGGCGGGATGGTGGAGGTGCAGGGCACGGCGGAGGGCGAACCGTTCAGCCGTGCAACGCTTGAAGTTCTGCTCAACCTGGCCGAAACAGGCATCGCTGAAATCAGCCGCGCGCAGCGCTTCGCGCTGGAACATACCTGATGCAGAAGCTCATCATTGCCTCGGGCAATCCGGGCAAGCTCAGGGAAATCGGCCAGATTCTGACGCCGCTCGGTTTTGAAGTGCTCCCTCAGTCCGATTTCGCCGTGCCGGAATGCCCCGAGCCCCACGTCACCTTTATAGAAAACTGCCTGGCCAAGGCCCGCCATGCCTCCCTTCATACCGGGCTGGCGGCGCTGGCAGATGACTCGGGGATTTGCGTTGAAGCGCTCAACGGCGCGCCAGGCGTCTATTCTGCGCGCTATGCTGGTGAGCCTAGGTCGGATGAGCGCAACAATGAAAAGCTGGTGGCAGCTCTGCGCGGCCAGAGCAACCGCAAGGCCCATTACTATTGCGTGATTGTGCTGGTGCGCCATGCTGACGATCCGGAACCGCTGATCGCCGAAGGACGCTGGCACGGTGAAATCATCGATGTCCCCAGGGGGGCGGGCGGGTTTGGCTACGATCCGCATTTTTATCTGCCCGAGTTTGGACGTACCGGCGCAGAGCTGACGGCGAATGAAAAGAATGCTGTCAGCCACCGGGGCAAGGCTTTGCTCGCGCTGGCCGAAAACATCAAGGGCCGTTGAACGATAAGGACACGAAGAAAGAGGATTAGGCTGCCACGGTTTCCTCCCAAATGCCAATCGTGCAAACCGTTATAAATCCCGCCTTAGTCAGGTCACCCGGTCTAAAGGCCCCGCCGCCGCTCGCGCTTTATGTCCACATCCCTTGGTGCGTGCGCAAATGCCCTTACTGCGATTTCAATTCTCATGCCGCCAGCGAGATTCCGGAAGCTGCATACATCGATGCGCTGAGGGAAGATCTGGAGGCGGCACTGCCAGATATCTGGGGACGCAAGATCCACAGCGTGTTTTTTGGCGGCGGCACGCCGAGCCTGTTTTCGCCTGCCGGCATCTCCCGCATCCTCGACGCGGTGCGGATGCTGACGCCGCTGGATCCGCTGGCCGAGATCACCCTGGAGGCTAATCCGGGCACACTGGAAGCGGTCAGGTTTCAGGACTTCCGCGATGCAGGGATAAACCGGCTCTCGCTGGGTATCCAGAGCTTCAATGACGGGAAACTCGGATCAATCGGGCGCATACATGGCGCAGCCGAGGCACGTGCAGCCGCTGAACTGGCAGCGCGTACCTTTGCCAGTTTCAATCTGGACTTGATGTACGGCCTACCGGGACAGTGCGTGCAAGAGGCGCTGGACGATGTGGACATTGCCCTGGACTTCAACCCGGCCCATTTGTCCTGCTACCACCTGACCCTGGAGCCCAATACGCCTTTTGGCCACACGCCGCCGGCCAACTTGCCGGACGAGGACGAGGGCTTTGCCATGCAGGAGGCGATTGAGGCGCGACTTGCGTCGTCTGGATTCGAACACTACGAAACCTCGGCCTTTGCCCTCAAGAGCCATCGCTGCCGTCACAACCTCAACTACTGGCAGTTCGGCGATTATCTGGGTATCGGCGCAGGAGCCCACTCCAAGCTGAGCTTCCACGAGAAGATAGTGCGGCAGATGCGGGTCAAGCACCCGCGCCAGTACATGGAAGCGTGCGCTTCGGGCCGCCGTGTCGCGGAAGAAAAAAGCGTGACGGCCGAAGAACTCCCGTTCGAATTTATGATGAATGCGCTGAGGCTTACCGGCGGGTTCGAAATAGCCCTGTTCAGCGAACGCACCGGACTGCCGTTAAATGCGTTGCTAAAACCGCTGGCGCAGGCGGAGGCGCACGGCTTGGTCACGCGCCCACCACTGCGAATCGAGCCGACTCTGACCGGCCAGCGCTTTCTCAACGACTTGCTGACCCTGTTCCTGGCGGGGTGAGTTTTCGATGTGGAGACATAGTATTTGTGCAGGTTCGGCCGCAATCGCTAGAATGACGATGCCCGCGCATAATGAATAGAGAGGATATATGAGCAAACCCCGCATGATTACCCTGGACGGCAGCGAGGCAGTTGCCCGCGTCGCCTATTTGGGCAGCGAGGTGATCGCGATTTACCCCATTACACCCTCTTCCAACATGGCGGAATGGTGTGACGAATGGGCGGCACAGGGACACCCCAATCTATGGGGAACGACGCCGAAGATCGTCGAGATGCAGAGCGAGGGGGGTGTGGCCGGCGCCCTGCACGGCGCCTTGCAGGCCGGAGCACTGGCTACTTCCTTCACCGCCTCCCAGGGCCTGCTACTGATGATCCCCAACATGTACAAGATCGCCGGCGAACTGACGGCGTTTGTCCTGCATGTCTCGGCACGCACTGTTGCCACCCACGCGCTTTCGATCTTTGGTGACCACAGCGACGTGATGGCCTGCCGCGCCACAGGTTTTTCGCTGCTGGCCTCGGGAAGCGTGCAGGAGGCGCAAGACATGGCGCTGATCGCCCAGGCCGCTGCCCTTCAGGGGCGCATCCCGGTGCTGCACTTCTTCGACGGCTTTCGCACCTCGCACGAAGTTGCCAAGATTGAAGCACTTGAAACCGATACCGTGCATGCCATGATCGACGAGGGCTGGGTCACCGCCCACCGCCTGCGCGCCCTGTCGCCAGAACATCCGGTGCTGCGCGGCAGTTCTCAGAACCCGGATGTCTTTTTTCAGTCACGTGAACGTATCAATCCCTATTACCAGGCCTTCTCAGCGCTTGTCCAGGGAGCCATGGACCGCTTTGCGGAACTGACCGGCCGGCAATATCGCCTGTTCGACTACGTGGGTGCAGCCGATGCGGAGCGGGTCATTGTCCTGATGGGCTCGGGCGCGGAAGTGGCGCACGAGACGGTCGATGATCTGGTCCGCGAGAATGAAAAAGTGGGTGTGCTGAAAGTGCGCCTTTATCGGCCATTCGATCCGGCCGTGCTGCTGCACGCGCTGCCGGCAGCGGTGCAATCGATCGCGGTGCTGGACCGGTGCAAGGAGCCCGGGGCCGATGGCGAGCCGCTCTACAAGGACGTGGTGACGGCACTGGCGCAGGCAGCGGCCGCGGGGACCAGGGTGATGCCGCGCGTGATCGGCGGCCGTTATGGACTGGCGAGCAAGGAATTTACCCCAGGCATGGTGAAGGCCGTGTTCGACGAGCTTACGCGGCATTCCCCGAAACGCGATTTCACCGTGGGTATTGTTGACGACCTGACCGGTCTGTCGCTTTCGTGGGACAGCGGGTATCGCACCGAGGCCTCCAAGGCGGGGCAGGGTGCGGTGTTCTTCGGCCTGGGCTCGGATGGAACCGTGTCGGCCAACAAGAACTCGATCAAGATCATAGGCGAGGCGACGGAGCTTTATGCCCAGGGCTACTTTGTCTACGACTCGAAGAAATCGGGCGCGGTTACCATCTCCCACCTGCGCTTTGGCCCCGAGCCCATCCGCTCGGCCTATCTGATCGGCGACAACGAGGCGCATTTTGTTGCCTGCCACCAGACCGTATTTGTTGAACGTTACGACATGCTGGCGCATGCAGCCGAGGGCGCGGTATTTCTCCTCAACACGCCCGCTGCGCCGGATCAGGCGTGGCTGAGCCTTCCCGCTGGCATGCGGCAGCAGATCCTTGCCAAGCAGCTCAAACTTTACGTCATCGACGCGTACAAGGTTGCGGAGGCGGTCGGCATGGGCCGGCGCATCAATACGATCATGCAGACCTGCTTTTTTGCCATTGCCGGGATCCTGCCGCGCGCCGAAGCGATTGCGGCCATTAAGACGGCGGTGGAAAAGACTTACGGCAAGAAAAGCAAGCGCCTGACCGAGCTCAATTTCCAGGCCATTGACCGGTCGCTGGAGAATCTGCATCGGATCGAGACAGCGGAGCTTGCTGACGCGGCAGGCAGTCAGCGGGCAGGCGCCGCATCCTCACCCGTTATGCCCGAAATTCCCGATTTCGTGCGCAGAATTACCCTGCCCATCTATGCCGGCAAGGGCGACATCCTTCCGGTGTCCCTCATGCCAGAAGATGGCAGTTTTCCGGTGGGCACGGCCAAGTGGGAAAAGCGCAACATTGCGCTCGAAATCCCGGTCTGGGACGAGCAACTCTGTACCCAGTGCGGCAAGTGCGTGTTCGTTTGTCCCCATACTGCGATTCGCGCCCGGGTGTTTCCACAGAAGGCGGCTGCCGGCGCCCCCTCCGGCTTCAAGCACGTGCCGGTACGCAGCAAGGACTATCCTGCCGGAACCCACATCAGCTATCAGGTGGCGCCCGAGGATTGCACCGGCTGCGGCCTTTGTGTGGAGGCCTGTCCCATACATGACAAGTCCAACGTCGGACACCGGGCGGTCAATATGGCGCCGCAGCCGCCACTGCGCGAACAGGAACGCGACAATCTCAGCTTCTTCCTGAGTCTTCCGGAGTTTGACCGCGACCACCTCAAGCACATGACCATACCCGGGTCCATGCTGCTCGATTCGCTGTTCGAATTTTCCGGCGCCTGCTCGGGCTGCGGAGAAACGCCCTACATCCGGCTGGCCTCGCAGCTGTTCGGCGACCGCATGATGGTGGCCAATGCGACCGGATGCTCATCGATCTATGGCGGCAACCTGCCTACAACGCCGTGGACTACCAATGCGGAGGGACGGGGGCCGGCATGGAGCAACTCGTTGTTTGAAGACAATGCCGAGTTCGGTCTGGGCATGCGTCTGGCGGTGGATCAATTGCAGGCGCATGCCGCTGAGATGGTGAAACGGCTGGCTGACCGGATTGGGGGCGATCTGGCAGAAGGACTTCTGAAGGCGGACCAGGGGGAGGAACGCGGCATACGCGAGCAACGTCAGCGAGTGAAGCTGCTGCGCGACAAGCTGTCTCAAATCGGGACCCGGGAAGCGAAGGAGTTGGCGGCGGTGGCCGAGTACCTGGTCCGCCGCAGCGTCTGGATCATAGGCGGAGACGGCTGGGCCTACGATATCGGCTATGGCGGGCTCGATCATGTATTGGCCCAGCCCTACGACGTCAATATTCTGGTGCTCGACACTGAGGTGTATTCCAATACCGGCGGCCAGACCTCCAAGGCGACCCCGCTCGGCGCAGTAGCAAAGTTCTCTGCGGCCGGCAAGTCCACCGCGAAGAAGGATCTTGCCAAACTGGCCATGGACTATGGTCATGTCTACGTGGCGCAGGTGGCCTTCGGCGCCAAGGATGTGCATACGCTCAGGGTATTCAACGAAGCGGAGTCCTACTCCGGGCCCTCGCTGATCATTGCCTACAGTCCGTGCATTGCGCACGGCGTGGACATGCAGCACAACCTGCGCCAGCAGGATCTGGCAGTAAAGACCGGATATTTTCCGCTGTTCCGCCATGACCCGCGCATTGCCAACCCGTTCCGCATTGACTCGGCCGAGCCCAGCGTGCCGCTCAAGGAATTCACCAGCAGCGAGACGCGCTTTGCCATGCTGTTTCGCAGTCATCCGGAGGCGGCGCAACAATTCCTCGACGCTGCGCAGCAGAGGGTGCATATGCATTTTGCGGATCTGCAGGCCATGGCAGCCGCGGGCAACCCCAAACAGAAAGACTCCTGAGGGCAAGCTGAATGACCGATCTCACGACCAACTATTTGGGCATGGCGCTGAAGAATCCCCTGGTTCCCTCGGCATCGCCCCTGTCCAAGAACCTGGACACGGCAGTAAGACTGGAAGATGCCGGTGCCTCGGCACTGGTGATGTATTCCCTGTTCGAGGAGGAGCTACTGGCGGAAGAGGCCATGATGGACCGCTTCCTGGTGCACGGCGATATCGGCCATGGCGAGGCGGACAGCTATCTGCCGGATCATGATACCTATCGAAGCGGTCTGGATGGCTATCTCGACCAATTGCGCCGCCTTAAGGAGCATTTGGGCATTCCGGTCGTGGCGAGCCTCAACGGCGTTTCACTGTCAGGCTGGGTCGAACTGGGCAAGGAGCTGGAGCAGGCCGGCGCCAATGCCATCGAATTGAACGTCTATCACATCGTCGCTGATCCACATCAGACTGGCACCGCGGTCGAAGACCGGTATGTCGAACTGCTGAGAAAGCTGCGCGCCGCAATCAGCATTCCCATCGCCATGAAGTTGTCGCCGTTCTTTTCGGCCTTACCGAATTTCGTCAAGCGGCTCGAGCATGAAGGAGCCAGCGGAGTTGCCCTGTTCAACCGGTTCTACCAGCCCGACATCGATCTCGAACAGCGCAGCATGGTGGACAGCCTGCAGCTTTCGACTCCGGATGAAGTTCTGCTTCGACTGCGCTGGCTTGCCATTCTTCGCGACCAGACCCGGATCAGCCTGGCAGCAACGGGCGGCGTGTACAGCGCCTGGGATGCGCTCAAGATGCTCCTGGCCGGCGCGGATGTCGTACACTTGGCCAGCAGCCTCTTGCGCCATGGACCAGACCGGCTGAGTCAAGTCCTGGTGGGCATGCAGCTCTGGATGGAAGAGAACGAATATGAATCGATCCATCAATTGAAAGGCAGCATGAGCCTGGGCAAGCTGCCCGACCCTTCGGCGGTAGTGCGGGAGAGCTATGTCCAAGTGTTGAACAAGTTTACCCCGCCGCCGGGTGTCGAGTATTAGCGCCGCAGGTTCTTGAACTGGCCCTTGAGGCATGCGCTCCTGAAAATCATTTCATGAAGTTTCGCAATTCAGGCGCACTGCATGGCACGTTGCTCTTCGTTACGTTGGTTGTGCTGACATGGTCTGGGCTACACCCGCGCGACCGCTTTACCTGGCTGCTTGAGGTGGCGCCGGCGCTGATTGCGTTTCCCGTTATTGCACTGACTTACCGGTCCTTCCGGCTGACCAATCTGGTCTACGTGGGCATTGCGCTGCACGCCACCATCCTGATGGTCGGCGGCCATTATACTTATGCAGAGGTGCCGCTGTTTAACTGGATCCGGGATGAATTCGGCCTTGCGCGCAACGACTACGACCGTCTCGGTCATTTGGCCCAGGGCTTCTTCCCGGCGCTGATTGCGCGCGAGATACTGATACGCAGAAGGGTTCTTGCACGCGGGAGCTGGCTGTTCTTTCTGGTGGTTTGTATTTGCCTTGCCATATCGGCCAGCTATGAACTGATCGAATGGGCCGTGGCGGAATTGTCGGGGGAAGATGCCGTCGCATTCCTGGCCACCCAGGGCGATATATGGGATACGCAAAACGACATGGCCTTTGCGTTGTTAGGCAGCATTCTCGCCCAAGTGCTACTCTCCAAACTCCATGACAGGCAACTGAAGGAGCTCATGTTATGAAGAAGGTCTTACTTGCAGCTTTGCTGCTGGCGGCTTTCCCGGCGCTGGCATCCTTGGTGGGCAAGCAGGTAGTGTACAAGGCGAATGGACTCAGCATGAAGGGCTACCTGGCCTATGACGACGCCATCAAGCGGAAACGACCCGGTGTGCTGGTTGTCCACGAGTGGTGGGGACTGAATGATTATGCCCGCAGGCGTGCGAACATGCTGGCCGAGGAGGGCTATGTTGCCTTGGCCGTGGACATGTATGGCAATGGCAAGACCGCCGATCATCCCAAGGATGCGGGCGCATTTGCGACCGCGGTCAGCAAGGATCCGGCTGCTGCCCTGGCCCGCTTTAAGGCCGCGATGACAACCCTGGAACATCAGCCCCGGACCGACCGGAAGAAAATTGCTGCTATCGGCTACTGCTTCGGCGGCGGGCAGGCGCTGAACATGGCGCGAGCCGGGCTGCCGCTCAAGGGGGTGGTCAGCTTCCATGGCAGCCTGGGCACGGACCACCCGGCCAAGCCCGGCCAGATCAGGACCAAAATTCGTGTGTTTACCGGCGCTGCCGATCCATTTGCGCCGCCCAAAGTCGTGGCCGCGTTTGAGAAGGAAATGCAGGAAGCGCACGCGGATTACAAGCTGGTGTCCTATCCGGGCGCGATGCACTCGTTCACCAATCCGGATGCGGACCAGCTTGGCAAGCAATTTGATCTGCCGCTCAAGTACGATGCTGCGGCGGACCAAGACTCCTGGACCCAGACCCTGGCCTTCCTCCAGGAGATATTCAGGTAATGGCTGAGTGTTGCGAGACCGGAGGCGATGATCACGGCGGGCCCAGGCCGGCCGGCCTGGGCATTCCGCAAACCGGCAAATTCGATCCCGCTGCCTTTGAAAAGGCGGTGACCGATCTTCTCCATGCCTGCGGTGTGCCGAGCGATACGGTTCATACCGGTCGCACGGCGCAGCGCGTTCGGGAACTGTGGGAGAGGCGTCTGCTGGGCGGCTATAGCATGGACCCGGCCCAGGCCCTGGGTGAAGGATTCGCGGATGCGCGCCAGGACATGGTGGTGGTGCGCGGCATTGCGATTCATGGCGTGTGCCCTCATCACCTGGTGCCGTTTCGCGGCGTCGCCCACGTGGCCTATATTCCGGGGGGCAGATTGCACGGCTTCGGACGTATTGCGCGCCTGGTGGATGCCATCGGTCACCGTTTCACCTATCAGGAATGGATGACGCGCGACGTTGCCGACGCGTTGATGACCCATGGAAAGGCGAGGGGAGCCGCGTGTGTTATCGAGGCGGAACAGCTATGCCTGCTGCTGGGAGAGGACCGGCGCGGTGACGAGCGGGTGGTAACCCAGGCATTTTCCGGCAGCATGGAAGACAGCGATCAATTGCGCAATGAGTTTCTGCGGGCCATACAGGGGGCACGCGTTTAGCGCCCGATGAAGACTCAGCCGCTCCGGGCTTCAAGTGCATGCCCTGCGCCGATGCCGGGGCGCGCACCGTTTGGCTGGGCGTGGGTTTGTTTTCTGACAATGCTTGCCTCGCCGGTCTTGGGGGGTGAAACCCGCCACAGCCAATCCCCCGAAACTGGCATCGGAACCTGGGAAACGGAAGATCACGGGGTCCATCTGCGCATGACCCAGATCACAGCCGACCAGGCCCGGGCCTTCATGACCGCTCGCGGGCTGGACGACAAGTCGGTGGAAGAGTTTGCGCGCCACTGCGTGTTCATGACCGTCCTGCGCAATGAGACTACGAAGCCCATCAACTATTGCCTCGTCGAGTGGCGCTATGTGCCCGAGGACGGGACGCCGCAAGTGATGCTGACCAAGCATGATTGGCTGGCCCGTTTCCAGCCTCGCAACCAGCCCAAGCCGGTAAAGTTGGCGTTTGAATGGGCGCAGTTTCCGGTTGAGCAGACTTTCTTCCCGGGTGACTGGAACCAGGGCATGACCACATTCGAACTTCCGCCCGGTAGCCGCTTTGATGTGGTGTATCGCTGGCGCCAGGGGAAGAAACGTCATGAAGGGATATTGAAGAATGTTCAGTGTGCGGCGCCTGCTGCCCCTTAAACTGCTGCTTTGTCTGGCCAGCCTGACCGTTCTGGCGGCCGACCCGCCGCTGCAATTCACCTTGACGCCGGTTCGTCCCCGGCTGAGCGCGCCCGAGCTTGAACTGGCTAGCGTGGAAGGACAACACATTGCCTTGTCAGATCTGAAAGGCAAAGTCGTAATCGTCAACTTCTGGGCAACCTGGTGCCCGCCCTGCCGCCGTGAGTTTGCCTCGATGGAGCGGCTGAGGAAAATTATGGCAGACCGCCCTTTGGAGATCCTCGCCGTCAATGAGGGGGAGGAAGTCGATGCAATCGAGGGCTTTACCTCTGCGCTGGATACCCCGCCTGTCTTCCCGGTCCTGCTCGACCCAATCGGTGACGCCATGGCGCTGTGGCCGGTGCGGGGCTTGCCCACCACGTTCGTGATCGACAAGAGAGGACGAATGACCTATCGTGCCATCGGTGGCAGGGTCTTTGATCACGCGCAAATGCTGAAAAAGATTGAGGGGTTGCTGCGGGAGAAATAGGTGCCCTGGACCAGAGTTAACAAAGGGAACTTCAGATTAATTTGATCAAAGTACGGGGGAGTCAAGCATGAGCCTGCTCAACATGGTCCAGCCGGAAGAAGCCACCGGCGACGTGGCGCGTATCTACGACGAAATTCAGCAAGCCTTCGGCAATGTTCCGAATGTGTTCAAGGTTTGGAGCGTTTCGCCATTTCTGCTCAAGCAGCAATGGGAGTTTGTCACTTATTCCATGAATCACCCAAATCTAACCGGCGTTCTGCTGACCTGCATCCGGCTCATGGTTTCGCGCGGCAATCACTGCGATTACTGCGTGGACATGAATACCGGCATGTTGCTCAACATGTATGGCTGGACGCCGGATCAGGTGGATTATCTGATCGACAACCCGGCCGACGCGAATCTGCCGCACAAGGAAAAGGCCATGCTGGGGCTGGTGCTCAAGGCCGTGCGCCATTCCACCCAGGTGACGGCAAACGATGTGGCTCATGTGCGGGATCAGGGCTATAGCGATCAGGACATCATGGATGCTGTTGCGCATGGCGCGCGCATGACGGCCAGTGACATCGCGCTTAATGCCTTCCGCGTGGTGAAGGATTTCTGAGCACCTCCACCGCGAATGAGCGAGACCCAATCCGCCATGGTTCACGGCTCTTGATCTTCCTGCCTGTACATGACGAATCCCGCAGAGCGACCCGCCACGCTGTTGCCGCCGCCCTTGGTGTATGCAACAGGGCTGGCGGCCGGCTGGTGGATTAATCGGCAAATTCCCTTCGGCTTTGGCGGTGGCAGTCTACTGCACGATCTGGGCTGGGGCTCAGTGAGCCTGGGGGTGCTCTTGACCCTTTGGGCGGCCCTTACCATCTGGCGGCATCACGCCACGGTCCATCCCTACAAGGCGGTATCCACGCTGGTTTCAAGCGGCCCCTATGCATTTTCCCGCAATCCCATTTATGTGGGTGACTGGCTGGTTTACGCCGGCGTCACCCTGCTGCTGAAAACCTACTGGACTCTGGCGCTGGCGCCGGTGGTCTGGTGGCTCATGTGCTACCATGTCATCGCCCATGAAGAGGCGCACCTGATGGCGCGGTTCGGCGAGGCTTACCAGGATTACACGAGCAGGGTGCGGCGCTGGATATGAGGGGCGCTCAGGACAAGAGGGGCGTGCAAGGTTGACTTCAAATGCCGGGAATAAAGCGAGCCCGACCCCTTTGATTGCGAGGTGTTTCGGCGAAAGGCAGGGGAGTGGATGCTTGAAGTCTATGTTGACGATTCTGCGAGTGACTTTCGTGTCGACAAGCGACTCGTTTTGGCGGGATACATTCTGACCGCAGAAGCGTGGAAGCGGCTTACTGAAGACTGGAAGGTCGAACTCGCGAGGCCCCCAGCGCTGACTTCGCTGCACATGACCACTTGCTTTCAGGGATGGTCGGAGCAAGCACGCGAGGCGAAGATTGACTCTTTGGTTGCTGTCCTGGCGAGGTACAAGCCCGTATCCATCGAATGCAGCATCAGCCGAGCCGTGCACGTTGAAGCATTGCGTCCCCGTGCACCTCACGACCTGCGACACTCGTACTTCCCGTGCTTTGTTGGAATCATGTATGGCGTGGCGCGAATAATTGTTGAAGAGGGTCTGAGTGGGCCGGTCGAACTGACCTTCGATGAGCAGGGCAACGTGGGAGCAGATGCGGCGCTTTGGTACCTGCCGTTGAAGCACATGGATCAGACGCTGGCTCGCGTGCTCGGAGGGCCTCCGCGCTTTGCGAGTGACGATGAAGTGGTGCCGCTACAGACGGCGGACATGCTCGCGTGGTACGTAAGGCGATGCACAGAAGCCGGTTGCTCCGCTCGGCAGCGTGAAGTAGCGAATGCGATCAGGTTTCGCCATCGCTACATGGAGATACCGGATCGTTTGGTCGCGGAGTGGGGTGATGCGTTCGAGCGCACGCCCGGAGTCAAGGAGGCGATGGGGCGGCGAGGATCAGCAAACAGGTTCATGCGCGAGTTTGCTACTCGCCTGCCTCCTGTCAGAGTCGTTCCAGCCCTCAATGCTCTCGCCAGGCGTACAACCTGGCTGCGTCGGGTGCGAACAACTCTGACTTGGCTGGGACTGGAGCGATTGTGGAAGCGCCTTGCTCGGAGGAAGTTCACGATCCGGTGACAGGGCCCAGCGGCGCGGGTCGGTTGCGGTGCACCACCGGGGTCACACCACCGGCACACCACCGGGCTCACACCACGGAATCAAAGGGGCCAGCGTCGAATTGTCTTGCTAGAGCCTGTTCAAAACCCCGCACCTCGGGCCCCTCTACCCCTTCGGGGCACCGGGATCCCCGCAGACGGGACGAGGGGTGAAAACGGTGCGGCCTGCATGCGTTTCAAGCTGATGGGGCGCTAGCCGCAGATGTCAGACTGAGTACGGCGCGGGCATTCGCCGTGGTCTGTCGTGCTACCTCGTCGACGCTGATCCCTCGCAGATCAGCCAGAACTTGCGCAATGCGCGGCACCTCCGCCGGGCTGTTGCGCCCCTTGCCCAGCCACACCGGGGGAATGTCGGGGCCGTCGGTTTCCAGGACGATGGCTTCAAGCGGCAACTCCCGCGCCAGCATCTGCAGATTGGTGGCGCGCGGCCAGGTGAAGGCGCCGCCGAAACCCAGCTTGAAGCCCAGCTTGATGAATTCTTTGGCCTGTTGAATCGAGCCGTTGAAGGCGTGGGCGATGCCGCCCTTGAGCTTGATGCGACGCAGACGTTTGAGAATCTGATCACTGGCGCGGCGGATGTGGAGCAACACTGGCAGGTCAAAGTCGCGCGCCAGTTTCAGTTGCTCCATGAAGAAGAATTCCTGTTGCCTGAAGTCCGCCTCATCAACGCCCGGCCTGTCGATATGGGTCTGAAACAGGTCGAGCCCGATCTCACCGATGGCTACTGGTCTTTCCGCTCGTATCCGGGCGCGTAGCTCATCGACATCAGCAGGCTGGTGAACATGCACATACATGGGGTGCATGCCGTAGGCGGCGTGACAGCCAAGGTAGCGGGCGCAAGTTTCCTGCACTGCCGCGAAGTTGAAGCGAGCAACCGAAGGAACCACGATTTCGATACCGGCTGCGCGGGCGGCACTGGCGACGGCGTCACGGTCGGCATCGTACTCCGCGGCATCGAGATGGCAGTGGGTGTCAATCAAGATCAACGTTCTGTCCCCGGCCGTCGGAAAGATTCCTGAGGATCTTTTCCACTGCCTTGGGTAGCGCCGCGTGCAGGGCGTCGGCAAGGGGCATCCAGATCTGGCTCGCGGATTCAGTTACCCTGATGGGCTTGCAGGGCAACGTCATCTGGAGCGGTTGGATATGGAGCTTGAAGTGAGTGAAGCTATGGCTCAGAGCGGGCAATGTCTGAATCCTGGCGGGCATCTGTCCGCTGACTTGCAGGCAGGCCTGCGCCGGGTCGGTCTGTGGGTCGGCTTCCGGCAGGCTCCACAGTCCGCCCCAGATGCCGGGCGCCGGGCGCTTTTCCAGCAGCAGGTCGGGCCCGTAATGGATTACCAGAAACTGTGCGTGCTTTTCCGGAAGGGATTTTCTTGGCCGCGCACTGGGCAATTCTCCTACCCGGCTCTCCTGCAAGGCCTTGCAGCCGACACGCAGGGGGCAACGTTCGCAGCGAGGCTTGCTGCGGGTGCAAACCGTGGCGCCCAGGTCCATCAGGCCCTGGGTATAGGTTGCCAGTTCCTGCTCGGGCAAGAGACTGCGGGACAGTTGCCACAGTGCACTTTCGACTTTCTTCTCTCCCGGGTAACCGCTGACGCCAAAGGCGCGTGCAAGCACGCGCTTGACGTTGCCGTCCAGGATGGCGTGCCGTTGCCCAAAGGCGAAGACGCAGATGGCGGCGGCGGTGGAAGGTCCTACACCCGGAAGGGCGGCCACCTCGTCAAAGTTTGAAGGAAACCGGCCAGAGTGCAGGTTACGGACAATTTGCGCAGCCTTGTGCAAATTGCGTCCGCGCGCATAGTAGCCCAGGCCGGCCCAGCAAGTAAGCACGTCCTGCTCGGTCGCCAGCGCGAGTGCGGAAATATCCGGAATGCGCTGGATGAACCGCTTGTAGTAGGGGATAACCGTGGCCACCTGGGTTTGCTGCAGCATGATTTCAGATACCCAGATTGCATAGGGATTGCGGCTGTCCTGCCAGGGCAGGTCATGACGCCCGTGGCGCTTCTGCCAGGCAATGAGTTTATGTGCGAACGAAACCGGCATCCCCGCATGCTAACAGGGCCGGAGTGGATTTCTCCAGTCCGGCCCCGAGCCTGTTCATGGATTCCTCACGCAGGCATAGGTGGCGCAGCCTTGGCACGGAAGAAAGCCACCAGCTTGCTGAACGCGGTTTCGGTGATGGAGCGGCGAACCACCAGAACAGCCTGGCCGGTGCGCAATTTGTCAGCGAGCCGGTGCAGGGAAGTGGAGAAGGTATTGACGCTATCCTGATCAGTAAACAGGTAGTTGCCGCGTTCGCTTCTGAATGCCAGCCGGGCCCAACGGAAAGTGCCGTCGTCATAGTGAAATTCGACCCAGTCCCCCTTGTTCAGGGCTCGCGCGCTCTCAGTATATTCATCCTCAATTTCGACCTGAACCTGCACTGGCGCCGGCGCCACTTGCGTCACGACGTGGGCAGCAGGGGTTTCCTCGATGACTTCCAACTCAGGTTCGGCTTCGGGCAGGGGCACAACCGCCGCTGGAGTGGGACGCACTGCATTGGCGTGGAGCACGACAAGTTCGGCGAAAAATTGATCCAATTCACGCGGCTCGACCTTGCACCGGGCCCGGCCTTCGCGCAAGCGCTTGAGCATGCCGGGCAGGATGCGTACCAGCATCAGCCGGGTATCCATGTCAGCTTTCGGCTGTACGCTCCAGATGAGTTCACGCATGGTTTCCATCTCGCTGGTGAACTGCGGCGCGGCTGGCCCGTGTTCTATGTAGGTCTGGCTCAGGGTCTCCGCCCAGCGGTCTTGCAAAAACCGGGCGACGGCAGGCATGACCGGCTGACCCTGCAGAGCCTGCTGAATCTGGTCCCGAATGAATACCGGCGCAGTCTCCGCCCGTTCAGCGCGTTGCAGATCCTGAATCGGCTCTGTCAAACTCGCTTCCAGTGCGGACTGGCGCTCAACCTCCAGGTCGGCCACTTCGAGGGCCGCGGCTTCAAACACCGCCAAGTCTTCGTCAAATTCCTGGGCTACCCGGTCGATGATGCCTTCCAGTCTGTCCAGATGGGGGTGGTGGCCATCGGCTACCGGGGCAAGATTGGCCGCCAGATCCGCAATCACATCCAGCAGTTTGCGCGCGGGATGTTTGCGGTTGGAAAAGAAATTGCGATCAAGCAGCGCAGCTTTGAGTACAGGCAGTTGCAAGCGGGAGAGCAAGTTCTTCAGGCTGTTGGGAATCAGGTCTTCATCAAAAACGATGTCGAACAGCATGGCGACCGCATCCACCAGCAAGGATTCAAGGCGGGATGCCCCCAGCATGACTGGGCTTTGCTGGAGCTCGCGCAGTACGTTGGCATGGTTGCCCGCGGGCGATACCAGATTGATCTGCGCCCCGCTGGGCAAGACCAGTGGCCCGCTTTGAAGCCGATTGAGGGCTTCCAGCATGCCCAGGGGCGCGTTGCCGCCCCAGGCTGCGCGCCACGACTGGTTGGGCGCCTGTCCGTTGCCAAGGCTTCCCTGTGTTGTCGCGCCGGAGCCGACCGTACTCTGGGCACTGGCCAGTTGTTGGAACAACTGATTGAAATCGTCGATTTCGCCTATCGCCTGCTGTGCCGGGCCGCGTGAGGGTGTGCGGACCGAGTGCCCCACCTTGATTTCAGGCAGGATGCCTTTGCCTATGAGATATTCATTAAGTGTTCCGTAAAGGGCCGGCAATTCGGGATATAGAACCAGTTCAAACTGGTTCAACAAGATGAGGCCGGCTTTTTGTCCGAGTTCTAGGCTGCCAAGTCCGTTAAGTATGGACTGACAAATGCTGCGGGGGCCCAAGGGATTGTCATCCTCCTTCAACTGGGGCCGGTCGAGCAAGACGCCGATGCGGGAATCCAAGGTTACCAGTTCTTCGGCACTGTTAAAGCGCAGGCGGGAAGTTGCCTTATTTACAGTCAGCGTGGACTCAAAATCCTCTTCGCCCAGCAGGCTGAGTTCCCCGTGCGTTGCGGCGCGAGTAGTCTCCGGGCTGCTGGAGGTCGTCTGGTCAAAGCTGGACAAGAAGTCGCGTTTGCAGGCCAGAATGACTTCGTTGGCGCGCGTGTTCAACATGCTCTGGGCTTCGTAGAACAGGTTGCGGGTCTCCAGCAGGGGCGCTCGTTCTGCTTGGGCCAAGAGGGCATTTCCCATGGCCTCTGTCTGCCGGGTAATAATGCGGCTCACCCCTTCAATCAGCTGGTCTCGGCAGGCGTGAAGCAAGGCAAGAGAGTCCGCCCGATTGACATAGCGCCGGGCAGTGCCCAATTCGCTGATACTTACGACATTGTCAGACATAGCAACTCCAGACCGCGTGTTTGAGACAGGGGTGGCGGAGCAGGAAAAGGAGAGAGAGTCGACTGATCAGCTCGCTCATCCGGCAGTCCCGCTATCTGACCTTTCGGCAGAACAGACCGGAGACTTTGCGTCCCCGCCTCGCGGCGGGTTTGCCCTCGACCCGCAAGGCAGGTTTCGGATGTCCGGCAGGGGAATAACCCACCGCCACTCAAACCCATTAGCGGCCACGATCAAGCCAAGCTTAAGAGCTTGATTGATTCAATTAATCTATTGACTATTATGAAACGATAGCGTTCGTTAATTATGGTTCACAAAACGTTCGCACACGTTATCTGACGGAAATAGCCCGCTGCAAACAGATCGGCGCCATCGAAGTTGAAAGAATTGCAGACCGGCAGCCATTGGAAGGCATGCGACACTATCCTTGGCATGCACGCGGATGCCGATTGATAACGCTGGGGAATTGGGACTCCTTTCTCAATGACGGCTCGCCTCTGATGGATATCTGACGCGTGTCAGGAGGCAGGCCGAATGCCCCTACCAAGGCCACCAGCAAGATTCAGGCGTCCTCGCTTCCATACCGCCACATCGCCCGATAGCGAGCCGGGGATTATATGAATCTGCTGGATCAATTACGAGAAACGCTGGGTGGGTTTACTCAGCGCGGGTCAAGATGGGTCGTGGTTCAATCAAGCTGAATCTCCTTAGCCCGTTATTGCAGCTTATCCATGAGAGCCTGAACGAGCCCTGAACGAGGCATTACAAGCGAAGGAGGTATAATCCGCGCTTTTATTGCCATGCAGAGTCCGTCATGAATCTCGACCGCGTTACTTCCGGCAAGAATCTACCAGATGACTTCAACGTCATCATCGAAATTCCCGCCCACGGCGAACCGATCAAATACGAAGTGGACAAGGAAACCGGGGCCATGTTCGTGGACCGTTTCATGTCCACGGCCATGCATTACCCCTGCAACTATGGCTATATCCCACATACGCTGTCGGAAGACGGTGATCCGGTGGATGTGCTGGTGATCACCCCGGTGCCGCTGATGACCGGGGTGGTGGTGCGCTGTCGTCCGCTGGGCATGCTCAAGATGACCGACGAGGCAGGAGCGGACGCCAAGCTGATCGCCGTACCGGTCGACAAGTTATGCGGCCTGTATTGCAAAATGCAAAGGCCGGAGGATCTGCCCGAACTGGCACTCAAACAGATTGCCCATTTCTTCGAGCACTACAAGGACCTGGAGCCCGGCAAATGGGTCAAGGTGGAAGGCTGGGGCGGGGCAAATGACGCGCGCGCGGAAATCCTTGCCGGCGTGGAACGTTATCGCAGCGCGGAGGACAAGCCGGCTTTTTGATTGGCAAGACTCAAGGTTCAAGATGCAAGAGAACCCATGGCGTCTTGAATCTACTCTCTTGAATCTTGCGTCTGCGTATGAAGATCTGCATCGTTTCCGATTCCCATGACAACCGCCGTTTGCTAAGTGCCGCGGTCGAAGACGCCAGGACGCGGGGCGCGGAGGCGGTTCTGCATTGTGGCGACGTCGTTGCGCCTACCACGCTGCGTGTCCTGCAGAAGTATGAACTGCCGGTTCATGTGATCCATGGCAACAATACCGGCGATTTATATAACATGGCCCGTCTGGCGGCGGAGCCGGGCAGCGTGATTCGCTATCATGGTCAGGATGCCGCTTTCACGCTGGCCGACCGCAGCATTTTCATCGTTCACTACCCGCATTATGCGCGGGCCATGGCCTGTACCGGCGACTACGACTTGGTGTGCTGCGGGCATGATCATCGGCCGGAAATGGAACTGCTGCCCAACATCAAGGGCAAGACCACCTGGTATATCAATCCGGGCACAGTGGGCGGCGTGGGGGCAGAACCCACCTATGTCATGGCTGACATGGCACAGATGAAATTCGATGTCGTGCGTGTGCCGGTGGCGCATACCGTGCCGGCCATGCTTCCGCCGGTTACCCCTCACGCATGAATGGTTTAGAACGTATGAGCCAAGGTCAGTCTATTCCCGTATAAGTAACTTCGATTGAGAAACAGGCCGCGCAATCTGGCGGCAATCCGGCCTTGGGCGTAACATTCACGCCTTATCAGATTCAAGTCAGTTCGCGTGTTCGGTGCGCCCGCTGACGACTGCAGAAATTCCTTTCTGGCGCACTGAAAATCCGTTGTGATGGAGGAAACCTGATGACGGAAGTTGTTGCAACCAACGAGACCATACTCGTGGTGGGCGGCGGCATTTCCGGAATGACGGCCGCGCTTGAAGCGGCCGAGACCGGCAAGAATGTTGTCCTGGTGGAGAGGAATCCATCCCTGGGGGGGCGTACCTCCCAGCTTTATCGCTACTTTCCCAAGATGTGCCACCCGACCTGCGGGCTTGAGATCAACTTGCGGCGCTTGAAGGCCAACCCGCGCGTGCGCGTGCTGACCCTGGCTGAAGTGACCGGTATCAAGGGATTCGCGGGAAATTACACCGCCAGCGTCAAGATCACGCCCCGTTTTGTGAACGAGAACTGCACCGCCTGCGGCGCTTGCGCAGATGCCGTTCAGACGTTGGTGGACAACCCCTTCAACTACAAGCTGGACAAGATGAAGGCGGCCTATTTGCCCAATGCCATGTCCTTCCCGCAGCGATATGTCTTGCATCCTTCCATAGTGGGAACTCCAGAAGGTGAAAAAGCCAAGGCCGCCTGCAAGTACGACGCCATCGATCTGGACCAGAAGGAAGAAGTCATCTCCATCAAGGCAGGGGCGGTGGTTTGGGCCACCGGCTGGCAGCCTTACGATGCTGCCAAGATTCATCCCTATGGCTATGGCCGATTCAAGAACGTGATTACCAGTGTGGAATTCGAGCGTCTGGCCGATCCGCACGGGCCGACCGCCGGCAGGATTCTGCGACCGAGCGACGGCAAGGAAGCCAAGAACGTGGCCTTCATCCAGTGCGCCGGCTCGCGCGATGAAAACCATCTGCGTCACTGCTCCCGGATTTGCTGCATGGCATCGTTGAAGCAAACTCATTACGTGCGTGAGAAGCATCCGGAAGATGGCAAGTCGACGATTTACTACATCGACATCCGCGCCATCGACCGGTTCGAGGATTTCTATCAAAAGGTGCAGGCGGATTCCAGCGTGAGCTTTGTAAAGTCAAAGGTGGCGCGGATCACCCTGAATGAATCGACTGGCAGTGTCGTGGCCCACGGCGTTGATACCGAAGGCTACAAGCGTTATGCGAATGAACATGACTTGATCGTGCTGGCCATCGGAATGGAACCTTCGGTGAAGGGTGTGAGCATTCCGGCAGACATCGTGTTCGACTCATCCGGCTTCATCGAGGCTGATCCGGCCAATGGCGCGGTTTTCGGCGCCGGCTGTGCGTCCAACGCCCTGGATGTAAACCGGGCGGTGCAATCCGCCACGGCGGCTGCGCTGCGTGCCATTCAGGTCGTGAACAAGGTTGCTAGGGCGGAGGCTTAACTAAATGGCAGACGAAAAGAAATACGCGGCATATATCTGCAAGGGTTGTGGTTTGGGCGAGCGGCTCGACGCCGATGCGCTGGTCAAAGTTGCGCAGAAGGAAGGCAAGATGAACCTGGTTCGGCAGCACGATTTCCTGTGCAATGCCGACGGCGTAGCCATGATCAAGAACGACATCGTCAGCGAGGGCGTCACCCATATCATGATCGGCGCCTGTTCGCGCCGCGCCAAAACCGACGCCTTCCATTTCCCCAATCATGCGCTGGCACGTGCCAATCTTCGGGAAGGCGTGATCTGGATCCGCCCGGATACCGACGAAGCCCGGGAAACCACCCAGGAGATGGCGGAAGACTATATCCGCATGGGCTGTGGCGAAGTCAAGGCCATGACCCAGCCGGGCGGTAACCCGAATACCGGCGGCAGCCGCACCCTGCTGGTGGTGGGCGGCGGAATTACCGGCATGAACGCAGCGTTGGAAGCGTCCAAGACAGGTTACCCCGTCGTGCTGGTGGAAAAGACAGGTGCCCTGGGCGGCTGGGCCGCTAGGCTGTGGAAGCGCATTCCCGTGCATGAACCGTTCAAGGCGCCGGTTGATGCGGGCGTGGCGGATCTGGTTGCGCAGATAGAGGCGGATCCCAACATCAAGGTCTACCTGAATGCCACGGTAGCCAAGACCGATGGCGCGCCAGGCCGCTTTGTAGTCGATGTCGCTACCGAGTCCGGCTCCGTTGCCACTGAAGACATCGGCGCGATTGTGCAGGCCACCGGCTTCGAGTTGTACGACGCCATCAAGCTGCCCGAGTTCAGCTACGGTAAGACGCCTGACGTGGTTGATCAAGCGGGCTTGGAAGCGCTGGCCAGGGCAGCCGACGGTGGGCCCATAAAGCGACCTTCGGATGGCAGGGAAGTGAAATCCGTGGTCTTCGTGCAGTGTGCGGGGCAAAGGGACGCAAGCGGCAAACACCTGACCTATTGTTCCGGTACCTGCTGCAACATCAGCATCAAACAGGCCATGTACTTCAAGGATGCGAATCCCGCGGTGGATGCCACCGTGATCTACACTGATCTGCGCACCCCAGGGAACGGCGAGGATTTCTACCGCAGCGCCCAGGAAATAGGCGTGATCTTCACCAAGGGCAAGGTCGCGGCCGTGACCCCCACGGGCGGCGGCCTTGCGGTTAATTTTCATGACCTGATTCTGGATGACAAGAATGCACAGATCGAAGCCGATCTGGTGGTGCTGGCCACCGGACAGGTGCCCAATTCAGGTGTGAACATCGATGCGCCGGCAGCTGCAGAACCGGCGCAAGCCGAGGGCGCGCAAGGAGCGCAGATAAGCGTCAAGCCGATCTCCATCCTGAATCTCAGTTATCGACAGGGGCCCGATGTACCCCAACTCAAGTGGGGCTTCACCGATTCGCATTTCATTTGTTTTCCCTACGAGACCCGCCGCACCGGCATCTATACTGCGGGCCCGGTGCGCCGTCCCATGGATATGATGCAGGCGCGCGAGGATGCCACCGGCGCTACGCTCAAGGCCATCCAGGCGCTGGAGAATGCCCAACTGGGTCGCTCAGCTCATCCCCGTTCCGGCGACCTGAGTTTTCCGACGGTGCGGCTTGAAGGTTGCACCCAGTGCAAGCGCTGCACGGTGGAATGTCCGTTTGGTGCGATTGACGAAGATGAAAAGAGCTTCCCCAAGTTCAACGAGTCGCGCTGCCGCCGCTGCGGCACCTGCATGGGCGCCTGCCCGGTGCGGGTAATCTCGTTCGAGAACTATTCGGTGAACACGGTCGGCGCCCAGATCAAGGCGGTCAATATTCCGGACGAATTTTCAGAAAAGCCACGCATACTGATCCTGGCCTGTGAAAACGACGCCTATCCTGCGCTCGACATGGCGGCCATGAACCGCAGCGAGTACTCAGCCTATGTGCGGGTCGTGCCGGTGCGCTGTCTGGGTTCGGTCAACACGATCTGGATTACCGACGCGCTGAACGGCGGTTATGACGGGGTCATGCTCATGGGCTGCAAATCCGGCGATGAGTACCAGTGCCACTTCGTCAAGGGGTCCGAACTCGGCCGTTACCGCCTTAGTAAAGTGGGCGATACCCTGAAGGGCATGAATCTGGAGGCCGAGCGGGTCTTTGACATGGAAGTGGCGATCACCGACATGCATACGCTGCCGAAGAAGATCAATGACTATGCCGCGCAGATCGTGGAAATGGGCCTGAGCCCATTCAAGGGCTTTTGAGGCGGAGGAATGAGATCATGAGCGCAAACCAGCAAATGGCCGCCAAATATCAGAACCGCTTCCTCAAGGAAGTCGAAGATCAGGTGGAGATGGGCGAATGGGTCAAGATGTGCATGCAGTGCGGCGTGTGCTCGGGCTCCTGCCCGACCAATTTTCATCCCGGCTGGGATCATCCGCCGCAGGAAATCTTCATGATGATCCGCGCTGGCAAGCGGGAAGAGGTGCTGAAATCGGAATCGATGTGGATGTGCACTTCCTGCTACAACTGCATCGTGCGCTGCCCGCGCAAGATTCCCATCACCCACATCATGCACGGCCTGGCCAACTACGCCCACCGATTGGGGGTGGCGCCCAAGGGTCAACCCACCCGAGCCTTTTCCAAGCTGTTCTGGAATAACTGTATAAACAAAGGCCGGGTCAACGAACTCAAGCTTTCAATAGGCCTGTATTTCAAGGATGCGGAAGGCAGGATCAACATCGGCCAGGGCATCAAAAAAGGTCTGGATATGAAGAATGTCGCAATCGGGCTGTTGATGGCCAAACGTCTGAACCCGTTTGAAATCTTCGGCGGCCACAAGTGCAAGGATCAAAAAGGCATTGCCGCCATGTTGAAGAAGGCCAGAGAGCTGGAAGCCCAGCGCAAGCCGCTCAAGGCCTAAGGAGAACGTTTATGGCAACCAAAGAATACGCCTTTTACCCCGGCTGCTCTTCGCAGAAAGGTGCATCCGCCTCCAACTACCTGACTTCCGTGGAAGCGATGTGCAAGACGCTGGACATCAAGCTCACCGAAATTCCGGACTGGAACTGCTGCGGCGCTTCGATCGGTTATGGCGAGGCAGGCGAACTGCCGCGCCACGTCTTGAATGCGCGCAATTTTGCGCTGGCTGAAACCAATTTGCCCGGTCAGGACATCGTCGCCACTTGCGCGGCCTGCTGGCTGGGCGCCAAGGAGTCCAAGGAGCGCATCGAGCACAGTTCACAACTCCTGGCCGACACGCAGGAAGCCCTCAAAGAAGCTGGCCTGCAAATTAAGGTCATGCCCGAGATTCGTCACATGGCAGAAGTGCTCGTGGAGGACTTCGGATTTGACGAACTGGGGCGTCACGTGAAGAAGCCTTTAGCGGGCATGAAGTTCGCCGGTTACGTGGGCTGTCAGACCAACCGCCCGTTCGGCATCGCTGGGGAGAATTTCGAAAACCCCATGTACCTCGACAAGATCATTGAGACCATGGGCGGCGAAGCAGTGCCGTACGACCAGAAAGTTACGTGCTGTGGCGGCGCGCTGGCTTTTTCAGAGCCGGAGAAATCGCAGGCCCAGATCAAGGACATCGTCCAGTCCGCGTACGACCACGGAGCGGAAATGATCGTCACGCCTTGCCCGCTTTGTCAGGCCAATGTGGAGATCTATCAGGGCCATATCAACAAGAAATACAAGACGAAATTCAATATTCCCGTTCTGTATTACAGTCAGTTGATGACCCTTGCCTACGGGGGCTCAGCCAAGGAGGCGGGCCTGGACGGGCAGGTGATTCGCGCCAGGAAACTGGAAGAATTTGCCGGTAAGTGAGTCTGGTTCCATTGCAGCAAAACAGGGGCGGATGCCCCTGTTTTCATTTCCGTGCTTGGTGTACCTTCGTATCTCTTGTGGTTTGACGTAAGAATCCGACATGAAGAAACCCGATACCTTTGACGAATTTGTGGACTTGGTGCATCAGGCGGTGTACGAAGTAGATGAACTGCGCGCTTGCATTGAGGACGACTATGAAGACATGGCTCGCTATACGCCGTTTCTGGATGGCCTGGATAGCGAACTGCGCAAACTGTTTGAGGATATGACTGGGGGAAACTTCGAGAATTTTGGCATGGGGCACGATTTGCCCTTTATGCCCATTCTGCTGCGGTTCGAGCGGGACATCCCGTTCCGTGACCTGCTCCGTACCATCAATCAGACCTACCGCGAAGGGCTCCAGCTATAGGCCAAGCGCGTCCCTGCTCTATATCAAGCAGTTTTCCGACGTATCCGGACAATCAGATCGATACCCTCCGTCTCCATGCCTTCCGGCAAGGGCGGCAGGCCTTGTATGGTGACATTTCCTGCATCTATATCGGTCAATCGCCCGGAGTCCAATTGGAATAAATGATAATGGGGCCGGGTATTAGGGTCGTAGAAGACCTTGCTGGGATCAACGATCACCTCCCGAATCAGTCCTTTTTCCAGAAACAGATTAAGCGTGTTGTATACGGTGGCTTTGGAGGTTTCCGCATAACGATCGTTGACCGTGGTCATCACCTGATCGGCGGACAGGTGCTCCTGCTTGGAGAACAGGGCGTAGGCAATCTCAATTCGCTGATGGGTGGGATTGATGTCATGCGAGCGCAACAGCTGCGCCATATTGTCCCGGGTATATTGCATATTTGAAAAATTGACGTTACATGACTTCGTTGTGTCAATTATATCCATTGTTTGGAATCTGTCTAAAAGATCTCTTGGAACCAGAGTTACGAGCCGACAGATACAAGTCAGGTTCCACAGAGTGGACGCGTCCCATGGACGCCGCGTAGTTTGGGGCAAAAGCCTTTATAATCCTAACTCAGTGAGGTAAGGCCCCGGCTTTGCCGGGGGACTCACCAAGGTTTGACCTATACGGCGGTCGTTGTGAATCTTCAGTCTCGACCAAGAGATGGAGATTCACGATGAAAGAGTATCAGAGTTTGAGCCACACGAGATGGGACGGTAAGTACCACGTAGTTTTCATTCCGAAGAAGCGAAAGAAGAAGATCTTTGAGGTACTCCGGCGGCATCTTGGAGAGATATTCCGGGAGTTGGCGAAGCAGAAGGATTCGCAGGTTGTAGAGGGCCACCTGATGTCGGACCACGTGCACATGTGCCTGAGTATTCCACCGAAGTATGCGGTATCGAATGTAGTGGGGTACATCAAGGGCAAGAGTGCGATTGCGATAGCCCGGCATTTCGGTGGTCGGGAGCGGAATTTCACGGGCGAGGTGTTTTGGGCTCGTGGGTACTTCGTTTCTACGGTGGGTCTGGATGAAGCGATGGTCAGGGCGTACATCCGCAACCAGGAGCACGAGGATGAACGCTACGACCAGATGAAATTGAGCGTGTAGCCGCCCTTGGGCGGCTCATGAGTTGCCAGCGCCTTTGAGGCGCCCCACTGATAGGCCCCCGGCTTTGCCGGGGGTAATTTAACTTTACTTAGTCCAATCTCCCCTGTGATCAAGCCTGCTCGCCTCGACAGCACCCAGCCGGATTTCAGCGTCAGACTTGCCCGTCTATTGCAGTTTGATGACGCCACGGATGCCTCCATCGAAACCACTGTGGCGGAAATTCTGTCTGAGGTAAGAAAACGAGGCGACGCCGCGGTCCTCGAATACACGGAAAAGTTTGACCGTCTGGCGGCTGCATCCATGGCAGATCTGGAACTTCCCCGAGCCCGCCTGGAAGAAGCTTTGCTCGCATTGCCATCAGAGCGTCGCGCGGCTTTGGAAGCCGCGGCAGAACGGGTGCGCCGTTATCACGAGCGCCAGGTCCAGGCTTCCTGGACCTATACGGAAGAGGATGGCACCCTGCTTGGCCAGCAGGTGACGGCGTTGGACCGGGTTGGCCTGTATGTCCCTGGCGGCAAGGCCGCCTATCCGTCATCGGTGCTGATGAACGCCATTCCCGCCAAGGTGGCGGGCGTCGCTGAACTGGTCATGGTGGTGCCCACCCCCGGGGGCGATCGGAATGATCTGGTGCTGGCAGCGGCGGCCATTGCCGGTGTTGACCGGGTGTTTACCATCGGCGGCGCTCAGGCCGTCGCCGCGCTGGCTTACGGCACCCGGACCGTGCCGCAGGTGGACAAGATCGTGGGGCCGGGGAATGCCTACGTGGCTGCGGCCAAGCGTCGGGTCTTTGGCACGGTAGGAATCGACATGATCGCCGGGCCGTCGGAAATTCTGATAATTTGCGATGGCAAGACGAATCCGGACTGGATTGCCATGGATCTGTTTTCCCAGGCCGAGCATGATGAGCTGGCTCAGGCCATACTGCTTTCGCCGGACACGGACTTTCTGGACGCGGTCGAAGCATCTATGCAGAAACTAGCCAAGGAAATGCCTCGTAACAAGGTGATTGAAACTTCGCTGACCAACCGCGGCGGGTTGATCAAGACGCGTGACCTTGACGACGCGGTCGCCCTTTCGAATCGCATTGCGCCCGAACATCTTGAACTATCCGTGGAGGACCCGCTGGAGCTGAGCAAACAAATCCGCCACGCTGGCGCAATATTCCTGGGCCGCAATACCTGTGAGGCATTGGGTGATTACTGCGCCGGACCCAATCACGTGTTGCCGACGTCCCGCACGGCCAGATTTTCCTCGCCCTTGGGGGTGTATGACTTTCAGAAGCGCTCAAGCCTCATTATGGTTTCCCCTGCCGGGGCCCAGACGCTGGGCCGCATTGCGGCAACCCTTGCCTATGGTGAAGGGCTGCAGGCGCATGCCCGATCGGCCGAATACCGCTTGCATCGCTGACTGGGGAAGACGGTGAGTCGCTACTGGAGCGCGGTGGTGCACGGCCTGACGCCCTATGTTCCCGGTGAACAACCAAAGCTCGACAAACTCGTCAAGCTCAACACCAATGAGAACCCCTATTCACCCAGTCCCCAAGTGCTGGAAGCCCTGCGTGCGCAGGCTACGGACAGCCTGAGACTGTATCCAGATCCTGCTTCGGACTATTTGCGCGAGGCGATTGCCGGGTTTCACGGGGTAAGCCCTGGCCAGGTGTTTGTCGGCAATGGTTCCGACGAGGTTTTGGCCCACGCATTCCTGGCTCTGCTCAAACACGACAAGCCCGTCCTGTTTCCGGATGTCACTTACAGCTTCTATCCGGTCTATTGCAGGCTCTACGGCATTGCTTACCGGGAAATTCCGTTGACCGAAAGTTTTGAGATTCGTATCGACGATTATCCGGCCGACAATGGCGGGATCGTTTTTCCCAATCCAAATGCGCCGACCGGGTGCTTACTGCCCGTGTCCGAGATTGAGCGGCTGCTGAAGGCGAATGCCGCAACGGTGGTGGTCATAGACGAGGCCTACGTCGATTTCGGTGGCGAATCTGCGGTTGGCCTGGTGGACCGTTATCCACAGTTGCTATTGGTGCACACTTTGTCGAAGTCTCATTCGCTCGCCGGCTTGCGGGTAGGCTATGCGATTGGACAGGAGGAATTGATTGAGGGTTTGGTCAGGGTGAAGGATAGCTTCAATTCCTATCCGCTTGACCGGCTTGCCCAGGTTGGTGCCGCAGTGTCAATGCTGGACCGTGCCCATTTTGACCAGAATCGACACATGGTGATGGAAACGCGCGCCCGCTTGTGCCATGAATTAAACGCGCTGGGTTTTGAGGTGCTTCCCTCGGCGGCTAATTTCATCTTTGCCCGCCACCCTGCTCAGGATGGCGCCGAGTTGACGACCAGGCTGCGCGAGCGCAGCATTATTGTGCGGCATTTTAGACGGCCCCAGCGCATCGCGCAGTTTCTGCGCATCACGGTCGGAACTGATGCACAATGTAAAGCGCTGGTATCAGCGTTGAAGGAAATCCTGGCCTGATCCCGATACCGTAAGCCGCTTCAGGCCTGGTCCACAATAGAACAAGACATCGCTCAGTCATGCGTACCGCTCAAGTTATCCGCAATACCCTGGAAACCCAAATCGCCATAGTCCTTGATCTGGATGGCAGCGGCAAGGCCAGCCTCAACACCGGGGTCCCGTTTTTTGACCACATGCTCGATCAGATTGCCCGCCACGGGCTGATCGATCTGGATATCCAGGCCAAAGGCGACCTGCATATTGATGCCCATCACAGCGTGGAGGATGTGGGGATCACCTTTGGGCAGGCTTTCGCCAAGGCCTTGGGGGACAAGAAGGGTATCCGCCGTTATGGCCATGCCTATGTGCCGCTGGACGAGGCACTGTCCCGCGTCGTGATCGATCTGTCGGGGCGTCCCGGGCTGCAATTTCACGTCGACTTCACCCGCGCCCGGATCGGTGAGTTCGATGTCGATCTGTTTCTCGAATTTTTCCGCGGTTTTGTCAATCACGCTGCCGTGACCCTGCACATCGACAACCTGCGCGGCATCAATGCCCACCACCAGGCAGAAACAATATTCAAGGCCTTCGGTCGCGCATTACGCATGGCGGTTGAAGCTGATTCGAGAATGGGAGATGTGTTGCCTTCCACCAAGGGCTCACTGTGATCTCCAAGCCGGATATCGCCGTGATTGATTACGGCATGGGCAATCTCAGATCGGTTTCCAAGGCGTTGGGGCACTTGGCGCCCGCCGCCTCGGTGGTCGTCACGTCAGATGCCGCCGGCATCCTTGCGGCGGGAAGGGTGGTCTTTCCCGGCCAGGGTGCGGCGCCCGACTGCATGCGGGAAATTGACAGGCGCGGCTTGCGCGATGTGATTGTCGAGGCGGCCAAAACGAAACCCTTTCTGGGCATCTGCATGGGCCTGCAGGTCCTGTTCGACCATAGCGAAGAGGGTGATACGCCTTGCCTGGGAATCTTCCCGGGCAGGGTCACGCGGTTTCCGCACAATGCCATGCATGATGACAAGGGTGAAAAACTCAAGGTGCCGCACATGGGTTGGAATAACGTGTTCCAGGCCGTGGGTCATCCACTCTGGGCGGGTATTGAGGAAGGCAGCCGGTTCTATTTTGTCCACAGCTATTTTGTCCGGCCGACCAGCCCGGAACTGATTGCGGGCCTTGTCCACTACCCTTTCCCATTCACATGTGCGGTAGCCTCGGATAATATCTTTGCTGTGCAGTTTCATCCCGAGAAGAGTGCTGACGCCGGACTGAGCCTGTTGGGCAATTTCATAAGCTGGGATCCCTTTAGCAGGCCTGTTCCCCGCAATATGGCGACGGGTGTCTGCGCCTAACAATCCCTACTTGCCTTACATATCATGCTGATGATTCCCGCCATCGACCTCAAGGACGGTCATTGTGTGCGCCTGGAACAGGGCGAAATGCGCACGGCCACGGTATTTTCCGAACAGCCGGCGGCCATGGCCCGGCACTGGGTGGAGCAGGGGGGGCGGCGCCTGCATCTGGTGGACCTGAATGGCGCGTTTGCCGGCAAACCCGTGAACGAGGAAGCCATCCAGGCAATTGTCGAGGAGTTAGGCGACGAAATTCCGGTGCAACTGGGTGGAGGAATTCGCGACTTGGCCACAATCGAACGTTATCTCGATGACGGCATTCGCTATGTAATCATCGGTACGGCGGCGGTGAAGAACCCCGGTTTTCTGCACGAAGCCTGCGACGCGTTTCCGGGCCATGTGATGGTAGGCTTGGATGCCAGGGATGGCAAGGTGGCGGTGGAGGGCTGGTCCAAGCTCACTGGGCATGATGTGGTTGACCTAGCCAAACGCTTTGAGGATTACGGGGTGGAGGCGGTCATCTATACGGACATAGGCCGGGATGGCATGCTGAACGGCGTGAATGTTGAGGCGACGGTGCGCCTCGCACGCGCGCTGCATATCCCCGTGATTGCCAGCGGCGGCGTGACCAATCTGGATGACGTGCGTAACTTATGTGCAGTGGCTGGGGAAGGTATTATGGGCGCCATTACCGGCCGGGCGATTTATCAGGGTACGCTGGATTTTACCCAGGCGCAGAAACTGGCGGATGAACTGGCCGGCAGCGTGTACGGCAAATAGCGTGCTGGCCAAACGCATAATCCCCTGTCTTGACGTGACTGCCGGCCGTGTTGTCAAAGGCGTCAACTTTGTCGAACTGCAGGACGCAGGCGATCCGGTCGAAATCTCACGGCGCTACAACGATGCCGGCGCCGATGAACTGACTTTCTTGGACATTACCGCAAGCTCCGATAATCGCGATCTGATTCTGCACATCATTGAAGACGTGGCTTCCCAAGTGTTCATTCCACTGACCGTTGGGGGCGGGGTGCGAAAGGTCGAGGACGTACGGCGCCTGCTGAATGCCGGTGCAGACAAGGTCGGCATCAATACCGCGGCAGTCGTTGATCCGCAGCTTGTAGTAGACGCCACGGATTATTTCGGTGCCCAATGTATCGTGGTGGCGATTGACGCCAAACGTGTGGGCGAGCACTGGGAGGTCTATACGCACGGCGGACGCAAGCCCACCGGACTGGATGCGGTCGAGTGGGCGAAGAAGATGGAGCGCTCGGGGGCCGGAGAACTGCTCCTTACGTCCATGGACCGGGACGGAACCAAGAGCGGGTTTGATCTCGAACTGACGCGCCGGATTTCCGATGCGGTCGATATTCCCATAATTGCCAGCGGAGGGGTGGGCAATCTTCAGCATCTGGTTGATGGCGTCCAGCAAGGTCATGCGGACGCCGTGCTCGCGGCCAGCATTTTTCACTTTGGCGAATTTACCGTGGGCGAAGCCAAACGCTACATGAAGCAGCATGGTGTGGAGGTCCGGCTGTGAGTACGTGGCTCGATGCAGTGCGCTGGGATGGGGACGGGTTGGTACCAGCCATTGCCCAGGATGCCGCAAGCGGACGCATACTCATGTTAGCCTGGATGAACCGGGAGGCGCTTGCGCTTACGGTGGAAAAGGGAGAGGCGGTATACTGGTCGCGTTCGCGCAACCGGCTTTGGCAGAAGGGCGAAGAGTCCGGCCATGCGCAGAAGGTGAGTGAAGTCCGCCTGGATTGCGACGAAGATGTCATTGTCCTGAAAGTGGAACAGCAGGGAGGAATTGCCTGTCATACGGGTAGGCAGTCCTGCTTCTACCGGGTGCTGAAAGAGGGTGCCTGGGTGGCGGTGGACCCGGTTTTGAAAGACCCCAGGGACATTTATCACCCATGAGTACCGACATCCTACAGCGTCTGACTGAAACGCTGGAAGCCCATAAAGGGGCTGATCCGGACTCGTCTTATGTTGCCAGGCTCTACGCCAAGGGCCTGGATGCTATCCTGAAGAAGGTCGGTGAAGAGGCAACCGAGACCGTTATGGCGGCCAAGGACGGGCAGAACGAAAAGATCGTCTACGAAGTGGCCGATCTATGGTTTCATTGCCTGATCTTGCTGGCGAGCCGGGGGCTGAGTGCCCAGGACGTACTGAATGAGCTTGGTCGGCGCGAAGGCAGATCAGGGATTGAGGAAAAGGCATCGAGAAAATCATGACCGAATGCATTTTCTGCAGGATCGTAGCCGGGCAAGTGCCGTGCAAGAAGGTGTATGAAGACGATGAGATCCTGGCCTTTCACGACATCCATCCATTCGCGCGGGTTCATTTCATGCTTATCCCTAAGGTCCACATTTCATCGCTCGCGGATTGCGGGCGGGAACATGAAAATCTGCTTGGCCGGATACTGACGCTTGCGCCCAGGCTGGCCAAGGAACAAGGACTCGAAGCTGGCTTCAAGACCCTGATCAACACCGGGCCTGGTGGCGGACAGGAAGTGTTTCACATTCACGTTCACGTATTCGGCGGCGGCGAACCCAGTCGCATCTGATCGAATAAAGGAGACTGACCATGGGTAGTTTTAGTATCTGGCACTGGCTGATTGTCCTGCTGATCGTCTTGTTGATCTTTGGGACCAAGAAATTGCGCAACATGGGTTCCGATTTGGGCGGCGCAGTGAAGAACTTCAAGGATTCCATGAAGGAGGAAAGTACCAAGATTTCTGACACCAGCGAATCGTCCGGCCGGACTGTAGACGCTGAAGTGAAGGATAAACAGAGCTCCTGAAAGGCAGGGGTGAGGATTGAGAATTCAGGGCAAGCCCCTTTTGGCCCCCTTTTGGCCCCCTGTGATCCCTGATCCCTGATCCCTGATCCCTGATCCCTGACATGTTCGATTTCAGCTTTTCTGAACTGATACTCATAGGCGTCGTGGCGCTGATCGTCATTGGCCCGGAGCGTTTGCCCAAGGTGGCCCGCACGGCGGGTCATCTGTTTGGGCGTTTCCAGCGCTACGTCAACAGCGTCAAATCAGATATCAGCCGCGAAATGGAACTGGACGAACTGCGCAAGGCCGGACAGGCGTTCAAGGAGTCGGTGGAATTAGGCGCCAGAAGTTTGGAAAGCAAGGCCAGTGAAACTGAATACCAACTGCGAGACGAGCTTGGCACCAAGGATAAAGTGATGGCGGCGGTGGGAATACAGGAGGAGCAGAAGCCACAGGAGACTCCAGCAGCCGAGTCCGGAGAAGGGGTATTGAAGGATGGGCCTTTCTTGCTGGGGGGACATCCCGGAACGCCCGCTCCCGCTTCCGAGGAACCCACGTCTGAATCTGGTCGCCAAGACAAAGCATGAGCAACGCTCAGACCAAAGGGGACTCATTCATTTCCCATCTGGTCGAGCTGCGTGATCGCCTGGTACGCGCGGTTCTGGCAATTGTGATCATCTTTATCTGTCTGTTCCCTTGGGCCAAGGACATATATGCGCTGCTGGCCAAACCTTTGCTGGTTGCGTTGCCGCAGGGTGGACACCTGATCGCGACGGAAGTGACCGCGCCCTTCTTCGTACCCGTAAAGGTCACCATGTTGGCAGCCTTCCTGATTGCGTTGCCTTGGGTACTGTATCAGGCTTGGGCGTTTATCGCGCCAGGCCTCTACGAGCATGAAAAGCGCCTGGGGCTCCCGATCATAGTGTCCGCGGTGGTGTTGTTCATCACCGGCATGGCGTTTGCGTATTTTGCGGTGTTTCCCATCGTGTTTGGCGCAATTGTGGGATTCACGCCAGCCGGGGTCGAAATGGCGACCGACATCGGCAAGTACGTGGACTTTGTGCTGACCCTATTCCTGGCTTTTGGCGTCACCTTTGAAGTGCCCGTTCTGGTGGTGCTGATGGTGAAGTTTGGCTGGGTTTCAATCGACAAGTTGGTTGACATAAGGCCTTACGTCATTGTGGGCGCGTTTGTCATCGGCGCCATTTTTACCCCCCCGGACATTCTTTCTCAAACTTTACTGGCTGTGCCCTTATGGCTCTTATACGAAGTGGGCATCCTGGTGGCTCGTTTCATGATCAAACCCCGAGCGGAATCGATCGCAGAAGCCGCGCCCTATCCCACTGACTATGTCCCGATGTCGGATGACGAAATGGAACAGGAACTGGACCAGATCGAGGCCGAAGAAAAAAGTAGATCCGACACGCCCCAATAGTGCGGTAACGAGATAGTGCACTGGAATGGGGTTTCTTCCCGAGTGTTCGAATTGTGAGGAGGTTTACATGGACGGCCTGAAAAATGGCGGTGATGTTCTATTTGTGTTGCTTGGAGCAATCCTGGTCCTGTCCATGCATTCCGGGTTTGCTTTTCTTGAACTCGGTACGGTGCGGAAAAAGAACCAGGTGAACGCCCTGGTCAAGATTCTTACCGACTTCAGTGCGTCCACCATCGCGTATTTTTTTATCGGCTACAGTATCGCCTATGGGGTGGATTTCTTCCCCGCTGCTGGTCAACTTACGGCCAAGAACGGGTATGAACTGGTCAGGTTCTTTTTTCTTCTGACTTTTGCGGCCGCCGTGCCAGCCATCGTATCCGGAGGTATCGCAGAGCGGGCCAGGTTCTACCCACAGTTCGCTGCCACATTCATCCTGGTGGGCTTTGTTTACCCGTTCTTTGAAGGCATCGCATGGAATGGATCCTATGGCATTCAGGCCTGGATAAATGCCGCGTATGGCGCCAAGTTTCATGATTTCGCCGGCTCGGTGGTAGTTCATGCCATGGGCGGATGGATAGCCTTGGCTGCAGTAATTCTGCTCGGCGCGCGCAGGGGACGCTACCAGAAGGATGGCGGCATCTCGGCGCATCCGCCTTCCAACATTCCCTTCCTTGCCTTGGGCGCCTGGGTACTTACAGTAGGCTGGTTTGGCTTTAATGTGATGTCTGCGCAAAGCTTGAGCGGGATCAGCGGACTGGTTGCAGTCAATTCGTTGATGGCCATGGTGGGGGGAACCCTGGCTGCCTTGTTTGTGGGCAAGAACGACCCGGGATTTATCCATAATGGGCCATTGGCCGGTCTGGTTGCCGTGTGTGCCGGTTCGGATGTCATGCATCCCATAGGCGCACTGGTCACCGGCGGTGTAGCAGGCGGCCTGTTTGTGTGGATGTTCACGCTGACGCAAAACCGGTTGAAGATTGATGATGTGCTTGGAGTCTGGCCCCTGCACGGCCTGTGTGGCACCTGGGGAGGAATTGCCGCCGGTATTTTTGGCTCCGCGAGACTTGGAGGGACCGGTGGTGTCAGCCTGCTTGCCCAACTGGTGGGCACCAGCATCGGCATCCTGGTTGCCTTGGCGGGCGGCTTTCTGGTTTATGGCGTGCTTAAGGCCGTCGTCGGACTGAGGTTGGATGCGGAAGAAGAATTCAATGGCGCTGATCTGTCCATACACAAGATTACCGCCACACCCGAGCGGGAGACCAACTGGTAACGCCCGTTGACTTTCAGACATGGCGGCCCAACTGGGCTGCTCCGTCTTTTCTGTCCTGACGTAGGATGGCGCGGGTTAAAATCCGGCCATGCCTGAGCCGGGTTTCATCCATCTAAGACTTCATTCCGAGTACTCCGTTACCGACGGTTTGGTCCGCATCAATGAGGCGGTTGCCAAGGCCTTGGAAAGCCGCATGCCGGCGTTGGCACTGACTGATTTGTCCAATGTGTTCGGCTGGGTTAAGTATTACCGTGCGGCGCGGAGCAAGGGCCTCAAACCCATATTCGGCTGTGATGTCTCCATCAGTAATCTTGCCGACCGCAACCGGCCATTTCGCGCTCTGCTTCTGGTCCAGGATCGTGCGGGCTATCGTCGCCTGTGCGCATTGCTGTCCCGAGCGTATCGGGAGAATCTCAACCGCGGACGGGCCGAAATCGACCCGGAATGGTTAAGGCTAGGGACGGAGGGTCTGCTCGCCCTGGCCGGAGGTTTTCAGTCCGGGGTGGCCCAGGCACTGCTGGCGGGTAACCAGGCAGCGGCCCGCAAACAGGCCGAGTTCTGGTGTCAGGTGTTCCCGCAACGGTACTATCTTGAACTGCAGCGCTACGGCTTGCCCGAAACTGAATTGCTGATTGACGGCCTGCTGGAGATCGGCTCAGAACTGGGAATCCCGGCAGTTGCCACTCATCCGGTCCAGTTCCTCAATCCGGAAGATTACAGGGCCCACGAGGCCCGGGTCTGCATTGCCGAGGGTTACTTGTTGGCGGACAGTCGCCGCCCGAAGCTTTTTACCCCGGAGCAGTATTTCAAGACGCCGGCGGAAATGACAGAGTTGTTCGCCGATCTGCCGGAAGCCTTGGCTAACAGCGTGGAAATTGCCAAGCGTTGCAATTTGGCCCTGGATCTGGACAAGAGCAAGTTGCCCCTGTTTCCCACACCGCGGAACCAGAGTCTGGAGGAGTACATCCTTGAGCGCTCGGAAGCCGGGCTGGCTGAACGTCTGGAGCTTCTTTATCCGGATGAAATGACCAGGCAGGCTCGTTACCCGGAATACAAGGCGAGGCTTGATTTTGAGCTTGGCACCATTAACCAGATGGGGTTTCCGGGCTACTTCCTTATCGTCGCCGACTTTATCAACTGGGCCAAGCATAATGGGGTGCCTGTCGGCCCGGGGCGTGGATCAGGTGCCGGCTCCCTGGTCGCGTACACCCTGGGTATTACTGATTTGGATCCATTGCGTTACGACCTTCTATTCGAGCGTTTTCTCAATCCAGAACGCGTATCTATGCCGGACTTTGACGTGGATTTTTGCCAGGACAATCGTGAGCGTGTGATCCAGTATGTTAAAGAGCGCTACGGTCACGATGCGGTGTCGCAGATCGCCACATTCGGCACGCTTGGCTCCAAGTCGGTCATCCGCGATGTAGGCCGGGTCCTGGACATGCCCTACACCTACTGCGATAAGCTGTCGAAACTGGTTCCGGTGGAAGGGGTCAAGCCGGTTTCGCTGAAAAGAGCCCTGCAAATGGAGCCTCAGCTCAAGGAGCGCTACGACCAGGAAGAGGGGGTAAGGGAGTTGTTTGGGCTCGCAGAGCGGCTGGAGGATCTGACCCGCAATGTGGGCATGCATGCCGGAGGCATATTGATTGCCCCCGGCAGCCTGACTGATTTCTGCCCCCTTTACCGGCAGGAAGGCGCAGGAAGCTTAGTTTCGCAGTTCGACAAGGACGATGTGGAAGCCATTGGCCTGGTGAAGTTCGATTTTCTCGGCCTGCGTACGCTCACTATTCTGGCTGAGGCGGTCGCGTTTGTGCGTCGCCATCCGGACAGAGAGAATTTCCAGTTGGAAGGCCTGAGCCTAGACGATCCGGCGGTATACGCACTCTTCAGTGCGGGCAATACTACGGCCGTGTTCCAGTCAGAGTCTAGATCAGCCAAGGACTTGGAGCGTAAACTTAATGCAGATTGTTTTGAGGATATTATTGCCCTGATGGCCCTTAACCGACCGGGTCCGTTGGGGTCTGGCATGGTTGATGACTTTATTGCGCGCAAACAGGGGCGGCAGAAGCCAGAGTATTTTCATCCCGATCTGCAACCGGTTCTCAAATCCACCTATGGGATCATCGTGTACCAAGAGCAGGTAATGCTGATTGCTCAAATCCTTGCGGGCTACACCTTGGGTAGCGCAGATCTGTTGCGGCGCGCTATGGGAAAGAAGAAGCCCGAAGAAATGGCCCAGCAGCGGGAAATCTTCTTGGCCGGGGCAAAAAGCCGCGGGGTCACGGACAGCCTGGCAGGCCGCCTATTCGATCTGATGGAGAAGTTCGCCGAATATGGATTCAACAAGTCCCATTCCGCGGCGTACGCTCTGGTCGCCTATTACACGGCTTGGCTCAAGGCACATTATCCCGCCGAGTTCATGGCGGCATCCCTTTCATCAGAAATGGCGGACACCGAGAAGGTGCGGGTGTTTGTTCAGGACTGCAAGGCTAATGGCATTGCGATACTTCCGCCTGACATCAATATTTCCGGTTATAGATTCGGGCCGATGGGGGATAGGCAGATCCGTTACGGCCTTGGTGCAATCAAGGGTACCGGGGAGGCCGCAATCTCAGCCATTGTTGCAGCCCGCTCGGAAGGAGGCGAATTTACCGGCGTATTTGATCTGGCGCGGCGGGTCGACAAGCACTGTCTAAATCGCAGGGTTCTGGAGGCCCTGGTCAAGGCAGGTGCATTCGATGGCATGAACGATCATCGTGCCAGCCTGATGGCCTCGATTGCTCCAGCCATGGAAGCGGCGGACCAGGCCGCCCGCGGGGCGGCCCAGGATAGTTTGTTCGGAGACAGCGATTCGGCCACTCTCGGCAATCCTTATGTGGCGTCACCTGTCTGGCCGGAACGGGAAAGACTTTTGCAGGAAAAGTCGGTCATGGGCTTCTACTTCAGCGGCCATCCCTACAGTGGCTACGCCGGCGAGTTGTCAGGATTTGTCCGGCAACGCCTCGCAGACCTGGAACCGGCGCGCGAACCCCGCCTGTTGGCCGGCATCATTGTGTCGATCCGCACTCAGATCTCGCGCCGCGGCAAAATGGCTATCGTGCTGTTGGACGACGGGACCAGCACACTCGATGTCGTGGTTTTTGCCGAGATATTGGAAACTCACCGGGATTGGCTTAAGGAGGATGAGCTTCTGGTTGTGGAAGGCAAGGTCAGTCGGGATGACTATTCGGGCGGTTTGCGGGTGACCGCCGAAAAGATTTTTGACCTGAACACCGCGCGCACCCGGTTCGCCCGGGAACTACGTCTGACCTGCAACGGCCAGTCAGATGGTTTTCGTCTAAAGGAACTATTGGAGCCTTATCGCTGCGCTGAGAGCGGATGCCCCGTACGGATTGCCTACCACAATGGCCGGGCAGCCTGCGAAGTCATGCTGGGGAACGCCTGGCGGGTCCAACTTCACGATTGCTTGATTGAGTCCTTGGGGCAGTGGCTAGAGCCCGCTAGCGTCCAGATCCTCTATTATTGATTCGGCCTGATTTGTCCGTGATTCATGCTGCATATTTTACGCGTGCATCCTGGAAGAACTTTCTCACCCGCTCGGGTGATTTCTCCAACGCCTGCATGTGCTCGGTTGCAGCGGTTTTCAACTTGGCCTTGGTGCGTACCGGAACCTTGGTATAAAGCGCCTGCTTCAAATCAGAATTGAGCCGTTCTTCCGGGTTGAGCTCCGGGCTGTAGCTGGGCAGATAGAACAACTCGATCTTGTCTTTACGCTCCTCAACCCAGGCCTTGACCGGCTTGCTGTGATGGACGCGCAGGTTATCGAGGATCAGAAATACTTTCTTGCCTGCGTCCCGGACCAAGGCTTGCAGGAACTCAATCAGCCTGTCCGAATTGAACGACTCGTCAATGATCATCCAGCGTGTCTTGCCCTGATTGGTGACGGTGGCGATCATCGACAGTTTCTGGCGTGTGCCGCCTACCGCAAAGGTCACCGGTGTTTTGCCGGCCGGTGCGTAGCAGCGACCACGCACGTCGGTATTCACGACCGCTGTTTCGTCGCCCCAGTGAATCTCGGCACCTTCTGACTTGGCGCGTTGTTCGATTGCCGGATATTCGTTGTCCAGCCATTCCTGCACGGCCTCTGGCCGTTGCTCATATGCTTTCTTGATCGGCTTTTGCGGGGTGAATCCCCAGCGCTTGAGGTAGTTGCCAACGCCGCGCACAGACAACTTGATTCCGCATTCGCGTTCAACCAACTGCATGACGGCGGCGCGATTCCATAGTGCAAACTCCATCTTCAGTTGTTCGGGGCGCTTGTCGCAGATGATTTGCCGAACAGCGCTCTCTTGCGATTCGCTCAACATGCGTCCACTGCCCTGTTTCTTGCCGCGCGCAGCAGGCTTGAGTGCCGCCGCCCCCGCAATCGAATAAGCGGTGATCGCAGCGTTCACGGCATACCAACTGAGGCCGCTGTGCCCAACAATCTGCATCACCGGCATCCCTTTGCGGTGCATGCGGATGACTTGTTTTCGTCTCTCGTGCAGCACTTCTCGCGACTGCTTGCGGGCGTCTTCTTTTTCCATGCGCAGTCAGACACATTCCACGCCTTAAAGTTCACGGATAATTCGTGCCGAGTCTATAGTGCCTGTTCACCGTCACGTCATGTCCGCGTTGGCTTCCCATGGCAAACCTTCGGAACGCGAAATGAAGGTTAGCAGGCCTTGGGATTTGAACAACACTTGAATATCTATTTGTTCAGTTTGAGAAAGATTTCTTGCTTTCTATGTAATTATATTAGACAATGCTAATAACACGTCGCGCCACTCCTCCGGTGCGGGGTGTTGTCTCCTCCATCCTCCTTTGGTGGATTTATGCCCGGCACACACTGCCGGGCTTTTTTTGTCCAGAAAACCGACGATTGGCCTGGGGTACGAAAAGCTAACGTTTCTCGAAAGAACTGAACCTGCCTTCTGCCGGTTCGCTATCGATTCCCGTGACCTTTGCCATGGGCGGACCTTTCCTGGCCCAGGCGATGAGTTGCCCCAACCGGTCAGCATCGCCGGAGATCATCGCTTCCACCCGGCCGTCGGGGAGGTTTCTGACCCAGCCGCTTACCCCTAGGCGTTCTGCCTCCAGGCGCATGGATTCACGGTACCAGACCCCTTGGACCCTGCCCGCTATCCACAAATGACGGGTAACGGGCTCACCAGATCCCATCAGTAGCGCCCATGCTCCTTGGTGATGTAGTTGGTCAGCTCGACTTGTTGCGCGTTCATGCGACGCAGCGTGACATGCACCCCGCGGACGATGGCGCGCATCATACGGTACACGAGAGCGGGATGGGTGTTGATCAGGGATTCGAATTTTTCCCGCTCCAGATTAAAGACCCTGGTAGGCCCCATGGCTCGCAGGGTGGCGCTGTGTGGCTGGCCGTCAATAAATCCCAACTCGCCGGCGAGTTCGCCGGGTTTGAGCACATGCAGCGTGAGCCATTCTCCTTCGGCGACCTGGCGCATCACGGCGAGATGCCCGTCGATCAGCACGTGCAGCGTATTGTCCACTTTCCCTTCTTCTATCAGTATCTCCTCGTCCTGCAGCTCCCGGATTGCGCCGAGGTTTCCCAGCACCACGCATTCGCCGTCGTTGAGCTCGCGGTTAATAACGGATCCAAGCAGTTGACAATGGGCAAGCGTCGTCATGACTATCTCCCGTAACAGGGTTTCATTTGACCCGCATTCCGGCTTGCGCGCCGGAATCGGGGGAAAGCAGATAAAGGCCCGGACCTTCGCCGGACGCTGCCAGCACCATGCCCTCACTCATGCCGAACTTCATCTTGCGCGGGGCAAGGTTGGCAACCACGACGGTCAGGCGACCTTGCAGCACGGCCGGCTCGTAGGCCGACTTGATTCCGGCAAAGACATGCCTCACGCCAAGGGGGCCGACATCCAGGGTGAGGCGCAAGAGTTTGTCCGCGCCATCCACATGCTCGGCCTTGTCAATTCTAGCAATACGCAAGTCGATTTTCGTGAAATCATCAATGCTAATGTACACCTCGTCGTTGGTCACGGCTTGGTCTTCCTGATGGGTTTGCGCTTCGGCGTGGCGCACGGGAGAGGGTGTGGCTTCCAGCGACTGCCGGTTGGCTTCCACCAGCGTCTCGATCTGTTTCATATCTACGCGGGTCATGAGGTGGTGATATTCGTTGATAGTATGGCCAATAGGCAACGATGCCCACTGGTCACCCCAACTCAGCGCAGGGATGTTGAGGAAAGCCTCGACTTGTTCGGCCAGCTTAGGCAGGACCGGTTTCAAGTAGAGGGTTAAGTCGCGGAACAGGGTCAGCGCAGTGCTGCACACCTTGTGTAATTCAACTTCGCGCCCCTCCTGCTTGGCCATTTCCCATGGCTTCTTGTTGGCAATGTAAGAGTTCGCTGTATCTGCCAGTCGCATGATTTCGCGCTGCGCCCTGCCGTAATCGCGGTCGCTGTAGGCCTTGGCAATCATCGCGCTTTGAAATGCAGTCTCAAACTCTGCGGCCGCAGCTTGGTCAATCTCACCCACCTGGCCACCAAATCGCTTAAAGATGAAGCCTGCACAACGACTGGCGATATTCACGTATTTGCCCACCAAGTCGCTGTTTACCCGTGCGGCAAAGTCCTCGAGATTCAGGTCGATGTCTTCCATGGAGCTGCTGAGCTTGGCAGCAAAGTAATAGCGCAGCCATTCCGGATCAAGCCCGCTATCGAGATAGCTCCGCGCAGTAATGAAGGTGCCGCGCGACTTGCTCATCTTCTGGCCGTTTACGGTGAGAAACCCATGCGCGAAGACCTTGGTTGGTGTGCGGTAGCCTGAGGCCTCCAGCATGGCTGGCCAGAACAGCGCATGGAAATAAAGGATGTCCTTGCCGATGAAGTGATAGAGCTCCGTATCCGAACCGGCTTTCCACCAGGCATCAAAATCCAGATCATTCGCGCTGCAGTATTTCCTGAAACTGGCCATATAGCCGACCGGCGCGTCCAGCCAGACATAAAAATACTTGCCCGGCGCCCCCGGGATCTCAAAGCCGAAGTAGGGAGCATCGCGCGAGATGTCCCAGTCCGCCAGTCCTGCCGCGAACCATTCCAGCATTTTGTTGGCCGCTTCTGGTTGCAGCGTGCCGGATTGTGTCCACGCGCGCAGGAACGCTTCCTGTTTGCCGAGCTTGAAGAAATGGTGATCCGAAGTCTTCCGCACCGGCTTGGCGCCGGACACGACCGAATAGGGGTCCTTCAGGTCAGTCGGCGAGTAGGTGGAACCGCACACCTCGCAGCTGTCGCCATATTGATCGGTTGCGCCGCACTTCGGACAAGTGCCCTTGATGAAGCGATCCGGCAGGAACATCTCCTTTATTGGGTCGTAATACTGTTCGATGGCGCGCACGTCGATCAGCCCAGCGGCGGCCAGCTTCCTGTAGATGCTGCCCGCCAGCTCGCGGTTCTCTTCCGAATGGGTGGAGTAATACTGGTCAAAGGCGATGTGAAAGCCGTCGAAATCGCGCTTGTGATCGTGCCATACGCGATCGATCAAAGCTTCAGGCGTAATGCCTTCCTTGTCCGCTCGCAGCATGATCGCGGTGCCATGAGTATCGTCCGCGCAGACATAGTGTGCCTCATGTCCCTGCATCTTCTGAAAGCGCACCCAGATATCGGTCTGGATGTATTCGACCAAGTGGCCCAGATGGATGTCACCGTTGGCGTAGGGCAGGGCGGAGGTGACGAGAAGCTTGCGCGGCATGGGGAGAAATATGTCCTTGGAAAGGCGCTATTCTACTTGGCAGGCAGCGTGGTCACGAAATCCAGGCAGAGCCTCCGCCGCCTGGCCAAATCGTCGTCCGACTCAAATTCTTCCGGATCAACATAGACATCCCCCCTGAGTGGCACGCCGCCGAACATCTTCTTCTCAGCTACGTCCATGCGCGATGCAAGCACCTCTCGCAAACGTTTGGCGACGCTGTCGTCTTAGGCCACGGCCGACTTGACTGTGTTTGTCAGCCGACCAACTGCTCCAACACAAACGGCAGAATCCCACCCTTGTTGTAGTACTCCACTTCAATCGGCGTGTCGATGCGCAGTTTGAGCGCGACCCGTTCTCTGCTGCCGTTGGCGCGGTGAACGACCAGAGTGACGTCCTTTTGCGGAGTAATTCCTGTCTCGGTGCCTTCGAGATCGAAAGTCTCGGAACCGTCGAGCTTGAGTGACACAGCGTCGACGCCATCCTTGAACTGGCAGGGCAGCACCCCCATGCCGGCCAGGTTGGCGCGGTGGATGCGCTCGAAACTCTTGGCGATGACGGCTTTCACGCCCAGCAGAGTGGTGCCCTTGGCCGCCCAGTCGCGGCTCGATCCGGTGCCGTATTCCTCGCCGGCGAAGATCATCAGCGGCGTACCTTCGCTCTGATATTGCATCGCGGCGTCATAGATGGGTTTCTGCTCGCCGTCCTTTCGCGTGATGCCACCTTCGGAGCCGGGGATCATCAGGTTCTTGATGCGCACGTTGGCGAAGGTGCCGCGCATCATGACTTCGTGGTTGCCGCGCCGCGCACCGTAGCTGTTGAAGTCGGTCTTCTGCACGCCATGTTCGGTCAGATACAGGCCGGCAGGTGAGGTCGGCTTGATGCCGCCCGCCGGGCTGATATGGTCGGTTGTGACGGAGTCGCCGAAAATGGCGATGGCCTGCGCACCCTTGATCGCCGTGTTGGCCGCCTTGCCATTGACGAAAAACGGCGGCTCCTGAATGTAAGTGGATTTCGCGTCCCACTGGTAGACGCTGCCGACGGGGGCAGGAACCGCATCCCATAGCGGGTTGTCGGCGCCGACATCTGCGTAGATCTTGCGGTAGGCCGCGGCATCGGTGGCGGAATGCATCACGGAGGCGATTTCGTCATTGGATGGCCACAGGTCTTTCAGGTAGACGGGCTTCCCGTCTTTGCTGGTGCCGATTGCCTGACTGCCAAAGTCGATATCGATCCGGCCGGCCAGGGCAAATGCCACGACCAGCGGGGGCGACATGAGGAAGTTGGCCTTGACTGCCTGGTGCACGCGCGCTTCGAAGTTGCGGTTGCCGGACAGCACCGAGGCTACGACCAGATCGTGTTCCGCAATGGCCGCCTCGATTTCGGGCTTGAGCGGCCCGGAGTTGCCGATGCATGTGGTGCAGCCATAGCCCACCACGGAGAATCCGACCTTTTCCAGCGCGTCCATGAGACCGGCCTTGCTGAGGTATTCGGTGACCACGCGCGAGCCGGGGCCGAGCGAAGTCTTCACGTTGGGCGGCGGCTTCAGTCCGAGTGTGGCGGCTTTTTTGGCCAGCAGGCCAGCGGCCAGCATCACGCCGGGATTGGAGGTGTTGGTGCAGGAAGTGATTGCGGCAATTGCGATGTCGCCATGTCCCAGGCTGTTATTGCGCCCAGAGAACAGAGTGGTCGGATCGGCCTGCATGTGGTCGGGAGAAGGATGGTCATTGAGCATCTCCTCTTCCTGCGCTGCGACGGGGAGAACTTCCTCCTGGCTGCCGCCACCCGACAAATCGATTGTTGCATGGGATGGCGCGGGCAGCGCATAGCGTATGCCCATCTCCGCGGCCTTGTCGTAACCGCCTTCCGCAATGGGTTTGCTCATGAGCGAAGTGAAGGCGGATTTCAGGTTTGCCAACTCGATGCGGTCCTGCGGGCGTTTGGGTCCGGCCACGCTGGGCTTGACAGTGGACAAGTCCAGTTCCAGGGTTTGCGAATAATCGATGTCACCGGTCTTGGGGATGCCGAACAGATGCTGCGCCTGGTAATACGCGCGCAGCGTCTCAACCTGCGTTTCGCTGCGGCCGGTGGCGGAGAAATACTGGCAGGTCGCCTCGTCCACCGGGAAGAAGCCCATGGTCGCGCCATACTCGGGCGCCATATTCGCTATCGTGGCGCGGTCGGTCACCGACATGGCGGCCACGCCGTCACCGAAGAACTCCACGAACTTGCCGACCACTTTGGCCTTGCGCAACATTTCGGTGATGGTTAGGACGATGTCAGTTGCGGTGACGCCCGGCCTGGCTGCGCCTATGAGGTTCACCCCGACCACATCCGGGGTCAGGAAATATACCGGCTGGCCCAGCATGGCCGCTTCCGCCTCGATGCCGCCCACGCCCCAGGCCACGATGCCGAGCCCGTTGATCATCGTGGTGTGGGAATCGGTGCCTACCAGCGTATCCGGATAGAAAACGCCATTTTTCTCCATCACCCCGCGCGCGAGATATTCCATATTGACCTGATGCACGATGCCGACGCCGGGCGGCACAACCTTGAAAGTGTCGAACGCCTGCATGCCCCACTTGAGGAATTGGTAGCGCTCGCGGTTGCGTTCGAATTCAATCTTCATGTTGAGATCGAGTGCGTCCTTGTTGCCATACGCATCGACCTGGATGGAATGGTCGACCACCATGTCCACGGGCACCAAGGGCTCGATCTTCTTCGGATCCTTGCCCAATCTTTGAGCAGCGGACCGCATGGCGGCCAGATCGGCCAGCAGCGGCACGCCGGTGAAGTCCTGCAGGATCACCCGCGCCACGGTGAAGGGAATCTCCTCGGTGCGCGGAGCGTTCGGCTGCCAGTTGGCCAATTGCTTGACGTGTTCCTGCGTGACTTTTACGCCGTCGCAATTTCTCAGCACCGACTCCAGAACGACGCGGATGGAGACGGGCAGGCGCGAAATATTCCCGGTTCCGGCCGCCTCAAGGGCGGGCAGTGAAAAGAACTTTCCCCGGCGGTTTGCACCAACCTGGAACATTGCGGGGGCTGAAAAGGCGGGGCTGGACATGGTCATCAAATAGGAAAAACAGGCCGAAGGCATTATTCTATCGCACGCGCGGAGGGCGATCTCTCCCAACTCATCAGGCACTTACGCAGATCGAAATGAGCACCCGGAATTCACTCAAGCAAGAAGCACTCCAGTACCACCGCCTGCCCAAGCCGGGCAAACTCTCGGTGGAGTCCATGAAGCCCTGCGCCACCCAGTCCGATCTTTCGCTTGCCTACTCACCCGGCGTGGCCGAGCCAGTGCGGGAGATCGCGAAGAATCCGAAGTCGGCCTACGAATACACCAACAAGGGCAACCTGGTGGCGGTGATTACCGACGGCACGGCGATTCTGGGCCTGGGCAATCTTGGGCCGTTGGCGGCCAAGCCGGTGATGGAAGGCAAAGGCGTGTTGTTCAAGCGCTTTGCCGGAATCGATGTGTACGATATCGAAGTAAATGCCAAGTCGCCGAAGGAATTCATCAAGGTGGTGAAGGCGATCGCGCCGACCTTTGGCGGCATCAACCTTGAAGACATCGCGGCGCCGCACTGCTTTGAAATCGAGGCGGCGCTGAAGAAGAAGCTGGACATCCCGGTGTTCCATGACGACCAGCACGGCACCGCGGTCATCATTTGCGCCGGGCTGCTCAATGCACTGGAACTGCAAGGGAAGGGTCTGCAGGGTGCGCGCATCGTCTGTCTCGGGGCCGGAGCGGCCGGGCTGGCCTCAATGAAACTGCTACTGGCCATGGGGGCGACAAAGAAGAACATTCTGCTGGTGGATTCAAAGGGTGTGGTGCACAAGGGCCGCACCGACTTGAACAAGTACAAGAAGGCCTGGGCCCATGCGAGCAAACTGCGCACGCTGGAAGAAGCGATGCAAGGCGCGGATGTGTTCGTCGGCGTATCCGGCCCCAACCTCGTCACACCCGCCATGCTCAAGTCCATGGCCGAGCGCCCGGTGGTCTTCGCGCTGGCCAATCCCGATCCAGAAATCAGTCCGGCCCAGGCCTGCAAGGCGCGCAAGGACCTGATCATGGCGACCGGCCGCTCGGACTATCCCAATCAGGTAAACAATGTGCTGGGCTTTCCGTTTATTTTTCGCGGCACCCTGGATGCGCGCGCCAGGGCGATCACCCAGGACATGTTGATCGCAGCCATCCATGCGCTGGCGGGATTGGCGAAGGAGCCGGTTCCAAGATCAGTGTTGAAAGCCTATGGCCTGAAAGGCCTGGCTTTCGGCAAGGATTACATCCTGCCCAAGCCCTTTGATCCGCGTTTGATCGAGCGGATCCCGCCGGCGGTCGCCAAGGCGGCGAGGAAATAAAAAAGCCGGTCATCGACCGGCTTTTTGACGCGCAATAGCCAGTTACTTCTGCGACAGCACCCAGGCGATGATTTTCTTCAGGTCCGCATCCTTCACCTGCGGGTTGGGCGGCATCGCGACCGGGCCCCACACGCCGCTTCCGCCTTTCTTCACTTTTGCGAACAACTTGGCAGGGGCGCTCCTGTCGCCGCGGTATTTCTTGGCCACATCCTTGTAGGCGGGGCCGACAATCTTCTTGTCAACAGAATGGCAGGCCAGACAGCCATTCTTCTGCGCCAGTTCCTGGTTGGCAAAGGCGGGCACGGCAACCATCAACGCGGTTGCAGCGACAAGGGACAGCAATTTCATGAAGCACTCCTTAATGGGTACGGTTGGTAAGAACGAAGGTCGAGCCAATAATGCAGCGAACGTACGCTAGCATTGGAATGTGCTCCTCACAACTCAATTTATTGCTGCGCCCATCAGGACTATTTATCTTGGACTGGCCCGCATTCATTTGACGTTGCTGGGCTTGGATACGCGGCAAGAGCTTGTCCTCGCTTATCCGCCGGATACTTGGCGCCAGGCAAACGTAGATGAAAAGGAACGTAACGTTCCTTTTCTATTTCTGCTCCAGCATCCAGGTCAGGATGGTTTTGAGGTCTTCGTCCGGGACGTTGGGATTGGGCGGCATCGGAACCTGACCCCACACGCCGTGCCAGGAACCACCCCCGCCATTCTTCACCTTGAAGAACAGCTTCGCCATGACATCCCGCTGTCCCGCATATTTCTGCGCAATTTGCCGGATGCCTGGACCCACGGTTTTCCTGTCCATGAGATGGCACTCCATGCACCCATCCTTTACGGCCAGATCCTGGGACGCGTAGAGCACAGGCGGTGTCAGCGCCAAACCAAGGACACCAAGGAGAAATAAATGCTTCATTTTTTGCTCCATGTTCACAGAGTTGACTAAGGTCTACACTCTTGGTCCAACCAATGCTACATTAACAATGATTAAGAGACCAGTATATCTTAATTTATTTCGCCTGCATTTGCCACTCTTGGGCTGGGTTTCCATACTCCACCGCGTGACGGGGGTTCTGCTCTTTCTTGCCCTGCCAGTCGCCTTATATGTCCTACAACTTTCCTTGGGCAGTCCGGCCGACTTTGTCGAGGCCGCCGCCATCTTGAAGAGCCCCCCAGGTCAACTGACTAGCCTGATGGTTATTGCCGCGCTTGCGTACCATGCCATCGCCGGCGTCCGCCATCTGGCCATGGATGTGCAGTGGGGCGTAGAGAAGAATAGGGCGCGTGTATCGGCACGCTGGGTAATGATCGTGAGTGGGTGTGTCATTGTGCTGGTTGCCTGGACATTGTTCTGGTGAAGAGGACTGTCACTGGTAGCCACAGCGGAACCGGGTGGTGGCTCGCGCAGCGCGTCTCGGCCGTTGTCATCCTGCTCGCCGGCGGCGCGCTGTTGGCAGCATATCGGGTTGCCGCGCCCTTCGATTTCCTCACCTGGCGCTCGGCCTTTCAGGCCATATGGATAAAGCTGTCTGTATGGCTGCTGGTCGCGAGCCTGTGTCTTCACGCATGGGTGGGACTGCGTGACGTATTGATGGATTATGTGAAACCCCTGGCGCTGCGACTGGCACTTGATGTCCTGGTTGCCCTTGTGCTGGTCATGTCCGTGGTATGGATCAGCATGGTCTTGTGGCGCGTCAATGGATAAGCGCGCTTTCGATGCAGTGATTGTGGCGGTGCGAGTAGTACACAGGGGCCCCGCTTCGCGGGGATGTGCACGCCCGCAAGTCGCCGTCCGACCATCCCTCGACGCGGCCAGCGAAGTCTGCAAGGTCCGGCCTTATGAAGAAACGCAGGTTTGATGCGGTGATTGTCGGCGGCGGCGGCGCCGGCCTGCGTGCTGCGCTGCAACTGGCGCGCTCGGACTACAAGGTGGCAGTGGTGTCCAAGGTATTTCCCACCCGCTCGCACACCGTCTCCGCCCAGGGTGGCATCACTGCCGCGTTGGGCAATGTCAGCGAGGATGACTGGCACTGGCACATGTTCGATACGGTCAAGGGCTCCGATTATCTGGGCGACCAGGACGCCATCGAATTCATGTGCCGGGAAGCGGCCACCGCCGTGTACGAACTGGAACACATGGGACTGCCATTTTCGCGGCTGGACAACGGCAAGATCTACCAGCGCGCCTTCGGCGGCCAGTCCAAGCATTTCGGCGGCGAGCAGGCAGTGCGCACCTGCGCGGCCGCCGACCGCACCGGCCACGCGCTGCTGCACACCCTGTATCAGCGCAACCTCGCAGCCCGCACCCAGTTCTTCGATGAGTATTTCGCCCTCGACCTGATACGCGACGAGGAGGGCTACGCCCTGGGCACCACGGCATTGTCGATCGAAACCGGCGAGCCTGTCCTGATCGAGGCGCGCGCTACGCTGTTGGCAACCGGCGGGGCAGGGCGCATCTACTGGAACACGTCAAATGCCTTGATCAATACCGGTGACGGGCTGGGCATGGTGCTGCGTGCCGGACTGCCGCTGGAGGATATGGAGTTCTGGCAGTTTCATCCCACCGGGCTTGCGGGGAGCGGTAGCCTGGTCACCGAAGGTGCGCGCGGCGAAGGCGGCTACCTGGTCAATCGCGACGGCGAGCGCTTCATGCAACGCTACGCCCCGCATGCGCAAGATCTGGCCTCGCGTGATGTGGTAAGCCGCGCCATCGCCACCGAAATTCATCAGGGCCGTGGCTGCGGACCGCAGGCCGACCATATTCTGCTCAAGCTGGAACATTTGGGCGAGAAGCTGATCGCCGAACGTCTGCCGGGCATCCGCGAACTGTCCATCCGCTTTGCCGGAATCGATGCGGTGAAAGCGCCCATTCCTGTTGCCCCCACCGCGCATTACATGATGGGCGGCATTCCCACCAACCTGCATGGGCAGGTCGTCATGCCGGCGCGTTTTGGTCCGGAAGAGCCGGTGCCCGGCCTGTATGCGGTGGGCGAATGCGCATGCGTGTCGGTGCATGGCGCCAATCGCCTGGGCGGCAATTCTCTGCTCGACCTGGTGGTGTTTGGCCGCGCGGCAGGACGGCACATGTTGGAATACCTGAGGGAAAATCCTTATCCTCGCGAACGGCCCAAGGATGCAGCCGACCCAAGCCGGGCGCGGCTGGCGCGCTGGGAGAACACGCGTGGCGAAGAACGGGTGGCGCAGCTTGTAGATGACCTGCGCCGCGTCATGCAGGCCCACTGCGGGGTCTACCGCAGTCGCGAAGTCCTGCTGCAGGGCCTGGGCAAACTGGGTGAACTCAGGGAACGGCTGGATCGCGCCGTACTGCTGGATCAAAGCAAGGTGTTCAACACCGCGCGGGTCGAGGCGCTGGAGTTGGAGAATTTGATGGCCGTGGCGCGTGCCACCCTGGTCTCCGCATTGGCGCGGCAAGAGTCGCGTGGCGCCCATGCGCGCGAGGATTTTCCGGCGCGCGATGACGAGCACTGGCTCAGGCACACCCTCTATCTCCAGGCTGGTGACCAGCTCGATTACAAGCCGGTGCGGCTCAAGCCACTGACGGTAGAGGCGTTTCGGCCCAGGGAGCGGACGTATTAAGTGAGGGGGATTCAGGACGGCGAGACGAGCCAATGTGAACTGAGCCTGAACATTCCCTTTCCAAGGCTACCGGCACGAATGGCAAGCAAGAATAGTCGGCGGTGCCAAGAAAACAGCGCTCCTGGCCATGACTACACTGGATGAGGTACAGCGGAACGCCATCAAACTGGATGGGGAGCCGCGGAGCATGAATTCACGCGGGCACAGAAGAATTCGCATCTGATCCCTCTGAAGATGCCAGCCTTTCAGTTGCCGCACTCTCTTTTCACCTCGACGCCACCGAAGCGGGAGAGGTGAGTTACAGGATCACCGGCCATAAAGGCCGGTGCCTGCTTTGCGTAAGGTTTGGGAGCGCTCTGGTTACGCGCGGCGTAAGCTGATGAGTTCTACTTGTGACGCAACTCTTGAAGCGCCTCGTTCATTTTGAACAGGACGATTAGCAGTTCACACCAGATTCTTGCGGCAATGGCTCCGCCAACTGCATAAAGCAGACCCATGAAGAACCTTCCAATGGAAAAGCCTCCAAATCCGCCAAACATTGACCCGAGACCAGCAACTACCGCCGCAAAAAGCAATATCCAATAAACGAATGTAATGATCTTCGGCGTGAGCATATTGTCGAAAAACAGGACGTCTTTCATTTGATCCTCCCTTAGTTATTGATTGGCTGTGTAACGAATGAAATGGACTCTCAGGCTCCCAACGGCATTGCCCGTGCCAGATTGAAGTTTGCGTCTCCTGTCAATCGAAACGGGCGGAGCCAATGTGAATCTTACTACGGCAGGAACCGACATGGCCAAGAGCGTGATGAGTGTGCATGGCGTAGATGCGCATGGCAAGGTGGTCCTGGAGAAAACTGGCTGCCCTTGGACATCCGGCCGGTGCGGGTCAAGTCGCTGGTTTGGCAGGCTGCAGGCCTTTGTAATTCATCCAGACAGGGCGCTGACGTGCGGCAGGCGCCGGGCGCGTATCCATTCGGGACCAGCAGGAATGCCGGCCCGGCCGAATGTCCTACAGATACCAGGCAGGCCAGTCAGGGCGCTTGCCCCACACCTTCTCCCCGCTCGTCTTGTCATCCACCCATACCGCATACTTTCTCGGCATGCACCAGAAGCAAAGTTTGATCCGGAATCGTAGGAGTGTCCGGGCGTCAGGTCAATGTCGATTGTCCCTTTCGGGTGAGCGCCGAACTCGACCGGATAATAGGCGTATTCAATGACATGTCGACCCGGCGAAAGCTTCGCCTTGTCGAAACCGGCACCGACGCTGCCCTCGTCAATCAGGGCGATCACGCCAGGTCGTTTGGACCATTCGAGAGTCACAACCGGACCATTCTCTACGGTGCCAACATCAGGGCCTACCCATTCACGCCATCCCCAACCCATTGGCGAATAGGCTGCACAGGAAACCATTAGTGACGACGCCAGCAACAGGACCAGTCTACGCATGAATCAAAGGGGTCCGCGACATGTATTTGCAGGTTCAAGGAATCAAGGGGACAAGCTTCATGGCATTTCGATTTTTCGGGAGCGGGCCATGCTGTGTGCTGGCGACGCTTGCCTCTCCAACATCACCGTTGGCGTCTTTGGCCATCCCGCCGCCCTGATCACTGCACGCTCGTGATCATCGCACGCCCGTTCTGTCGCTGGATCTCAATCGACAGAACGGAATCCGCCGGCTTGTCGACGATGTACGTTCGGGGCGTGTCGATGAAGCGCGCAATGTAGGAGGTGCTGCCGCTGGCCGTCACCTTGCCGCCTGCGTCCTTGTACCAGACGATCAGCGCCCCGACCTTGTCGAACTGCACGGTGTAGGTTCCGCCGTGTTCGACCCATCTCGACGGCGGCGCATATTCGATGGTGTAGGTGGCGCCCTCGTCCCGGCCCAACCGATCGACTTCGCCCTCAATCGCATACGCCAGATCGGTAGCTGGATCGTTGAGGAAGTTGCAGGCCGAAAGGGCGAGCAAGGGCAAGA
>CAVVDR010000001.1:0-41335 GCA_963746955.1 uncultured beta proteobacterium | reverse complement strand
GGGATTCGAACCCGCGTTAGGGTATTACCCTAATATGTCTTCCAGAGGCGTGCGAGATGAGCTACCATCCACCTCTCCGGGAGCGCGGGATTCTAGCGGATGCGGGGGAATGAAGCAAACAAATGCCAAGGCAAAAATCAGCGCGGGGGCTTGAAACTGCCGGTAATGCCCCAATCAAGTAAAAGGTTTTGAGTTGAAGAGGAATCTGTAAATGGCTGAAGACGCTGTGACCAACGATACCCAGGGCGGGACAGATGACCAGCCCGAAACCATGCCCAGCATGGAAGAGTTGCTGAAACAGGCCGAACTGAATGCGCAGGAGCACCATGATGCATGGCTGAGGGCCAGGGCGGAGGCCGACAACATTCGCAAACGCGCGCAACTGGACGTTGGAACGCCCACAAGTATGCGGTGGAGGGATTTGCTGGCGAGCTGCTGGCAGTGAAAGACGGTTTGGAAGCGGCCATGGCCGCCGATAACGCATCCATTGATAGCCTCAAAGATGGCGTCGAGCTTACCTTGAAGCAATTGGCCAACGCGTTTGGCAAGTTCAATGTCAGGGAAGTGAATCCGCTGGGCGAGAAGTTCGATCCGCATCGCCATCAGGCTATCGGCATGACGGAATCCGAGCAGGAAGCGAACACTGTGGTCAGCGTGCTGCAAAAAGGCTACTTGATCAACGATCGGGTATTGAGGCCGGCCATGGTAATGGTCGCGCAAGGCAAGACTTGAAAATCCGGATTTTGCCCGAATATTATTCAGCAGTTCATTGATTTGACAGAAGGAATACCATCATGGGAAAGATAATTGGAATTGACCTGGGAACCACCAACTCGTGCGTGGCGATCATGGAAAACGGCCAGCCCAAGGTCATCGAGAACTCCGAGGGCGCGCGCACCACGCCGTCAGTGGTGGCATATACGGACAACGGCGAAATCCTGGTCGGGGATGCCTCCAAGCGCCAGGCCGTGACCAACCCGAAAAATACCCTTTACGCGATTAAACGCCTGATCGGCCGCCGGTTTGAAGAGAAGGAAGTGCAGAAGGATATCGGCCTGATGCCGTTCAAGATCTTCAAGGCCGACAACGGCGACGCATGGGTGGAAGTCCGCGATCAGAAGATCGCTCCTCCGCAGGTTTCCGCAGAAGTGCTGCGCAAGATGAAGAAGACCGCAGAGGACTACCTGGGCGAGGAAGTCACCGAGGCCGTCATTACGGTGCCGGCCTACTTCAACGACTCCCAGCGCCAGGCCACCAAGGACGCGGGCCGCATTGCCGGTCTGGAAGTCAAACGCATCATCAATGAACCCACTGCCGCGGCCCTGGCTTTTGGCATGGACAAGAAGGAAGGCGACCGCAAAATCGCGGTGTATGACCTGGGCGGCGGTACCTTCGATATCTCCATCATCGAAATTGCCGAACTGGACGGCGAGCATCAATTCGAAGTGTTGTCGACCAACGGCGACACCTTCCTGGGCGGCGAGGACTTCGACCAGCGCCTGGTGGACTACATCATTGAAGAGTTCAAGAAGGATCAGGGCATGGACCTGTCCAAGGACGTGCTCGCTCTGCAAAGGCTCAAGACCTCGGCGGAAAAGGCCAAGAAGGAGCTCTCCTCTTCCCAGCAGACCGACATCAACGAGCCGTTCATCGCCTTTGATCCGGCGACCGGACCCAAGCACCTGACCATGAAGATCACCCGGGCCAAGTTTGAAAGCCTGGTCGAAGACCTCGTTGAGCGCACCATGGAGCCATGCAAGATCGCCATCAAGGATGCCGGGGTGAAAGTGTCCGACATCGTCGACGTGATCCTGGTCGGCGGCCAGACCCGCATGCCCAAGGTGCAGGACAAGGTAAAGGAATTTTTCGGCAAGGAGCCGCGCAAGGACGTGAATCCGGATGAGGCCGTGGCCATCGGCGCCGCAATTCAGGGCGGTGTCCTCAAGGGCGAAGTCAAGGACGTGCTCTTGCTCGATGTCACACCGTTGTCTCTGGGCATCGAAACCCTGGGCAGCGTGATGACCAAATTGATCGGCAAGAATACAACCATTCCTACCAAGGCCAGCCAGGTGTTTTCCACCGCGGATGACAATCAGAGCGCGGTGACTATTCACGTGCTGCAGGGAGAACGGGAAATGGCGGCCGGCAACAAGAGCCTGGGCCAGTTCAATTTGACCGATATTCCTCCGGCTCCGCGCGGCATGCCGCAGATCGAAGTCACTTTTGACATCGATGCCAACGGCATACTGCACGTCACCGCCAAGGACAAAGCGACCGGCAAGGAAAACAAGATCAAGATCCAGGCCAGTTCGGGTCTGAGCGAAGCCGAGATCAAGCAGATGGTGAAGGACGCGGAAGCGAATGCCGCGGAAGACCACAAAGCCTTCGAGCTGGCCACCGCGCGCAACGCGGCCGACAACCTGATTCACTCGGTGAAGAAATCGCTGGGCGAATATGGGGACAAGATCGGCGCCGACGACAAGACCAAGATCGAAGCCGCGATGAAGGAAGTCGAGGACGCCGTGCGTGGCAGCGACAAGGACGACATCGAGAAGAAGACCAACGCCCTGGCCCAGGCCTCCCACAAACTGGCAGAGCAGATGTATCAGGCCGAGCAGGCCAAGGCTCAACCAGCGGGGGGCGCAGAAGCGGGAGCCGGCGGCGCGGAAAAAGGCGCTGCCGATGACGTCGTGGACGCGGAGTTCACCGAAGTGAAGGACAAGTAAGGGGCCAGGAGCCAGGGACTAGGGAAAGCCGCGTTGCGCGCGGCTTTCGGCTTCCCGGCTCCTGTTCCACCCCGGCCCCCAGATCCTAATCGTAGCCCCTAAGCTCATGCCCAAACGCGATTTTTACGAAGTCCTCGGCCTGGCACGAAATGCCTCGGATGATGAGATCAAAAAGGCCTACCGCAAGCTCGCCATGAAATTTCATCCGGACCGCAACCCGGACGGCAAGGACTCGGAAGAAAAATTCAAGGAGGCCAAACAAGCCTACGAAATCCTCTCCGACCCCGACAAGCGCTCTGCCTATGACCAGTTCGGTCATGCCGGGGTCGATCCCAGTGCGGGCATGGGAGGCGGAGCGGGAGCAGCCGGCTTCGGCGGGTTTGCCGATGCCTTCTCGGACATTTTCGGGGACATCTTTGGCGGGGGCTCCGGTGGTCGCTCCCGCAGCAATGTCTATCGTGGCGCGGACTTGCGCTACAACCTTGAGATTGGACTGGAAGAAGCGGCGCGCGGGGTGGAAACCAAGATCCGCGTCCCGACGCTGGATGAATGCGATATCTGCCACGGTTCCGGCGCCAAGGCCGGCACCCAGCCCAGCACCTGTCCCACCTGTGGCGGTCACGGTCAGGTGCGCATGCAGCAAGGCTTCTTCTCGATCCAGCAGACCTGCCCGCATTGCCGCGGCTCCGGCAAAATCATCAGCGAGCCCTGCGCAGCCTGCCAGGGCCAGGGCCGGGTCAAGAAGCACAAGACCCTCTCAGTCAAGATTCCTGCCGGTATTGACGAGGGCGACCGCATCCGTCTGGCCGGCGAAGGCGAGGCTGGCGTCAACGGCGGCCCCGCCGGTGACTTGTACGTGCAGATTCACCTTAAGGCCCACGCCATCTTCCAGCGCGAGGGCGATGACCTGCATTGCGAGATGCCGGTCAGCTTTACCACCGCGGCCTTAGGCGGCGAACTGGAAATCCCCACCCTGGAGGGCCACGCCCGCGTCAAGATTCCCCCAGAAACCCAGACCGGCAAGGCGTTTCGCCTGAAGGCCAAAGGCATCAAGGGGGTGCGCAGCCATGCCACCGGCGATTTGATCTGCCATGTGGTTGTGGAAACGCCCGTCAACCTGTCGGAGAAGCAGCGCGAATTGCTGAAGGAATTCGACCTTCTGGCGGCGGGCCGCAACAACAACCCGCGCGCTCAGTCGTTCATGGACAAAATCAAGGCATTCTTCGCGCAGTAGCGGCGCGGTGACTGACTGGGTCAGCAGATCGTCAACGCCTCGAACTCACGGCAGCCAGAATACCCTGCAACAGCGCGACCGGCGGAGGCGGACAGCCCGGGATCTCCACATCCACCGGGATGACGTTGGAAATCTTCCCGCATGACGCGTAACTCTCGCCGAATAGCCCGCCCGTGCACCCGCAGTCGCCCACCGCCACCACCCACTTTGGGTCGGGAGCCGCGTCGTAGGTGCGCTTGAGCGCAGTTTCCAGATTGCGCGAAACAGGCCCGGTGACCAATAGCAAATCCGCGTGCCTGGGGCTGGCGACGAACTTAACGCCCATCCCTTCAATGTTGTAGTACGGGCCGTTGATGGCATGGATTTCCAGCTCGCAACCGTTGCAGGACCCGGCATCGACATGGCGGATGGCGACGGCCTGGCCGAACACCTTGAGGATTTCCGCATGCAGGCCCTGCTCGCGGGTGCGCAGGCTGGGGTCAGCTTGCGGCGCTCCCTCGGAGACAATGCCGATCTTTAATAATTTGGTAAGGATCAGGCGCGTGGCCATGTCAAATTCTCACAAGTCTTGCCCCGAGTAGCTCAGGTTGAAGGATTTGTTGATGAGCGGAAAGTCGGGCACGATGTTGCCCAGCACGCCCACCTCCAGCGCCGGCCAGTTCTGCCAGGACGGATCGTGAGGATGCACCCGGTCCAGCAGTCCGTCGGCACCGATACGCACCGCAACCACCACTTCGCCGCGCCAGCCCTCCACCCATCCCAGCCCTTCGCATACCGACCGCGCCGGCCTCAGCGCTGCGTGGACTTCCCCTGCCGGCAAGTGCTTGAGGATTTCCCGAATCAGGCGGAGAGATTCGTAGATTTCCGCAAAGCGCACTTCAACGCGTGCCAACACATCGCCGTGGCGATGCGTGGCCATGTTTACGTCCAGTTGATCGTAGGGTCTTTGCGGAAATTGGGCACGCGCATCCCAGGCCTGGGCGCTGGCCCGCCCGGCCATGCCGGTGAGCCCAAGACGCGCTGCCATGTCCGGCTTGACGATTCCGGTGTTGGCGAAGCGATCCTGCAAGCCGGCGTGCTCGTCATAGATGGCCTTGAGTTCGCGCACTTCCTTTTCCAGCCCTGCGGCCCAGGCAAGCAGTTCACCCGTTGCCGCCGCTGTCAGATCCACGGCCATGCCGCCGGGAAGGATGCGGTCGAATAGATAACGGTGGCCGAACAGTTTGCCGGACAGACGCAGCAAATCCTCCTTGAGCCGCCAGAACTGCATGAAGCCGAAACTGAGGGCCGCATCGTTGGCCAGGTAGCCAAGGTCGCCCAGGTGATTGGCGATGCGTTCCAGTTCCAGGAACAGAGCCCTCAGCCACAGGGCGCGCTCAGGTACCTCGGCGCCGGTAGCCGACTCCACCGCCATGCAATAGGCCCAGGCATAGGCGCCACTGGAATCCCCGGAAACGCGCCCAACAAGTTTCGCGCCGGTATTGGTGTCCATGCCCTCGAAGCGCTTCTCGATGCCCTTGTGGGCGTAGCCCATGCGTTCCTCCAGCTTGAGCACCTTGTCGCCAATGATGGAAAAGCGGAAATGCCCCGGTTCGATGGTCCCGGCGTGTATGGGCCCGACCGCAATTTCATGTACGCCGTCGCCCTCCACCCGGACGAAAGGATACGCATCGGTTTCACGCGTGACCGGCTGGCTCGCATCGAAGTCGCGCCGCAGTGGAAACGTCTGTGCAGCCCAGGCACCGTGGCGCAGCCACTTGCGCTGGTCCAACGCGTCGAAGGCAGCGATGCCCAGCAGGTCAAACGTCGCACGCTGCATGCGGTCCGCCTGGGGAAAGATGTGGGCGAGACTGGGATAACCCGGTTCTTGCGCTGGCAGGGACGCGGTCGCCCAGACCAGGCCGGACCCGGAAAGAAAGGTTATGTGGATCCCATAGCCCGCTCCCAGATGACGGTCGTCAGAACCCCAAAGCGCAACCAGTTGCCCGCCCTCTTCCTGCACGGCCCGCCCCAAGGCCGGCAGTCGGGCGGCCTCCGGTTGGCCGCGCCAGATATGAACGCTGCCGGGTTGCAGAGTGAAATCCCAGTCTTGTTCACCAATTTTCATCTCAGCCTCCCAGAAGTTGCGCGGCCTGTTTGTACCAGGCGGCGAGATAAGGCGGAATGAACAACCCCAGCATTAACACCAGGGCCAAATGGAAGAACACCGGGGCCAGCGCGGGCTGATAGGGAAGTTTGGACAATTCGGTCTCGCCAAACACCATGGGTTGCACCTTGCCGAAAATGGAGGCGAAGGCCACGCCCAACGCGGTGAGCAGGAATGGCGTGGCCCAGGGGTGTTCATGCATCGCAGTGGTGATGATGAGAAACTCACTGGCGAAAACGCCGAACGGCGGCGTCCCCAGAATGGCCACCGTGCCCAACATCAAGCCCCAGCCGATGGTGGGATTGGTCTTGATCAAACCGCGGATGCCGTCCATCAACTGGGTGCCGGCCTTCTGCGTGGCGTGGCCCACGGCGAAGAAGATTGCCGACTTGGTCAGCGAGTGCACGGTCATGTGCAGCAGCCCGGCAAAGCTCGCCACTGCGCCGCCCATGCCAAAAGAAAAGGTGATGAGGCCCATGTGTTCGATGGACGAATACGCAAACATACGCTTGACATCGGTCTGGCGCTTGATAAGGAAGGCGGCGAGCACCACGCTAAGCAGACCGAAGCCCATCATCAGGTTGCCCGCCATGTTGTTGCGCAGCGCGCCGTCCACCAGCACCTTCGAGCGCATCACGGCGTAGAGCGCGACGTTGAGCAGCAGGCCGGAAAGCACTGCGGACACCGGTGTCGGGCCTTCGGCATGCGCGTCCGGCAGCCAGTTGTGCAGCGGCGCCAGGCCGACCTTGGTGCCGTACCCTACCAGCAGGAAGACGAAAGCCAGTTGCAGGACGGTTGGTTCGAGCTGCGCCTTCACGGCGTTCAGATGCGTCCACAGCAAGGCGGTACCGCCTGAGCCCAGCACCTTCTCCGCCGCGAAGTAGAGCAATATGGTGCCAAACAGCGCCTGGGCGATCCCCACGCCGCACAGGATGAAGTATTTCCACGCAGCTTCGAGCGAAGCCGGTGTGCGATACAGGGAGACCAACAAAACGGTGGCGAGCGTTGCCGCTTCCATCGACACCCACAGGATTCCCATGTTGTTGGTGGTGAGCGCCAGCAACATGGCGCCGATGAATATCTGGTAGCTGCTGTGATACAGGCGCAGGCGCTTGTCGTTAAGCCGGCCATGCTCCTTTTCGATACGCATGTAGGGGCGTGAAAACAAAGCCGTGGTAAAGGCCACGAAGGCGGTCAGCGTAACCAGGAAGACATTGAAGGAATCGATGAAAAACCAGCCGCTGCCTACGGTCATCGGCCCCTCCTCGATGATGCGCCGGGTCAGCGCCACCGCGGCCAGGAACGTCAGGAGACTGAACATGGCATTGATCTCGGGCGCGTTTCTCCGGCTGCCCCAGAGCGCCAGGAAGATTCCAGCCGTCAATGGAATGCCGAGTACCCAGTAGATTTCCACAGCTTATCTTTCCCTGAGCTTTTCCATGTGCTTCAAGTCCAGCGAATCGAAGGTTTCACGAATCTGGAAGAAGAAGATGCCGAGCACAAACACGCCCACCAGCACGTCAAGAGCCACGCCCAGTTCGACCACCAGCGGCATGCCGTAGGTGGCGCTGGTAGCGGCGAAGAAGAGTCCGTTTTCCATGGCCAGAAAGCCGATCACCTGCGGAATAGCCTTGCTGCGGGTGATCATCATGAGGAAAGCGAGCAGCACGCAGGCCATGGCTATGCCGAGGGTCGAACGCATCACCGTACCGGACAGCGCGGTTATCGGCAGCGCCAGATTGAAGGCGAAGATAACAAGGGCGATGCCGATCAGCATCGTAGTGGGAATGTTGATCATGGGTTCAACGTCCCGGTTGATGTCCAGCTTTCGCACGAGGCGATAGAAGATCCAGGGCATGACGATAACCTTGAGCAGCACGGTAAGCGCCGCCGAGTAGTAAAGGTGACTTTGCCCCGTCGCCCAGGCCACAAGTGAAGTTGAAGCGGCGAGCGCCACACCCTGCCAGGCAAACAGGGTAATCAGCCCGACGATGCGGCGCTGCGACAACATGGCGAACGAAATCAGCAGCAGCAATGAAGCGAGCAGATTGATTAGTTGCAGGTAGTAGCTCAGGTTCAGCTCACACCTCCAGCAGGAAATGAATCAACATGCCCAGTACCGCCAGCAGGAAGGCAGTGCCAAGATATTCCGGCGCCCGGAACAGGCGCAGCTTGGCGGAAATGCTCTCCAGGAAAGCCAGCACCGCACCGCCAACCAGGAGCTTCACTGCCATGGCCGCCAGCGCCAGGGGGAGTGCGGCGTAATCGCCCCGGGCGGCGATGCCCCAAGGCACGAACAGGGCGATGCCGAGCGCGGAATAGGTGAACAGCTTCAGCGCCACCGCCCACTCGATCAGGGCCAGATGGCGAGCCGAGTACTCCAGAATCATCGCCTCGTGGATCATCGTCAGTTCAAGGTGGGTCGCCGGGTTGTCCACCGGAATACGCGCATTCTCCGCAGTAGACACCATCCAGAATGCCACCGCCGCAAACGCCAGGCTCGGATAGATGACGAATTCCTTGTGCGCCAGGGTCTGGACGATGATGGGCAGTTCGGTGGACTGGGAAATCAGGCTTGCAGTAAAGAACACCATAAGCAGAGCCGGCTCCGCCAGGAAGGACACCAGCATCTCGCGTCGCGCGCCCAGCGTGCCGAAGGCGGTGCCTATGTCCATCGCGGCTAATGCCAGGAATACCCGCGCCAGAGCAAAGATGCCAACCAGGGCGATCACATCCGCCGCCGGCGAAAACGGCAGATCGTTGGCGATGGTAGGCACAATGCCGGCGGCCAGCGCCATGCAGGCGAAGATCATGTAAGGCGCGAAACGGAACAGCGGCGAAGCATTGTGGGCAATGATCGCGTCCTTGTGGAACAGCTTGCGCAAGGTACGGTAAGGCTGGGTGATGGGTGGCGCACCACGCCCTTGCAGCCAGGCGCGGCACTGGTTGACCCAGCCCATGAGCAGCGGCGCCAGCAGGATAGCCAGCAAGGTCTGGGCGATTTGCAGAAGAATACCGGCGCTCAATGATGTCATCGCGCAAATACGAGCAGGAAGATCAGGGTGACAAAACTGTAGATCAGGTACCACTGGATGCGGCCATGCTGCAGCCGGCCGGCCTGTGCCGACAGCCAGCCGGCCAGGCGGGCAATGGGTTCATAAAGCAGGAACCAGAGCTTGTCGAGGCTCGCGCCGCGGTATTGCGGCTTGCGGTCAAACGGGTCGGGGATTTCCCGCTCCACCCGCATGAACACCTCGAAGATCTGCCGGATGGGCTGGCCGAAGCCTTCGGCGCTGTCCTGCATGCGCGCATTCTGTTCCGGGTAGCCACAGTCCCACGGGGCGCTGCGACGCACGCGGCCATGGTATATGCGGCGCACCCACATGTACGTGAGTGCCAGCACGCCGACTACCACGGTGAAAAAGATGAGCGGCGCATAACTCGCCCGCTCTGCCGAAATCGGCGTCAACAACAGCCAGTTGCCACTGCTGGGCAGCCGTTGCCCGGTTAGCTGAAGCACCACAGGCTCAAGCCAGCGTATGACTTGGGCAGGCAACAGGCCAAGCAGTACGCAGCCGGCGGCCAGCCAGAGCATGCCCAGACGCTCCGGCCAACTCGCCTCATGCGCCCGCTGCAGGGCCGGGTCGCGCGGCTGGCCAAGGAAGATGACACCGAAGAATTTCACCATCACATACGCAGCCAAGGCCGCGGCCAAGGCCACAGTGGCGGCTGCCACCGGGATCACCATGTTGAGGTAGGGCTGGGTCAGGCCGGGGGAAAGCAGAAAGGCCTGCAACAACAGCCATTCCGACACAAATCCGTTCAATGGCGGCAGGCCCGCGATCGCCAAAGCGCCGATCAGGGTCAACCAGGCGGTCCACGGCATGAAACGCATCAGCCCGCCCAGATGCCCCATGTGGCGTACGCCCGTGGCATGCAGCACGGAACCCGTACCCGCGAACAACAGGCCCTTGAAGAATGCATGGTTTAGACAGTGGTAAAGCAAGGCAGTCAGTGTCAGCGCCGCCAGCGCGCCCTTGCCATCGGTGTGGAAGATCAGCGTCAGGCCGAACGCCGCGAGGATCACGCCGATGTTCTCAATTGACGACCAGGCCAGCAGTCGCTTCATGTCCGACTGCACTGCGGCGAAAATCACCCCATAGAGGGCCGTGATGAGGCCGAGCGTCAGGGCTAGCGTGCCCCACCAGACCGCCTGCACATTGAGAAGATCGAAGGTAACGCGCAGCAGTCCGTATATCGCGGTCTTCAGCATCACGCCCGACATCAGCGCCGACACTGGCGAAGGCGCTGCGGGGTGGGCTTCCGGCAACCAGACATGCATAGGCACCAAGCCTGCCTTAGCGCCAAAACCGAACAGGCCCAGAAGAAATGCGATCGATGCCCAGAACGGCGTCATCTCCGCGAAACGCATGGTGTCGAAGGTGTAGTCGCCGTGGCCGCCCTGCAGCACGCCAAAACAAAGCAATAGCGACACTGCGCCGACGTGGGCGATAAGCAGGTAGAGAAAGCCCGCTCGCCGTATCTCGGGAATCTTGTGATCGGTTGTGACCAGGAAATACGATGACAGCGCCATCACCTCCCACGCCACCATAAAGGCGTAGGCGTCGTCGGCAAGCAGTACCGTGGCCATGCCCACCAGGAACAGGTGGTACCACAAGCAAAGCAGGCCCAGCGCTCTCGTCTCCATGTGGCGAAAATAGCCCACCGCGTAGACCGTCACGCCGAAGGATGCTGCGCCCAACAGGACCAGAAAGAAGGCAGACAAGGCATCCAGCCGCAGGTGAAAAGGCAGGTCGGGCAAACCGATGGGCAGCACGACGGCAGAAGACGGCAACAGCAGACCCGCCGCCCCCACTCCCGCAATGAACAACGCGGTAAGGGCACCGAGCGGAAACACCAGCCCGATCAACCATCCGCGCCAGCGCTGCAGCAGCAGCCCGATGCCGCCCAGGACAAGCCAGACCAGCACCCCGCTCCAGGCCAGTTGCACCAGCAGTACGGTATCGTCCGTCACTGCATCAGAATTCATTGCGGATGCGGTTGTACCCCTTCACCAATTCCCGATTGGCCTGGGCCACGCTTTCGGAGAACCCCGCCACATCCGGCGTGACGCGCTCGATCCGCTCCAGATCCTCGTCGGAATGGACGTTCGCGGTGGACGGAATGTAAAAACCGGGTGGTACCTCGCACCCCTCGACCACTGAATTGTGCCGAATGACCGAACCGTCCCCCACCTTGCAATTGAACAGTACGGAATTGAAACCCACAAATACGTTGTCGCCCACCTGGCAGGGACCGTGCACAATGGAACGGTGGGCGATGGAGGTACCGCGGCCTATCGTCACTCCGCCGCCCGCCTTGCAGTGAATCACCACCCCGTCCTGGATGTTGGAGTCGGCCCCGATGATAATGGGGTCCATGTCACCTTCGTCATTGACCTCATCCGCACGAATGACCGCATACGGGCCAATAAATACGTTTTCCTCGACTACGACCTTGCCGCACAGTATGGCAGTGGGATCGACGAAGGCGGATTCATGGACCACAGGCATGTGTCCGGAAGGGTTTTTTCGTATCATGCACTGCTCCAATAAAGAAAAGGGCCGTGCAGGATTATCCCGCACGGCCCTTGTTTTGTGCTATTTCGATTAAGGCCTGGCTACCAGAACGGGACAGGCGGCCTGGCCGATCACGCGTTCCACCACGCTGCCCAGCAGGATCTTGTTCAGTCCGGTGCGGCCATGGCTGCCCATGACAATCAGGTCCGCCCCGATAGCTTCCGCGAGTTTGACGATGGCTTCATCGGGACGCCCTTGCACCACTCTGCCCTCAGCTTTCAAGCCCATACCCTTGAGTCGCTCGACAGTGGCAGCAACCGCCAGTTCGGCTTCCTTGCGACGGGAATCGCTGTGGCTTGCGGTGGTGACTGATACCACTGTCACCGGCAGGCCGGCCTGCCTGGCCAGATGCCCCGCTGCACCCGCTGCCGCCTCGCTGTATTGGGAACCATCCGTAGCCAGCAGGATGTGTTTCTCCCACAATCGCGCAGCGCGCGGCGCCACCAGTACAGGGCAGGAAGCGTGCCCGATGACCTTGGCAGTGGCATCGCCCACCATCATGCGGGCCAGGCCGCGCTTGCCGCGCCGGCCCATGACGATAATATCGGCGCTGTTCTCCCTGGCGCCCACGACAATGCCCGCGGAGGGATCAACGGCCTCGCGAGTAATGGCTTCAGCGCCAGCGCCGGCCGCCTCGATAAAAGGCTTGAGCGCGTCGCGTGCGCGCCTCTCTGCCTCTTCCTGCAGGTTGGGGACAAGCGTGCTGTATTCAGCGTTGTAGAGGATGATTGAAAGGCCTATCAGGCGCGCACTGCGGGCCTTGGCCAGGGCCACTCCGGTACGGATGGCCCCGTCGGAATAGTCGGAACCGTCGGTGGCAACCAGAACGCGGTTCAGCATCCCATTTTCCGAAAGGGCGTTGCTTGACATGTGTATATCCTTAACCTGCTTTAGCCGGCGACCGCATAGCGGGCCAGTACGGATTGCTGAGCATTGTGTTGCGTCATGCCTTTGAACAAGGCAGAAAGCGCAGTATACGCCCCGACAAAATGGCCCGCGCCGACAGGCTGTCACCCGCCGTCTTCAGCATTTTCGCTATCGTTTCCGGCAGCGCCTCCATCGGGCCAAGCTTGCCGACGTAGTCGAGGATATAAGAGATACGCGAGGACAGCGTGGTCAGCTTGATCATCGCCATGGTGAACTTGACCGCGAGACTCCATTCTCCTTGAGGAATAACTTCCTGAAATTCTGGCTGGTCGCCTCCCCCACTTCCTCCACCGAGGTTTCCTTGAGGCGCGCAATTTCCTCGGCGACGTGTTTCACGAATCCGGGCTCATTGGTCTTGCCACGATGCGGCATGGGGGCGAGATAGGGCGAGTCGGTTTCGATCAGCATGCGCTCCAGCGGCACGGCTCTGGCCACTTCCTTGATTTCCCTCGCATTCTTGAAGGTGACAATGCCGGAGAAGGAAATGTAGAAACCCAGGTCCATGGCAGCTTTTGCAACCTCCAGGCTTTCGGTGAAGCAGTGCATCACCCCGCCCGCCTCGCCCGCGCTTTCCTCTCGCATGATGGCAAGCGTGTCATCGGAGGCAGCGCGGGTATGGATGATCAGAGGTTTTCCGGCTGCGCGTGCTGCGCGGACGTGCACGCGAAAGCGGTTTTGCTGCCAGATCAGGGGACCGGGGGTGCGGTAGTAGTCCATACCGGTCTCGCCGATGGCAACCACTTTGGCGTTCGTTGCGAGCCGCACCAGGTCGTCGACCGAAGGTTCCCTGCACCCTTCGTGATCCGGATGCACGCCGACTGACGCGTACAGGTTGTCGCGGCTCGCCGCGATAGCAAGCACTTGGGGAAAGGTTTCCAGATCGACGCTGATGCACAGCGCGTGACTGACCTGGTTTTCGTGCATGCGCTGGAAGATATCCGGCAATCTGTCGGCAAAATCAGGAAAGTTCAGATGGCAGTGCGAATCAACAAACATATCCGTGAGGCGTAATGCGTGAGGGTCCTGGAGTGACGCGCAAAAAAGGCCGCGATCTGCGCGGCCTCTAGGATACCAAAGTAATCGATGCTTAAAGAGTGTGGGTGGCGCGGGTGCTTTTCAGATTACCGCCAAGAAGACCCTCGATCTTGTTGCGCGCCTGCTGGCCGCTTTCGCCGGCCTGGAACTGGACGCCCACACCCTGAGCCCGCGCGCCCTGCGCCCCTGAAGGCGTAATCCACACGACCTTGCCCGATACAGGATGCTTGGTCGGGTCATCCATGAGGGTCAGCAACATGAAGACTTCTTCCCCAACCTTGTAGGCCTTGTTGGTCGGTATGAACAGTCCGCCACCCTTGATGAAAGGCATGTAGGCCGCGTAAAGCGCGGATTTTTCGCGGATGGAAAGCGATAGCACGCCTGGTCGCGCAGCCACGGGTTGTTCCAAAGATGTAACCGATGTGTTGGTTCTCATACCTTAACCTCAAATAACGCCCGGTAATCCAGCAGCCAGGACTCAATCTGAAGCGGCCGATTGAGTGGGTGCTCCGCCCAGCGACCATCTTCTGCCTGTCTGCGGCTCAAATTCAACAGGCCACGCAAATCAGCCTGTGCACCCAGCGTGCCCAGCGCATCACCGTAATCCGGATTGAACCGGACCGGCGCCTTGAGCGTACTCGCCAGCAGGTCTGTCAGCCATTTGTATGACAAACCATACCACAACGCGGGAGGGAGACGCCCCCAGCTTTCCCCCGCGGCGGCCGCATCCATATTTTGCGGGGCCGCCAGGCCATCCAGAACCTCAATGCGCTGCGCCCAGCTTTCCTTTTCCTGCCAGGCCAGAGCCGCCAATGGCGCGCCACCGGCAAGAGCCAGACGAACCTCGGCCTGTTCCACACCCTCTGACTTGAGCCAGTCCGTGGCCAGACCGGGCTCGGGCAGGCCGATATCCTGCCGTTGGCACCGGCTGAGCAGGGTGGGCAGCAAGCGTCGCACCTGGTGGCTGACCAGGATGAATACTACATTTAACGGCGGCTCCTCCAGCACCTTTAGCAAAGCGTTGGACGCTGCCCGGTTAAGGGCGTCCGCCGGCTCGACCAGCGCAATCCTACGGCCCCCTCGAAAGGAACTCAACTGCGCGAATTGCGTCGCCTGGCGGGCCTGATCGACGGTGATCTCTGTGGCCAGGCGAGCGTCCCCGTCCTTGCCCACTTTTTCCTCAAAGCTCAGATGAAGCCAGTCTGGATGGGTCCCTGCATCAAACCAGTGGCATGCCTCGCACCTGCTGCAAGCCTCACCCGCCATGTTCGGGGACTCGCACAGCAGGGTCTTGCCCCAATCCTCCGCAAGCGCCAGCTTGCCCACCCCTTTGGGGCCGGTGAGCAGCACGGCGTGAGGCAAATGACTGCGCAGGCCCAGCAGCCGTTGGCGATCGGACTCCTGCCAGGGATAGGCGGCGGCCACTACAGCGTCTCCAATATGCGCGTCAGATCCCGCTGAATTGCGGCAATGGGCTGATCTGCGTTGATTATCTTGATTCGCCCCGGCTCTTGGCGCGCGCGGGTGAGGTAGGCATCGCGCACCCGCTGGAAGAAGTCGCGCGCTTCCTGCTCGAAGCGGTCAGGCTCTCGTGCGTGACGGCGCCTTAGGGCGGCGACTTCGGTTGGAACATCGAAAACCAGGGTCAGGTCCGGCTTGAAGCCCTGCAAGACCCAATCCTCCAGTTGTTTCAGGCGCTGCTCGGCGATTCCCCTGCCGCCGCACTGATAGGCGTAACTGGCATCGGTAAAGCGATCTGAAATCACCCAGTCCCCGCGTGCCAGCGCCGGCTTGATGACCTGTTCGACATGCTCCCTGCGCGCGGCAAACATCAGCAGTGCTTCGGTGTCCGGGTGCATGGCGCCCCGATTCAGAAGTAGATCGCGCAATCGCTCGCCCAGGTCGGTCCCGCCTGGTTCGCGGGTCAACACCACCTGTCTGCCCTTGTTGCGCAGAAACTGGGCAACCTGTTCCAGATGGGTGCTCTTGCCCGCCCCGTCAACTCCTTCGAAGGAAATGAATTTGCCTTCCATCTGGGCAGATTATCGCTGATATCGGTTCACTGCCTGATTATGCTGGGCAAGATTATCGGAGAACGCGTGGGATCCATTTCCCTTGGAGACAAAATACAGTGCGCTGGACTGCGCGGGATTCAGGGCAGCCAGGATCGACGCCTCACCGGGCATGGAAATCGGAGTTGGCGGCAAGCCTTTGCGAACGTAGGTGTTGTAGACGGTGTCCCGCTCCAGGTCAGGTTTGCGCAGGTTGCCGTCAAAACGTTCGCCCAGACCATAAATGACGGTGGGATCAGTTTGCAGCCGCATGCCCAGTTTCAGGCGGTTCAGGAAAACCGCGGCAATCAGCGGCCGTTCCTCTGGCAGGCCGGTTTCCTTCTCGATGATGGACGCCATGATCAGGGCCTCATAGGGGCTTTGATAGGGCAATCCGGCAGCGCGGGTCTGCCAGGCCTTGATGAGTCTTTCCTGCGCAACATGGTAGGCGCGGCGCAGGATATCCAGATCGGATGAACCGGGGCTAAAGAAATAGGTGTCGGGAAAGAACAAGCCTTCCGGCATGGATTCCGGGGCGCCGACGGCGGCCGCCAGGTCTGCATCGCTCATCGACAGGCTGTCATGACGGAGATCGGACGAGGCTTCCAAAGCGCTCCGCACTTCGCGGAGATTCCAGCCTTCGATGAAGCGGATCGCCGCCTGGGTGACCTCGCCGCGTTCCATCTTGCGGTAGAGTTGTGCAGGCGTGATAGGGGCCTCCAGAGAGTAAACCCCTGCCCGGATGGTGGAGGCCTTGCCCATCACGCGGCCCAGAATTCGGAATGCCAGGGGATGATCGACAATGCCTGCCTTGGTCAACTGGACGGCGAGGCCATTGAGGCTGGTGCCCGGCGTGACGCTGAATTGCTGGGGAAGTTGGGCGAGACGCAGGGGCCGCACTGCGTACCACGCCAGCCAACCCATGCCGACGGAAAGCGTCAGCAGGCATGCCACCAGCAGTTTCTTAATCGTCTTCATTCAACCAGATCCGCATTTTTTCCACCCAGCCTGCATTGCCGCAGGCAGTCTCCTCTATGCTCCTGACTCGCCACACACCTATCAGACTGTTGCACAAGCCCAGTTCGTCTGCCTTGTACACATCCTGCGGGCGCATCTGGGTGAAACGAACCGTCATGCCATGCCGCTGCGCCACCCGCATGAGGCGATCCTGGCAAACTCCGGCTACGCCGCATTGGCTGAGGTCCGGGGCAAACACGGTCCTGCCGCGTACGGCAAGAATATTGCTCATGACCCCGCTTATCACCCAACCGGCCTCGTCCAGCAACAGACCTTCTGCGATGTCCGGGTCCGACCATTCGCCGCGGGCAATCACATTTTCCAGCCGGTTTAGATGCTTGACGCCCGCGAGTCTGGGTTGGTGCCCGAGCCTGGTTGAACACCAGCGCACCTTTATTCCTTCGATCGCATAGCTGGCCGGATGATTGGCCAACGGAAGACTCTGGGTGATGCGGGTGAGTTCCGTTGGGGTTGGAGGCGCATAGCCGCGCAGTCCAGTCCCACGAGTCAGAGTGAGCTTGATGACGCTATCCCGTCCCTGCGCGACTTCAATACATTCTGCCAGCAGCAGGTCTTGTTGTGGACAAACCAGGCCCAGCGCTTTGGCATCGGTTGACAGCTTTGCGTAGTGCTCAGGCCACCAGGCAATTCGCCCTGCTGTGGAACGCATGGTGCGAAACACGCCGTCGCCATATTGCACGCCACGGTCGGTCACCGAAATTTGGTCCCGTGATTCTCCGTTTACAAGTATCAAACTATCAGTCTGTTATGGTCGTTTTTTAATGTTTTGATTAAACCTAGGGCCTTTGCCCGGGTCTCTTCAAGTTCGCGCAGGGGATCAGAGTCCGCCACGATGCCTGCGCCTGCCCGGAAGCTTATCTGATTTCCCCGAAGCAACAAGGTGCGGATCAGAATATTGAGGTCCAGACTGCCGTCCCGGTTGATATAACCCAAGCTGCCGGTATATGCACGGCGCGGCTGGTCTTCAAGTTGGCGGATGATTTCCATAGTCCTGACCTTGGGGCAGCCGGTAATCGTTCCACCGGGAAACAGCGCCCGGATGACGTCCCATACCCTGACCCCTGGCCTCAACCTCCCGGCCACGCTGGATTCGATGTGATGCACATGCGCATAGCTGGCCAGTTCCATCAGCGCTTCCACCTCGACCGTCCCGGGTTGGCAGATGCGCCCCAGATCGTTGCGCTCCAGGTCAACCAGCATGACGTGCTCAGCCCGTTCCTTTGGGTGGGCGGCAAGTGCCGCACGAAGGCCGCGGTCCTGTTCCGGCGAGCCGCTGCGCGGATGGGTGCCTGCGATAGGGCGGGTAAAGACTCTCCTGCCCTCCTCGACCCGGACAAGGCGCTCTGGGGAGGAACTGACAATTTTCCACTCCCCCATATCCAGCAGTGCGGAAAAGGGTGCGGGATTACACTGCATCAACCGGCGAAAGAGCATGGCAGCTGAAACTTCCCGGTCGAATGCAGCTTGCCATGCGCGCGAGAGATTGACCTGGAACACGTCCCCGTCGCGGATGTAGTCCTGAATTCGGCGAACGCCGCGGAGAAATTGCGCCTCGGGCTCTTCAAGTATTTCAAGCGGGACGGGAAAAGGCCCGTCCCGCACCCTGGAAGGGCGGGCCAAATCGCTCGCCAAGGCTTCGATCAGTTCGCCGCGCCCCGCTTCGGCCATGAGCCAAGTGCGCGAGCCGTATTGCAGGACAGCGGCCGGTATGCGCGCAAGCCAGACAAGCGGAAAGCCCTCCGCATCGTCGGGCAGACCAATGCGGGGTTCAAGCACTCCGCCCAGTTCATAGCTCAGACAGACAAGCCAGCCACCCCGGAATGGGAAATGGCCTGCATCTCCCACCGACATATTGATCTGCGGCAGCAAGAGAGCTGCGTGCAGAACATTGTGCTGGTCAAAGCGGTGAATGGCATCCGGATAGGCAAACAGGATGCGCCAGCCATCTTGGCCGCCCGTGTAAAACAGCGCCGGGAAGCGCGCGGGGAAGGCTGCATGAAGCGCGAGAAGATCAGGTTGCCCGGGCCAGTCCTGCTGAATCACGGCGGTGGCGGGCGCAGGCTGAAACGGGTCAGACTCGCTTGAACACCAGGCTGCCGTTTGTCCCGCCAAAGCCGAAATTGTTTTTGAGCGCCAGATTGATCGGCAAGTCCCGGGCCGTGTTGGCGCAGTAATCCAGATCGCACTCGGGATCCTGCTCGAAAATGTTGATCGTGGGCGGCGAGATCTGGTGATGGATGGCCAGCACCGCAAAGATTGATTCCACCCCGCCTGCGCCGCCCAGCAAGTGGCCAGTCATGGATTTGGTGGAATTCACCACCACTTTGTAGGCGGCCTCTCCCATCGCCAGCTTGATCGCCTCGGTCTCGTTCTTGTCACCCAGTTGGGTCGACGTGCCGTGGGCGTTGATGTATTGAATGTCACCGGGGTTTACCGCAGCATCGCGCAAGGCATTCAGCATGGCGCGCTTGGGTCCGTCGGTGTCCGGTGCCGTCATGTGATAAGCGTCGCCGCTCATGCCGAAGCCGATCACCTCGGCATACATCCTCGCGCCCCGAGCCCTGGCATGCTCATATTCCTCCAGCACCATCACGCCCGCACCCTCGCCCAGCACGAAGCCATCACGTTCCTTGTCCCAGGGTCGGCTGGCAGTGGCCGGGTCATCATTGCGGGTGGACAGCGCCTTGGCGGCGGCAAACCCGCCCACGCCCAAAGGACATACCGACGCTTCTGAGCCGCCGGCAATCATGACCTCGGCATCGCCGTGCTCAATCATGCGGGCGCTCATGCCGATTGCATGCAAGCCTGTGGTGCAAGCCGTAACGACAGCCAGGTTGGGGCCTTTGATGCCAAACAGGATGGACAGGTTGCCGGCGATCATATTGATGATCGAGCCAGGAATGAAAAATGGCGAAATCTTGCGCGCGCCGAATTCGCGCAGCGCGTCGTGAGTGTCTTCGATCAGTGGCAGTCCGCCGATGCCCGAACCGATATTGATGCCAATGCGCTCTGCATTGGACTCGGTTATCTCGATGCCGGAATCCTTGACCGCCTGGATCCCCGCCACCATGCCGTACTGGATGAAGGTATCCATGCGGCGGACGTCCTTGCCTGACAGATACTGGGTCGCATCAAAGTTTTTCACCTCGCCGGCAATATGGGAGGCAAAAGGCGCGGGGTCGAAGCGGGTGATCCGGGTAATGCCGGAATGTCCCGCCACAATATTGGCCCAGGCCTCCTGTATCGTATTGCCGACCGGGGAAATGATCCCCAGGCCGGTGATCACCACGCGTCGTTTTGACAAGGTAAATCTCGGGAAAAGTAAAGAACGATCAGCTCTTGTGGCTGTTCACGTAGTCGATGGCTTGCTGCACGGTGGTGATTTTTTCGGCTTCTTCGTCGGGAATTTCGCACTCAAACTCTTCTTCGAGCGCCATTACCAGTTCCACCGTATCCAGGGAATCAGCACCCAGGTCGTCGACGAATGAAGATTCGATCTTCACATCTCCCTCGTTGACGCCAAGCTGCTCGGCAACGATTTTCTTGACACGTGCTTCGATATCCATTGTAAGTCCTCTCTGGTTGAAACAGGCTTTGGGGGTCCAAAGCCGGGTAATTTTACCAAACTTCTAGGGCCTGTTAACCCTGATTTCGCGTCTGCGACGGAGCCGATCCGGGATGCAGCCCGCGAAGCGAGGCGCGCCGCAATGCCGGCCACTGCAAGTGGCTCGCGACAAAGGGATGCGCCCGAATCGGCCCGTCCCGAAGGGTTGCCGCGAGAAAGCGCGTTTGCTGCGTTGCGCCGCTTGGCAAGGGATGGCCCTTGCCAGCGCGCCGCGCCTTGCATCCATCACTTTCTCGCAGCAACGCAGACGCGAAATCAGGGTTAACAGGCCCTCTCACGCCATATACATGCCGCCGTTCACATGCAACGTCGTTCCGGTTACGTAGCCTGCCGCGTCGGAAGCCAGAAATCCCACGACATGAGCGATATCCTGCGCAGCACCCAGGCGCCCAAGGGGAATGTGGGTCAGCAAGGCCAGACGCTGGGCTTCCGGCAAAGACCGGGTCATATCCGTGTCGATAAAGCCTGGCGCCACGCAATTGACCGTAATGTTGCGGCTGCCCACTTCCCGAGCGAGGGATTTAGTAAATCCCATGATGCCCGCCTTGGCGGCGCTGTAGTTGGTCTGCCCCGCATTGCCCATCGCTCCCACCACCGATGCGATGGATATGATCCGCCCCCAGCGGGATTTCGTCATTGCGCGCAATACTGCGCGCGAGAGCCTGAATACGGAAGTCAGATTGGTGGCAATGATTTCATCCCACTCCTCGTCCTTCATCCGCATCAGCAGATTATCCCGGGCAATGCCGGCGTTATTGACCAGAATCGCGACATCGCCGTATTCCTTGCTGATGCGTTCGATGACGCTAACCACTTCCGCGGCATCGGTCACGTTGAGCTTCATGCCACAGCCCTTGACGCCGCCCTGCTGCACGTAGGCGGTGATGGCCTCCGCACCCTGGTTCGATGTTGCAGTACCGATGACCGTCGCGCCCAGCTTCGCCAACTCCAGCGCGCAGGCCTGACCAATGCCGCGGCTTGCTCCACTGACCAGTGCAACTTTCCCTTCCAGCATGTCCGTTCCTAAGTGTCCTGTCTCGCTGAATCCAGCGACGCTGAGTCGATAATCGCCAGCGTTGCCAGGCTGCCATCTATACGCTTGTTCAAGCCGGCCAGCACCTTGCCCGGACCGCATTCCACAAACCGGGTCGCGCCGCGGTTCTTTAAGGCGAGTATGGTTTCCACCCAGCGCACCGGCGAATACAACTGACGGGCCAGTGCGTCCTTGATTTCCTGCGGATCTGCATGGTCCGACACATCAGTGTTGTGCAGCACCGGGATTTGCGGGGACACAATTGTGACGTGCGCCAGGTATGCCGCCAGCTTTTCTGCCGCCGGCTTCATCAGCCTGGAATGCGAGGGAACCGATACCGGCAGGGGCAAGGCTCGCTTGGCGCCCTTTTCCTTGGCCAAGGCCATGCCCCGCTCCACCGCGGCCTTGTTTCCTGCAATGACCACCTGACCCGGAGAATTGAGGTTGACTGCATCCAGCACCTCGCCTTTAGCGGCCTCGGAACAGACAGCTCTGACCACTTCGTCATCCAGGCCTAGAATCGCCGCCATGGCGCCGACCCCTTCGGGAACCGCAGACTGCATGGCTTCGGCACGAAAGCGCACCAGCTTGACAGCGTCAGTGAGTGACAAGGCTTTGCCCGCAACCAGCGCGCTGTATTCGCCCAGACTGTGCCCGGCCATCAGCGCCGGCGCCTCGCCGCCGGCCGCAAGGTAGGCGCGATAGGTGGCAATGCCGGCCGCCAGCATGGCGGGCTGGGTATTGATGGTCTGATTGAGGGCATCGGCCGGTCCGTCGGTAACCAGCGCCCAGAGATCCTGCCCCAAGGCTTGTGAAGCCTCATCAAAAGTGGATCTTATCTCGGGCCGGCCAACCAGGCCCGCCATCATGCCAACAGACTGGGAACCCTGCCCGGGAAAAAGAAACGCTGTAGTCACAATCGATAACTCAATATTTCACCAGGGCAGAGCCCCAGGTAAACCCGCCGCCGAATGCTTCCATCAACAGGATCTGGCCGCGCCGGATGCGTCCGTCCCGAACCGCGGTGTCAAGGGCCAGTGGAATGGACGCCGCGGAAGTATTGCCGTGCCGGTCGACCGTTACCACCACGCGTTCCATCGGCAAATCGAGTTTCTTGCCGGTGGCCTGGATGATGCGGATGTTGGCCTGGTGCGGCACCAGCCAGTCAATGGCCGATTTGTCCAGTCCATTGGCGGCCAGAGTTTCATCGACGATGGCATCCAGGGTATTGACCGCCATCTTGAATACGGCATTGCCCTGCATGCGCATGGCCGTTTTGGCGCCATTGTTCATCGAAGGTCCGCCATCGACATAGAGCAATTCCTGGTAGCGGCCGTCCGCGTGGATGTGCGTGGAAATAATGCCGGGCTGTTCGCTCACGGTCAGGACCACCGCACCGGCACCATCGCCCCACAAGATGCAATTGGTACGATCGCTGTAATCGGTGATGCGTGACAGCGTCTCGGCGCCGATCACCAGCACAGTGCGAGCCTGGCCGGCCTTGATAAAATTGTTCGCGGTGGCCAGGGCATAGACGAAGCCGCTGCACACTGCCTGGATATCGAATGCCGGGCCGGTATTGCCGATGCCCAGCTTGGCCTGCACGATGCAAGCCGTGCTGGGGAAAACCCGATCCGGTGTGGTAGTAGCGACGATCAGCAGGTCGACACTGGCCGGTACTACATCGGCGGCCTCGAGCGCCTTGCGCGCGGCAGCCACCGCCAGATCACTAGTCAGCTCATTTTCCGCCGCCCGATGACGTTGCCGTATGCCGGTGCGGTCCACGATCCACTGGTCAGAGGTATCCACCAGTTTTTCGAATTCCACATTGCTCACAATCCGTTCCGGCAGATAGCTGCCTGTTCCCAATATGCGCGCGTAAGTCACGCGGTGGCCTCCTTGGTCTGCGGATGCAGGAGCTGCATTTGTTCAGTGATGCGCTTGAGCACGTTGTTGCGGACTTCGTCGATCGCCGTTTCCAGGGCATGTTCAAAGGAAAAACGATCCGCAGCGCCGTGGCTCTTCACCACCACGCCGCGCAGGCCCAGCAGAGTCGCGCCATTGTAGCGGCGCGGATCGACCCGTTTCTTGAACGCACGCATTACGGGCAGCGCAATCAATCCAGCTAACTTGGTCGCAATGTTGCGCCTGAATTCTTGCCGCAAGAGCGTGGAGATCAAGTTCGCCAGGCCTTCGGATGTCTTTAGCGCAACGTTGCCGACAAAGCCATCGCAAACAACCACGTCCGTCGTTCCCTTGAAAATGTCGTCGCCTTCCACATTGCCAAAGAAATTCAGATGGCTGGCGCGCATCAGGTCGGCGGCCTGCTTGACCATCTCGTTGCCCTTGATGTCTTCCTGGCCGATATTGAGAATGCCTACGGTCGGGTTGGGTTTGTGTTCGACCGCGGATACCAGCATGCTGCCCATGATGCCGAACTGCAGCAGGTGCCGGGCGCTGCAATCCACATTGGCCCCCAGATCCAGAACCAGTACATGGCCCCTTATCGTCGGCATGGCAGCAGCGATGGCCGGTCGATCGATCCCGGGCAGAGTCTTGAGCACGAAGCGGGCGGTTGCCATGAGCGCGCCTGTATTGCCGGCGGAAACACAGGCATCCGCCTCACCGGATTTCACCAGGTCGACGGCCACACGCATCGAGGAGTCTTTCTTGAATCGCAGCGCCTGCGTCGGCGGCTCGTCCATTGACACCACTTCGGAAGTATGACGGATGCGCAGGCGCGGTCCGGACTTGCGACGCCGCGCCCTCAGTTCCGCCTCGATGGCGCCGGAAGAGCCGACCAGGATGATGTTCAATCCTTCGTTCCGATCCAGGCATTTCAACGCAGCGGGCACGGTCACATGGGGGCCATGATCGCCGCCCATCACGTCAACGGCGACAGTGATTTCTTTCATCAGGCAGAGGAGCCTCTACCTCGTAAGCGTGACTATTCGCCCTTGCCCTTGGCAACCTTCTTGCCGCGGTAATAGCCGGAAGGGCTGACATGATGACGCAGATGAACCTCGCCAGTGGTGGGTTCCACCGCCAGGGGCGGATTGACCAGAAAGTCATGGGCGCGGTGCATGCCCCGCTTGGAAGGGGATTTCTTGTTCTGTTGAACAGCCATGGTTGACTCCTTAGTTAAGCTTGGGCTGCCGGGGGATTGCACGTTCCCTCGGCATGCATGGGGATAAGCGGCAGCCCCAGCAGTACTTCATCTTCAATCAGGGTCGCCAGATCCAGCATGCGCCCTGTCTCTATTACTTCAACATCCAGACTGGTTTCAACATCCAGTTCCCGTTCAAGCTGTTCCGCCCGCTCGGGGCCTTCAGCCGGATAGAAAACCTTGTCCGCGGCAATCGCATGCTCGATTGCTCCGAGGCAGCGCTGACAGGCAATTGTCGTCCGCCCCTCCAGCTTGCACGTCAATTGCACATGGCCTGCCTTGTCCTTGCCGCCTTCGATGCGATAATGCACCAAGGCGTCAGGATCCAGGGTTTCCTGCGCAAGCCGTTCAAATGCTCCCAGGGGCACGTCCCCCTGCCAAACCTGTTTGGCCGCCGCGAATTGCGCGGGGTTTACGCTCAGGCGATGAAACATAAGCGTTCAATAATATGATTCTTCGGAACTTTTGTCAAAACCGGGATTGGCTGTGATCAAGAAGATCCTCGTAGCAAACCGTGGCGAAATTGCGGTGCGCATCGTGCGCGCCTGCGCCGAGATGGGCATCGAGTCAGTCGGGATCTACACCGATGCGGACCGTCACGCCCTGCACGTAAAAAAAGCCGACGAATCCTACCACATCGGCAGGGACCCGGTGCTGGGTTACTTGAATGCGGTGCATATCGTCAATCTGGCAGTTGCCTCAGGTTGCGACGCGCTGCATCCGGGCTACGGGTTCTTGTCCGAAAACCCGGTGCTCGCCGAGAACTGCGCGCGGCGCGGCATCAAGTTCATCGGCCCGACTCCGGTAGTCATCCGCAAGATGGGCGACAAGATTCAGGCCCGTCAGGCGATGATAGAGGCCGGCATCCCCGTGATTCCCGGGTCCGACCACAACCTGGAATCGGCCGAGGAAGCCCGCGTGCTGGCCTACAAGATCGGCTACCCGGTGATGCTCAAAGCGACCAATGGCGGCGGCGGTCGGGGTATCCGGCGCTGCGATTCAGAGGAGGATCTGCTGCGCAATTACGACCGTGTCGTATCTGAAGCCACCAAGGCATTTGGCAAACCGGAAGTGTTCATCGAGAAATGCGTGCTCTATCCCAAGCACATCGAAGTGCAGATCCTGGCTGACAGCAAGGGCAACACGATCCACCTGTTTGAGCGCGACTGTTCGATCCAGCGCCGCAACCAGAAGCTGATCGAAATCGCTCCCTCCCCGCAGTTGACCAAAGCGCAACGCCACTACATTGGCAAACTGGCGGTGCAAGCCGCCAAGGCCGTCGCTTATGTCAATGCCGGCACGGTGGAATTCTTGCTGGATCAGGACAACCAGTTCTATTTCATGGAAATGAATACGCGGCTGCAGGTCGAACACACGGTCACAGAAGCGATCACCGGCGTGGATATCGTGCAGGAACAGATACGCATTGCCGACGGCCTGCCCCTGCAATACAAGCAGGAAGAGGTCAGCTACCGTGGTTTTGCCATGGAATTTCGCATCAACGCCGAAGATCCGAAGAATGATTTTCTGCCCAGCTTCGGCCGCATCACCCGCTATTATTCGCCCGGCGGACCAGGGGTGAGGACAGACGCCGCCATGTACACCGGCTATGCCATTCCGCCCTACTTCGATTCCATGTGTGCCAAGCTGACGGTGTGGAACCTGACCTGGGAATCCGTCGTCGAGCGGGGCCGGCGCGCGCTGTCCGACATGGTGGTTTACGGCGTGAAAACCACCATTCCCTACTACCAGCAAATCCTTAAGCACCCGGATTTTCGCAGCGGGCAATTCAACACCGGTTTTGTCGAATCCCACCCCGAACTGGTGAACTATCTTGAGCACAAACCACCGGAAATGCTGGCCGCCGCCATCGCGGCCGTCATTGCCGCAAACCAGGGAATCTAGGCCCCCATGAAGAAACAAGTTTTCATTACCGATCTGGTCTTGCGCGATGGCCACCAATCCCTGATCGCTACCCGCCTGCGTACCGATGACATGTTGCCGGTCTGCCCCAAGTTGGACAGCGTCGGCTTCTGGTCGCTCGAAGCCTGGGGCGGCGCAACCTTTGACGCGTGCGTGCGCTTCCTGCGCGAAGACCCTTGGGAGCGCCTGCGCAAGCTGCGCAAGGCCATGCCCAACACGCGCATCCAGATGCTGTTGAGAGGCCAGAATCTGGTCGGCTACCGGCATTATGCCGACGATGTGGTGCGCGCCTTCGTGCAGAAATCCGCCGACAACGGAGTCGACGTGTTCCGCGTATTTGACGCCATGAACGACCTGCGCAACTTGCGGGTATCACTGCAGGCGGTCAAGAAGGCGGGCAAGCACGCGGAAGGCGCAATCTGCTATACGACAAGTCCGGTGCATGACATTGCGCATTTTGTCGGACTGGCCAAAGGCCTGGCCGAGATGGGCTGCGACACGATTGCGATCAAGGACATGGCCGGCCTGCTGACGCCCTATACGACCTTCGATCTGGTCAAATCGATCCGCGAAACCACCGGCCTGCCGGTTCATACCCACAGCCACGCGAGCTCTGGGCTGGCTGCCATGGTGCACCTGAAAGCGGTTGAGGCCGGCGCAGCAATGGTCGATACCTGTCTGGGCGCGTTCGCCGAAGGCGCCAGCCATACCACTACGCAAAGCTTTGTCGCCGCCCTTCAGGGCACCGAATACGACACTGGACTGTCGCTGCCGCTGCTCGAGGAAATCTCCGCCTACTTCAAGGAAGTGCGCAAGAAATACTGGCAGTACGAAAGCGACTTCACCGACGTTGACACCCGGGTACTGATCAACCAGGTGCCGGGCGGCATGATTTCCAATCTGGCCAACCAGCTCAAGGAGCAGGGCGCGCTGGACAAGATGGATCAGGTGCTGGAAGAAATTCCCCGCGTGCGGCAGGAACTGGGCTTTCCGCCCCTGGTCACCCCCACATCGCAGATCGTCGGGACCCAGGCGGCGCTCAATGTGCTGACCGGCAGCCGCTACAAGAGCATCACCAATGAAGTGAAGCTTTACATGCAGGGCCGCTATGGGGCAACGCCCGCACCGGTGAACGAGGAAATCCGCAAACTGGCGATCGGCAATCTCGACGTCATGAGCGGCCGCCCGGCCGATCTGATTCCCGATGAGCTGGACAAGCTGCAGCTTGAATCAGAAGGGCTGGCCAAGACCAATGAAGACGTGCTGACCTATGCCATGTTCCCCGAATTGGGCCGGACATTCCTGCAGGAGCGCGCGGCCGGCGCCCTGAAACCGGAAGCCTTGCTCCCACCCGAAACGAAGGACCAGGCCTCGGCCGCAATGTATGCGCCCGACGAGTTCCGCGTCACCTTGCATGGCGAAACCTATCACATCAAACTCACCGGCAGCGGCAAAGCCTCGGAGACTCCGCGCCCCTTCTTTGTCAGCGTGGACGGGGTGTCGGAGGAGGTGTTGCTGGAAGCCCTGAATGAAGTGGAAGTCAGACCCGCCGGCGGCTCCGCTATGAAGCCCGAACCGGTCAGGAAGGCCGCTGCCGCGGGACAAAAACCCAAGGCCACCCATCGCGGACATGTCAGCGCCGCCATGCCGGGCAGCGTCGTCGAAGTGCTGGTCAATACCGGACAAAAAGTTCAAGCCGGCGACCCCATCCTCGTCATCGAGGCGATGAAAATGGAAAACGAAGTGCAGGCTCCCATCAGCGGCATCGTCATCAATGTCTTCGCCGCCAAAGGCGACGCGGTGACGCCCGACATGGCGCTGATCGAAATCCAGCCGGAATGAAACTTGTCCTTGCTTCCACCTCGCGCTACCGGCGCGAATTGCTGTCGCGCCTGCACCTGACCTTCGAGGTCGTGGCGCCCGATGTAGACGAAAGCCCGCTGCCCGGCGAATCGCCCTCGCAAACCGCGCTGCGCCTGTCCGCGCTCAAAGCACAAGCTGCGGCGGGGAAATTCCCGGATGCGCTCATTATCGGCTCCGACCAGGTCCTGATGCTGGATGCGGACCAGTTGGGCAAGCCGGGCAATTACGAGCGAGCCGTCGAACAACTCAAACGCATGCAGGGCAAGGCCATGGTGTTCCACACCGCACTGACTTTGCTCAACAGCAAAACCGGTCGTGCGCAGACCCGCGACGTACCCACCGTCGTCCATGTCCGCAAGCTTAGTGATGCACAGATTGCGGCCTACCTGAACAAAGAACAGCCTTATGACTGCGCCGGCTCGGCCCGCAGCGAGTCGCTGGGCATCGCCCTGATGGAACGCATGGACAGCCCCGACCCAACGGCCCTGATCGGCCTGCCACTGATGGCGTTGACTGAAATGCTGCTGAACGAGGGAGTTGACGTCCTCACCTTCACGCCCTCGCCCGCCGTATTGAACCCCCTCACCCGACCCTCCGGGCCACCCTCTCCCCCTCCCAGGGGGAGAAGGAAGGGGTGAGGTTGCATGCCAGGCACCCTCTACCTCATCCCCGTTCCCTTGGCCGAGGGCGCAGTGGAAGCCAGCCTTCCGGCCCATACGCTGGACATTGCCCGCCGCCTGCACACCTTTGTGGTCGAGCATCCCAAGACCGCCCGCGCCTGGCTCAAGACCATGGGCCATCCCGGGCCGATGCAGACCGTGACCATGCTTGAACTATCCGAACACACGCCGGCCCAGGAATTGGACCGCTTGCTGGTGCCGCTTCTGGCAGGCGACGATTTGGGTCTCATGTCCGAAGCCGGTTGTCCGGGTGTGGCCGATCCCGGTGCGCCCCTGGTGGCGCTGGCCCACCGGCATGGACTGGATGTCATTCCGCTGGTCGGCCCATCATCTCTGCTGCTCGCGCTCATGGGCTCCGGCCTCAACGGCCAGCAATTCGCCTTCAATGGCTACTTGCCGATCGCCGCCGAGGAACGCAGAAAGGCCATCAAGCATCTGGAGCAACTCGCGCAAAAAGGCCATACCCAACTCTTCATCGAAACCCCCTATCGCGGCGCCAGCCTGTTCAAAGCCCTGCTGGAAACCCTCGCGCCAGGGACGCGCCTTACCCTGGCCATCGACCTGACCGGTCCTGCGCAGGTGCTGAAAACTTTGGATGTCAGCGCATGGAAGAAACAGCCGCTGCCCGATCTGGACAAGCGGCCTGCGGTGTTCATCATCGGGGCGTGAGATGCGCTTGGTGCCCTGACCCAGCGATGCAAACATAGCAAGATGATTTGTATCTTAATTTATGCACACCATGCCAGAATTACGGCTTATAAGCCGTAATTCTGGCTGGACACTTTTACGTTATGTGCCAGGAGGAATGGATGCAAGAGGGTGAGGAAATAGAAGAAGAACGTCGACCCCCCATACCTCAGCCGACGCAGCGGGCGGTACGTCAACGATGTTCTTTTGGCTGCGTCATATGTGGCCATCCTCTTTATGAATACCACCATATGGTGCCTTATTCAGATGTTCAAAAACATGAGGAAGATAATCTCACGCTGCTTTGTGATTCTCACCATCGGGAAGCGACAGTAGGACTTTTAACATCGGAACAAGTTGCAGCAGCAAACGCATCGCCCTACAACGTTGTGCATGGTGTTTCAGCTCCGTTTGCTTTGCACTTCTCAGGTGCCGAGTTTAACGTGGAAATTGGCTCTAACCATTTGCGGGAGGGGTACCACTCATCCTGCTGCCCGGAGGGAGTTGGCATTTATACCAATTTCAATAGACGTGACAACGGATATCCTTTGGTTTCGGGTAGAGCGAAAACGGTAGGATGTAGTTTTCAATATGAATATTCTCGACGAATGTAATCTTCCGTTATTATGATCCAATGCGGAATAAGTTGTTCTGTGCGCGGCGTTGCACTACCTAAGACGATCTTGGGATCATTGTGTTCAAAGGCCACCCAGTTAACCATATGACAACGGCCAGAGGCCGTGCAGGAATTGCTGTACAACGAATATCCGGAATCGAACAAGCGCCAAGGGAGAATGTGCCGAGATTCAGTTGCGACGAAACCGCCGTGTGAATACAGACTTTCGCGGCCGTTTGCTATGCAATGGCGGATAACACGAGATTCTTTGCGTACGAAAGACGCCATATTCTGTCATGATCGCCACGTCAAATGCCGGCCAAAGCTGATGTTCAGTGAATGTTCATTTAGGGGTGGTGATTGGGCTGCAACTTGGCAGAAACCAGCGAGAATATTTCCGAGGCTTGATAACTGCGCGTCATCAGAGCCAGCCGCTCAAGACCTGATTGATGGTGTAAAGACCGATCGAGTTGTTCTATCTGCCAGCATTACAGAATGGAAAAAGACCCAGACAGAAAGGCTCAAGTCTTGATTTGAAGCAAACGCTTTATACCAAGGTTCCGGTACGCACCAAGGCCAAGTTGAAAACCGCTGCAACCGAGCACATGCAGACGTTGGAGAAATCACGCGAGCGGGTGAGAAAGTTCTTCCAGTATGCACGCGTAAAATATGCAGCATGAATCACATAACCATAAGGAATCAAAGGTGTCAGCGTCGAGTTTCCTGGCCCCACCTGCATCACCACAGCCAGCGGAGCAACGACCGGTGAATGCATTGAGCTTGCCTCGCGACAACGTTTGATGCCGAACCTTCCGGACGGGAGAGTTATCCGTGATCGCCTAATTGATCTCGTCGAATACACCAATCATTTTGATAAAGGAGAATGTTTTTCTAGCATTCGGTGATCCGCTCCGCGGGGCCGGCTACAAGGTTATTTATCGAATCATTTCCTGGCCATTTCCCTCGCCACGGATCAACGCGGTATCATTGAGATTAAATTTCATTCGTCATTGGCGTAGCAAATCGTGAACTCTCGACGCCATTCAAGCCGAACCACCCGAGTTGTATCAGGCCTGCTTGCCTTGATATGGCTGGCTGCTGGCCTTACCGCGATTGCGTTTGCCGCACTCCGGCAGCGGTGGTTACTTGCATTCGTCGGCGTTGGCGCGCTCTGGTACAGCGCGCTTTGGGTACAGGTCGCCCGTAAAGGTTGCCGGCTTACGTCGAAAGAGGCATTGATGCCGTGGCGCGTGAAGAGTCCTCCCGACGGTTAGCCCAGCGCGCTTCGCTCGCAACGACGGACCAGCCTCAGCGCAGTTGCGCCCGCTGTTCTGCAAACGGGTTGAACGCCTGCGCCATGCTCGCCCCGAACTTGCCGGCCAGGCGCGAAGCAAGGTCTTCCTGCGGCGTGTAGTCGACGATGTCCTCAGCCTTGATCACTTCGCGCGCCACGTAGTCCGCGCTGCCGAAGCCGTCGGCCAGTCCCAGCTTGATGCTTTCCGCGCCGCTCCAGATCAGGCCGCTGAACATGTCGGGAAATTCCTTCAAGCGTTTGCCGCGCCCGGCCCTGACCACGTTGATGAATTGCTGGTGAATCTGCTCCAGCAGGGTCTTGGCATATTTTTCCTGGCCGGGATCAGCGGGCGAAAAGGGATCAAGAAAGCCCTTGTTCTTGCCTGCGGTCAGCAGGCGCCGTTCCACGCCCAGCTTGTCCATGGCCTTGGTAAAGCCGAAGCCATCCATCAGCACGCCGATGGAGCCTATGATGCTGGCCTTGTCGACGAATATCTTGTCGGCGGCTGAAGCCACGTAATAACCGCCCGAAGCACAGATGTCATCCACCACGACATAGAGCGGGATCTTGGGATACTTCGCGCGCAGTCGTTTGATTTCGTCATGAATCTGGCCGGCCTGCACCGGACTTCCACCCGGGCTGTTGATGCGCAGAATGACACCCTGGGTGTGCTTGTCCTCGAAGGCATTCTGCAATCCCTCGGTAATCTTGTCGGCGCTTTCGTCCTTGGGCGAGATCACCCCCTGCAATTCCACCAAAGCGGTATGCCTGCCGGTCAGTGACGATTCGCCCTTGAACCAGCCAGCGGCAAGAAACAGAATGATGAACAGGTAAACAAAGGTCAGGCTCTTAAAGAATATCCCCCAGTGGCGGGCACGCTTCTGTTCCTTGAGGGCGTCGGTCGCCAGTTTTTCCAATACCTGGCGTTCCCAAGCTTGTTCCGGTTCGCTCATCTGATTCATTCCTTCAAATTATTGCCGTTCCCCGTGCGGGAAAGATAAATCTGGTCGTTTTCTTCCACGACGGTCAGTGGCACAAGCCCCTTACCGTTGCATCTGCCGCTTACACAATGGCCCGTTGCCGGGTCATACAGCGCGCCATGGGTCGAGCATATCAAATAGAGCCCATCGGCGTCGAAGAATGCGCCTTCATTCCAATCCAGTTCCACGCCCACATGGCCACACTGATTAAGAAAAGCCCGCGGCTTGCCATGCTGGCGCACCACGAAGGCCGGAGTTTTTCGGCCTGCCCAGTCCACCTCAAAGCGTACGCCGCGGCCGCCATCTTCCAATTCGGCAGACGCGCAAATCAACCGTGTGTCATCAGCCATTGGCGCACTTCTCCAAATGTATGCACCAGGGCAACCGGATTATGGGCCAGCAGATCCTCGTGCTCATGCGCCCCGTAGGCAACCGCCAGCCGGTCCACACCGGCATTTTGCGCCATCAGCATGTCATGGCTGGTATCGCCGATGACGAGGGCCCGGTCCGGCGCCACCAGAAGTCCATCCAGAATTTCCAGCACCATGGCCGGATGCGGCTTGGAATAAGTCTGATCGGCGCAGCGGGTGGCGGAGAAGTATCCCGCCAAATCATGATAGTGCAGCGCCCGTTGCAAGCCGAGCTGACTCTTGCCGGTGGCCACCGCCAGCACATAGCCGGCCTGACGCAGTTCCCGGATGCCCGCGGACACGCCGTCAAACAGCGGAATCTCCGCGTCCCGGCCCAGATAGTGATGCCGGTAGCGTTCGCTAAGACGCGGGTAGTCGGACCCAGGAAGATTTGGCAACAGGGTCTGCAAGGCCTGGACCAGCCCCAAGCCTATTATCTGGCGGCATTCGCGGTCGCTGGGTGCAGGGATTTCCAGATCGATACAGGCGTTCTGGATGGACTCCACGATATGGCCAGCGGAATCCATCAGGGTTCCGTCCCAGTCGAAAATCAATAACTCATACTTGCGCTGCATCTATGTCGAGCTTGTCCAGAAAGTTCTGCAATTCATTCGGCAGCGGTGCTTCAAAGCGCAAGGGCTCGCCGCTCACCGGATGGTCGAAACTGAGCGAGGCGGCATGCAGAAACATGCGCTTCAGGCCCCGGGCCATCAGCTCCTTGTTTAGAGCGAAGTTGCCGTATTTGTCGTCACCCGCAATCGGGTGTTTCAGATGCGCCAGGTGCACCCGGATCTGATGGGTGCGGCCGGTCTTCAGTTCCGCCTCCAGCAGGGTGAATCCGGGCCAAGTCCTGAGCCGATGAAAAATCGTGTGCGCGGCCTGCCCCCCTTCCTGCACAGTGACCCGGCGCTCGCCGTCGGCCGTCACGAATTTGTGCAGCGCCACGCGCACGTTGCGCATTTCATCACGCCAGCGACCGGTCGCCAGCACCAGATAACGCTTGTCCACGCGATGCTGGCGAAAGATGTCGTGCAATCCTATCAGCGCGCGGCGCTTGAGCGCCACCACCAGCACGCCTGAGGTTTCGCGGTCCAGTCGATGGGCCAGTTCCATGAATCGCTGATCGGGAAATTCCAGACGCAACTGCTCGATCACCCCGCGCGATATGCCGCTGCCCCCATGCACCGCCATGCCGGACGGTTTGTTGAGCGCCAGCAAGTCCTCGTCGCGATACAGGATCGAAGGCTCCAGCCGGGTGACATCCCTGGGCAGCGTTTTCGGCCGCGGGGCCGCTTCCGCCTGACGCACTGGCGGGATGCGCACCTCATCTCCTTCGCCCAGGCGCTGACTGACCTGCACCCGGCCGCCGTTGACCCGCACTTCGCCGCCCCGCACCAGCTTGTAGACGCGGCTCTTGGGTACGCCCTTCAACTGTCCCAGCAAAAAATTGTCCAGCCGCTGGCCAGCATGGGCGTCATCGATCTTCACTCGCCGCACCGACTCTTTCGGGGAATTGACAGACTTTTTGCCTAACTCTTTCATTTTTAATATACTGTGCCGACTTTCAGCCTATGCTGAAAGCGGAATTTCGACTGGTTTTCTTCGCTCGCCAGTCCTTGAGAATCTGAACTCGTACTGCATTGTTAAAGTCGATATTCAGAGCTTTTCAGCTGCCAGGCCCCATCCCTGCCTCGTTCATGGCCCCGATGCCGCCTTGCCGCAAGAAGCAGCGATAGTAATGGAAAAGACGCGTAATTAGCATACGCGGCGCAACCGGATACGAGTGGTCGCGCCGGATGAATTGTAAGGACCCGCGTGAACACCCCGCTGGTTCAGCATTCCCTCAGGATCAGGAACCCGCTTCTTTCATGTGCCCCGTATTGCCATTCCACAAGCTGTCGACACGGACATAGCGGTATTCCCAGTCCCGTATGCGTGCGCGCGGGAGTAAACATGAAGCGCATGCTGTTCAATGCAACTCAGTCCGAAGAGCTACGGGTTGCCATCGTCGATGGGCAAAAACTCGTCGATCTCGACATCGAATCCTCCGCCAAGGAGCAACGCAAGAGCAACATTTACAAAGGCGTCATCACCCGGGTTGAACCCAGCCTGGAGGCAGCGTTTGTAGATTATGGCTGCGAGCGCCACGGCTTTCTCCCGTTCAAGGAGATCGCCCGCTCCTGTGTAAAAGGCTCCGGACGAGTGCCTGACCTGCTTCGGGAAGGTCTGGAACTAATCGTCCAGGTGGAAAAGGATGAACGCGGCAACAAGGGCGCCGCGCTTACGACCTACGTTTCCCTGGCCGGCCGCTATCTGGTCCTGATGCCGAACAATCCGCGCGGCGGCGGCGTATCGCGCCGCATTGAGGGCGAGGACCGAAACGAATTGCGCGATGCCATGGCCCAGCTGGAAGTGCCCGATGGCATGAGTCTGATCGGCCGCACTGCCGGCATCGGTCGCACCGCAGAAGAATTGCAATGGGACCTGAGCTACCTGATGCAACTGTGGCAGGCGATCGAAGGCGCAGCCGGCGGCCAGTCCGGCGCTTTCCTCATTTACCAGGAAGGTTCCCTGGTCATCCGCGCCATCCGCGATTACTTCACCGCCGACATCGGCGAAATTCTCATCGATACGGACGAAGTGTTCGAGCAGGCCCAGGGCTTCATGGCCCATGTGATGCCGGCCAACGTCAGCAAGATCAAACTGTACCGCGATGACGTCCCGTTGTTCTCCCGCTTTCAGATTGAACACCAGATCGAGTCCGCCTACGCCCGCCAGGTAAATCTTCCTTCCGGCGGCGCCATCGTAATCGACCATACCGAAGCCCTGGTATCCATCGACGTCAACTCGGCGCGTGCCACCAAAGGCGCGGACATCGAGGAAACCGCGTTCCGCACCAATCTGGAAGCGGCGGATGAAATTGCACGTCAGGCCCGCTTGCGCGACCTGGGCGGGCTGCTCGTGATCGATTTTATCGACATGGAGTCGCAAAAAAACCAGCGTGAAGTGGAAAACCGCTTGCGCGATGCCCTGCACCACGACCGGGCTCGCGTGCAGATGGGCAAGATTTCCCGATTCGGCCTGCTCGAACTTTCACGTCAGCGCCTGCAGCCTTCGCTGGGCGAGACCAGCCACGAGCCCTGCCCGCGTTGCGGCGGCACCGGACATATCCGGGGCGAAGAATCCACCGCCCTGCATATCCTGCGCATCATCCAGGAAGAGGCGATGAAGGAGAATACCGGCGCGTTGCACGCCCAGGTGCCAGTGGAAGTTGCCGCCTTCCTGCTCAACGAAAAGCGCCAGGACATCCATTCCCTGGAAGCCCGGCTCAAGGTCAATGTGGTGATCATTCCCAACATACACTTGGTAACACCCAATTACCTGGTCGAGCGCATCAAGCACGAAGACCTCAACCGGGAAGGCGCCATCGAGCCGAGCTACAAGTTGATCACCGTGCCCGAGGCCGAAACCTCGGCCGCGGCCAGGGAACAGAGGGCGCCCGCGCCCGAAGCGGTGGTCAAGGCCATCACCCCGCCGCAACCCACGCCCCCTTCTGCTGCGCCCCTCGCCCCGACAGCGGAGAAAGCCGGCTTGCTGGACCGCATCGCGGGCTGGTTCAAGAAGAAGGGTGACGTCAAGGAGACCAAGGCCGTGGAAGCCCCCCTACTCGCCAGACCCCGGCGTGAAAGCGCTCCCGCCCAGCGTGGGCGGCGCGATCGCACCGAGCGTCCGGAGCGCGGCGAGCGCGCAGAAAGGCCCGAACGCAAGCCGCGTGAGCGCCGGGATGCGCAGGAAGCCCCAAGAATGGAAGCGCGCCCCGAGCCTGCCGAGCGCCAGGCCCGACCACCCAGACCACCGCGCGAACCGCGCGAACCTCGTCCACCGCGCAAGGACGCCATTCCCGAACAGGCTGAAAAATCCATGCGCCGGGAACGCCCGCAAGCGGCCGAATCTGCCGAAGGTGTACAGGGAGAGGCCCGCGAGGGAGGCCGCAGCCGGCGCGGTCGCGGCCGGCGCGAGCGCGGCGAAGGCCGCGAGAGTGGACAGGCTTCTCTACCCATGACTGAAGTGACGGCCGTCTCTGAAACTCCGCCTGTCCGGTCCAGGCCGGAGGCATTGCCCATGGCCCCCGCGACACAAAATCCGATCGTGGTTGCACCTCAGGCAGCGCCTCCGATGCCCACAGCTCTAGTCGCCCCGTCTGAGCCCGCTCGCCCTCCCGTTGCGGCCCAGCCAACGCGTCGACCCGGTGCGGTGCCTGCCGAGGAGATACTCAAGTCGCTGTCACTCAGCCACGATTTGAACCAGGTGGAAACCCAGCCTGTTCCCGCAGCGCAAAGCAGTGGCGTCGAGGAAGCCAGGCCGCATCGACCGCGCCGCCGCAAGCCCGCCGCGGAAAGCGCCCCGGTCCAGCTGATGCAGGTTGAAACCAGCAACGCCCCGGCGCAAACCGGGGGTGCAGCGGTCCAGATGGAAATTGCAGGGACGCAGGAACGTCCTCATGGACCCGGCCGCCGCCGACCCACGGGCGGCGCAGCCGTGCCTGCCGAGCCCCTGGTGCAGGTGGAGACCCAGCCGCCTCAGAGTTGAGATCACACGCAAACCAAGGGGGCCGCACAGGCCCCCTTCTTACGTTCGTGGCTGCCAGCGCCACCTTGGCTAACTTGCTTAGCTAACTTGCCGATTGCGTCCCGCCAGATCGTGCCGGATTTCCTTCAATAGCCCCTGGCCGGCATCCTCCACCATACGCAACACCTCATCAAAGCCCTCCGCGCCGCCAAAATAGGGATCGGGCACATCCAGGTTGGGATATCTTCGGCTGTAGGCCAGCATCAGGCGGATCTTGTCATGGTAGCTGGAGGAGGCGCGCCGTTTGAGATTGTTCAGATTGGCCGTATCCATGGCCAGGATGTAGTCGAATTGCTTGAAATCCGGATCCGCCACCTGGCGCCCTCGCAAACCTGAAATATCGATGCCGCGATCACGCAGGATGGACTGGGCGCGCTGATCGGGCGCATCGCCGATATGATAGCTGTGGGTGCCGGCAGAATCGATCGACACCTGGTCTTCAAGCCCGGCTTCCTGCACCAGCTTGTGGAATACGCCCTGGGCCATGGGCGAGCGGCAGATGTTACCCATGCAGACGAATAAGACCTTCACCATCATCACCCTTCCGAAAACAAGCCAGATTGCCCGGTCAGTGGATTGCACGCAAATGCCTCCCGGCCACGTTGCTGTTTCCTAAGTTCTCGATTCGTTTGCCTGTTCGACACCGAACAGCACCTCCTTGAGTTCCTTCAAGTGGTCGCGAAGTTCCGCGGCCTTTTCAAATTCCAGATTCCTGGCGGCTTCCAGCATTTCCTTTTCAACCCGCTTGACCTCCCGGTTGAGGTCCTTGTCGTTCATCACGTGGTAAGCCGCCAAAGTCTGGGCGGCCTTAAGTTCCAGGCGGGCCTCATCCAGGTTAACGACATTTTCGATGATGTCCTTGATCCTTTTGCTCACTCCTTTGGGCGTAACGCCATGTTCAACGTTAAACGCCAACTGCTTGTTGCGCCGCCGTTCCGTTTCGTCGATCGCGCGTTTCATTGAATCGGTCACCCGGTCGGCATAGAGAATGGCGCTCCCGTGCAGGTGGCGCGCGGCCCGCCCTATGGTCTGGATCAACGAGCGAGTGGAGCGAAGAAAGCCTTCCTTGTCGGCGTCGAGGATCGCCACCAGCGAAACTTCCGGAATATCCAGACCTTCGCGCAACAAGTTGATGCCGACCAGCACGTCGAACACGCCCAGGCGCAGGTCGCGAATGATCTCCACCCGCTCGACAGTATCGATGTCGGAGTGCAGATAACGCACCTTCACCCCATGTTCCGCCAGATAGTCGGTCAGGTCTTCGGCCATGCGCTTGGTCAGCGTAGTGACCAACACTCTCTCGCCCACCGCAAGCCGCTTGCGGCATTCGGACAGCAGATCATCCACTTGGGTTGAGACCGCCCTGACCTCAACCAGCGGATCCACCAGCCCGGTGGGGCGAACCAGTTGTTCCACCACCTGGCCCTGGTGTGTCGCCTCATAATCCGCCGGGGTGGCGGAGACGAACAGGGTCTGCGGCATCAGGCCCTCGAACTCTTCGAACTTGAGCGGCCGGTTGTCCATGGCCGAGGGCAGGCGGAAGCCGTATTCCACCAGGTTCTGCTTGCGCGCCCGGTCGCCGTTGTACATGCCACCGATCTGCGGAATCGTCACGTGGGATTCGTCGATGATCAGGAGCGACTGCGGCGGCAGGTAGTCGATCAGCGTGGGCGGCGGCTCGCCCGCCTTGCGCCCGGAAAGGTGGCGCGAATAGTTCTCGATGCCCTTGCAGAAGCCCAACTCGTTGAGCATTTCCAGGTCGAAGCGGGTGCGCTGTTCCAGCCGCTGCGCTTCGACCAGCTTGTTGTTGGCGTAGTAGAACGCCAGCCGCTCGCGCAGTTCGGTCTTGATCTTCTCGATGGCCTTCAACGTGGTCTCGCGCGGCGTGACGTAGTGGCTGGACGGAAACACCGTGTAGCGCGGCACCTTGCTCTGCAGCCTGCCAGTGAGCGGGTCAAACACTGTGAGCATTTCGACTTCGTCGTCGAACAACTCGATGCGCAGCGCGGTCTCCGCGTTCTCAGCCGGGAACACGTCGATCACGTCGCCGCGCACGCGGAAGGTGCCGCGGTGGAAGTCATAGTCGTTGCGCTCGTACTGCATCGTGGCGAGCCGCCCCAGCACCTCGCGCTGGCCCAGCTTCTCGCCCTGGCGCAGGTGCAGGATCATGCTGTGGTAGTCGACCGGGTCGCCGATGCCGTAGATGCACGACACCGTCGCCACGATCACCGTGTCGCGCCGCTCCAGCAAGGCCTTGGTGGCGGATAGCCGCATCTGCTCGATGTGCTCATTGATCGAGGAATCCTTCTCAATGAACAGGTCGCGGCTGGGCACGTAGGCCTCGGGCTGGTAGTAATCGTAGTAGGAGACGAAATACTCGACCGCGTTTTCCGGGAAGAACTCGCGCATCTCCGAATAAAGCTGCGCCGCCAGGGTCTTGTTAGGCGCCATGATCAGGGCCGGGCGGCCCAGCCGGGCAATGACGTGCGCCATGGTGTAGGTCTTCCCCGAGCCGGTCACGCCCAGCAGGGTCTGGTAGGCCAGGCCATCCTCGAACCCCTCGGTAATCCGCGCGATCGCCTGCGGCTGATCCCCCGCCGGATCAAAAGGCTGGTGTAGTTGGAAGGGGCTATTGGGAAAGGTGATGACCACGGGTAAAATTCCGGCACTCTTGAGCCTGTGCCCAACCGCACATTTTACACCGGCCGCCTACCCCGCCTTCAGGTCATCCATGGACATCCCGCTCTCCCGCCGCGTGCAGTCGATCAAGCCCTCCCCCACGCTCGCCGTCACCGCGCGGGCGGGGGCGCTCAAGGCCGCAGGCAAGGACATCATCGGCCTGGGCGCGGGTGAACCGGACTTCGACACCCCGGACCACATCAAGGCCGCGGCGATCGCCGCCATCGAACGCGGCTTCACCAAGTACACCCCGGTGGACGGCACGCCCAGCCTCAAGGCCGCCGTCATCGCCAAGTTCCAGCGCGACAACGGCCTGGCCTACACGCCCAAACAAATCCTGGTGTCGTGCGGCGGCAAGCAGAGCTTCTTCAACCTCGTCCAGGCGGTGATCAACCCGGGCGACGAGGTCATCATCCCCGCGCCCTACTGGGTGTCCTACCCCGACATCGTGCTGCTGGCCGACGGCGTGCCCGTCATCGTCGAGGCCGGCATCGAACAGGGCTTCAGGATGAGCCCCGCGCAACTCGCCGCCGCGATCACCCCGAAGACCCGCATGGTGGTGATCAACAGCCCCAGCAATCCCACCGGCGCGGTGTATTCGAAACAGGAACTCGCCGCCCTGGGCGACGTGCTGCGCGCGCACCCGCAGGTGCTGATTGCCACCGACGACATGTACGAGCACATCAGCCTGGACGACGCACCCTTCTCCAACATCCTCAATGCCTGCCCCGACCTGTATCCGCGCGCCATGGTGCTGAACGGCGTGTCCAAGGCCTATTCCATGACCGGCTGGCGCATCGGCTACGCCGCTGGCCCGGAACCCATCATTCAGGCCATGACCAGCGTGCAGTCGCAGAGCACCTCCAACCCCACCTCGATTTCGCAGGTCGCCGCCGAAGCCGCGCTCAACGGCGACCAGTCCTGCATGGCGCCCATGCTGGCCGCCTTCAAGCA